>JAHHHV010000073.1 GCA_019359155.1 Pegethrix bostrychoides GSE-TBD4-15B
GCCACCTTATAGTCTGGATGCCCGCCCCGAAACACATATTGATCAAACAAAAATTGCAGGTTCCGCCCCGAAGCCTTCTCAATCGCCCGCAGCAGATCCACCGTCTCCACCGTGCGGTGCGCGTTGTCCTGCACAAACCTCTGGATTGTCTTGAAAAACAGCTCGTCCCCCAGTTCCGCCCGAATCATGTGATAGACGCAGGCTCCTTTTTCATAGAGGTGACGGTCATATAGCTCAATCGCCTCCCGATAAATATGCGTCACCATCGGGCGACGATAGCGCGAGCTGTCCTCGCTCAAGTAGCTGCGGGCTTCCTCCAAATAATAGTAGGCCGCTGCCTCTGCCCCATACTGGCGATTCGTCCAGAGCACCTCCGCATAAGAAGCCATACCCTCTTTAATCCAGGCGTGCGACCAGTGCTTAATCACCACCAAATCGCCAAACCACTGATGCGCCAGCTCATGCGCTACCAAGCTTTCCGCATTGCGGTTATCCAACGCCGCCCGCTCATCCAGCAAACAGCGATCTGTCAGCAGCGTCGTCGAGGTGTTTTCCATGCCGCCAAAGATAAAGTCTTCGACGCAGACCTGCGCGTACTTGGGGAAAGCGTAAGGATAGCCGTAGGTCTGGCTGAAGAACTCGATCATCGCTGGCGTATCGCCCATTGTGCGGCGCGCATCTGCCTCGCGACCTTTCTCGACGTAGTAAGTCACAGGCTTGCCCTGCCACTCGTCGCGCAGCTCCGCAAAATCGCCCACTGCCAGCGTCATTAAATAGCTGGGATGCACCTCTTTTTGCAGCCAGTGGTAAATCTTGTCCGCGCCGACTGTCTCGGTCGAGACTAGCTCGCCGTTCGAGATGGCCAAATACTGCTGCGGCACGCGCACCCGAATTTCAGAGGTGGCGAGCTGTCCCGGATAGTCAAAGCAGGGAAACCAGTAGCGCGAATCCTCGTCTTCGCCCTGGGTCCAAACCTGAGTTGGCTTCTGCGGATAGTCGGCAGAAGGCTGGATGAAATAAATGCCGCGCTGGGGCTTTTCGACCCGATACTGGATCTCAATCAGAATTGGCTGACCTGTCACCGTCGGCAAAATCTGAATCTGGAGCTGCTCACCGTTATAGTCAAAGGGTCGAGTCGCGCCCTCCACCTGCACGCGCTGAATCTGCAAATCGACCGCATCCAGCGTCAGCCGTTCCACGCCGCACCGCACTGGATTCAGCCGAATTTGACAGATGCCCTGATAGCTTTGGCGAGGAATATCTAACGCTAGATCTAGGAAAATATGCTCCACCTGCCCAGGCCGATCGGGCGTGTAGTGAGGTTTGGCACCGGGCAGCTCAAACGATTTGCGTCCATTATTGTCGTCAAAAAAATGCGGCATGACTAACCCTCGATTCTGTGGTGACTGAAAATTCAAAAACTCGGCTTAACCCAACGCTTGAGCTGGTTTATGAGAATTAAAGAGATTCGGTAATTTAGCGCTCTATCGTGTAAAACCAGTGAACAAAGGCTAATGGATCGTAATAGATCCGATTCGTTCATCGCTATCTTTTTTCATAGGCATACTTTCATACTCGACAATAGCCATAATAAACCGAAGTCATTATGACTACAAGTTGCTAGCACTTGTGGCTTGTAGCTAGCACCAGTGGCGAATCACCTCCGCCACTGACCAAGCCTGCGCCACGGCTCCTCTGGGAGCATGAGGCGGATCGCCATCAAACATTTCGCTCATCGAACCCAGACAGGCCTGATGCTGAAAGTGATCCAGCAATGGCTGCCAGTCAAACGGTAGCGGCTGATCCGGGTAAAAGCGCTGCCAGCCTCGGATAAATGCTCCCAGCAGCCAAGGCCAGACCGTGCCCTGATGGTAAGCCTGATCCCGCTGCCAGATGCCGCCCTGATATTGACCGATATACTGCGGGTCGGCAGGGTCGAGCGACCGCAGACCATAAGGGGTGAGCAGCCGCAGCCGCGCCAGTTCCAGCACCTGCTGCCCAATGCTGTCTTTGAACCCGCAGTGGTGCAGCGACAGTGCGATCACGGCGTTGGGGCGAATCGTGCAGTCAGGATAGTCGTTGGGGTCAATCCGGTCATAGAGGTAGCCTTCCGCCGGATTCCAATATTTTTGCAAAGATAGCTTTACCTGCTCAGACTGAGTGGCAAAGCGCTTGGCCTGATTGCTGAGCGTTGCTCTGTCAAAGGGCGGGTCGGATACAGTTAATAACCGCTCTGCCATTTGATGCCCCCAACAGAGCGCCGAATACCAGAGAGCGTTAATCTCAACCGGCTTGCCGCGCCGCGCCGTGACAGGCGTTTCGGCCACCACCGCATCCATCCAGGTCAGCGCCACGCCTGCTGCATCCCAAGTCACTAGCCCGTCAAAGGCATCCACCCGAATGCTGTAGAGCGTCCCGACCATCAGCCCTTTATAAATTCTCCAGACCACCGGATATTGCTGCACCAAAAAATCCCAGTCTTGGCTGGCTTCTAAATACAGCCCCAGCGATTCAATCCACCAGAGCGCTGCATCAATCGAGTTATAGATTGGCTTGGTTTCGGCATCGGGGAAAGTGTTGGGGATTAGCCCCTGCTGGCAATATTGCCCGAAGGTTTGCAGCAGTCCTTTGGCCAGATCAAATTTGCCCGTTGCCAGGGCCAGCCCCGGCAGGGCAATCAGGCTGTCACGTCCCCAGTCGTTGAACCAAGGGTAGCCCGCAATAATCGTCGGGTTCTGGGTGGAGGCGCGATGCACAATAAACTGATCGCCTGCGGCCAAGAGCCTCTGACGCAGCGATGTAGCTTTGCTGCCCAGCCGCAGCTGTTCCGCCGCCAAAGCCTGCTCAAAGCTTTGGTCGCTGAGACTTTGGAGATCTGGCTGGCCATCTAAAAACCCAACCCGCGCCTCTAGCGTCACAGTCTCGCCCGCAGTCAGCACCACTATTAAACAGCCCGGACTGTAGAGATCTTCGGTATCAGCCAAGCCGCGCTCAGTTTCTTCGGGGTAGCGGTAGCCCCAGTACCAGATGCCATCACTAGAGTAGTTGCCCTGCGTCCAGCATAGGCTCCAAGGCGTACCCAACCCGCCACCCGTTCGCTGGGCTTGCAGCCACAGGCTTTGAGGCTGAGGGATTTGAGTAAATTGCAAATCCCCAGAGCGCTGCTGATGGTGAAACACCCGATCGGCAATCAGGGGGCGCAGCTTCAGGACGGCAGTTTCAGCGCCGTGATAGCGATACTGGATCAAAAGTCGCTGGCCAGATATCGTATCTGCCCGACTATCTGCCCAACTATCTGCACAGTGGGGCAGCAGTAAGCGCCGCGAGAGCTGCCAGTGATCTTGCCCCCAAGTCCAGGTCGGAACTGGCTCCCGCTCAAAGCTTTGCAGCAGACGATAGCCCTGCGGAGCAATCGCGCCGCTGCTCCAAAAATTCACGCCTAGCTCAAAGCTTTGCCCCAGCAGATCGAGCTGAGCCTCAATTCGCGACAGCAGCAGGTTGCGCTGACTGGGTGGATCGAGCGCCGCAAACAGCCAGCCGTGATACGTACGGCGATGAGTATCGCTGAGGGTGCCGCTAGCAAAGCTACCCAGCCCGTTGGTCAGCAGCCATTCCCGCTGGTCTAAACTATCCATTGCCCTGAATTTACCCTGACTGAATCAACCCAGAACCATCCCTATGAACCGAGCTGGCGGCTAGATTCTCATTATTTGGCAAAGCTCTTATTTTTACCAGCGGCGAATTCAGCAAGTTCCTAGAGCAATCTGAGCCAAACTGCCGAACTGAATCTGAACTTGCGCCAGCCTAGTCACAATCGTTATGACTATGATATAGTCGTAACAGTTCGTTAAAGTAGACGTATTAGTTAAGGAGATTCGTTCATGACCCTGACCTACAGTTCTGAAGGATGCCTCCGGGTTGGTCAAGCTGCGCCTGACTTTACGGCCACGGCGGTCTATGATCAAGAGTTTAAGAGCATTAAGCTATCTGACTATCGCGGCAAATATGTCGTGCTGTTTTTCTACCCGCTCGACTTTACCTTTGTTTGCCCCACTGAGATTACCGCATTTAGCGACCGCCACGCCGACTTTAAGGCGATCAACACCGAGATTTTAGGCGTCTCTGTCGACAGTGAGTTTTCGCACCTGGCCTGGACTCAGACCGATCGCAAATCGGGCGGCGTGGGCGACCTAGCCTATCCGCTAGTGGCCGACATCAAAAAAGAAATTAGTGCGGCTTACAACGTGCTCGATCCCGAAGCAGGCATTGCCTTACGCGGCCTGTTCATCATCGACAAAGATGGCGTGATTCAGCATGCAACCATCAACAACCTGGCCTTTGGCCGCAGCGTCGAAGAAACGCTCCGCACCCTGCAAGCGATTCAGCACGTTCAGTCTCACCCTGACGAAGTTTGCCCTGCTAACTGGAAGCCCGGTGATGCGACGATGAACCCTGACCCGGTGAAGTCGAAAGAATTCTTTGCGGCTGTGTAGCAGCGGGTTGAGTCGTTACGTTTGATAGCAGAGGCAGGTAGCAGCCTGCCTTTTTTTTACGCAGATTTAATCTTGAGTCAGCAAATAATTAATCAACTCCACAACGCCTGCCCCGCGTGCGGCTTGCGCGACCCAGTCGGCCTCAGCTTTCACCGCAGGCAGGGCATTGGCAACTGCCGCTGAGAAGCCGCAGAGTTTGAGCAGATGCAGGTCATTTTCAGCATCGCCCACGCCCACGGTTTGAGCGGGCGAGATCGCCAGCTCTTGCAGCGCAGCTTGTAGGCCAGAGGCTTTGTCAACGCCGCTGGGCAAAATCATCACGGCTCGCTTGTTGAGGATCACCTGAAGATCTAGCCCCAGATCCTGAATCAGCGCGGTGGCTGCTTGATCATAGGGCTGCCAGGTCGCCAAGATCACCCGTCCAGCAGCAAAAGCGTCGAGTTTGCCGCTTTGCACCAGCTGAGCAAATTCGTCCGAATCAGCCGCCTCAAAAATTTTTGAACCCGTTCCAATCTGCTGCCGCAGCTTTTGCTCAAATTCAGTCGGGGGCGGAGCGCTCAGCAGCTTCACCGCTTGACTCGGCGGATGGTACAGCACGGCGCCGTTTTCGCACACCACCCAGTCAAATAGCTCAGGCGGCGCATACTGCGGGAAAATATGCAGCCAGTCGTCCAGCATCCGCCCGGTGACTAAAATCAGCCGCCGCCCAGTTTCCCGCCAGCGCTGCAAGGCGACCAGCGTTGCTGCATCAACCGCACCTTCGGTGGCAATCGTGCCGTCATAGTCGGTGGCCAAAGCAAAATAGGTCATGGCAGCAACCGCGATTTACCCTCGCTATTATCGCCCTGATCTAGTCGGAACTCTAGCCCGATCTAAAGTAAATTTAATCGTAATGAATCAGCAGTTCAGCTTCTTCAGCCTGCTTAACCTGATGAGTTTGATCTCGCAAAGCCCGCCTTGCCCGCCAGCGCCGAATTGCAATTGCGGCGCGCAAAATTGGCGGTAAATAGCCATTGCGCGCCAGCAGCTCAGCTTCATCCGGCAAGTCGCCTAGCCGGGGCTGGATATTCAGACAGTCAGACAGCTTGCCCAGATAAGGCTCCAGATTCAAAAATCGCAGAATTTCCTCCGCCGACTGATAGCGGTCGCGGACTGAAATCTTCAGCATCTTATCGAGAATCTTGCCAAAATGCTCGCTGACCGTTACGTAGTCCTGCCAGTTAACCTCGCCGGTGGTGGCGTCATAGCTAAACTCCATTGGCGGTTTGCCAGTCAGCATATAGAGACAGGTCACGCCGAGGGCAAAAATATCGCTGGAGTAGGTGGCGCGCAGTGAGAGCTGCTCAGGGGGAGCAAAGCCCAGCGTGCCGACAAAATGCGTGGTGGCGGCTCTGTGAGTGCTCTGGCTCACCTGCACGAACTGCTCTTTGACGGCTCCAAAGTCAATTAGCACCAACCGCCCGTCGTCCTGGCAGCGAATGATATTGGGGGGCTTAATATCGCGATGAATTACCTGATGCTCATGCACATAGCTCAGCACCGGCAGAATTTCTCTCAGGAAATGCTTCACTTCCAGCTCAGAGAGCTTGCCGCGATTGCGAATTTCTTTTGTCAGGGTTCGTCCCCGCACATACTCCTGCACCAGATAGAAGCTGCCGTCCTGCTGAAAGTAATCTAGCAGGCGCGGAATCTGAGCGTGACTGCCCAACTGGCTCAAAATCTTAGCCTCTCGCTCAAAACGCTGGCTGGCACGATGCAGCACCACCGGATTGCTAACCTTGGGGCAAAGCAGCTTGATCACGCAGAGCGGCGAGTTGGGCAATGCCGCATCCTTGGCTAAATAAGTTACGCCAAACCCCCCGCGCCCTAGCGTTCGGAGGATCTGGTAGCGGTCGCGAAAGAGCAGCTCTGAGCCACAGAACTGAGCGAGCGGAGTTTGATGCTGAGGATTAGAGCGAAGCTGGTCGAGCTTGGGGGGCGATGAATCCATCTGAAAAACCAATGGTTGGGGTAGATCAAATCGAGAGCTTGGCCTAGTAGATGACGATCGTTTTAGCCGATATCTTAGCCGGGATATCTTAGCCAGGATTTTAGGCGAACTGCCTTGACTTAGCAGTGACCTGAGCGCGATATTTACTTGCTTTTAGTCTCAAGTTTCAGATTAATCTTGATTTTCAGGTGGCGCAAGCAGGATGGGATAACTGCTTGCTAGGTGTTACTAGCTACTCTCATCTGGCAGATATGCAGCTTGCAGCCAGATTGTTTCTGACTCGTTTACAGCTATCTCATCCAGCTTGGTTGCCCCGCAAGCCTATTTATTTGGCAATATAGCATTTTGACTTCTGCAAGATTGATAAAGACATCGTGAAGTGAGTATCAAGCTCTCACTGCTGCCAATACTGCTGCCAAGTTTCCTGCCAATCTCACTGATGCCAATAGTCAGAGACATCGTAGCTCAGTGTCGCCAGCATTTGTCTGAGCAGCGGCAGGCTGAGACCAATCACGTTGCTGTGACAGCCCCGGATTGACTCTATAAACAAACCACCTCGCCCTTCCAAGGCAAAGCAGCCTGCACAGTGCAGCGGTTCACCCGTCGCCACATAGGCTTCAATCTGCCGCTGGCTGACTAGGGCAAATTCAACTTCAGTGATCTGATAGCGCACGAGCTGCCGCCGCTGCACCTGATCAATCAGCACATGCCCGGTGTAGAGCGCTCCGGTCTGGCCACGCATCTGCTGCCAGCGCTGAATTGCCTCAGCCGGATTTGCAGGTTTGCCGTAGATTTGCCCGCCCAGTACCAGCACCGAGTCACAGCCTAAAATCATCATCCCGTTGAGCTGAGCGGCAACGGCTGCGGCTTTGCCTTCCGCGAGCCGCTGTACCAGATCTGCGGGATTGTCTAGCTGCACCTGCGACTCATCAAAATCGCTGGGATGCACGACTGGCTCAATGCCAGCCGTCCGCAAGAGTCGTAGTCGAGCAGTCGAGGCAGAGGCAAGAACCAGCGGCGGAATAGCCATTGCAGCACCAAAAATCTGAGCGCGCCATTTGGGGGCGTTAGTAGACCGAATCAATCAAATTAGTAAACCGAAAAAGTGCTGACGACCTTGCGAAATAGATCCTGAGACTTCTGCCAGCGTTTTTCGTTAGTGGATAGATTAAACGTGAAAAGCTGACCGCGGCGCACTACCGCGCTCGCCAGATTGTGCCGCTGCTGCTGGTTGGGCAACGTGATCGCGTACTCCATCAGGTAATAAAGCTCGTCGCCCACCTCGCGACTTTCAGCGCTGACTAGCTCAGCCTCTCGTCCCGATCCGGGTGGCGCAATGGCGTTTTTCGAGAGTCGATAGCCCACCTCAGTCGGGCTACCCAGCTCTTGCAGCGACTTGTCGCCCGGTACGGGGTTAATCACGACGCTGACGTTTTCCATTTCTTCGATTAGATCATGAAAAACTACGTCAGGGCCATCGTCAACTTTGGCCTCAATCCAGCCGTTCGGGTAGAGAAACTCGTAGCCTTCGTAGGTATTGACATAGCTTTTGAGGCTGAGCGTTGCCGGGGTACAGCTCTGTAGGCTCAAGCCTAGAATTATTAACAGCGCAACGGCGATTCGCTTCAGCATTTCGGCTTCCTTCTAGTTTCCCGCACCAATTTCCCACAACCAGTTTATCTGGTTTGGGGACATTACAAACTGGGCTGAGTCTGTAAGCAAGCCTCTAGATCGAGCGCGGCAAGCTGAGGATAGGCGGGTTCAATAGAGATCCGACCCCGCAAAAAACCAGTATTGGCTCCGGGGCAGATATGGCGGAGCGTTTCGGGGGAAAACCGCTGGCGAAGCGCCTGAATGCTGCGAATCTGCCTGGGCCAGTGAAATGTCTTAGCAAGGCGAAGCGGCACAGGGGCAGCTTGGGCATTGGGCAACAGATGCCGTCCTGAAAACAAAACGCCGCCGTAGTTTTGATGGTAGAGGCAAGCTGAACCTGGAGAATGGCCGCAGGTCCAAATTGCCTGACTGCTGGGGCTAAGCTGAAACTCCTGCTCAAAGGTGATGAGAGACAAACCGGGCAGCAGATAAGCTTCCTGCTCCTGCACCAAGATTTTTGCCCCAAAAGCCTGCTGAATTTCCTTGACGCTTCCCCTGCCGCCCCGATGGGTCAAAAACAGCCAGTCAACGCCGCCCTGTGCGGTCAAAAATGCCTCCGTCTCGGCATTCCAGGCTGGACAGTCCACCAAAATATTTGCCGCTGGCTCTTGCAGCAAATAGGCCGTGCCGCCCAGCGTCTGCCGATTGGGAGCAAAGGCAAAAATAGTTTTAAACCGCTGGCGGGGAGGCTTAAGGCCAGATTTGCTGGCAGATGAGCTAGCAGATGGGCTGGCAGATTGATTCATATTGAACCTTCATCAGAACCTAAAAAATCTCGCAACCCTAAAATAAATCTCGAACGCTCGAACTTCAACCCACTTCAACCCACTTCAATCTACATTGAGCTAGAGCGGTAGGATAAGAAATCCAAAGGGCATAGTAAGAGCATCGTTAAAAACGGGATGAACCTCTCAGTTTACAGGGCTGAATTTTTTGGCCCGCTTGAGCATCCTGAGCGACACAGGTACACTGAATAAAACTGTACCTCAGCAAGTTCTGCATATCGGCAAATTTCGAACTTGCTGGATCAACTTGCTCACGGTTGCGCGTTTGCCGCCTTTTCAGCGATCTTCCCCTTAGCGCTGCGATCTGTCACTTTTGCTTTCAACAATCAATAATGTAGTTAGCAAAGTTAATTTCTGTTTCTAAATCAACTTCTAAATCAACCTGAGGAATCTACCGTGGCCAGCCATAAAATCCTAGTTATTGATGACAGTCGAGTTATTCGTAATATGGTGCGGGACATGCTGCCCAAGGGCAATTTCCAGGTTCTGGAAGCCAAGGACGGCGTTGAAGGACTCAACTGCATTCGGCAGGAGCGCCCTAACCTGATTATGTTAGATTTTCTGCTGCCTCGGATGAGTGGCTGGGAAGTTTTCCAGCAGATCCAGACCCAGCCTGACCTGCAATCCATTCCGCTGGTGCTGATGTCGGGGCGGCGCGAAGAGGTGACTGAGAAAATCCCGGAGCCGTTCGAGTATTTTGAGTTTGTCGAAAAGCCATTTGAGCAGAAAGATTTAATTGAGGCCATCAAGGCAGCAATGGCCAAGTCGCGGCTGCCTCGCGCCAGAGCCGCTACGCCCGCTGCCCCCGCTGCTGGAGGCGATCTGGCTGCTCTCAACCAAAAAATTGAGAAAATGCAGGCCGAAATCAATTTGCTCAAGAAGCAGCTGGGTCAGGTGATGACCTTCGTGAAGCAAAAGCTGAAGTAGTTTGAAGTTAATTTGAAGTTAATTCGAACGAAGCTTAATCACCCGATCCTGAGCCGCTCTCGACAGAACTCTAGAGCGGTTTTTGGCTGGGAATGCCAGCCAGACGAGGAAACTCAGGCGGGGTGGACTGAACTTTCTTCAGATAGACGCAGTGGCGGACGCTCTGGCTCTGAGGCGTGGCAAACGCATCAACCCGCTCAATTACGCCGCCTAGCTGCCCTGCGGCAGACTCTAGCGCCTGATGCTCTTCAGCCTGCCACTGTCCCCGATAGAGAATTGCCGTACCGCCCAGCTTCAGCAGCGGCAGCGTATATTCAGCGCAGATCGCAGGCGCAGCTACAGCTCGGATTGTGGCGATGTCAAAACTGGCTCGGTACTTAGCCATCTGACCCACCTGCTCAGCCCGACCCGCTATGCTCTGAACAGGCAGGTTCAGCTCGGCTGCTAACGCTTCTAGAAAAGCCACCTTTTTGCGGGTCGAGTCCAGCAGCGTCACCCGCCAGTCTGGACAGGCAAGCGCTAGCGGCAAGCCCGGAAATCCAGCTCCCGTACCCACATCAATCAGGCTCAGCGGCTGCGTCACAGAAGCGCTGAGCGGGGGGAAAACACCGCGCAGCGAATCCCACAGGTGCTTTTCCAAAAATTCAGATGGCTCAGTAATCCGCGTCAGATTGAGCTGCTGATTGCCCTGCAAAATTGCTTGATAGATTTGCTGTAGCTGCTGCTGCTGCTGAATGCTGGGAGTCCAGCCCAAAGCCTGTGACCAGTCGGATTCTAAAACTAGCGCCATAGAGATTTTGCAATAGGGCTACTTCACCAGCGACTGAGCGCCTAGCTGGGCTGGATCAACCGCAGTCAGACGGCCAGAGTCTAGCGTCCAGCAGCGGTCGGCAATCCCCAGCATTTCACCCGGCTCATGCGAAACCACCAGCAGCGTCCACTGCCGCTTCAACTGCGCCAAGAGGCTAATCACCTGCTGTCGCATCGACCAGTCGAGTCCGGCGGTTGGCTCGTCTAGCAGCAGCAGAAAAGGCTGCCGAATCAGCTGAACGGCAAGCGCCAACCGCCGCTGCTGTCCGCCGCTGAGCAGCCGGGGCGAGCTAGGTAGGGGAATATGCCCCAGCCCGACTGCCTTTAGCGCTTGCTCAATTTGCTCGCTGTCCAGTTCAGGATGTCCTAGCCGCAGCTCTTCTAAAATACTGTGGCCGCAAAAATGGCGCTCAGGAAACTGAAACACCAGTCCGGCGAGCTGCTGAAGCTGATCGGGCGTTAGCTCCTGATCACGCCAGCGAATCTGGCCGGAAGTTTTGCGCGCCAGCCCCGACATGATTTCAAGCAGAGTGCTCTTGCCAGAGCCGCTGGGTCCAATCACCAACCCAAGCTGCTGGGGCGCTAGCTCCAAATTGATTGACTTAAGGATGGCGGTAGGTGTCGCGGCAGGGTGATAGACCAGATCATTCAAATAGAGCATTCAGAAGGCCAGAGGATTGTTTTCTCTTTATAACAGCTCCCGTCAGCCGGGTGGAACTGGGAGTCGCTGGGTCGCGTCATCCAGTTAGGCGACCAGCCGATTGACGCAGGCAGGGCTGTGCAGGTTAAAGTACAGGGTGGCGTTCTCATCGCAGTAGTTTTGATATCGCATAGATTCTGAATCTGAACGCTGGTCTCTGGTCAATTCTCTGGTCAATTTGCACCTGTTAATCTGCACTTGTTAATTCGCAACAGCCAACAATAGCCAAAATGACTTTATCCTCCACTCCTCAATCTCAAACCTGGATCTCTTCACTGTCGCTGTCGCTGGGAACCGTCGGAATCGTCGGTGCTGCTTTACTTTGGGCTAGCCCTGCCTCAGCCGACCCGTTTCGCACCCGCGACCCACATCCGGTTGGAGAAAAAACCGAGCAGGCGTTTAAGCTGCTATTTGAGCAGGGCAACTATCAGCAGGCCGCTCAGGTCTTAGAAACCGCCGAAGCTGACGAGCCGCTGGCCTATGCTATGAAGGCGGCTTTGGCCTACATCGATCGCGATTGGGATACGATGGGACAAAATGCCCGCCTGACTCGCGAATCAGCAGAGCAGCTCATTACCCGCGATCCGCTGCGCGGCAACCTGTATATCGCCGCAGGACAGTTTTTGGAAGGGGCACATACGCTTTCGACGCAGGGCACCGTGCGCGCCACACCCGCGATTCTTGGCAAGCTCCAGCAGATTTTTGATAGCTTGGACAAGGCCGAAAAGCTCTCGCCGCAAGATCCAGAGCTAAATCTGCTCAAGGGCTATATGGATCTGATGCTGGCGGTCAACCTGCCGTTCTCCAATCCAAATCAGGCCATTGAGCGCCTTGACAGCTATGCGGCTCCCACTTATTTGGCGCAGCGCGGTATCGCCATTGGCTATCGCGACCTCGACCAGCCAGAACAAGCGCTTGTGGCCGTCGATAAGGCAATCCAGGAAACGCCAAACAATCCTGAGCTGCTGTACCTGAAGGCTCAAATTCTGCGGAAGCAAGACAAAGGCCAAGAGAGCCTGCGCTATTTCCGACAGGCGCTGATGCAGCAAGGTCAGCTGCCGCCCAACCTGGCCTATCAAATTGCCTGGGAGCAGTGCCGCACGGTCAATCAGGTTCGCAGCAAAGATCGAGACTGCTCAGCCGTAGCGCAGCGGCAGGTCGAGAACCCTGAGGCTCAGCCGCCAGAGTAGCAACTAGAATCATGGCCAGACAATAGCGAGCGGCAGAGCGTCACCTGCAAAGATGTGCTCTGCTGCCGATTTACCTAATCTACAACCTACCAGAGAGCTGGCACGCTGCGAGGAGTAGAGGGTGCTGGGGTAGGCTGGCTGGGGGTCAAAATCTGGCTGGGAGTCGGGGTCACGCCGCTGCTAGGACTGTTGGGCAAAGGCTGGAGCGGCACTTCCTCACCGCGCGGGATAAAGCTGGGCAAGACCTGGCGGGGACGATTGCTGGCCGCGATACAGTTGTCCATCATCTCAGTGGTGGAATAGCTGGGCGCCTCAGCCGCGATGCCTACAACACAGTTAGAGAAGCGTTTGGGAAGCAGACTGCGGCGGCAGTAGGTCAAGACATCTAGCGGCTCAGTGCCAGTGGTGCTGATGCCGTTAATTCCCACGACGCAGGTGGCCAAATCTTGAGGGCGACGGACGCGACGACAGTTTGAGAGGGCATCGCTTGCCAGAATCTCGGTGCCGCCATCAATGCCAGTGACGCAAGATGATAGGGCGCGTGGGTAGAGCGCTCCCCCGCAGGCTGCCGCCGCCGCTTCAGGCTGGACTCCCGTACCCGCTATCTCCACTGCGCAGGCATTATAGTCTGCCACTAAGCTGCGGTAGGGGTCAGGATTATAATAACGACTGGATCGACTGGCGCTGGCGGCAGAAATGGGCAGCGCGGCCCAGGCAAGGCCAGCGGTGAGCAAGGGCAGCGCAGAGAGTCGCGCGATTTGTCCGGGGCGCTTCGCTGAACTCGACGACTGCTTCTGCTTCTGCCGATTGCGGGACTGCAAATCGAAATTATTCATAGTCTAAAAGCGCATTAGATAACAACGGCTGATCAAGCTGCCATCAGGTATACCCCAAAAGTTTTGTTCTGCCTAGTGGGAACTAGCGGAACTGATAGAAACTAGTGGAACCTGGCAGAAACTAGATCCGCCCGATCGAATTCCTCTGGATGTCGTCCCTGGTATTCATACATGCAATAATACTTATAGAATATCTGTGAATATGCTTCTTGATGCTTGCCAAATTGCCTGTTGGGCAAATTGCTAGCACCAGAGGTGTCAACATGGGTCTTCCTCGGCAGTGCTGCTCCCGAATCTTGACTTTCGTCGCTTTGTCTGCATCTTCGCGTTGACATAGGGCGTTAACATGAGCCTAAAAATCGGACTTTAAAAATCTAGACTTTGAGATTCGGCTCTCAGCGGCTCGCCCAACCTTCAGCACAAACCCTTAAAATCTCTGCTCACAAATCATGGCTCAACTCTCTGAAACCCCCGATGTTCCCGATTTGGGACGACGACAGTTCATGAATCTACTGCTGCTTGGAGCCGCAGGTGGAACGGTCGTGGGCGCGCTTTATCCGATTGTGAAGTATTTTATTCCGCCCTCTAGTGGTGGATCAGGCGGCGGTGTAATTGCCAAAGACGCTCTGGGCAATGACGTTGTGGCTAGCGAATTTTTGGCCAGCCATAACGTGGGCGAGCGGGTCTTGACGCAGGGGCTAAAAGGCGACCCGACCTATCTGGTGGTTGAGAGCGCTGGAGAACTGGGGAACTACGGCCTAAACGCCGTCTGCACCCACCTTGGCTGCGTCGTCCCCTGGAACGCCAGCGAAAACAAGTTTATGTGCCCTTGCCACGGTTCGCAGTACAACAGCGAAGGCAAGGTTGTGCGCGGTCCTGCACCGCTGTCTCTAGCCTTGGCTCACGCTGATGTCACCGACAACGGCAAAGTCTCCCTCTCGCCCTGGACTGAAACCGATTTTCGGACTGGCGATGCCCCCTGGTGGGCTTAGAGTCTGGTTCGCTATTTCCTTTGTGACTGAACACCTAAACCCCATCATTTCGTCAACCATGAAGTCAATTTGGTCGAGCCGACGTTCGAGCGGCAAGCTTTTTCTCCAACGGACGCTAACTCTGATTGTGGCGGCGGCACTCAGTCTGAGCGCCAGCTTCAGCTTGCCGCAAGCTGCTGCCGCATATCCGTTTTGGGCGCAGCAAAACTACGAAAATCCGCGTGAGGCCACAGGGCGGATTGTTTGCGCCAACTGCCATCTCGCCGCTAAGCCCGTCGAAATTGAAGTGCCGCAGGCAGTTCTACCCGACACTGTCTTTAAGGCAGTGGTCAAAGTTCCCTACGACATGAGCATGCAGCAGGTGTTGGGGAATGGCGAAAGGGGCGGGCTAAACGTGGGCGCAGTGCTGATGCTGCCGGACGGCTTCAAGATTGCGCCCGAAGACCGTATTCCGGAAGAACTCAAAGAGGAAGTCGGGCCGAACTATCTGTTCCAGCCCTACAGCGAAACCCAAAACAACATTGTGCTGGTAGGGCCTCTCCCTGGCGATCAGTACCAGGAAATTGTTTTCCCCGTGCTTTCGCCTGACCCCAGCACTGACAAGTCAACCCATTTTGGCAAATACCAAATCCATCTGGGCGGCAACCGGGGACGCGGTCAGGTTTATCCCACGGGTGAGAAGAGCAACAACGGCATATTCAACGCCTCTGCGACAGGGACAATTACCGCTATCACCAAAGCAGAAGATGGCAGCTACGACGTGACGATTCAGCCTGCTGAGGGCGATGCCGTGACTGAGAAAATCCCGGCGGGGCCTGAGCTGATTGTCTCGCAGGGTGAAGAGGTTGCCGCAGGCGCAGCTCTGACCGTCAATCCCAACGTCGGCGGATTTGGCCAGCGCGATGTCGAAATTGTGTTGCAAAGCCCGAATCGGATCAAAGGGCTAGTCGCATTTCTAGCGGCTGTTACTCTGACGCAAATTCTGCTGGTGATTAAGAAAAAGCAGGTCGAGCGCGTTCAGGCTGCCGAAATGACTTTCTAAGTCTGATTGGCCGAGTCTTATCGGCTAAGTCTCACCAGAGGTAGCTCGCTTTAAAAGATAGAAGACACTCCAACCCTCGGAGTGTCTTTTGCTATGAACCCTTGCATGGGGTCATTATATTCTCTGATAGCTAAAAAAATACAGCCCATGTAAAGAACTGTTGATAGCTGATGGGCAGCTAGATTCGGCTAAACCCAGCGTTAGAGGCAGATCCAGTCAGTAACCTGGGCATATTAAAGGTATGGAATTTAAGAATTTACAGCCTCGATCTCCAGTTTCAGCCCTGAAGCCGCTCATATTTTTCAGAATAAAGGTCTAGAGGCTAGCAGTAATTGACTAGGGCCAGTGACTAGGGCCAGTGACTAGGGCCAGTGACTAGGGCCAGTAACTAGAGATCGCGACTGGGGCGGGCAGGTCATCCAACGACGCAGCACAAACTAAGAGTTGAGAGAATCCCAGATGGGAGTAGCAAGGATGGCAGACCAGGAGCATGTGACAGTCCTAGAGCAGGGAGTCTCGATCTGGAATGACTGGCGACAGCAGCATCGGCATGTGCATCCTAACCTGAGTCAGATCACCTTAGAACAGGGCAGTCTACGGGAGGTGAAGCTGCATGGCGCTGACTTGCAGGAGGCTAGCCTCAGTCAGACTGACTGCTGCATGGCGAATCTTAGCCGCGCTGACTTACGCCGCGCTAACCTGCGGGCGATTATTCTCTACACCGCCAACCTGGAAGAAGCTGACCTGCGCGGGGCTAACCTCGCTGAGGCCGATCTGCGCGAAGCGAACTTGCAGGGGGCTGATCTGCGATCTGCCAATCTCTGTCAGGCTTTTCTCTGCACCGCCAACCTGAAGCATAGCAATCTGCGCGAAGCCATCCTCAAAGAGGCCAACCTCAGCTATGCGTCGCTCTGTCATGCAGACGGCTGTTTGGCTGACCTGCGCGGAGCCTTGTTGAGCCATGCCGACCTGCGGTTTGCGCGGTTCTATACGGCAAATCTAAGTCAGGCCACGCTCTATGCCACCAATTTTTCTCAAGCCGATTTGCGAGAAGCCACCTTTTCTCAGGCAAATCTGCGGGAAGCCGACTTCCGCGAGGCGAATTTGAGTCGGGCTGTTTTTTGCGTCGCTAATCTGATTGGGGCAACGCTCTACAAAGCTAATCTGGAACATGCCAACTTGAGCATGGCTAACCTCTGCATGGCTAACCTGAGTCACGTCAACTTAGAGCAGGCCATTTTGATTGGAGCAAATCTGATTGGAGCAAATCTCTACACGGCAACGCTAATCGAGGCCAATTTGGCGGAAGCTGACCTGCGCGAAGCGTCACTCCGCAGCGCCAACCTGTCCGGCGCGAACCTGTCCCGCGTGAATTTGGGCATGGCAAACCTGTCTGGTGCCAATCTTAAAGGCGCAGATCTCAGCTACGCCCATCTCAGGCAAGCCAATCTTTGGGAAGCAAACCTGGAAGGGGCTTGTCTCACCGGAGCCGTGATGCCGGATGGCGATATCTATGAATAGCGCAACTAGAAGGCTTATTGAACCTGAATTTTAGCCAACGCAGCGCCCGTGTAGTAGTGCAGCAAGATCTGCTGATAGCTCCAGTTTTGCTTGGCAAACTCATAGGCGCCGTACTGGCTGAGGCCAATCCCGTGACCGTTGCCGCTGCCGCTAATTTGAAAGCTGCTGGGGCTGCTGGGCAGACTGTCGCCCGCGCTGGCGACGCGGCTGCGCTGTGCTTCAATGTCAAACAGCGTGCTTCTCAAACCTAAATCTGCCCGAACGTCTTTGCCAGCAATCGACATGCGGCCAGCGCTGCCGTCTAGCTCCAGCGAAGTTGCCCGTCCGCGCGAGTCCCGCTTCACTGACACTGCAGAAATTGTGCCGTTATATCCCAAACGATTGCTGAGTTCGCTGGCGCTAAAGCTCACCGGACTCCAGCGGCAGGCAGGCAGATCCCGATCGGGGCTGAAGACGGCGCGCAGGTAGGGCAGCGGGTTTGACCAGACATCTTCGACATCTTCGGTGTAGCCCCCGGCGCAGGCGTGAAACACTGAGTTAATGATTTTCCCCTGATAGGTGAGTACCTGCCCCTGGGTCGCGTCAACGGCGGCTCTGGTGCTAGGAGCTTCTTTCTCGATGCCGCCGTAGACCTGCCAGGTGGTTGTGTCACCGAGATCAAACACCGTGTCGGGACCAGTCTGGCGATGGAACAGCGCGTAGGAGCGAGCGGCGACCGCCTGCGATTTGAGCGCCTCCATGCTCCAGCTCGCGGGCATCTCTGCCCCAACGACGCTGTAAAGATAGCTTTCGAGCGGTACATAGTTGACAGCTGTAATGCCGCCGTCTGTAGGCACCACCAGCGTTCGCCCCCGATACCAGCGCTCGCCAATAAATACATAGCCATCTTCGCTGATGGGTTCAATCCAAAGCTTACGGGTTTCAAGCTGATTGACGGCGACTTTGCCATTCTTGGATTCGGCTACCACAGCATTCATAGCAGGCACCTGAGCCAAGACATGCCCGGAATCATCTCTGAGAATTGCCTCGGTTGAGCCACCGACTTTCACCTGCCCAACATCTTGCTCAATCGCCACCCGCAGCTCCAGCTCGGCTTTAACGGGCAGAATGATCGCTATCCAGATCAGCGCCGTCATCCAGCCGTAGCGCTGGGGTTGGCTGAGGATTTGCTTTAAGAGTAGCCGTCCGGTTTGCCAGCTACTCTGCCAGCCAGTCTGCCAGATTTGCAGCATTGAAGATTTTGCCTCAGCGCAGTTACGAACCATCATCTTGATTTGCCCCTCACACTGCATCTCGAAAATATCGCTTTTAACGCTCAAAACCGTTCAACGCCGCGGAACAGAGACGTAGGTATGCAACCTTGCATTATATTAAGCCTATTTCCCCCCGAATTGCTCCAGTCAAGTAAAAAGATTTTTCCAACTCTGGCTTTGGCGCTCTGGCTTTGGCGAACGCTGAAGCTGAGCCAGAGGAGAGCGATGCCCAGTATGTCAGTATAGAGAGATAAACAAGTAACGCTTGAGTCTAGAGATAGCGCCAAACTTTTTTAAGCAAACTTTAAGCAAACTGTAGGCGAACTGACTGTGCAGATCACGTTTCTTGGAACCAGTTCAGGCGTGCCCACTCGTGCCCGTAACGTCTCGAGTATTGCGCTGCGGCTACCGCAGCGAGCGGAGATCTGGCTGTTTGACTGTGGCGAAGGGACACAGCACCAGATTTTACGCAGCGACCTGAGGGTGAGCCAGATTACCCGCATCTTCGTCACCCATATGCATGGCGACCATATCTACGGCCTGATGGGGCTATTGGCAAGCTGCGGACTGGCGGGAAACCCGAGCCGAATTGATATCTACGGGCCGCCCAAGCTAGACGAGTACCTCCGAGCCTGCGGCAAATATTCGCAGACGCATTTCTCCTATCCAGTCAAGGTGCATACGGTGCAGCCCGGGCTGGTCTTTGAAGATGCCGAATTTACGGTAAGCTGTGCGCCGCTGACTCATCGGGTGCCAGCCTTTGGCTATCGGGTGGCCGAGAAAGATCGACCCGGTCGCTTTGACGTGGAGCGGGCGGCGGCGATGGGAATTCCGTCTGGGCCGCTCTACGGCAAACTGAAGCGCGGCGAATGGGTGACGCTGCCCGACGGACGGACGATTAACGGAGCCGATCTCTGCGGCGAAACTCAGATTGGCCGCAAATTTGCCTACTGCACTGACACAATTTATTGCGAGGCTGCCGTCGAGCTAGCCACTGATGCCGACCTACTGGTGCATGAAGCGACCTTTGCCCATCAAGACGCAGAGCTAGCCTATCAGCGTTTGCACTCGACTTCGACGATGGCGGCGCAAACGGCGCTGGGAGCCAAGGCCAAGCAGCTGATCATGACTCACTTTAGCCCCCGCTATGCCCCTGGCAACTCCATTGGGCTGGATGATTTGCTGCAAGAGGCCAGAGCGATCTTTCCACAGACCGCGATGGCGCAGGATTTTTTCACCTACGAAATTCCGCGCCGAGCAGCCTTGGCAGCAGTCTCATGAGTCTTGTGAGTCTCAACAGCCTGACAATCAGCTATTTTTAATCCAGGCAGTATAATTTTGAAGTTTGGTGAGGTTGCCTGACTTAGCAGCTCTTGCTTTTCTACCCTCCGCAATCTTGAAGGTGAACGTGGCTGCTCCAACCCAGTTGATGTGGGCGCTGATTGGTCTGATTTTGACCATTGGCGGCACTTTATTAGAGGCATTTATTACGAGTCCTCCCTGGGGTTGGAGTCAGCATGGCATTCAGGCTTATTCGCTGGGCGTTACCAGCCAAATCGCCGCAGTGCTGCTGGTAAGCTGCTTGGGTGGCAGAAATGCAGCGGCCATTTCGCAGGTAGCCTACCTGATTTTGGGACTCACTTGGTTCAATGTGTTCACGCAGGGCGGCGGCCTGGACTATGTGCATCGGCCAGCTTTTGGCTATCTGCTGGGCTTTGTGCCGGGAGCCTGGGTCTGCGGCTGGCTGGCGTTTCAGCTGCCGCCTAAGCTGGAGAACTTGGCTTTGAGCTGCCTGATGGGGCTGGCGACGATTCACCTCAGCGGCATCAGCTATATCTTGCTGTCCTATGTCACCCGCTGGATTAGCTTTGAGACAATCTCGTTGGCCGAAACGCTGGTGGTTAACTCGATTTTGCCGCTGCCCGGTCAGCTCGTGCTAGTCTGCGCCGTCACAGTCTTAGCCGCGTTTTTAAGACGTTTGATGCTTTACTGAGGAGGTGGCTTGACGCAGCCTGAAACTGCTCTGGGACTTAGATTGAGCCGGGATTTAGCTAGCAGAGCTAGCAGCAATATTGGAAAGTGACTATGAGCTTGAGAAATCGCCTGTTCTGGATTGCTGCTGTGATTGGCTTAGTTGCAGACCAAGTTACAAAGCTCATGATTGTCCGCAACTTTGAGCTCAATCAAACGCTGCCGATTTGGGAAGGCATCTTTCACCTGACCTACGTGACCAACAAGGGAGCTGCTTTTAGCCTATTCAGCGAGCAGGGTGGCTGGCTGCGCTGGCTGTCGCTGGCGGTAAGCCTGGGGCTAATGGCATTGGGGCTATTTTCTCGCCTCAGCCGATGGGAGCAAGTGGGCTATGGCTGCATCCTGGCTGGCGCTTTGGGCAACGGGATTGACCGCTTCTTTTTTGGCCAGGTTGTAGATTTTCTCGACTTTCGGGTGATTCGCTTCCCGGTGTTTAATCTGGCCGATATTTCCATCAACGTCGGCATTGTCTGTTTACTGGTTGCGGCCTTAAAACAACCTGCCTCGGCAAACGGCAGATAGCGGTACAGGGTCTCTAGCAGCAGGTACGATATTTGCGATTGCAGGCTATGCCATGTGACAGTCTATGTCATAATCTTTAACAGAGTTTTTAAGAATTGCGGTCTTCAGTCTCGGCTTCAAGTTTTGTTACATCACTGAGTATTTCCAATGACGACAGAAGCGCTAGATTCGCCTGACCCAATTGATCCGCAGGTTGATCTACAGGATCTATCGACTCAATCAGAGCCACAGCCGCCCCTTGATCCCAAAGATCTCGATCGATATGAATGTCGCTCCTGCGGCTATTCCTATGAACCAAACAAGGGAGACAGCACCAACAATATCCCAGCTGGCGTGGCGTTTGAGCAGTTGCCAGCAGCTTGGCGCTGTCCGGTCTGCGGCGCTCGCAAAACAGCCTTCAGCAACGTAGGGCCGCTGGGCAACCCGTCTGGATTCAAAGAAAATCTCGGCTATGGACTGGGCGTAAACACGCTCACACCTGCTCAGAAAAACCTGCTGATCTTCGGCGGTTTGGCGCTTGGATTCTTGTTTTTTATCAGTTTGTACGGACTGAAATAGCCTAGCTTATTTAAGTTTTGTTAATAGTTTTGGTATTTCTCTAATCTGATGCACCCATTTTTCAAGTCTGTTCAAAAAGTTTTGCTGCTGCTGGTTGTCGTACTGTTTTGCAGTAGCTGTACGCGCGGCTTCTTGGCCTCAATGGAGACCAACCCTTGGAAGCTGGTTTCCCTGCCCACCGAAGCGACTCTGGCAGATCTGGCCTTCGTGAATCAAAATCACGGCTGGCTAGTAGGCAACCGAGCAACGCTGCTCGAAACCACAGACGGTGGCGAGAGCTGGGAACAGCGCATGCTGGATCTCGGCGAAGGGCAGATCTATAGCTTTCTGTCGGTCAGCTTTTCCGGCAGCGAGGGCTGGATTGTTGGTCAACCCGGTTTGCTGCTGCATACGACTGACGAGGGCAAGTCTTGGGAGCGGATTCCGCTGAGCGAAAAGCTGCCTGGTTCTCCCTACAGCGTTACGGCGCTTGACCGTGGCTCTGCTGAAATGACCACTGACGTAGGCGCCATTTACCGAACGCAAGACGACGGCAAGACTTGGAAGGCGATGGTGCAGGAAGCCGTTGGCGTAGTGCGAAACATCTCCCGCTCTGAGGACGGGCGCTATGTAGCAGTTTCGGCTAGAGGCAGCTTCTATTCTACCTGGGAGCCGGGGCAAGAAGCCTGGGAGCCGCATAATCGCAACAGCTCCAAGCGCTTGCAAAACATGGGCTATGGCAAAGACAACCGGCTCTGGTTGCTGGCGCGCGGTGGCTCGGTGCAGTTCTCAGAGCCGGGCGAGCTAGATGAGTGGCAAGATCCGTTTAACCCAGAGTATGCGACGAGCTGGGGATTGTTAGATATGGCCTACCGCACGCCTGAGGAAATCTGGATTGCGGGGGGCAGCGGCAACCTGATGGCCAGCTTTGATGGCGGCAAGACTTGGCAGAAGGATCGAGAAATTGAGAATATTCCCTCGAACCTCTATCGGATCGTTTTTGTGACACCAGAGCAAGGGTTTGTCTTAGGCCAGAGGGGAACGCTGCTGAAATACCAGCAGGCTGCCTAGCGAAGTCGCCGCAGCGCATTTAAGTAGAGACAAGCTCGGAACTTAACTTGTGACTCTTGGCGCACTCTCGTATGATATTAAATAGGTGTTAAATAGTTGTCGTTGGCAGGAGACGAAATGGCAGGAACTACAGGCGAAAGACCATTTGGCGATATTGTAACGAGCGTCCGCTACTGGATCATCCACAGCATCACGATTCCAGCGCTGTTTATCGCGGGCTGGCTGTTTGTCAGCACAGGGCTAGCTTACGATATTTTTGGCACCCCTCGTCCCAACCAGTACTTCACCGAAGAACGGCAAGAAGTGCCCGTGGTCAGCGATCGGTTTGAAGCCAAACAGCAGATTGACGAGTTCTTAAAGTAACCCTAACCCTATCCATTTGAGGTGAGAACAATATGACAAGCAATTCTCCGAATCAACCCGTTTCCTATCCGATTTTTACCGTCAGATGGCTCTCGGTTCACGCTCTGGCCGTGCCCTCCGTCTTTTTCCTAGGCGCAATTGCCTCCATGCAGTTTATTCAACGCTAGACCAACTATGGAACGTACTCCCAATCCCAATAAGCAGGCGGTTGAACTCAACCGGACTTCGCTCTATCTCGGCTTGCTGCTGATTTTTGTGCTGGGCATTCTGTTTTCCAGCTATTTCTTTAACTAAGTCATTTTCAACAAACGCATTTTTAACAGCCCGCTGGGCTTGGAGGTGAATCATGCAGTCTGGTAAAATTCCCCTGTGGATGGTTGCAACCGTAGCAGGAACTGGCGTTTTGGTGGTGCTTGGTCTATTTTTCTATGGAGCCTACGCAGGCTTTGGCTCGTCGGTCTAGTCGAGAGTTTCGCTGCGGTACTTACAGAGTTTCACATCAAAGAGCCTGATCTCCACTATAGAGATCAGGCTCTTTAACGAATGCTCCTAAACTCAGACGGTTTTCGCCTTGAGCTGTACCTGACCTGGAATAATCGTCAGCGAATTAGCATGCGTCCGCTGCTTAAACCAGTTAAGGCCAACCACCGTGAAGACTTCGGCATTGTGATTCTGGAGTGTATCGCCCACAGCAAAAGAGCGGTCGCTGCTCATGGTGCCAAGCGGTCTCTGATGGGTATCAATTAACAAATACTGCATAACACACCTCTTACGGTTAACAACTTAATGTGAACAAAAACGCGGATAATTGGCATAAAAATAGCCAAAACTCGGCGTAAAACTAGGGTCAAATAAAACCCTTGAAAAAATCAACAATAAGATGCAAATTGGTCAAACTGACGACAGAAATATCTGATGCCGAGTTTGCTTCTTTAACCTTGTCTGTCAATCATTTAGCACAAAAATATTGGGAGTTATGACTAATGATTAATCAGACAAAATTAGCTCCGTGTCAAAGCTTCGACTTTTGTAATCGAAGGGAACTAAGTCAGCAATCTTGATCGCTTAGCCAAAAAATTATGGCTAGAAACCTCTTGAATAACGATAATCTCAACCTGACTAAAACTACAGTACTAGCTCAAATAATGCTTCAAATTTAAGTAGTTGGAGGTCGAGAATTAACGATGAAGAATGTCTCTGAATCGGCTTTTCAAGCAATCTCAAACTAGCCGTTTAGCAACACCCCATTCTTATAACATGCCTTCTTAGAAAAAAACCAAGTTCAAGAAAGTTTATCTCCGTTTTATCTTTCATTAGGGATTTAATCAAACGCTTGCTATCTCTGGCATACAGCGCGTGATTAAATACTCTTAAAAGAGAATTTTGGCAATTTGAATTCAACAATTACTAAGGCTGATTGAATCAGAGTGCTGAACTGGAACCAGCAGATCTGAATCCCTGTTGTCAACCCTTGAGCATGGGTTAGCCGCCGCCAGGTTAGCCATAGCGGCGGAACGGGCACTCTAGCGGGTGAAGTTCGCTGTCTGCGCTATGCCTGAACCTCAGATTTCTGCCATTATCTGCACGCATAATCGCGCTGCCTACCTGGGAGCCGCGATTGATAGCCTGTTGGCTCAAGCCTTTAGCAGCAGCTTTGAGCTGATTGTGGTGGACAACGCCTCAACAGACGTGACTCGTCAGGTGGTTGCGGCCAGAGCGAATCCGTTGCTGCGCTATGTCTACGAGCCAGTCACGGGGCTTTCGGTCGCCCGCAACACGGGAGCAAAGCTGGCGCGCGCCGAAATTTTGGCCTATCTCGACGATGACGCGGTGGCTAGCCCGAACTGGCTCTCGGCGCTCTATGCGGCCTATCAAGCTAACGAGAAGCTGGCGATTGCGGGCGGCAGAGTCACGCTGCTCTGGGCGGAGGGCAGCAGTCCGCCGCAGTGGCTCTCGGCCAACCTGTCGGGCAATCTGGGCGCTTATGATTTGGGGGCGGAGATGCGGCTGATTGACCAGCCCGGACTCACGCCACGCGGCCTCAACTATTCGATTCGTCGCCAGTTTCTAGAGCAGGTAGGCGGCTTTGATCGGCATCTGGGACGAGTCGGCAAAAATCTGCTCTCGAACGAAGAATTACATATGACCGAGCTAGCGCTAGAGCAGGGCTGGCAGGTAGCCTATTTACCCGACGCGCATGTGGCGCACAACGTCGCGCCAGAGCGGCTGAATCGCGCCTGGTTTTTGAGTCGGGGCTGGTGGCAGGGCATCAGCGAGTGCTACCGCGAGCAGCTGGCGGGGCGGGCAGGGTTGGGCCAGTTTCATCGGGGCGGTGAGCGGCTGCTGCGTGGACTCTACCGATCGCTGAAATATTTCCGCGATCCGGCTGAACGATTCGACAACTTTGCCTATGCCTACGGCCAAATTGGCTATTTGAAAGCTGCGGCTCAGGGCATTCTTAAGTCAAAGTCCTGAGCAGTAAGTTTAATTCTGGTCTGTAGTTTCAAGTTTGCTCTACTGTTCTTTTGCCGCAATTAATCCTATGGCTACCAAAATTCCCGTTTCTGTTCTAATTCCGGCCAAAAACGAAGAGGCAAATTTACCTGCCTGCCTCACCAGCTTGGCTAGAGCCGATGAGATCTTTGTCGTGGATTCGCAGAGCCGCGACCGCTCGATTGAGATTGCCGAGCGCTATGGAGCCAAGGTGGTGCAGTTCCAATTCAACGGACACTGGCCGAAAAAGAAAAACTGGGGCTTAGATCATCTGCCGTTTCGCAACGAGTGGGTGCTGATTGTGGACTGCGATGAGCGGATTCCGCCCGCGCTCTGGGACGAGATTGAGCAGGCAATCCGAAACCCAGACTACGAAGGCTATTATCTGAACCGCCGCGTCTTTTTCTTGGGGCAGTGGATTCGCTACGGCGGCAAATATCCCGACTGGAATCTGCGCCTGTTTCGACATGCCAAAGGCCGATACGAAAACCTGAACACCGAAGAAATTCGCAACACGGGCGACAACGAGGTGCATGAGCATGTAGTGATGGCGGGCAAGGTGGGCTACCTGAAGGCCGATATGGATCATATCGACTTTCGGGATATGTATCACTGGCTGGAACGCCACAACCGCTACTCTAACTGGGAAGCCAGAGTTTATTACAATCTGCGCAGCGGCATGGGCGAGGGCGGCACAATTGGCGCAAATCTGTTTGGCGACTCGGTGCAGCGCAAGCGCTTCTTGAAACAGATCTGGGTGCATCTGCCGTTTAAGCCAACGCTGCGGTTTTTCTTAGCCTACGTGCTGCGGCTCGGCTTCCTCGACGGCAGAGCCGGCTATATCTACGCGCGGCTGCTGAGCCAGTATGAGTACCAGATTGGCGTGAAGTTGTTTGAGTTGCAGTATGGCGGTCAGCTCAACAAAGCGGCTACATCTCCTGACTCAGCTGCTCTGCCTCAACCTGACTCGGCGCTATGACCTCAGCGATCTCTTCCGGCAACCTGATCGTCGATCCTAACGCGCCTGCCGCCGTTGATCTGCGTCACTACGACCAATCTTGGTTTGAGCGCGGTCGTCCGGGCTGGACGATTCTGCTCTGGTGGCTGATGCAGGCGACGCTGTTTCCGCTGACGCCGCATTCGGCGCATGGCCTGCGGGTAAGCCTGCTGCGCCGCTTTGGAGCCAAAATTGGCCGGGGGGTGAGCATTCGTCCCACTGCCCGCTTCACCTATCCCTGGAAGGTTGAGATTGGCGACCATAGCTGGGTAGGCGACGATGTGGTGTTCTACAGCCTAGATCAAATTACGGTCGGTGCACAGTGCGTAATTTCGCAGAAAAGCTATCTCTGCACGGGCAGCCACGACCTGCAAGATCCGGCGTTTGGCTTGCAAACCGCTCCGATTATGATTGGCAATGGTGCTTGGGTCGCGACCGATTGTTTCGTGGCTCCCGGCGTGCAGATTGGCGCAAATGCCGTGATTGGAGCACGCAGTACGGTGCTGAAGAACATGCCAAATCAGCAGGTCTGCTGGGGTAGCCCCTGCCAGCCGCGCTATCCGCGAGTCTTCCGGAATTAGCCCGTTACCAGCTCCATCAGCTCCTGATCTTCCGCCGAGTCGCGCTTCTCAATCGGCAGATAGGGCGTGCTGCGCGTGCCAGTATAGATCTGAGTGGGGCGGAAGATTCGGTTTTCGTTGAGCTGCTCTTTCCAGTGCGCCAGCCAGCCAGCCGTGCGTGCAATTGCAAACACGGGCGTGAACAGGTCGGTGGGGATGCCCAACTTGCGGTAAACCAGCCCGGAATAGAAGTCTACGTTGGGATAGATGCCTTTGGTACCCAGCCGCGCCTCAACCGCTTGCTCCAGCGCCACGGCAATATCGTAATATTCATCCTTGCCAAATTTCTCGAAGAGCTGCTCAGCCAACCCTTGCAGAATAATCGCCCGCGGATCTTTAACCTTATAGACTCGATGCCCAAATCCCATAATTTTTGACTTCTTCTGGATGCAGTCATCGAGATAGGCATCTACATTGTCGATTGAGCCAATCTCCTCCAGCATAATGATCACCTCTTCGTTGGCTCCGCCATGCAGCGGCCCTGCTAGCGTTCCGACTGCCGAGGCTACCACGCCGTAAGGATCAGTGAGCGTCGAGGCGGTGACCATTGCTGAAAAGGTTGAGGCGTTGATCGTATGCTCGGCATGCAGCGTTAGGCAGATATCGAAAATGCGGGCAGCCAGCGGATCAGGCTCGCGCTCGTTTAGCATATAGAGGAAATTGGCGGCGTAGTTGAGGTTGTCACGAGGCTGCACAGGGTCGTTGCCCTTTCGCATCAGCTGAAAGGCAGCTACCATGGTGGGGATTTTGGCCAAGAGTCGCACCACCGCATCGCGAATATAGACCGGGTTATCTAACGCCCGCCGCGAGTAAAACAGCCCTAGAGCCGCCGCGCAGGCCTGAAGCGCATCCATCGGATGGCCGCTTTCAGGAAAACATTTCATCATGTCGCGGATGCGGTACTTGAGGCGGCGGTGATAGCGAATTTCATGCTCGAATTCTTCTAGCTCGTCTTTGGAGGGCAGGCTGCCCCAAATTAATAGATAGGCAGTCTCCAAAAACGTGCTGTGCTGAGCCAGCTCTTCGATGCTGTAGCCGCGATACTCCAGAATGCCGCGCTGCCCGTCCACAAAGCTGATGCTAGACTGTGTGACGGGAATTCCCTCTAGGCCAGGTCGATATTCACAGAACGTCATAATTTCACCACTGCCCGAAACAATTTGGATTGAGCAAATCAAAACTAGATTGCCATATTCCGATTGGCTATTTTGTCAGTTTTGAACCTGTCTGCGCTAGAGTCTCGCCGCAGGAACTCGCCTCAGCTAGCCGGCTTGGCAACCGTTTTCGACTTGGTGCTGGCTTTGGCTTTGGCCGCTGCCTTTGTGGCTTTGGCCTGAACCTGACGAGACTGGCCGCTGCTTTGGCTGCTGCTTTGAGCGTTTTTACGAGCATTCGCGGCCTGAGCCAGCAGCGAATCGGCAAAGGCCATCGCCTCTTGATCTGACTTGCCATCTAACTTGCCGCCCGCAATTTGGGCTAGCTCTTCGCGGCGCTGCTGACCATCTAGCAGCATCACCCGCACGACAGTTCGCACGTCGCCTTGAGCTTCTGCCGAGTCGAGCTTAGCCTTGCCCCGCTTTTTGGCACCCGCCGGATCGATCACCTGCTTATCCACCCGAAAATGAGAGTCAGCCATGGCTGCCACAATCGGCTGGTGGGTGACGCAAAGCACCTGATGTTGATGGCTGAGCTGATGCAGCTTCTCGGCGATCGCCTGCGTCACTCGACCCGAAACGCCGACATCCACCTCATCAAAGACCATCGTGCCCACGGCATCGATCTGGGAGAAGCAGGCTTTGAGCGCCAGCAGAAATCGGCTCATTTCGCCGCCGGATGCAGTTTCGGCTAGCGGCTGCAATGGCTCGCCCGGATTGGGGCTAAACAGAAAAGCAATCCGGTCGGCTCCGGTAGCGCTGGGCAAGGTGGTCGCAATATCTACCTTAAACTGCACTTTGTCCATCGCCAGCGGCTTCAGCTCTTGAATCAACAATGATTCAAGCTGGCGGGCTGTTTTCTGGCGCAGTTCCGTAAGGCGGGCGCAGGCTTGGTGCAGCTCGTCCTGTCTGGCTGCATAGGTTTGCTCCAGCACCTCTAGCGACTGACCACCACTGCTGAGTTCCTCAAGTTCGCGCTGCACCTGCTGGCTGTGGGCGATGGCTTCGGCGAGGGTTGGGCCATATTTGCGGCAGATCTGCTTGAGCTGGATGATTCGCGCTTCGACGGTCTGTAACCGCTCCGGGTCAGTTTCCAGACTTTCGCCATAGGTATTAATCTGCCGTCCGGCTTCTTCCACCTGTGCCAACGCCTCAGTCACCATCTCCAAAATCGGCTGGAGCTGCGGGTCGTAGCGCAGCATATCGGTGAGCAAGCTTTCCGCTTTGCCCAGCAGATCGGCGCAGGCGGAAGCACCGCTGTCGTTTTGGTAGAGCGCCTGGTAGGCTTGATAGCTCTGCTGCTGGAGTTCGACGCTGTGGCTAAGGCGCTGCCGCTCCTGCTCCAACTGCTCTAATTCGTCGGCTTCCGTGAGCTGAGCGGCAGATAGCTCTTTGGCCTGATACTCAAACAGATCAAGCTGCTGGAGGCGCTGCTGCTCAAACTGACGGCGTTTTTCGAGCGCCTGGAGCGCCTGCTGATGGGCTTGATAGGCCACCCCGACATGCTCGCGCTGCTGCATCAGAGGCGTACCGCCAAAGCCATCGAGCCATTCGCGCTGCAAGGCAGGCTGACCGAGCTGAAGCGTTTGCCCCTGCGCCGTAATTTCCAGCAGCCGATCGCGCAGAGACTCCATCTGCTGCTTGTTGACCAGCACGCCATTGACTCGCGAGCGACTGCGGACGCTGCCTCGACCGGCTACCACCTCGCGACTGCAAACTAGCGCCATGTCATCTACTAGTTCAATTTGCTGTTCGGCCAGCCAATTGATTAAGCCAGGATCGAGATCAAAGGTGGCTTCGATTAGGGCGCGTTCGGCTCCGGTACGGATGGCGCGGCTAGAGACTTTACCACCGAGAGCCGCATCTAGAGCGTCCAGGATGATTGACTTCCCGGCTCCGGTTTCGCCCGTCAGCACGTTCAGGCCGCTGCCAAACTCTAGATCTATTTGATCGACGAGCGCAAAATTTTCAATCTGAAGAGAAATCAGCATGAAGCAGGCTCAAGAGGGCAAGACCAAGGTAATCACCGTACAGGCGATCTATGAATCATCTATCAGTTTAGTAGCTGGCGATCGGTTTGCAATACTTCTCGCTCTATTGGACTAAGACAGAACGGAAGCAGCCTGTTACAATGCTTAACATAATCAGTAGCTTGATTAGCCATCAATTAGCAATTTAGGTAATTAGCAATTTAGGCTTTGGGCAAATCCCGCACTCAGCAGGTTGGTTTTTGCGATAGCGCTCATGACAATCTGGGTTAGCGGAATCGATACATTAGGACTGGCGTCAAGACGCATAGCTGTCTGCTCTGGGCGCGATCATTTACGATCATTCAGGAGACTCATGCCAACTTTTACTCCCCCCAGCTCCGATCCGGCTGAATTGAACAGTGAAGCTGTCTATCCCGCTGTGGGGATTGCCATCGAGCCACATCCAGCGCCGCAAGAGCATCTCAAGTCGGTGCAGTTTGACCCGGAGTTCGACAAGGTCAACCCCGAAGTGCGAGCAATGGATTATGACCCGGTGGCAATTGCAGCCTACTACCGCCAGCGACCGCTTCAAATCTGGGGCAGGATGCTGTCGATCTTTTGGACATTTGCTCAGTTTATTGTCAGCCTCTGGTGGGATCGCCGCACGGGTGGAGTGGAGCGCAATCAGGCTAAACGCGCGATTCGCCTGCGAGAAATTCTGACTGGATTAGGACCAGCCTACATCAAAGTTGGGCAGGCGCTCTCGACTCGACCAGATCTCGTGCCGCCGACCTATCTAGAAGAGCTGACGCTGCTGCAAGATCAAATTCCGCCTTTCCCGAACGAAATTGCCTACCGATTTATCAAAGAAGAGCTGGGAGATAGCCCTGACCAAATCTATGCCGAGCTGTCGCCCGAACCAATCGCAGCGGCATCGCTTGGTCAAGTTTACAAAGGCAAGCTGAAGAGCGGCGAAACGGTGGCCGTTAAGGTGCAGCGTCCTGGTCTAGCGCAGCGGATCACGCTGGATCTATATATTTTGCGCGGTTTGGCAAGCTGGGCGAATAAAAACTTCAAGCGCATCCGTAGTGATCTGGTGGCAATCATGGATGAGTTTGGCGAGCGGATCTTTGAGGAGATGGACTACAACCAGGAAGGCCGCAACGCCGAACGGTTTGCCAAGCTCTATGGTCATCTACCCGATATCTATGTGCCCCGCATCTACTGGCAATACACCGCTCGGCGCGTGCTAACGATGGAATGGATCACGGGTACAAAGCTGACTCAGCTGGAAGAAATCCGCAGGCAGGGCATTGACGCAGGTTATTTGGTGGAGCAGGGCGTGCAGTGTTCGCTGCGGCAGCTCCTAGAACACGGCTTTTTCCATGCCGATCCGCATCCCGGAAACCTGCTGGCCACGCCAGACGGCAAGCTAGCCTATCTCGACTTCGGCATGATGAGCGAGGTGAAGCCTGCCCAGCGCTACGGACTGATTGAAGCGATTGTGCATTTGGTCAACCGCGATTTTGAAGGGTTGGCGAACGACTACGTGAATCTGGAGTTTCTTACCCCAGACACCGACCTGACTCCAATTGTCCCGGCCTTTGCCAGCGTGTTTAACGATGCGCTGACTGGGACGGTGGCCGACATCAACATCAAGAGCATCACCGACCAGCTTTCGGGGCTAATGTATGAATTTCCGTTCCGCGTCCCGGCCTACTATGCGCTGATTATTCGCTCGCTGGTGACGCTGGAGGGAATTGCGATTAACGTTGACCCCAATTTCAAGGTGCTGAGCAAAGCCTATCCTTATGTGGCGAAGCGATTGCTGACTGATCCAGCTCCGCAGCTGCGGGCATCACTGCAAGATTTGTTATTTAAAGACGGTCAGTTTCGCTGGAATCGATTGGAAAATCTGCTGACCAACGCCCGCAGCAGTGCCGACTACGACATTAATTTGGTGCTCGATCAAACAATAGAGTTTCTGTTTTCGGAGCGGGGCGAGTTTATCCGCGAGAAAATTGCTGATGAAATTGTCAGAGGCATCGACACTGCCGGACAGACAGCGATTGAGCAAACTAAAGCTCGGATTGCGGCTTGGGTTGGCCTGAAGCTCGATAGCCCTGTCTCTGGGACGCCAGCTCCGGCTCAGCCCAGCTCGTTAGACCACGTAGGCCGAATTGTCAGCTTGCTCAAAGACACGCCTGGATTTGAACCGATGCAGCTCCTGCCGCTGATTCCGCGCATTCTAGCCAAGCCTGAGACGCAGATATTTGGTCAGCAAATTGTGGGGGGGCTGGCGCAGCGAGTGGCCGCTCGGCTGATCCGTGACCTGTTGCTGGACGGTCGCTACAGCAGCCCGACGCAGCTGAACCCACGCCTGCCTGCTGGCGTTGCATAGCCCGCTTAGGCGGAAGATTCTTCAGCGTGACTGGCCTTGATCTGATCGGCCAGTGACTCCAGTTGCTCTTTCTCTTGGAGCAAATTATCCTCTAGCTCCTGAATCTGCTCGCGCCGAGCCTCCATTTCCAGCGCCCGCCGCTGCAGCTCCTGACTTTTGAGCGTCAGGGACTGGCGCCATTGTTCGGCTCGCTGCACCTCTTCTTGGAGCACCGCAGGCGTAATGCCCACCGCCAGATATTGTTCAATCACCTCCAGAATCCAAGAGGTTGCCTCTTGCACTTTTTGCACTTGCCGCGAACCGTTCAGCTCCACTAGCAGCAGTGTCCCTTCGGCATAGCTGTCGGCCTCAATGCAGAGATCGTTGGCTTCTTCGCTCAAGACGGCCCAAGCATGTTCAGCTTTTTGCTGCGCTAATAGCTGTAGCTGCGCCTTACCTTCATCTTGAATTTTCACCTGAGCCAAATGCCACATTGCGGTTTTACAGGAGGGTTACGAGAACACGGCGGGGAGTGGAGTATAAAAGCTTACTAAGAGCTGAGTATAGCTGCTAATTTCGTACCGGGGCGTGCGCTAGCTCACAGTGATTTTAGTGATTGATTCAATCAAGCTGTTTCAGCCGATCTTTGAGAATTTCGGCCTGTTTTTCAGCTTCGGCCAATGCAGTCCTAGCATTTTGCACCACCTCAATTGGTGCTTTATCGACAAAGTTTGCATTGCCTAGACGCTGAGATAAAGATTGGATTTCGGCTTCGGCTTTAGCCAGATCTTTCTGGAGCTTAGCGCTCAGCACTTCTGTATCCACCACGCCCGTCAGCGGAATTAAGACCTGCACCGTTCCCACCACGCCTGCAAACATCTGATCGGCTGGGGCTGAAGTAATGCTGATTGCTTCAGAAACAGGCATAGCCGTCAGGTCAATCTCGGTGACTGGATCAGCCATCTGCTTCCTAAACTGGCGGATTTGAACCGCCAATTCGCGCCGTTTTTCTCTGGAGATCAAGAACTTGTAAATAAACCAGCCTGTGTAGCCAATGCCAATCAGCTTGAACAGCGGCGCTAGCAGCGGCAGACTGTGGAACGTGCCAATTACTGCGCCAAACAGCCGTGCTAAAATCCACAGCGCTAGAAAGAAGATCAGCACCAAAGCAGGTTTTTTGTAGGTGGCCAAATTCCAGCGGCTCAAGGTTTGCTCCACGCCAGATTCGACCTGTCCGGCAGTCGCGCTAATGGCCTCTTCCACCTGCTGGATTGTCTCTGCAACCGTATCAGAGACTGTTTCGTTCAGGTCTGGTTCTGGCTCATTGGGTTCTGGCTGGGTATCTGGCTGGGCATCTGGTTGAATAATTGTAAGCTGTCCGACTCTAGCCATTTCCTGAATGTAGGTTTGGCCAGCGAGCAGCATTTGGCGCTCTTGCAGGCTGTCGGTTTGCAGAATCGTCTCGATCTGAGCGCTGGGCTTGATAAAGGCTTCGGCGCGCAGGTTACGGATGGTGCGAATCGTGTCGATAATTTGGTCAAACTGCTGTTCCAAAGCCGGATCGATTGCGTCCGGATCGGACTGCGGATAGCCTTGCAAGGCTAGATACTCGCCTTCAGCCTGGGTCAAATTCTGCCAGACTTCTTCGGTAATATGCGGCATAAACGGATGCAGCAACTTCAGGGTTCCGTCTAGCAGCTGCGCCAACACCTGCCGCGCCGTCCTGCCCGAAGCGCTGTCGGTCTGAAACCGCGACTTGACTAGCTCAATGTACCAGTCGCAGAGGTCGCCCCAGAAGAATTCGTAGAGTCGTTTGGCAGCTTCGCCCATGCCGTAGCCATCGAGATCGGCGCGCGTCTGCTGCACAGTTTGGTTATAGCGGGATAGAATCCAGCGGTCAGCCAGCTCTAGCGCCGTCCGATCAGGCAGACCAAGCTGCGTTGGGGTCTGGCCGTCTAGATTCAGCATCACAAACCGCGAGGCGTTCCAGATTTTATTCGTAAAGTTGCGTGAGGCTTCGACGGAGGCCGACTCATCGGTTTTGCGGTCATATTCCAGGCTCACGTCCTGTCCGGCTCCGGCCACTTCCTTGACTAGCGTAAAGCGCAGCGCGTCCGTGCCGTATTTATCGATCAAAATCAGCGGGTCAATGCCGTTGTTGGCCGACTTCGACATTTTTTTGCCGTTCTCGTCGCGCACTAATCCGTGAATATAGACCGTCTGAAACGGCATCTGGCCGGTAAAGTGCCCCGCCAGCATCGTCATCCGCGCCACCCAGAAAAAGATGATGTCAAAGCCCGTCACCAGCGTTGTCGTCGGGTAATAGGTGGCCAAATCCTGGGTTTGCTCCGGCCAACCCATCGTCGAAAACGGCCAGAGTCCAGCGGAAAACCAGGTGTCCAGCACGTCTGGATCTTGCTGGATCTGCACCTGCTCGCCAAACTGCTCCACCGCCTTCTCACGGGCTTGGGCTTCGCTGCTGGCTACCATAAAGGGCGTAGTTTCAGTGATTTCGCCATTGGTTTCGCTGATGGCATACCAGGCCGGGATCTGATGCCCCCACCAGAGCTGTCGCGAAATGCACCAGTCGCGTAGGCTTTCCAGCCAATCGCGGTACACCTTCGTCCAGCGTTCCGGCACAAACTGCGGCTCCTGAGCATCCAGGAATTCTAGCGCCCGGTCTGCCAGAGGCCGAATCTTGACAAACCACTGGGTCGAAAGCAGCGGTTCGACGGGAACTTTGCCCCGATCGCTGTAGGGAACGCTGTGCTTGTGCTCCTCAACCTTGACCAGAAAGCCTTCTGCTTCCAGTCGCTTCACGACGTTCTTGCGCGCCACAAACCGATCTTGGCCTTGAAACTCGCCTGCATTTTCGTTGAGGCTGCCGTCTTTATTCAAAATGTTGATCATCGGCAGGTTGTGCCGCTTGCCCATCTCGAAGTCATTCGGGTCGTGGGCGGGAGTGATTTTAACCGAGCCTGTGCCGAAGCTGCTGTCCACATAGCTATCGGCAATAATCGGGATCTGGCGATTGGTAATTGGCAGCCGCACGGTTCTGCCCACCAGATGCCGATAGCGATCGTCGTCCGGATTCACCGCTACCGCCGTATCGCCCAGCATCGTTTCGGGGCGTGTTGTGGCCACTTCAATGCAGCCTGAATCATCGCTGAGTGGATAGCGAAAGTGCCACAGACTGCCGTTAACTTCTTTGTTTTCGACTTCCAGATCCGACACCGCCGACTGGCTGGCTGGGCACCAGTTGACCAAATACTTGCTGCGGTAAATCAAGCCCTCCTCGTAGAGCTTGTTGAACGCCGCCAGCACCGCCGTTGACAGCCCCGCATCCATCGTGAAGCGCTCACGGCTCCAGTCTACCGAAACGCCGAGCCGCCTGAGCTGCCCGACAATGGTGCTGCCCGACTCAGCCTTCCAAGCCCAAGCACGCTCCAGAAACGCCTCGCGACCGATCTCGTCGCGGCTTTTGTTCTCAGCTTTCAGCTGCTTTTCCAAAATCGTCTGCACGGCAATGCTGGCGTGATCAGTTCCGGGCAGCCAGAGCGTATTCTCGCCCAGCATCCGGTGGTAGCGCACCAGCGTATCGATTAGCGAATGCTCTAGGGCATGACCCATATGCAGACTGCCCGTGACGTTGGGCGGCGGAATCACCATGCAAAACGGCTTGCCGCCCTGATCGGGATTGGCCTTAAAGACCTGATTGCTCTCCCATTCGGCCTGCCATTTGGCTTCGGTGGCGGCAGCGTTATATTGGCTGGCTGACGAGTGAGCGGATGAGCTGGCAGAATTCTCAGGAATCGCGGCGGTCATGGTAGTCGCAAGTAGGGCAGTTTCTTACTGTCAGCTTACCGCAAAAGACGCTGGGCAGAAGGTGAGGACTGAACCCCCTCTGTGCCTAGACAGCTCCTAGACAGCGCTAAGACGAACGCCCAGCAATCCCTTGGCTCAAGATTTCCTGTAGGTTGACAACCGCCCCAATCACCGCAATGGCTGGCGCATCAAATTCAGCCTTAGCCATCTGCTGCAAAATGCTGGATAGTTTGCCAGTCAGCGTTTCCTGCTCCGGCCTTGTGCCCCAGCGTACCAACGCAATCGGCGTTGAGTCCGGCAAGCCAGCCCCGCAGAGCTGCTCGATAATATGCGCTAGGTTGTGAATGCCCATATAGATCACAATCGTTTCTGAGCTGTGGGCAATCGCCTGCCAGTTGACCTGAGGTCGATATTTGCCCACCGACTCATGCCCCGTTACAAACGTCACCGACGAGCTGTAGCCGCGATGCGTCAGCGGAATGCCCGCATAGGCAGGTGCGGCGATCCCGGAGGTGATTCCCGGCACCATTTCCACTGCTACACCAGCCGCCAGCAAGTCCTGCATTTCTTCGCCGCCGCGTCCGAACATAAACGGGTCGCCGCCTTTGAGCCGCACCACAACTGCCTGCTGCGCCGCCTTTTCAATCAGCAGCGCCGTAATTTCCGATTGCTGCATTGAGTGACGACCGCGCCGTTTGCCCGCGTCAATCTGTTCGGCCTGGGGATTGATCATCGCCAAAATCGGCGGGCTGATCAGCGCGTCGTAAATCACCACGTCAGCGCATTCCAGCAGTGTTTTGCCCTTCAGCGTCATTAAGCCGGGATCGCCGGGACCTGCGCCCACTAAATAAACCTTGCCATTCAACTTGTCAGAACTTTTTGGCATCAAATCTTACAACAGCAATAGCTATAACTTGGCAGCTCTTTATGAAATATTAGCTGCATCCTACAGGTGGCGCTGCCAGTAAATTTACAATCAGCGCTGCCATTTCTGGCGTTGCGCCCATCGGCTGACGTAGCTCAAGCTGAGCATTGGGCAACTGCTGCTGAAGTTCTGTCACCTTTTGAGCAATTGCGTCAGTAATGCCGCCTGCAAACAGAAAGTAAGGCAGCAGTTCAATCTGCTGAGCGCCCTGCTGCACCAGCTGACTCACCTGCGTTTCGAGACTGGGCACAACCGACCAATAGGCCGCCACGGCTCCCAGCTTAGCCGCAATCTCATCTACGGTTTGCTGCACGCCAGAGCGCCGACTGCCGTGCGAAATCAGCACTCGCGCTGAATCTGGTGCTAAACCGGGCGCTGACTGTAGATTTAACAGCTTCCACAGCTCAGCCGCGCTACCCAAATGCGGGCAGATTTGAATCGGCAGCTGGCTCTCGACCTGCGCCACCTCTGCTGGAATGTCCTCCACTACATGCACCCCTGCCAGCAAGAACATTGGCAGCAGCTGAATCGATTCGCACCCAGATTGCGATGCCTGTTCCGCAAACGCTTGAAGCTGCTGATGCAGCGGCTGCCCCAATTCCAGCACGCCCGTTTGAATCAGCGGGGGCACGCCCGTAAAGCGACTGGCCACCTGCTGCGCCAGATTGTCCATCGCGATCTGCGGGCGCGGGTCGCGACTGCCGTGAGAAACCAGAAAGTAGGCTGAGGGAGACTGCAACGTGGTGGTGCTAATAAGGGCTAGATTTCAAGGTATGAGTCGAGTCAGAAGCAGTACATCCCAGGATTACAGATGATGCAGTGACAACCAAGCTGAGATATTCAGCGTTTCCTCTTACTTTATTACATTGTATTACAGAGTATCTTAAAAAGGCGGCATCTGAAAGCGTCTCAGAGCAAGGCACAATCGTTTTTGTGCCCCTTATCTAAGAATAATTCCCCAACCTGATAAGGTGAAAAAGTCAGCTGGCAGAACCCAACTAGAACCCAACTCCAGCAAGTTGCTTGAAACATTAACCCATGAATTACCTGATCGCGGTACTAGCTGATCGCATTCAAGCCGAAGCCGCCTATACCGAACTCGAAGCTCAGGGGCTGCCCATGCCGCAGGTCAGTATTTTGGGCAGCGGCTACAAGACGGCTGACGAATTCGGTTTCATTGACCCCAAGATCCCGGCACGCCAGCAGGCCAAGCTGATGGCGTTCTGGCTGGTTCCCTTCGGCTTTTTGGGCGGCTGGCTATTTAACCAGGCAACCGCCTATCAGCTCGTCCCAGCGGCGGGCGTAGTTGGTAATCACCTGTTGGGCGGGCTGCTGGGCGCAGGCGCAGGCGCAATGGGCAGTTTTTTTGTCGGCGGCGGCGTTGGCCTATCCGTCGGCGGCGGTGAGGCGCTACCCTATCGCAACCAGCTCAAAGTAGGTAAATATATTCTGGTGGTGAGCGGTGCCCCCAACATCACTAGCAAGGCGGCTCGTATCCTGCGTCAGTTTGAGCCAGAAACCCTGCAAACCTACGTAGATCCAACTACGGTGTAGCCCAGGTGCAGCCTAACAAGCCTCATAGCCCTTTATCTTGCCGCCTATGTCTAGTTCTCCGCCCGTGCTACCCGATTCGCCGCCTCTGCCCAAAACGCTGGAGGAGGCCACCGAACAAGCCAAAGTTGCCACTCTGGCGGCGCTAGATGCTGGCTATACCCGGCTTCAGATTGAGCTACAGTTTCCCGAACTCAAAATTATGCCGGTGGCGCAGCAGTTTATTCCAGCCTTTGCCGACTGGGGTAGCAGCCTCCGCATCTATTTCCCCGATGCAGGAGCTGCCGCTCTAGCCCGCCGCGACTGGGGCGAACAGCCTTATAAAATTCGCGGCATTCGCGATCTAAAGTCGGAGCTGGAGCCGGAAGATCGGCTGATTTTGTTCGTCGAGCCTTCGGCAGTCGAAGTGCAAGAGGTTGAGCAAATCTGTGAGGCCACCGCAGATCGCCCGGTAGTGCTGTTCAACCCGCGCCTCGAAGATATAGCGGTGGTTGGCATTGGGCTAGCAGCTCGCCAGATCCGCGCCCGCTTCCTCAGCACCTTTGAGTCCTGCTACTACCTCCAGCCGCTCGAAAATGCTGCGATCTTTCGGGCGTTTCCAGCTTCCTGGCAAGTCTGGATTGAAGATGCTGAAACTGGCGACTATCGGCTGCTGGCCGAAACGCCACAAAAACCTGTGGGTGAAGTGCTAGAGCAGATCTTGGCGGGTCAGACTCGTGACGCTGAGGCAGCTCCAGTTCGACGCAAAGGACTGCTTGCCTCCATGCAGGAATTCTTGCGAGCGCTCAGCCAATAGAGCTCGCTTATCAAGCAGATCGATTGAATGTAACACTCAACCCCCGATCTGGCTGTAATATGTCTAACATAAGGTGCTTCTACAGACGATATCCAAGGGCAGTAATTTTTTCTAAGGGCTTAGCTTAGATCAAGACGATTAGGAGCGTGCAAGTGATGGTTTAACTTGAACCTAGGGGAATCCTTCATGAGGGAGTGGGTTCAGCTGCTGAAGTCGCTCGCTTCTGTAGAAAGCAGTCTAAAACTGAGCAAAATGCAGCCAAGACATCTAAGGAATTTGCGCCGCTTTCGCGAAGTACAACGTTTTAAGTAAGAGGATGAGGTAGCGTGTCTAGCCGTCGCATTTTCATTGGCGATGTACACGGTCATTATGACGGTCTAATCAAGCTGCTAGAAGCGATTGTTCCGGCTACCGATGATCAGGTTTATTTTGTGGGCGATCTGATTGACCGGGGGCCGAAGAGTGCTCAGGTCGTGCGATTTGTCCGAGAAAATGACTACAAATGCGTGCTGGGCAACCATGAGCATCTGCTCCTGGAAGCGTTTCCGGGCAGCCGCGTCTCGCAGATGGCCTTGCAGGCTTGGCTGCAAAGCGGTGGCCAAACGACCGTGGCCAGCTACAGCAAGCCGGAAGTGCTGCTGGAAAACCTCAACTGGCTTCGCAGCTTGCCAACCCACCTCGACTTGGGGGATATCTGGCTGGCTCATGCGGGGCTGCATCCCAGGCTACCAGTGCAGGAGCAAACGCTGCATGAATACTGCTGGATTCGCGAAGAATTTCACAGTATGCCTACCCCCTATTTTGCCGATAAGCTGATCATTACCGGGCATACCATCACCTTTACGCTGCCCGGTGTTGCCCCCGGAGAACTAGCGCGAGGCCAGGGCTGGCTAGATATTGACACGGGAGCCTATCACCCTAAAAGCGGCTGGCTGACGGCTGTGGATATGACGCATCAGCAGGTCTATCAGGTCAACGTCTATCAGCGCAAGGTTCGAAGTCTGCCGCTGGCTGAAGCGACCGTGCAAATCCGCCCAGAGCAGGTCTCACTCAGACGGCAGCTGCTGCATTCGTAGGCCAAGCGCCGATTTTTAGCTGTATGGTTGCTGGATTTTTAACGGGATAGGGCAGTTTGTAGGCGCTGGCTGGGAAATCTAGGGGGAACTCAGAGACAGCTCCCGATTCTCACACTACACCCTGCCACACCATGACCGACGCTAATTTGTCGCAGATCGGCTTGCCGCGAATTTCCGTCATCATCCCGATCCACAACGGCGAGTCTGACCTCCCGGATCTGCTGCATTGCCTAGCGCAGCAGTCTTACCCGGCAGCACTGGCTGAATATCTATTGGTTGACAACAACAGCAGCGACCAGACGCTGAAGCTGCTGCGAACCCTGCCTGCGGCCAACATGCGCTGCCTGCGCGAGATGCAGATCCAGAGTGCCTATGCAGCGCGGAATACCGGCATTCGAGCCGCGCAGGGTGAAATCCTAGTCTTCACAGACGCTGACTGTCGTCCTCAGCCTAACTGGCTGCTGCATCTGGTTCAGCCCTTTACGGCTCCAGAAGTGGGGCTAGTCGCGGGTGAAGTACTGGCTTTACCGGGCAATACGCTGCTAGAGCGCTATGCGGATCGGCAGGCGACGCTCTCCCAAAAACATACGCTGGCGCATCGCTATTTGCCCTATGGCCAGACGGCAAACCTGGCGGTGCGACGGCAAGTTTTTGAGCAGGTTGGGCTGTTTCGCCCCTACCTGACCACGGGTGGAGATGCCGACCTCTGCTGGCGGGCTTTGCAGTTTAACTGGAAGACGGACTGCGAAAAACCGGACTGCGAAAAATTGGGCTGGGCAATTCGGCTGGCTGAGCAGGCGGTTGTTCAGCATCGGCATCGCCCAACTCTCGCCGAACTCCGCAGCCAGTGGCAGCGCTATGGCCGCTCCAACCAATATCTGCATGACCTGCACGGCGTTGACTTGGCTAGACCGCTCTCTAGGGCAGATCGGCTGCATCGATGGAGTCGCTGGCTACTGAAAGAATTGCCGCTGGCTTCTATGCTTGTTTTTATGAAATCTCCCAAGAGGGCTGGTGCTTCTCACTGGATTGATGCGATGGTAGAAACACCGCTCAGCTTAATTTGTCAGCAGGCGCGGGCGCAAGGACAGCGCCAAGCCCAACTGCCTGAGGCTGCTCGTGAGATTGTCTGGCTAGATTCTGTCCCAGATTCTGCTCCAGATCCAGTCAACTATCGCTCCACTTCTGGTCAGAGCGTCAGCAGCCAGCAGCCTGTTTCCTGAATCCATCGCCAGTGAACCGTCAGTTAAGATGCTCGTGAACAATTTTCCATGGTTCCCGCCCCAACCGTCGCCCGATTGCTCTCAGCACAGCAGTCGCAGAAATCCCAGCAATCGCAAACATCCCAGACGGTGCAGCCTGATGGCACTTGCTGCGGGTGCAGTGACCTTTACAATGAGTTTTACGTTGTCCTGTCAGGCCGCTGAGCGAATTGCGATCAAGCTAGGGCCGCTCAAGCAGTCGGTTGCCATTGCCGATCTAGAGCATTTTGCGGCGACGGGTGAAGTGAAAGCCAGCCTCCAGCCCTATGGCTCACTGTTGAATTCAGAGGTGCGGGATGCCCTGCGGAGCCGCTTGCAGCTAGATGCCAGCATCGGGGACAAGCTGGTTGAAGATCTACTGCATTCCTCGGCGGGCGAGCGCTTTCTGAACACCCTGCAAGTTGCCATTCCGGACGCGACCCCGGCTCAGCTTCAGGTAGCGCTGATGCAGGCAGCCCAGCAGCCCAGCGGCATAAGTCTGCTGGGGTTGCTCAAGGCGATCCCGAATCCGACTGTGACTGTGGATGCCGCCTCAACCCTAGCGTTAGCCTCGCAGATTAATCTGCCCTATCTGCAAAGTCAGGCGCTTGGCTCAATTTTGGAGCGAGATTTAACGGTTAAAAACCAGCCCCTGCGTTCGACCTTTGACCCCACTCAGACTGGCTCACACTGGGTTTGGAAGCAGACAATGGTGCTGCGCGACTACGACCGCGAGCGGACGATTCCGGTTGATCTCTACTGGGCGCGGCGCACGAATGGGCCGCTGGTGGTGATTTCACATGGATTTGGTGCAGATCGCCGCTTCTTGGGCTATCTGGCCTATCACTTGGCCTCCCATGGCCTGACGGTTGTGGCGCTGGAGCATCCGGCCAGCAATGTCGCTTGGTTGACGGGTCGCCCGCTCTACGCCAACCGGACGCAGCCCAAAAACAACATCTTGCCCGCCAGCGAGTTCATCGATCGCCCCAAAGATGTCAGCTTCGTGCTGGATCGACTCAGCCGCCTGAATCAGTTTTCGAGCGGTCTGCAAGGCAAATTCAACACCGAGCAGGTGACGGTGATTGGCCATTCGCTGGGTGGCTATACGGCATTAGCTTTAGCAGGTGCAAAGCTGAGTCTGGGGCATCTGCGCCAGTTTTGCAATGATCCTAAGCCGGTGGTGTTTTCGCCCTCTGACCTGCTCCAGTGCAATGCCGCCGATCTCGTTGATCCGCAAGAGAGCTTGCAAGATCGGCGCGTGGTGCAGACAGTTTTGCTCAACCCGGTGATTGGTCGCCTATTTGATGCTCAGAGTCTCGCTCAGGTCAAAACGCCAATGCTAATGCTGGCTGGAACTGACGATGCGATTACGCCCGCCGTTAGCCAGCAGTTTCTGCCCTTTACCGAGATGCGTAGCCCGAAGCTGCTGCTGACGGCAATTGGCGGCACGCACCTCAGCGTTGGCGATCCGGTTAACCTCAACCATGGGCTGACCCAAAGCCTGTTCATTAAAGAGCGCTCGGAGCAAGAGACTGAGCCAGTTCGGCATTTGCTCAAAGGCGTGAGCTTGGCCTATATCAAACAGCTCACGCCTGAAGCCAGCCGCTACAAGCCGTTCCTCACGTCCGCCTATGCCCAAGCCTTCTCCACTGAAACGCTGAAGCTGCGGCTAAATTCACAGCTGCCGCCCAACTTTTCCAAGCGGTTGAAGCTCGCCGCGCTGCCGATGGAGCAGCTGATTGCCAATACGCTGGCTAAAGGCAAGCCTCAGAGCCAGCAGGGCTTTTGCTATAGCAGCTCCGACTGTTTGCTGAGCAGTCTACCGCTGGTGATGTTCATCTTGCCAGGTGGGCTACCCGTCGCGGTCAATCAGATTTTTCGCTGGCGACGCTTGGCTAAATCACGCGCTGAGCAGTCGCCAACGTCGGAAAAGTAACCCCAAAATAAAAAGTAAATAAAAGTAAATCGGTAACTAGGTCGCCAAATAGACCGTACTGAGGCAGATTCTCGACGGCATCCGCTACATTTGAGACAGAGTCTTGCAGCAGAACGCAGCATTTTTTCTGACGCTTCGCTCTTTTTGACTCCGGTTTATCTGCCCAAGGGTGTCCTCAAGCGTGAATTTGCTTCAAATTGCTGCTACTGTTCCTAGCTCATCCAGCTTTACGATCTGGATGGTCGTTGGGTTTGTGTTTCTACTGCTGGGCGTGTCTGTCGGGGAGCCGACAGCGGCTTCTCTGGGGATTGCGGCAATTATCACAGCAATTGCCTCGCTCAGCATCGCTTCCACGTCCGTGCAGATGGTGCTGTGGGGGGTGCTGGCCATTGCGCTGACGGTGGTGCTGCGGGGCATGGTGCCGATGCCGACCCAAGACGAGCAGCCGGACACCGAAGCGGTCGTGTCCGAGATGATCCCGCGAGGTGGCGTGGGCTGGGTATCCTACGAAGGTTCGCTCTGGAAGGCACGCTGTCAGATTTCAGATGTCGAAATTGCCCGCAGCCAAACGGTACAGGTAATCGGACGACATGGACTGACGCTGATTGTGCTGCCAATCGATTTTCCAGACAAGTATGATACGGTTAGCTGACCTTGAGCTAGCTTTGAGCTGGCTTCAAGCCATTGGACGATGGGAAATACAGCGCTGGCTGACTAGGAGAACAACATGCCTGTGAGTACGCTGGTTTGGGTTTTTGCGCTTGTGTTGACCGCAGTTGGCGCAACGGTTGGTTCAGTCAGGCGGATTGATCAGGGCAATGAGGCGCTCGTTCAGCGGCTAGGGCGCTATCATCGCAAGCTGTCAGCTGGCCTTAACTTTGGGATTTTTCCGGTAATTGACGAGGTGGTGATCGAGGCCAACACGCGCGAGCGCACCCTGGATATTGAGCCGAGCGAGGTGATTACCAGAGATAGCGTCACGGTGAAAATTGATGCGGTGATTTTCTGGCGGATTATCGACCTGTACTCGGCCTACTACGAAATTGACGATGTCAGCGAAGCTCTGAAAAATCTGGTGATTACGACGCTACGCTCCAAAATTGGCGAGATGGCGCTGCAAGATACCTATGCGTCCCGCGAGAAGATCAACAAGGCGCTGTTGGAAAGTTTGGATGAGGCCACAGAACCCTGGGGGGTCAAAGTCACCCGTGTCGAGATTCAGGATATCAAAATTCCCGACGAGCTGAGGAAGTCGCTGGAGAGTGAACGCGCTTCCCAGAGTCTGAAGCGAGCTGCCATTGAGGAGGCAGAGGGCAAGCGCGAAGCTGCCATTGCCGAGGCCGAAGGTGAGCGACAGGCGGCGATTAAGCAGGCTGAGGCCGTCGCTGAATCGATTCGACGGATTGCAGACGTGATGCCAACTGCCACTAACCCGCAAGATATTCTGCGCTATCTGGTCATGCAGCGCTATGTCGATGCCAACATGCAGCTTGGCAAAAGCGATAACTCTAAGGTAGTCTTCATGAACCCGCGTGACATCACCGAAAACATTGACTCCCTGCTGCGCGATCGGCTGTCGCAATACCCGCCGATTGCCCCCTCAAAGCCGGACGGCGAATCCGCAGGTGGCTCTAAGCCTGCTTGAGCTTTTTAAAGAAGATTGAAATAATGATTTTGGCAGTTTGGCAGTTCAGAACCTGAATGACAGTGACCAAATGACAGTAACTAAATGACGGCACTCGAACGGCAGCAACTGGTTGTATGGTGGGATGGCTAGGTGGGCATACTTGCTGATGGGCAAGCATTCTCTGCAAGCTTGATTTTAATCCACCGTTGAGCCAAACCTACAGAAGAGCACTATGAGTACAGTTTTGGTGGTCGATGACAGTCAAGCCGTGCGCCAGTTGCTCTGTGAACTGCTACAAAAAGGCGGACTGACGGTAATTGAGGCCAGCAACGGGATCGATGCTAAAGCAAAAATCCAGGCCAAAACTCCGGATTTAGTGATCACCGACTTGATCATGCCGGAAATGAATGGCTATGAGCTATGCCGCTGGATCAAGAGCGATCCGGCGGCGCAAAAAGTGCCTGTGCTGATCTGCTCCACCAAAGATCAAGAGTTTGATCGCTACTGGGGAATGAAGCAGGGAGCCGATGCCTATATTGCCAAGCCGTTTCAGGCTGGAGAAATGATCAAGACGGTGAAGCAGCTTCTACGCCGTTAGCCAGTGCCGTTCGTGAGCGGCGGGCTAGACTGCGGAGAGCAGATTGCTCGCGGCCTGTCGGAGCAGTTCGGCTTTATCAGTCTGCTCCCAGGGGAGGTCAAGGTCTTGACGACCCAGATGTCCGTAGGCTGCGACGGCCTGATAGAAGCGTCCGCCGCGTTCACTGGGGAGCTGCTGCAAGCCAAAAGTTTGAATAATCCCAGCCGGACGCAGCTCAAAATGCTGCTTGGTTAGCTCTAGGAGCCGATCGTCGTCAATTTTGCCCGTGCCGAAGGTGTCCACCAAGATACTCACCGGACGCGCCACGCCAATCGCATAGCTGAGCTGCACTTCGCATTTGTCCGCCAAGCCTGCCGCGACGATATTTTTGGCGACGTGACGAGCCGCATAGGCAGCGCTGCGATCCACCTTTGTGGGATCTTTGCCGGAGAAAGCGCCGCCGCCATGCCGCGAGTAGCCGCCGTAGGTATCCACAATAATTTTGCGTCCGGTCAGCCCCGAATCACCCTGCGGGCCACCCACCACAAATTTGCCGGTGGGGTTGACCAAAAAGCGAGTCTGGTCGCTGGGCTTGATCTCAATGTCGGTGAAAATCGGCTCAACCACAAACTTCCAGAGGTCGTCTTTGATGCGAGCCTGTACGGCAGCTGGATCGGTGATCTCGTCAATCGTCGCCGTATGCTGCGTCGAGACCAGAATTGTGTCAATGCCCACCGGGCGACCGTCTTCATAGGCAACCGTCACCTGGGTTTTACCATCGGGGCGCAGATAGTCTAACTGCCCAGACTTACGGACTGCCGCCAGCTGACGCGAAATCCGGTGCGCTAGCGAAATCGGCAGCGGCATTAGCTCAGGGGTTTCATTGCAGGCAAAGCCAAACATCAAGCCTTGGTCGCCAGCACCAATTGCATCTAGCTCTTCATCGCTGGCCTTCTCGCGGGTTTCCTGCGCCCGATTCACGCCCTGAGCGATGTCTGGCGACTGCTCGTCCAGCGCGACTAAAACCGCACAGCTGCTGGCCGAAAAGCCGTTATCTGCGTCAGTATAGCCAATCTCTGCGATCTTTTTGCGCGCCAGATCAACGTAGTTTACCTGAGCTTTGGAGGTGATTTCTCCAGTAATTAACACGAGACCAGTGTTGACAACAACTTCTGCTGCGACCCGGCTAGCTGGGTCTTGAGCTAACAGGGCATCCAGAATTGTGTCTGAAATTTGGTCGCAGATTTTGTCTGGATGGCCTTCGGTCACGGATTCTGACGTGAAGAGGTAATGGCGAGTCAAGCAGGTATCCTCTCTAGTATGAATAAACAACGATGAGGCAACATCTGAGCCGAGTCAAAATAGCTCACTAGTCTTGGAGAATATCACAACCGTTATTTCTTTATGTAAATTTGCCGAATCTATGGTCTCGGAGACTGTGAATTTTTAATAGATTTACAAGATTTTTAATTTTACAGAATTTTAACGTGACTAAATTCGGCCACGGTCACGTCCGCAGCGCTCAAGTTTGGTGGGATTGTCCAACCTCCCGTAAACCCAATGCTGCCGGCTAGTTTAGCCTGCCTTGCCACCTCTAGGTCACTCAAGGAGTCGCCAATAATCAGCGTCTGCGCGGGCTGCACGTCCAGTTTCTCAAATAGCTGGTGCAGCAGATTCGGACTGGCTTTGGTTGGGTGCTCGGCATCAACACCACAGGCCACCTGGAAGTATGGCTCTAGCGCATAGCGGCTCAGAAAATCTTGGACGTTCAGCGAGCTGTCTGAGGATAGAACAGCCAGCTTGACTTGAGCTGCGACGAGCCGCTGAATCAACTCTAGAACACCAGGATTCAGCGGCGTGTGGTCGGCCTTTCGGCCAATTGCCTGATCGGCTTCGGCAAAAGCAGAGCGCACGAGATCTCGCGCTTCCATCCAGCCTCGGCCTGTTTCCGCCACATAGGCAGCCGCCGCAATTTCGTCCTCTAGGCGGGTGGCGACGGCAATCAACCCGGCTGGGTTAATCCAGCTATCCTCCACGCCAAAGGCTAAAAGCAACGGCGCTTCTACGCCTGGAACCTGAGCGTCTACAAGCCGCGCCCGTCGCTGAGCCAGGTAGCGTAGCAATGACTCAGAATGGGCTAATGTGCCGTCTTTGTCAAAGATAACGGCCTCAATACCCTCAAAGACTCTTTCGTGACAGTGAATGGTAGCCAAAACAGCTCCTGACCTAAACGCTTTGACAGTTAAGCCGTAAATAACAAAATCGAGGAGGCAAAAACCTCCTCGTAGATTTTACGGATGACGTTCTAGCACCACTGCCGTCTCTACTCGGCAGCAGAGGGCAGCTCTTCGTCCAAAAGGATCTCCAGCTCCGGTTCTGGCTCAATCGACTGAGCGGGTTGCAGCATCCGCTCGCGGTACTTAGCCGCCATCTCTTCGGCCTTGTCGTAAACCACCTGCGGATTCTTGACCATATCGCCAGGTTCTGGCTCTAGCTGCTTGGTTGAGAGCGAAATCCGGCCTCTCTCAGCATCTAGATCGATGATCATCACCTTCACCTCGTCGTTCACGTTGAAGACGCTGTGAGGCGTGTCAATGTGATCATGCGAGATTTCGGAAATATGTAGCAGGCCGCTGACACCACCAATATCGATGAATGCGCCGTAGGGCTTGAGGCCGCGCACCGTGCCAATCACGACTTCGCCGACTTCCAGGCGGTTCATTTTGCGTTCCACCAATGCGCGACGGTGGCTGAGCACCAATCGGTTGCGGTCTTCGTCAACTTCCAGAAACTTCAACGGCAGCTCTTCGCCCACCAAATCTTCCTTGGGCTTGCGGGTGCTGATGTGGGAACCAGGAATAAAGCCGCGCAGACCTTCAATTCGCACTAACGCCCCGCCGCGGTTGGTAGCGAAGACCGCAGAGCGGACAGTAGCATCTTCGGCCTGGAGCTGACGAACGCGCTCCCAGGCTCGCATATACTCAATCCGGCGAATCGAAAGCGTTAGCTGACCATCTTCGTTTTCGTCAGTCAGGATGAAGAACTCGCGCGTCTCGTTCGATTGCAGCACTTCTTCCGGATTATCGATGCGGTTGATCGACATTTCCTGGATCGGGATGTAGGCAGCGGTCTTCGCACCAATGTCAATCAGTGCACCTCTCGGCTCAAGGCTGAATACCGTTCCGGCCACGACCTGTCCGGGGCTGTAGTGGTAGTCATATTTGTCGAGAAGCGCGGCAAAATCTTCGTGGGTAAAGCCGATATCTATTACTTGCTGATTGACCATGCGATGAGTTTCCTGGTGATTATCTCCGTCGTTAAATATGATGGCCTAGTCAAAAAGCAGCTGTTTTCGGTCATTGAGTTTTCGGTCATTCACCTGTGGCTATCGACGCACGGCTGGGTTGGCCTGCGGTTCGATTGGCCTAGGGTTTGATGAACCTTCAGTTTAATGACTACAGCAGCTCTATCAAATTTTCACTGCAAGAATTTAATCTCAGCAGTCTTAGACCCGTAGAAGAACAATCATAGCTTAGTTTTGTTGCCAGCCGCACCTACAGCCCGCAGATCTTGGCAGATTGCCACTAGCGGTAGCGCTCGTTTCAGCATTCAAGAATGGCTCATTGAGGCTGCTTCTACACCTGCTCTTTCTTCTGGGACGTGATGAGTCTCTGGCTCGCTGGTTACTGGCTCGCTAGTTTCTGGCTCAGCAGCGTGAGCAACCGCAGCCGCCGGAGCAGACTCAACCGTATTTTGCAAATGATTCAGAGTCTCGACAAAATCGCGGATGCCCTTGAACTGGCGATGAATTGACGCAAAGCGGACATAGGCAACTTCGTTGAGCGACTGGAGATGCTGGAGCACTAGCTCCCCAATCTCGCTGCTGGAAACTTCGCGAGCCGAACGCTGCTGTAATTCAGCCTCGATTTCGTCCACAATGCTCTCTAATTTCGCAGGTGCAACTCCGGTTTTCTCGCAGGCCGCTACAATGCCTTGTAGAAGCTTAGAGCGATCAAAAGACTCGCGCTCACCGCTTTTTTTCAGGACGACAACAGGTACAAACTCGATCCGCTCATAGGTGGTGAACCGTCGGCTACATCGCAGGCACTCTCTGCGTCGTCTTACGCTATGTCCGGATTCCGCTGAGCGCGACTCTAAGACCCGATTGTCCGGAAACTGACAAAATGGGCATCGCATAGCAAATGTCCTCCGGAAATTAATCTAAGCAAGGGATTGAAAAGCTGTGAACTGAAGCTCCAAGGTGAGGTCTCAAACAAGACCTAGAACCGCACTTCATAGCCATCATACTGCAATTGAACATGCAAAAGCCTGAGCAGTGGGATCAATTTTATCTGATTAAAAAATTAATCAGAATCGACTGCTCAGGCTTCAATCTATTCACAAGCTTAGCAGACTTGCTGACAGATTTGAGCGGAAATTAGTCTTTGGCGAGTCTTGGGCAAGTCTCTGGCGATCAGTCCTTGGTGATTTTAGGAGGTTCGCGGAAGGCGATTGCAAAGAACAGTACGCCAATTCCCAGGGTCAAAACCAAAATATATGCGACGGCTTCCATAGTTCAAATATCCTCTGGCAATTCCAAATTTACGTTTGATGCAAAGCTTGAGTGATACAAGGTTCAAGCAGAGCCGAGATCTTGCGCCTAGACTGACGCCCAGACTGATCCAAGCGCAGATCTCAGCAGCCTGATTAGCTGGTCACTTTACTGCGAGTCGTCTTATCACCCAGCTTCTGGTAGAAGCCCCACTCCACCTGCTCTTCAGACAGCTCTGGGTCAATCCCGGCGAACACATCGCGGAACAGCGTTCTAGAGCCGTGCCAGATATGGCCGAAGAAGAACAAGAGTGCAAAGCAAGCATGTCCGAAGGTGAACCAGCCGCGCGGACTCGTCCGGAAGACCCCATCCGAGTTGAGCGTTTCGGTGTCAAATTCAAACGCTTCGCCCAGCTGAGCCTTACGCGCGTAGCGCTTGACGACGGCTGGATCATCAAAGGTCTGGCCGTTCAGCGCCCCGCCGAAGAAGCTAACCTTAACGCCAACCTGCTCGAAGCTGTAGCGCGATTCAGCCCGCCGGAACGGAATGTCAGCTCGCACCACGCCATCTTTGTCGGTCAGGATCACCGGGAAGGTTTCAAAGAAGTTGGGCATCCGGCGCACGGTAAGTGCGCGGCCTTCCGCATCGGTGAATACCGCATGACCCAGCCATTCCTGAGCAATCCCATCCCCCTTCACCATGGGTCCGGTTCTAAACAGGCCGCCTTTAGCCGGGTTGTTGCCAATGTAGTCAAAGAAGGCCAGCTTATCTGGAATCTCTGACCAAGCTTCGGCTTCAGTTGCGCCTGCGTTCATGCTGCCATTGACGCGGCGCTGAATTTCCTGCTGGTAGAAGCCGCTGTCCCACTGATAGCGAGTCGGGCCAAACAGCTCGACGGGCGTAGTGGCGCTGCCGTACCACATGGTGCCAGCGACCACGAAGGCTGCAAAGAATACCGCCGCAATGCTGCTGGAGAGCACGGTTTCAATGTTCCCCATCCGCAGAGCGCGATAGAGCCGCTCTGGCGGACGCACGGTAAGATGAAACAGCCCCGCGATAATCCCGACGATACCTGCTGCAATATGGTGCGCCACAACGCCGCCGGGGTTAAACGGATCAAATCCTTCTGGCCCCCAGGCGGGCGCGACGGGCTGGATGCTGCCGGTCAGACCATAGGCATCTGATACCCACATGCCAGGGCCAAACAGCCCCGTCAGGTGAAACGCGCCAAAGCCGAAGCAGAGCAGTCCTGATAGAAACAGGTGAATCCCGAACATTTTGGGTAGATCAAGCGCTGGCTCGCCAGTGCGCGGATCTCTAAATAGCTCTAGATCCCAGTAAACCCAGTGCCAGCAAGCCGCCAAAAACAGCAGGCCAGATAACACGATGTGAGCTGCCGCAACGCCTTCAAATGACCAAAAGCCGGGGTCGATGCCGGTTTCGCCCGTGACGCTCCAGCCCGCCCAGGAGCCTGTGACCCCCAGACGTGACATGAAAGGCAGCACGAACATGCCCTGCCGCCACATCGGGTTCAGCACTGCATCGCTCGGATCAAAAATCGCCAGCTCATACAAGGCCATTGAGCCAGCCCAGCCTGCGACCAGCGCAGTATGCATGAGGTGTACAGCGATCAGTCGACCCGGATCGTTGAGAACGACTGTATGGACTCGATACCAGGGTAGTCCCATTTGACTACGCTCCTCCTATATGTTTCAAAGCTTCGTTCAGAGTTTTATTAAGGCGCTTAATACCAGTAAGACTACCAGATTAAGAGACTCGATGTAGCGGCAGATCGCATCCTGCCTGACGGGTTTTCCAGGTTTGTAGCTGTTCGCTGGCCTAATAACTTGCCTAACTTGCCTCAACCCAACTCACCCCTTAGACAGTTTGGCGATAAACCTGTAAAAATGAAAGTGTATAAAGAAGTGTAACCAGACTGAGAGGGGATTGCAAGCGCTATGCAGACAGGCTCTGAGGATTCAGCAACCGCCACGTCAGGGGCAAATAATGACGCAAACCTACAGCCAGAGCAGGCTGAGATGTCTAAGAGCGAAACGACTTCGCCATCTGCGTTCAAGTCGGCAGATATTAAGTTTGTTAAAGAAGACCGAATTGTTTTTGCGGCTTCTGGAGCCAATCTCAGATTTAAGGCTATGGAGAACGGCATCGATCTCTATACTTTTGGCGGCAAGATGATGAACTGCGGCGGCTATGGCCAGTGCGGCACCTGCGTTGTCGACATTGTAGAAGGGGCAGAAAATCTCTCGCCGCGCACCGAGGCCGAAGACCGCAAGCTGAAGAAGCGCCCTGCGAGCTGTCGTCTAGCCTGTCAGGTGTTAGTGAATGGCTCAGTAAGCGTGGTGACGAAGCCAGCCAAATCTCGCTAGGTTCAGACCAGAGGCGGTGTATGCTAAAGCTAGGCTTTAGTTTTGATTGACCATTTTAGACGCTGTTGGAGAGGCATCACTATGCAAGTTAATGAGCTGGGTTTCGTGGCCACGATTCTGTTTGTGCTGGTTCCGACCGTGTTCTTGCTAATTCTCTATATTCAGACGGCCAGCCGCGAAGCAAAATAGACTAGACCTGCCTGAAGAGGCGGAGTTTTGCACAGGTTTGAGAGATTGTCAGGCTGAGAGATTGCATTCAAGGCGTTAGATCAACCGCGATCCAACGCCTTTTTTGGCTGAGCTAGCGCACCAGCAGCACCGGGCAGTTGGCGTAGACGCGCACGTAGTCGGAAAGCGATTGCCCTAGCAGCCGATCTAGATCGGGTAAGCCTTTGGCGATTGACGGGCGGCGGTCGGGCGAGCCAATCACCAGCAGATCGACATTGAGCGCTTCAGCGACCTGGCAGATCCGCTCACCGGGCTTGCCTTCGGGGGCAATGCATTTATAGTTGATGCCGAGCTTTTTGGCCTCGCTTATCGCCGGAATCAACACTGGATCTGCTTCAGGGTTGGCGGTGATTTCACCGGGCTTGAGCTTCAGGTCAGGGTTGGTATGCACCAGCACGAGCTGACCGTTTTTGACATCGCGGATTAGCGAGATAGCTAGCTTCAGGCTTTGTTTGGCCGACTCTGACTTATCGAGCGCCACCATGATCCGGTTAATTTTCTTAACGTAGGTATCGTCATTGACCAGCAGCATCGGACGAGAGGAAAGCTGGAAGACGTACTGACTCACCGAGTTTTCTAGGATGGCCTGGATTCGCTTTAACCCACGCGATCCCATGATGATCAGATCTGTATCGACCTCTTCAGCTACCCGGCAGACCACATCTTTGGGATCGCCCTGCTGCAAGATTGGACTGATTCGGTGTGGCTCCAAGTTGAGATCTTGGACAGCCTGAGCCAGCATTTTGCCGCCCGCTTCTAGCTTTTCGGTCATGCCCTCGGCGGTAACTTGGGGCGGCACAACATGCAAAATCGTGACGTTGGCGCGCTGAAACAGCGGAATATCCATCAGCATTTTCAGCATGTCGCGGGTCTGGCCAGTGCCGGAGAGCGCTAACAAAACTTTTTCAATCATACAGACTCCTACCTGAGTATGGGGACAGCTAAATTTGCAGCGATTAGAGCATTCAGATTGCTCAGAAAGATCACCCAAAACTCAGTGTATGACAGCAGAAATACCCGTAAGAGATTTGAAAATGAATTGTTTCAATTGGAGCCGAGGAGAGCTGAATTGAAGTTCTAAAAGCTTTCAGGCTAGCTCGCTAGCTCGATCAGAATTTTGCCAATTGCCTCGCCGCTTTCCTGCATTTCGTGCGCGGCGGCAATCTCGTCGAGCGGAAACTGCTGGGCGATGTTGGGCTGCAAGATTCCGGCTTCTAGGCAGGCAGTAATATCGGTGATGGCGTGGCTGTGAGCGGTGTCTGACATTGCGTAGACCAGCACTGTATGGATCGTCAGATTTTTGGAGGCGAACCCGTAAAACGGCAACGGCGGCTCGCGATTCGAGTCAGAGGCATAGGCAGCAATCACGCCGTCTAGCTTAAGAAGCGCCAGGTTGCTGTCCAGATTGCCAGCAAAATCGACTTCGATCACCCGATCAATTCCGGCCTTTTGCTGGGTAATCTCCCGAACTCGCTCCACCACAGACTCGGTTTTGTAGTTGATCACCTGATCTGCCCCAGCAGCTTGGGCGGTTTCGGCTTTGGCCATTGAGCTGACGGTTGTGATCACCTGTGCGCCGCCCCATTTGGCGAGTTGGATTGCGTAATGGCCAACTGCGCCCGCGCCGCCCGTCACCAGCAGGGTTTGGCCTTGCACAGAGCCATCTTTGAAAATGCAGTGGTGCGCGGTCATGGCCGGAACACCTAAGCTCGCGCCTATGGCAAAGCTGACCGGATCCGGCAGCTCGACTGCCTGCTGAGCCGGAATCGTCACATATTCGGCGGCGGTGCCCATCGCTCGCGCAAAGGTGGCCTTGTAAAGCCAGACGCGCTGGCCAATTCGCTGCGGCGAAACGCCCTGACCTACCGCCTCGATGATCCCGGCCCCGTCGTTATGCGGAATAACGCGAGCCGCCCGCATCTTGAGTCCACCCCAGCCGCCGCGCTGCTTCACGTCTGACGGGTTGACCCCAGAGGCATAGACTTTGACCAGCACCTCGCCCGCTTCGACTCCGGACGCCGCCATATCGTTGACGGTCAAGACTTCGCGGGCTGCACCCAACTGTTCATACCAGGCAGCTTTCATCGTTGCTCGTAAGATGAGTGGCTAAACATTAATACGGCGTTCCTCGCTGGCTGTAGTGGCTTGTATGGCAAGACTATGTGTAGCAAGGCTATGTGTAGCAAGGCTATGTATAGCAAGACTAAAAGAGAGGTAGGCTGAAGCTTGCCTCTCTTTAGCTGTTTAGCTGTGTTTTCAGCTGAGATTCTGAGCTGAGATTCTGAGCTGAGATCCTAAACGGCAGCTAGCTCAGGAGCCGGACGCTTGCTGCTGCGAATACCCGCGATGGCGGTAGCATAGTCAGCTTGGCCAAACACGCCCGAACCGGAGACAATTGCGTTTGCGCCCGCTTCTAGCACCTGCCAGGTGTTGTTGGCCTTGAGGCCGCCGTCTACCTCGATCCAGGGATCCAGTCCGCGCTCGTCGCACATTTGGCGCAGCTTGCGAATTTTGGGCAGCACGGAGGGAATAAAGCTCTGTCCGCCAAAGCCGGGGTTGACGCTCATGATCAGCACAATGTCGCAGAGATCCAGCACATGATCCACGAGATCGAGCGAGCTGCCAGGATTGAGCACCACGCCTGCTTTTTTGCCCAGCTCCTTGATTTGACCCAAAACGCGATGTACATGCGTGGTGGAGCTGGTTTCGGCATGAACCATAATGTGATCAGCTCCGGCTTTGGCGAAGTCGGCCACGTATCTTTCGGGTTCGACAATCATCAAATGCACATCCAGCGGCTTTTGGGTATGGGGGCGAATCGCGTCCACAATCAGCGGTCCAATCGTGATATTGGGGACGAAGCGGCCATCCATCACGTCCACATGCACCCAGTCTGCTCCAGCGGCATCAATGGCTCTAATTTCTTCTCCAAGGCGGCTAAAATCTGCTGATAGAATCGATGGGGCAACTACAACGGGCTTTGGCGATGTCTGGCTCATGGCTTTCCTCAATCCTGCGTCCGGTTTTGGTAATTTGTAAGTCGTTTAGGCATTCATTCAGACCTAGAACCAGTCCAGAATCTTGCCTGAAACTGTACTTAGTTTAACAAACTGCGTCCTCACCCCCAATTTGCGAACCGATATTCTCGGCCAACCCTCGACAAATTTCACCGGAAGTTTATCACAATCGATCTAGCTGACCGGATATGACAACCGGATATTACAAAGTGACCCATGCGGAATAAAACGCGATATTTTCGAGACTGGGCTAAATTGCTCCAGCGCCCCCTTTACTACGCTGCGCTGGGCAGCATGGCCTCGCTGCTGGCTATGCCCGCCAAAGCGCTGGACAACTCGGTGGGCGCAACAGGAATTGATGCCTATCGGCTGCATGAGGCTCCCTATCAGCTCACGGGTCGCAAGATTGCGATTGGTCAGGTGGAGGTGGGTCGTCCAGCGCAGCTGGGGCTGGATAAGGCCGCCAATACGAATCTGGCGGTGTTTGTGCGGCGGCTGTTTGTGGGCGACAAGCAGGCTCAGCCCAATGATTTCGTAGATGAACATGCCGGACGAGTTGCCAGCATCATGATTAGCCAGGACAAGCGCCAGACCGGAGTTGCCCCCAATGCCGTGCTCTATTCAGCTGCACTGGGGGGCAACATCAGCGGCGGGCAGGCTCAAGAATGTATCGCCGCGCAAATGGTGGCCTCCCAAAACGGTGGCGATGTCCGGGCGATGAACTTCAGCTTCGGCGAATCGCTGCGCCGCGACCCGCGACCCAAGCCCGTGCTAGACGGCAACGCCCTGCTGACTCAATGCGTCGACTGGTCAACCCGAGTCCACAACGTTCTCTACTTGATTTCCGGCAATCAAGGACGGGGCGGCTTCCCAATTCCCACCGACAGCTTCAACGGCATGACGATCGCCAACTCGATGCCGATTCAGGGCGAGATTTATAACAAGGTAGATTTTTTCAGCTTGGGCAGCGAGCCTACGATGGTCATTGGCCGGGATGCTGCCGATGAGCGTAACGTTGGCTCCAGACGTTCGGTGACGCTGGTCGCGCCGGGGCGGGGGCTAGCCACCTTTAAGCCAGACGGCTCAATTGCGCCACCGGACACAGGCGGAACCAGCTTTGCCGCGCCGCATGTCACAGCGACGGTGGCACTGCTGCAAGAATGGGGCGACCGGATGATTCGTGAGAACCTGCGTTCTGGTGGTTCAACAGGCGACTCAAACTGGACGCTAGATGCGCGACAGTCTGAAGTTGCCAAGGCCGTGCTGATGAACTCAGCCGACAAGCTGCAAGATGCAGGCGATGGCTTGCTGCTGGGGATGAGCCGGACACTGCTGAACATCCCCAATCGCAGCTGGCTTGAATCTGATGCCTACCGTGATGTCAAGATTCCGCTGGATGCTCAGATGGGAACTGGCCACCTGAACGCCTATCGCGCCTACGAGCAGTTTAGTCCGGGGCAGTGGAATCCTGAAGCTGACCTGCCTGCGGTTGGCTGGGACTATCGAGCTGTGGGACTTTCATCGTCTGAGCAGCCCGCCTTCCACGACTATGTTTTGCAGCAGCCGTTGCAGGCAAAGAGCTACATCAGCGTCACGCTAGCTTGGAATCGTCTGGTGGAACTACAAGATAAAAATGAAAACGGCGAGTTTGATCTCGACGAATCATTTATAGATCGCGGCCTGAACAATCTGGATATCTATCTGATGCGAGCTGAAGATGACGATGTGAATCAAAGCGTCTGGTCGTCGATAAGTGCAGTAGACAGCGTGGAGCATATCTTTCGTCAGATTCCGACGACTGGACGCTATAAGATTCGGGTGGCGTTTCGCAGGCGAGTGAATGCCCCGATTCAGCCCTACGCGCTGGCTTGGTGGGCGGTTTCGGCGCGCTAATCGGCCATGGCTAGAGTCTGGAGATATGCTTGACCATCCAGAATTATCCGCTAATTCACTGGGATAAAAGCTGTCTGCCAAAATATCGCTCAGGTGGTAAGGGCAAGTGAGGGTCAAAACCTAAGCTCATTCTCTCTGATGAGGATCTGCGGAAGGGGAGATTCAGTATGCCATTGGAGATTGTCGGGCAGTACTCAAGGATACAGGAATATCTTTTAGTAAAATATCTCGTAGTATAAGCAAAAGAGAAAATTTTTGGAACAATGCAGGTGAATATCGTCTGTCAATTTTTCGGAGTGGTCGCCGAATCCAGGTGACAGAACGAGATTCGCCGTCCTCAAACCATTCTTGCGACAGAGTCGAGCCTGTCACTTTCAGGTCACATTTGTAGCTAATACTGAGAATAGGGTTTAAATTTTGCAGTCGCAATTCAGCCTGATTCGTTCTGCCATTAATGGAGCTGCCATTATCTGCCATCAATGGACGAGTTAGCGTTGCATTCTATGGGAGTAAGTGGGGCTAATGAAGAAAAATTAGAACCATTTGAACAGTAAAGGTAGGTAGCAATTTGGATTTGGATCAAGTAGAGAACCACTATGCGAAATGGGACGGCATGCACAAAGCCGCCCCCCAACCGACTCTTGTACTTGCTGATGCAATTGCCTTAATTGTAGGGCTAGTAATTGGCGCAGGTATTTTTGAAACTCCTGCTCTAGTTGCCGCTAATACTGGAACAACTAGCGGTGTAATTCAGCTCTGGCTAATTGGCGGCGCTGTGTCGCTACTGGGAGCCTTGTGCTATGCCGAACTCGCGACGGCCTATCCTCATGTCGGCGGTAACTATTATTATCTGAAGCGCGCCTTTGGGTCACCAGTTGCGGTTTTGTTTGCCTGGGCACGCATGACTGTGATTCAAACCGGATCGATTGCGCTGTTAGCATTTGTCTTCGGCGACTATGCCTCTCAGCTACTTCCTCTGGGTGGCTACTCACCGGCGATCTATGCCGCAGCTGCCATCGCTCTGCTTACCCTGCTGAACATCATTGGACTCCGCCAGAGTAAACGCCTCCAGAACTGGCTAGCCGTATGTCTCGTTTTGGGTTTACTGCTGGTCATCTGCGTGGGATTAACTGCCCCTGCTGCTGCTAATCCCCCAGTTGTTCCATCAGAGTCTAGCCCTTCTTGGGGATTAGGGTTAGTCTTTGTGTTGCTATCCTATGGTGGCTGGAATGAGGCCGCCTACATTTCTGCGGAAATTCAAAATCCGCAGCGGAATATTGTGCGATCGCTCTTATGGAGCATTGGCATCATTACAGGGCTGTACCTGCTAATCAATCTGGCATATCTGCAGGGGCTAGGAGTGGCGAGCATGGCTAACTCGCAGGCTGTTGCGGCAGATTTATTGCGGCAAAGCTGGGGGGAGTCGGGAGCAGCGTTTGTCAGTTTACTGGTTGTGATTGCCACGCTAGGGTCAATTAACGCCACCATTTTCACAGGCGCGCGCACTAGCTTTGCCTTGGGGCAAGACGTAGCTCCCCTCCGCTGGTTAGGTCATTGGCATCCGCATCCTAGCTCACCGACCACAGCTTATTTACTGCAAGGTGGGATTGCACTGGCGCTGATTGGACTGGGAACATTCACCCGCAGAGGGTTCGAGACAATGGTGGATTACACTGCGCCTATTTTCTGGCTCTTCTTTTTGCTCAGCACCCTATCCTTGATTGTCTTACGTATCCAAGAGCCTGATCGACCTCGCCCATTTCGCGTACCCCTATACCCACTAGTCCCGCTTCTGTTTTGCGCGATCTGCGGATACTTACTCTATTCCAGTCTGATCTTTACAGGCATTGGCGCAATTATCGGCATCGTTGTTGTTCTACTGGGTATTCCCTTTATCCGTCATAGTAGATAGTCTACTGCGGTAAATAATCGGTTACATTGCGAATGAACTCTTGCATAGAGTTTGTCACAGACAATACACCAATACCATCGAAGGAGATAATGATCATGCAACTCAAATCTATTAGGCGATCGATGTTTATGGGCATTAGCATGCTCAGTCTGGCTGGTCTGGCTGGGATCGGCTGCACCCAACTGCGTAACCCTGAGACGGCGACGCCAAGCTCAACTCCGAATTCAACTATTAGCTCCCAGCCGAATTCTGCTGCTAATCAAGCTCAAGCGACTCCTGATCCGATCACAGAAGCGCCTAGCCGCGAACCCGATGTCATCTATGTACCTACGCCTGTGCCTGTAGTGAATGAAATGTTGCGGCTGGCCAATGTAACCGCAGATGATATCGTCTACGATTTGGGCAGCGGTGATGGGCGAATTGTGATTGCGGCGGCGCAACAGCGCGGCGCACGTGGAATTGGCATTGATATCAATCCAGAACGGATTCAAGAAGCCAATCAGAATGCTCAAACAGCAGGGGTGAGTGATCAGGTAGAGTTTCGTCAGCAGGATTTGTTTCAAACCGACTTCAGCGAAGCCACCGTTGTCACGCTTTATCTGCTACCAGAACTCAACGTGAAGCTACGCCCTAAACTGCTGCGTGAATTGCAGCCCGGTACGCGAATTGTGTCCCACGCATTCGATATGGGCGATTGGGAACCTGAACAGGTCGTTGAAGTGGATGGCAAAACCGTCTACTACTGGGTCGTGCCTGAGAATCCCCCTGACAATCTGCTCTAATGTCGCTGGATATGCCAATGCCTTGGCGGATAACCCTATAAAATACCGAGCTGTTATTCTATAACTCAGTCTACAGCTAAGATTTATCTAAGATTTATCCGCCAAGGTACGACATCCAGCAACTCTACCGCTCGCTATGATCTAGAAATACCTGTAAATTCATTCCAGTGATATCAGCTTAGAGTCGTTAGTAGCTCAAGATTTGGGAGAATTTAGTCTATGTCTTTTTCTGACTATCGGAGCTACAGCCGACGTAAACTGCTCCAGCTTGCAGGACTAGCCGCAGGCAGCACGGCGGTTTCTGTAGCTTGCAATGCAGTCACCACTCCATCAGAAGAGATTTCCGCTCAGTCTAGCCCAGGCAGCAGCCCAGACAGCGCTGCCGCTCCAGAAACAGCAGTGCCTGCCGGATCAGGAGTCAGCCGTGTGGTGCTGGTTCGCAGCGAAGACCGAGTGGCCGGCACCCGCAAGGCCATTGACTTGCTCCAACCTGAAGGCATTACCGGACAGACTGTATTTCTCAAGCCCAACTACAACACCGCTGACCCAGCGCCCGCCTCTACCGACACGGCGCTGCTCGAAGCGCTCGTGCAGGAATTACAGAACGCAGGCGCTGGACAAATCACAGTAGGCGACCGCTCCGGCATGGCAGAGACGCGGCAGGCCATGCAGACTAAAGGTGTATTTGAGCTGGCAGACCGCTATGGGCTGAATGCGATTGTCCTGGATGAACTCAGCCAAGCCGACTGGCAGTATTTTCCACCCGCAGGCACTCACTGGTCGAAAGGGTTTGCCTTTGCCCGTCCGGCTCTGCAAGCTGAAGCTGTGGTGAATACCTGCTGCCTCAAGACCCATCGCTTTGGCGGTCACTTTACGCTCTCGCTGAAGAATACTGTCGGGCTAGTTGCTAAATATGTGCCAGGTGACTCCTACAACTACATGGGGGAGCTGCATTCCTCGCCGCATCAGCGCCTGATGATTGCTGAAGCCAACAAAGTCTATAGTCCAGCGCTGGTGCTGTTAGATGGAGTCGAAGCGTTTGTCAACGGCGGGCCGGAAGCCGGAGATGTTGCAAAACCGGGCGTGATTTTAGCCGGAACAGACCGGGTAGCTGTAGATGTGGTGGCGATTGGGATCCTGCGCTCATTGGGAACATCTTCAACTGTGGCTCAAGGCTCAGTTTGGGACTTGGAGCAGATCAAACGCGCTGTTGAACTGGGCTTGGGTGCGGGCAGTCCGGATCAAATCGAGATTGTTACCGCAGATAGCGCGAGTCAAACAACTGCTGATCAAATCCGTCCGCTGATTGTGGCCTGATCGTCACAAACTAGACATGAACCCTTATCGCAATCTCAGTTTGAGTGCCCATGGCATCGATGGTTACAACACAGTCAACTCGCTCAAGGGCGTTGAGCAGTTGAGGAACGAATCTCAAGGGTCACTCCACCTGATAGCGAATTAGGGCTTTTACCTGCTGAGGAGAGAGCTTGAGCTGCTGGGCAATTGCCGCTTCTACTTGGTTCGTATCAACGGCGGAAATCTTAAATTTCTGCTGTTTGATCACACTGGTGACGGCCCGAACGCTGACTTGAGAAACGCCGCGATCTTGATCAATTTCGACCTTGATAGACAGCACTTGCACAGAGAGGGATGGCGATGGCTCAATTTGCAAAGCGGGCGTGATCGGATTCGATCGATTGAGCAACTGCTGGCCAATCAAGCTGCTGAGCGCCCAAAACAGCAGTCCCAACAGCGGCAGCGCTAGCCAATCCAGTCCTAATCGCATAGTTTAGTTGCATAGTTTAATCGCATAGCTTAAATGAATAGTTCAAGTCGTATTATTCAAACCATACCGGCAAATTATTTGGCAAACTGAAAGGAGTCGAATTGCTGGCTGCCTATGGTCATTCTACTGGTAGAAGACGATCTCGAACAGTCGGAACCGCTACATGCAGCCCTGTCCGGGGCAGGACATATTGTGGATGCGGTAGCAGACGGCGACATGGCGCAGTGGCTGCTGTCTGTGAAAACCTATGACCTGCTGATTTTAGACTGGATGCTGCCCAAGATCAGCGGTTTGCAGCTCTGTCGTCAGTACCGACAGACGGGAACGGCACCCGTTTTGATGCTCACCGCCAAAGATACCACGGTTGATAAAGTTGCCGGACTAGATGCGGGCGCAGATGATTATCTGGTCAAGCCGGTGGATGTGATCGAGCTACTGGCGCGAGTGCGGGCTTTGGGTAGACGATCACCACTCTGGAAAGGCGATACTCTGGTGCTCGAAGGCTTACAGCTGCATACTAATCAACTGGCGATTGAGCGCAATCAGCAGCAAACACAGCTCTCAATGCGGGAATTTCAGCTGATGGAGTATTTGATGCGCCACCCCAATCAACTGCTCTCACGGGATCAAATCGAGCGATCGCTGTGGGAATGGGGCACTCAGCCGGAGAGCAACGCCGTATCAACGTTGGTGCGCCGACTGCGGCAGCGGCTCGAATCGGTGGGGGCGAAAGACTGGCTGGAGACCGTGTACGGCATGGGCTATCGGCTCGCGCCACCCGCGCCAGATGTTTAATCGCAGCCGACAGCGACTGGCCTATTGGTTCACCCTATCGATGGGGGGAATTTTGATTTTCTTTGCCACTGTCGTTTACTCGCGAGAAGGCCAAGATCAGCTGCGATCATTTGACCAATCGCTCTATTCACGCAGCAAAGCAATCGCCGCTGCTAGCAGCTATCGACTAGAACAAACTCAGGAACAAGCTCAGCGGCAGTGGCAGGTTGAATTGGCGCAGAGCAAGTCGCCCGATGAGATCGTCTACATCCGCTGGTACGACGCTGAACGCCGGCTCCAGCAGTTTATCGGCGATGCATCGGCTCAGCAGTCAGTTGGGAAGCTGGGCTTTGCCACGATTGTTGACCGGCAGCTCCGACAGGCAACGCTGCCGGTCTATCGTCAGCGGCAGTTGATTGGCTATTTGCAAGTGGCCGTGTCAATTGCGCCCGTTCAGGCAGAGCTTCAGCGAACGCAGCTATTTTTGGCGCTGGGGGTTCCCGCGACGCTCGGCTTGATTGGTTTAGCAGGCTGGCTGTTGGGTGGCTTGGCGATGCAGCCGATCCGACGATCCTATGACCAGCTACAGCGGTTTACGGCAGATGCGTCGCACGAGCTCCGCGCTCCGCTGGCGGCAATTTTGAGCAATGCTCAAGTCGGTCTGCTCGCCCCGGCAGATGATCTGGTTCAGCCTCGGCAGCGGCTAGACAAAATTGTGGAGACCACCAAGCGGATGAACTGTCTAGTCAACAACCTGCTGTTTTTGGCACGGCACGATGGCTTGACGGCTGAAGTGCTGGAGAGCCTAGATCTGGTGCAGTTGCTGCAACCGTTAGCTGATGATTATGCGGCGGCAGCCGCAGCAGCGGGTTTGAGCTTTGTCAGTCAGTTTCCCAATCAGTTTTCCAATCAGTCGCTCTGCTTGCGGGCTGATCCAGAACTACTTCAGCAAGCAGTTCAGAATCTGTTGGATAACGCCATAAAGTACACCGCTAAAGGTGGCAAGATTACGCTGCAAGTATTTACGCAGTCACGGCGAGCGATCGTACAGGTGGAGGATAGCGGTATTGGCATAGCTCCAACTGATTTGCCTCACATCTTCGATCGCTTCTACCGTGTTGATCAGGCTAGAACTCGTCAGACGGGAGGGTTTGGGCTAGGGCTGGCGATCGCGCAGCAGATTGTGGAGGCGCACGGCGGGCAGATTACGGTGAGGAGTACCTTGGGTCAGGGATCGACCTTTACGATTGAACTACCGCTAAAAGCCTGATCTTGAAAAGCATGACACTTTCCTGTCACTTTTGCCGCTCACAATAGCAATTGAAAGTCAGGAAAGCCCGATGCAGCCCACGAGTAGCCGTTCACAGTTGATTCAATTAAAACCTCGCCCAGCCAAGCTAATTGCTGCGAGTTTGGCTGTCTTGGGTCTTAGTCTGACCGGCTGTAGTCAGTCAGCCGCGCTGATTGGACAGACAATTGGACAGACAGTTGAACAGGCAATTGATCAACACAAGTTGCCCCTGACCTTACTACCGACTGATACAGAGTCGCCAAGCACAGAGTCGCCAAGCAGCGCTGCGGATGTTGATGCGCTCGTGGCGATTGGCGCACGGGTGGCTGGAACGCCAGCCAGCGAACAGGCTAGCCGCTATCTGGAAGCTGAGTTTCGACAGGCAGGATACGTAACGGAAATCCAGCCGTTCAGCTATTCCAAGTTTGTCGATCGCGGTTCTAGTCTGACTGTTGAGGGTTCCAGGCTAACAGGCCGCGCGCTCAACGGTTCAATTCCCGGCAATTTGACGGCGCGGCTGGTAGCTGTTCCTGGCGTAGGGCGCAGCGAGGATTTTGCTCAGGTCAATTCACAGGGCGCAATCGCAGTTGTGCAGCGCGGCGAAATTCGCTTTCTGGACAAGGCGAACAATGCAGCGGCAGCGGGCGCGGTTGGCCTAGTGATTGTCAACCGCGACAGCAATAATTTTCGCGGGACGCTAGGGGGTGAGGCAACCATTCCGGTTTTATCGCTGGGGGGCGAGGCGGGGCAGTCGCTGTCTAGCTTGACTGCTGCCACGCTAGCGGTAAATGTGAGCCAGGAAACCGTTAGTGGTCGCAACGTGATTGCCCGTATGGCAGGCGTGACGCAGCCCAATCTGCTGCTGGGCGCTCACTACGACTCGGTGGCGGGTTCTCCAGGTGCCAACGACAATGCATCAGGCACCGGCGTTCTGCTCGATCTGGCGCGGCAGCTATCGGCAACGCCCCTGAGTCGCCAAGCTTGGTTTGTCGCCTTCGATGGCGAAGAAGACGGCCTACAGGGGTCGCGGGCTTTTGTACGCCAAGCTCAACCCCAGTGGCTGAGTCAGCTCAGCGGTATGTTCAACTTCGACATGGTTGGCGTCAATGCTGATCTCCAGGTCAGCGGTACAGCCCAGCTAACTCAGCTCGCAACCGATCTAGCTAAGACAGAGCTGGCTAAAACAGGCGCTTCGATTCAGACGATTGACGCAGCTGGCGCTAGCGATCACGCTGCTTTTGCGGCGGCTGACGTGCCGGTTTTGTTTTTCACGCGCGGCCTGGAGCCGAACTATCATTCACCCCACGATCGACAGGTCAATGCTCAACTTCTGAACCAAACCACTCAATTTGCGATCGCTGTTCTAGAACGTCTGCTCGCCTCTAATTCCTAACTTTTAACTCCTCACGCCTTAATCATGCAAAAAACAGCCGTTTATCTCACAACTTTGCTCGCTGGATCAATTGCAGTTTCCTCGCTGCTCAATCGTCCAACGCCGCTCCAAAATCAGCTATTTGCGCCAGCGGTCGCCCAATCGACTGATGCAGGTGCCAATTCCAACTTTGTCACCGCTGTTGTTGAATCCGTCAGCCCTGCTGTTGTCCGCATTGATTCAGCTCGCGCCTCTCAGCGCAGTCAATCTGGAACGGTTCGGGGAATGGGGTCAGGCTTTATTTTCGATGCGAATGGCTTGATTTTGACGAATGCTCATGTGGTCGATCGGGCGACGAGTGTGCGCGTCACCTTGGGCGATGGCCGCAGTTTTACAGGTGAAGTTCTAGGGAAAGATGAATCGGCGGATGTGGCAGTGATTCGCATCGTAGCCACCAATCTGCCCACTGTCATGTTGGGCAATTCAGCTCAAGTTCAGCCGGGTGAATGGGCGATCGCCATTGGCAATCCGCTAGGGCTGGATCACACTGTCACAGTCGGCATTATCAGCGCCACCGATCGTGCCGGGAGCGCCATTGGTTCGCCAAATCGACAGGATCGCTTCATTCAAACTGATGCTGCGATTAACCCTGGCAATTCTGGTGGCCCACTGCTCAATCAGCAGGGTCAAGTAATTGGTATGAACACGGCGATTATTGGTCGCACGCAGGGCTTAGGATTTGCGATCCCGATCGATCGCGCTCAGGGTATTGCGGCACAAATTGTTGGCTAATTTTGGAGTTAATTTCAAGGAGAATTTGAATTTATGTCAAAGTCAAAGTCAAAACTTTTTCAGCTTAGTCTAGCGTTAGGTGCAACGTTTGGCATTCTGTCTACGGCAATGCCGCGTCCGGCAATGGCAGCGGAACCCAATGCTGCGGGCGACTCCACCCATGCTGCTCAGACAATCGCCGGGTTAGCAATTGTCGGCGCGGGGGCTGGAGTGATTGCTTACAGCGCTAAGCGGGCGTATCTGCCCCAGTCAGCCAAACAGTCATCTGGACAGTCATCTGGACAGGTAAATTCACGGCTGCAAAAGAAGCTGCTGCGGCAGCTGCACAATGACCGGAACGCTGCCCATCGGCTGCTGACTCATGTTCAACAAACTCATCCTGATCGCTCGCCGAATTGGGTCATTGAAAAAGTAATCTATGATCTAGAGCGCGATCGCAATCGGCATTAGTCAACCTCTAAAAGCTGCCTTGAGATATATGGCCTCTCTACAACTGCACTGCTGTAAGCAGATTAAATGAATTATAGAATCGTCATTTAGAGAGAGGACAAATTGCTGCTCTGAGGTGCTTTAATGAAACTTAACAAACTGTCTATGCCTTTTGTAATATAAGCCTGAGAGCTATGATTTCAACGCTTACTAAGCTGGCTCAGATGCTCAGTCAATCCCAACTTCAGGCTCTGAATCAGCTCTGGATGCTCGGATTGTTGCTCCCTACAGGCTGCGGTTTGTTACCTGGCGAGGCTCAGACTCAGCCTGCCCAGACCCAGCAGCAGGCAGTGGCAGTAGATGTTGCCGTTGCCCGCAACGCTGAGCTAGCGACGACTCAGCAGCTGACTGGGACAACGCTGCCCTACCGAGAGATATCGCTGCGCTCGCGCGCTGAAGGGCAGATATTAGATATCAATGCGGATGTTGGCAACCCGGTTCAGCAGGGGCAGGCACTCGTGCAGTTAGACGACAGCTTGCTGGAAGCCGCAGTCACCGAAGCCAGTGCCGAAGTGGCAGCTCGCCAAGCAGAAGTGGCGAGCCTAGAAGCAGATGTTGAAGAAGCCAGAGCACTCGTGAGGCAGGCAGAACTAGAATTGCAGCAGGCGCAATCAGATGCTGAGCGTTCGGCGGAACTGGTGCGGCAAGGCGCAATTTCTGAGCAGGCTGCCGAGCTGGATCGGACGGCAGCGAGCACAGCAGCTCAGGCGGTGCGCTCAGCAGAGCAGCAGGTGCGAACCCGGCAGCGGGCAGTTGAGGCGATTCGGCGGCGCGTTGCTTCTCAGCAGGCGCTAGTAGCTCAGGCGCGGCAGCGACAGGCTTACACGGTGCTCACTGCCCCGGTCACAGGTTCTGTACTAGAGCGAGCGCTAGAACCGGGAGATTTGGCGCAGGTGGGCAGCGAGATTCTCAGGCTCGGCGATTTGAGCCAGATCAAGGTGGAGGTGCAGGTTTCAGAATTGGAGCTGGCAGAGCTACGGGTGGGAACGCCTGCACAAGTCCGGCTCGATGCCTTTCCAAATCAGACGTTTGTTGGGCGGGTTTCCCAAATCTCGCCAGCCGCTGATCCAGTGGCTCGGCTCGTACCCGTCGAAGTCACGATTGCCAATCCAGACCGCAGAATCGGCACGGGGCTGCTGGCGCGAGTGAGCTTTGGCGCATTGGAAGCGCAGCAAATTATCATTCCTGAAACTGCCATTCAGCCCGCAGGCAACTCGGTAGCCGAAAACTCGGCAGATGCAGAGCCTATTGCGTCACCCCAAACCGCCCAAATCTTTGTGGTGAAGGGAGGTAAAAGTCAGCCGCAAAATACCGCAGGCAATAATGCCGAAAATACTCAAGAGAATCCTGTTGTCGAAGCCCGCACGGTGCGATTAGGCAATCGCGAAGACGAGCGGATAGAAGTGCTGTCGGGGCTTGAACCCGGAGAACGGTTTGTGGTTCGCAGCAGTGGCGAACTGAAAGATGGCGACCCGGTTCGCCTGAGTTTTATTTCAGAGGCTCAGCAATAGAATATCTCAGGATTTGCTCTAATTACTCTGATTGCCCGCTGCCAATCTATCCTCTGTTCACCCACCATGCAGACTCCAAAACCCGCCAGCTTCAGCATTAGCAGTACCGCTGTCCGTCAGCATATCGGCACGTTAATGCTAACGTTAGCCGTGCTTGTAATTGGCGTATTCTTTATCTTTAGCCTCCAAGTTGATCTGCTGCCTTCTATCACCTATCCCCGGATTGGTCTGCGGCTAGATGTGCCGGGCATCTCACCAGAAGTGGCCATTGATGAAGTGACGCGACCGCTAGAAGAGGCGCTTTCGGCTACCGAGGGCGTGGTGCAGGTCTATTCCCAAACGCGAGAAGGACAGGTGAGCATCGATCTGTATTTTGAGCCGGGTGGCGATATTGACCAAGCGCTCAATGACGCGACGGCTGCCTTTAACCGTGCTCAGTCAAACCTGCCAGAAGTGGTCGAATCACCGCGTTTGTTTAAGGTCGATCCGTCGCAGCTACCAGTTTATGAGCTGGCGCTGGCCTCGGAGTCTCTAAAAGACGTGGATTTACGGGTGTTTGCGGACGAAGAGTTGGCGCGCGAGCTGGGCGTGGTTGAAGGGGTGGCGACAGTCGATGTTTCGGGTGGCGTCCCGGAAGAAGTGCGGGTCTTAGTCGATCTGAACCGACTTCAGTCGGCTGGAGTTGGCATCAACCAGGTGTTAACCGAACTGGCAGAAACCAATCAAGATATCTCAGGCGGGCGCATCTTAGGCGAGCTTTCTGAACCCCTGACGCGAGCCGTGGGGCGATTTCAAGATGCCGAAGAGCTGCGCGATCTATCTTTTACAGTGGCAGATGCAGCAGCTAGCGGTAGTTCTAATAGCGCTAATTCCAACAGTTCTGATGATTCCAATAACACCGCTAACTCTAGCCCAACCGCCAGTCGTCGCGTCTATCTACGAAATTTTGCCGAGGTGGTAGATGGCACGGAAGAGCAGCGGATTTTTGTCTCGCTTGACAAACGGCCCGCCGTCAAAGTCAGCATTCAAAAGCAGCCCGATGCCAACACAATCGAAGTGGTAGAGGGGGTAAAGCAACGGATTGAGCAGCTCCGCCAGAGCGGCATCGTCCCGCAAGATATGCAGATAATTTCCACCCTGGATGAATCAATTTTTATTCAAAACGCCATCTCTAACGTCACCAGCGCGGGATTGATCGGGGCTGGACTGGCGGCTGTGGCCGTGCTGCTGTTTTTAGGCTCCCTGCGACAGACCTTGATTATCGTCCTTTCGATTCCGATGGCGACCCTGGCTGCAATTATCTTGATGCGGCTGTTTGGTCTATCGATTAATATATTCAGCCTTGGTGGCTTGGCGCTGGGCGTGGGGATTGTGGTAGATAACTCCATTGTGATGCTAGAAACGATTGCCGAAGATGCCGGCATGACGCCTGGTCAAGATGCCCGCAGTCGCTTGAGCGCTCACGAGATGGTCGAGCAGGCAGCTCGCAGCGGCCAATCTGTCGAGTCGGCGCTGATTGCATCGACCTCAACCAACCTGGTTGCCGTCTTGCCCTTTTTGCTGATTGGTGGCTTTATTGCGCTGCTGTTCAATGAGCTAATTCTGACGATTAGCTTTTCGGTTGCCGCCTCCATTCTGGTTGCCGTTACCGTTGTCCCAGCGCTGGCTGCTCGGCTGCTGGCCATCCGTAAAAGCAGCGGCATTGGCAATCTCTGGCTGCTGAAGGCATTCAACCGCCGCTTTGATGCCGCAACGCAGAGCTATACCCGACTGCTCAATCGCATTTTGCGGCGGCGACTGCTGGCGATTAGCCTCACGTTCTTGCTGTTAGGCGGCAGTAGTTTGGTCATCCTGGGGAAAATCCCTCAAGAAATTCTGCCGCAGATCAACACCGGACAGGCCAATCTCAACGCCCAGTTTCCGCCCGGAACGCCCTTGGCAACTAGCCGCAAAATTATGGATGCGGTAGATGATATTCTGCTGGCACAGCCCGAAACTGAATCGGTTTTCTCAACGGTCGGCGGTTCGCTGTTTGGCAGCAACACCAGCGAAAACGCACTGCGAGCCTCCAGCACAATTGCGCTTAAGTCGGGCAGCGATATTCAAGCCTATACATCGCGCGTATCCCGAGAGTTCACGAAGCTCAATCTAGTGAACGTGCGTCTGCGGCTCAGCCCTGGTCGCGTCAGGGGACTGATTCTGAGCAACTCCCCCGTTCGTTCAGACCTGGATGTGATTCTTCAGGGTGAAGATGCCAAAATACTAGAGCAAGCCGGACAGCAGGTGCTGAGAGCCTTAGAACAGCAGGCAACGCTGTCCAGCGTTCGACCGGATGCCGACAGCCGACAGCCAGAGATTCAGATTCGGCTCGACCGAGAACGCGCCGCCGATCTAAATCTGAACATTCAAGATATTGGGGATGTGTTGACCACGGCAATTGAAGGGGCAGTGCCCACTCAGCTTCAGCGCGGCACCCGCCTGGTGGATATCCGCGTCCAGTTCGACCAAGATTCAATTCGCCGCCCGTCTCAGATCGAAGCCCTGCCGCTGTTTACTGAAGATAGCCAGCTGGTGCGGCTGGGCGATATTGCTCAGATTCAGCGCGGGCAGGCTCCTGGTGAGATTCAGCGCATCAACCAGCGTCAGGTCTATCTGATTGCCGGAACCTTGAATGAGGGCGCAAGTTTGGGCGATGCCTTAGCTGAGGTTGACCGCATCTTGGCGGGGATTGAACTTCCCCAAGGCGTGAGTCGCCTGCCCAGCGCAGCGGCTCAAAGCAATCAGGATATTCAGTCTACGCTGCCGCTGTTGGGAGGGCTAGCAGCCTTCTTGGTGTTTGTGGTAATGGCCGTACAGTACAACTCTTTGGTTGATCCACTGGTGATCATGTTCACGCTGCCGCTGGCTTTAGCAGGCGGCATCTGGGGCCTGTTTATCACGCAGACGGCAATTGGCGCGACTGTCATTGTCGGGGCGGTACTGCTAGTGGGTATCGTCGTCAACAACGCGATTATTATGGTGGAATTAGCGAACCAGATTCGAGAACGAGAGGGCGTAGACCGCCGAACAGCAATTTTGCAAGCTGCGCCTCAGCGACTGCGCCCGGTGCTGATGACGACGATTACAACGGTGCTAGGGATGTTTCCCCTAGCGTTGGGCTTGGGGCAGGGCGGTGAATTCCTTCAGCCGCTAGGAATCGTGGTGTTCTCAGGTTTGGCTTTGGCCACGGTGCTAACGCTGTTTATCATCCCTTGCTTCTATCTGCTGCTGCATGACTTCTTTGGCCGCTGGTCAGCCACTGAGCAGCCGATCAAATCTGCACCTATCAACAAGTAATCCCAGCTGATTGACTGACAAAACCCGAACCGCGACTTACTCGTACTCAAAAATAGGCTTCACCTCAGAGAGGCATTTGCTGTCGGGCTGTTGCCGGGGGTCGGCGAGAAAATCGACCGCGATTGCCGCCACACAGGCTCCCGCAGGGGTGGCGGCAGGGGCAAAGAACGAGCCGTGGCCAACCCCAGGAAAGGTATAGATATAGGCCGTGGCCAAATTGCTGGCCACCGCTTCGCCGTAGGCTTGGGGCGTGACTGGGTCGTAGGCACCGTTCAGCAGCAGCACAGGGATATCGAGGTTGTCGTAGGTGAAAGGTGCCTCTAGCTCCATCTGTAGCACCTCGCAGAAGCGCTCAACCCGGTCGCTCTGACTCATCCCCACCGGAATCAGCTGCTCGTAGGGGGGCGGAAGCAGCGTCGAGGCATCTGTCTGAACCGAGTTGATCCGCGAGCAGAGCACGCTGTGATACATCCCCTTCGCGCCCTCTGCCTCCAGGTTCCCTGATAGATTTTCCATCAGCCAGCTGAAGTCGCCTTTAGCGGCCTGATAGATGTTTTTGGGTAGGGTCGGGGCGTTATTGCTGTTTGCCATGTAGGGCCCAAAGGCCAGCAGAAATTCATCGCGATCAATTGTGGTGTCGAGCGTTTCTCCACTGCTGGGAATAGTCAGCTGCAAGGGGGTAGGCTGTTGGTCGAGGCGATCGAGCAGGGCCAGAAACGTGGCTTCCAGGTTGGGATAGGCTTGGTTGCACTGAGCATCTGCGGCGCAGGCGACAAATAGATTGCGGAGCGCCTGACTAAAGGTGTAGGTGGCGGCCAGGTTAAAGTCAATAGTCGGCGTCACCACCCCATCCAGAATCACGCTGCGGAGTTGGGCAGTATGTTCTTTGGCTTGCTCTAATACGTACTGCCCCAGCAGCGTGCCATAGGAAACCCCGTAGTAGTTGAACTGGTTGTAGCCCAGCACCTCGGCCACAGCGTACATATCGGCGGCGTTCTCCACAGTACTAAAAGCGTTGGGGTTGATGCCCTCAGCAATACTGCGATCGCGGCAGGCCACCATCCACTTGGTATCGGTCGGGTCGAGTTCGCCCCTTGCTACGGCTAATTCGTGGTCGGTTTCCTCGGGGCAGGCAAAGAAAGGCCGAGAGAGTTCGGTGCCCCGTTGCTCCACAAATACCAAATCCCGCTCTTGCAACATCCTGGGCAGAATCGGCAGGAAGGGCAGCCCCTTGGTGGGGAAGACCCCAATGGTGCTATCGCCGGGGCCGCCCTGTTCGATCAACAAGGGATCTGGAGCAGGGTGATCGCCAATGCTGCGGGTTCTGACCACCGCGAGTTGAATCGTGCGGCCATTGGGTTGTTTGTGTCGCTCTGGCACCGTGACATAGCCACAGTCAGACAGAGCTGCAACTAAGGCGGCAAGTTTGAAAGTAGCACAGTCTGCGGACTGCCAAGCTGCTCCAAATTTGGGGCGATCGTTGGCGATCATTGCTTGACTCTCGGTATAGGTAACGGCGACGAACAGGGTTGCGGTTAGGATAAGTCTACAGAAGCGAGTCAAACGAGTATTCATGGGTGATGTTATGCGTGAAAGAAACTAGATAAATGGCAGGAACAGCAGGGTTGGCTAGGAACTTTCCCAGATGTTGTCGGATGGATTGAAATCGACAAAATCGACAAAAATGCCCCCTTCCAGAGTTAACGACTTCAGAGGTTTGGCACTATTGATCCTGACGATTGCGGTCTGGGGCGCATCTTGCCAAATCCCAGGGGTTTGCCGGAATCTGGCTTTAGAGCCGTCGGCATAGACCAGCTTGACATCAAACGGCATCGCCATCCCGCCCAGGTTCTCAACCTGAAGAGTGATCTGCCCTTTGTTGGCTGCACGCTCTTAATCGCCAAATCTAAGTGATTGTAGCTAAAAAACCAGTTGTTGAAAACCAGTTATAATTCTGACCTGAGGCATCGTTAAAGGGGTTGAACGTATCCCAGGGCAAGGGATGCTTGCCGTGCCAGCGTGCCATGAACTCGTGGAGCGCTTGTTTAAACGCAACATCGCCTGCATCTTCAGGTTTACGGGTGCCTCTGGCAACGATAGGATGGAAGAATCTCGGTACGGTTTAGAGTTTTTTGACTCCGCTCTCAGATAAAGTGGTCTCAATCATCCTGGGGCATTCATGGCAGACCATCATCACCAACTCTCAAATTTTATCTGGCAGGTTGCTGATCTGCTGCGGGGACCGTATCGTCCGCCCCAGTATGAGCGGGTGATGTTGCCGTTGACGGTGTTGCGGCGGTTTGACTGTGTGCTAGCCCCAACGAAAGTAGAGGTGCTCAGGGCTTATGCCAAGTGGCAGGATAAACCAGATGCCGTGCGTGATCCAATTCTCAATCAGATTGCCGGAGAACGGTTTCATAATCATTCGGAATTTAGCTTTGAGGGGACGGATGATGGCTCAGGGAAGCGCAAAGGCGGTTTGAAGGGCGACCCGGACAACATCGATAAGCATCTAATGACCTATATCAATGGGTTTTCTAAAAATATTCGGGATATTTTTGATCGCTTCGAGTTCACCGCCGAAATCGAAAAAATGCGGGAAGCGAATATCCTGTATCTGGTGGTGTCTAGGTTTTGTGAGATTGATTTGCATCCCCAGGTGATGGATAACATCCAGATGGGGTTGCTGTTTGAGGATTTGATTCGACGCTTTAATGAATTAGCCAATGAAACCGCTGGGGATCACTTTACGCCCAGGGAAGTGATTCGGTTGATGGTGGATTTGCTGTTTGATCCCGATGATGCGGTGCTGACCAAGCCGCTGATTTGTAAGATGCTGGATCCGACCTGCGGGACGGGCGGAATGCTGGCAGAGGCACAGAATTATCTGCGAGAGAATAATTCTGCGGCCAAGCTGTATGTGTTTGGGCAGGATTTTAACCCGCGTGCCTTTGCAATCGCCGCTTCCGATTTATTACTCAAAGGCAATGACAAGAGCAATATTCAGTTTGGCGATACGTTGATTGATGATCAGTTTCCAGACGATCGCTTTGATTATTTGATTGCGAATCCGCCGTTTGGCGTGGATTGGAAGAAGCAACAAAAGGAGGTGAAACAGGAGCATGATCGCTATGGGTTTGCCAAGCGATTTGGGGCGGGGTTGCCACGGGTGAATGATGGCTCACTGTTGTTTTTGCAGCATATGGTGAGTAAGTTTCAGCCGTTGAACCTGGAACAGAAGCAAAATGGCTCACGGTTGGCGATCGTGTTTAACGGTTCACCTCTGTTTACAGGCGGTGCGGGCAGTGGTGAGAGCGAGATCCGTAAGTGGATTATTGAAAACGACTGGCTAGAGGCGATCGTGGCGTTGCCGGAGCAGATGTTTTATAACACTGGGATTGGCACCTATATTTGGGTGGTGACGAATCGCAAGCAGGCGCACCGTCAGGGCAAGGTGCAGTTGATTGATGGACGCGATCGCTGGCAACCGATGCGGCGCAGTTTGGGCGATAAGCGGCGTTATCTGGGCGAAGACGATATTGCGGCGATCGTGCGGGAATATGGGCAGTTTACCGAAACCAAGACCAGCAAGATTTTTGACAATGCGGATTTTGGTTACAACCGGGTGCCAATTGAGCGTCCGTTGCGGTTGGTGTATGAGATGACGCTGGAGCGCAAGAGTGACTTTTTGGATGTTGCGCCGCATTTGTTGGAGGATGTACAGGCGATCGAGAAGAAATTGGGCAAATCGCCTCGGACGGATTGGAATGAATTTGACCGTTTGCTGAAGCAATTGCTGGAGGAACGGGAGAGCAAATGGAAAAGCCCTGAGCTAAAGCTGTTTCGCTCGACTTTTACGATAGTGGAGCCAGAAGCAGAGCCAGTGGTGTTGAAACAGCGCAAGGCTAAAAAAGAGCCGAATGCGCGGGTGTGGGGCTGGTTTCCGGTGGGAGATGGCAAGTGGGAGCGGTTGTATGAACCGGATACGAAGCTGCGAGACTTTGAGAATGTGGAACTTAAAGATGAGGTGGTGCGCTATTTCTGTGAGGAGGTGGAACCCCATGTGGCGGATGCTTGGGCGGATGGGGAGAAGATTCGCAGCGCCTATGAGGTGAATTTTAATCGCTATTTCTATGAGTATCAGCCGCCTAGACCGTTAGCGGAAATTGATGCAGATTTGCGGGAGATGGAAGAGAAAATCTTACATCTATTGCGGGAGGTGATTGGGTGATTATTTATGCGAAAGAGCCTCTGAAATACTTGGCAACCATTAATGATGAGGCGTTGACTGAACAAACCGATCCATGTCAAGAGATTAAGTATATTGACATTGGAAATGTAGATTCAAATGGCGAAATTAGTGAGATAGCAGAATATAGATTTGAAGATGCTCCGAGTCGTGCTCGTCGTATCGTCCGTGATGGAGACATCATTATTTCGACAGTTAGAACTTACTTGCAAGCTATAGCCCCTATTGAGTCTCCGCCCAATAACCTGATTGTTTCTACGGGGTTTGCGGTAGTACGTTCAAAACACGAAAGACTAGATGAGAATTACTGCAAATATGCGCTGCGTGCACCTGAATTTATTGGTGAAGTCGTGTCACGTTCAGTGGGTATTAGTTATCCGGCAATTAATGCATCTGATTTAGGCAGTATAGAAATTTATGTCCCACCGCTATCTGAACAACGTCAAATTGCTGAGTATCTCGATCGCGAAACCCAAAAACTCGATGCCCTGATTGCTGCCAAAAAACGCCTGCTAGAACTCTTGGCAGAAAAGCGACGCGCCTTGATTACCCAGGCAGTCACCCGTGGGTTAAACGCTGATGTGCTGATGGAAGATTCTAGGAGTATTTTAATTGGAGAAGTTCCTCGACATTGGCAAGTCACATATCTCAGGCGCGTCATTTCCCAAATGGATTATGGCATTTCTGAATCAGTGGGAGTAGAAGGGAAAGTAGCTGTTCTCCGAATGGGTGATATTTATGATGGTGAGATTCACTATAAAAATGTAGGTTTTGTGAAAGAAGTTGACCCATTATTGATGCTTGCACCAGGAGATTTACTGTTTAACCGCACGAATAGTCTAGACCAAGTTGGTAAAGTAGGGATTTTCAGAGAGTACCAGGAATTTCCTGTTTCGTTTGCTTCTTATCTGGTGAGAATGCGCTGTGGGAAAGATGTTTTACCTGATTTTTTAAACTATTCACTGAATTCAGATCCTATGTTGAAATGGGCACGAAGTGAAGCATTGCCAGCTATTGGGCAAGCTAATCTGAACCCCAACCGTTATAGCTATTTGCCGATAGTTATTCCACCTATTGAAGAACAGATTGAGATTCTTGAATACCTTCAGATAAGTACCGATAAAATAGACAGGCTTTTTTCAGCAACTCGGAGCACGATCTCACTTCTTCAAGAGCGCCGCACTTCTCTAATTTCTGCCGCTGTCACTGGGCAACTCCAGATTCCCGATTAGCCCATGCAACTCCGTCACCTCACCCTGACCCACATCCGCGCCTTCAGCCATGCCGAAATCACCTTTCAACCCGGCATGAATTTGATCGTTGGCATTAACGGAGTCGGCAAATCCACAATTCTCGATACCCTCCGCATCCTGCTTTCCCAAGCGCTGCCCCAGTTCTCCCCATCGCGTAGCAAACCGCTGACTTTTGCCGATGCAGATATCAACGTCACCCAAAACGTACTGACCGCAGAACTCACCTTAGAACTCACCTTAGAACTCACCTTATACCAATTTTCTGTGACGCTACACAGAATATTTTCCTTGTCTGGTCTGGGCTTCAGCCGTATGTTTTCCATGCAGCTTTACATAAAATTGGTATTAGAACTCGCCTTAGAACTCGCCAAGCTTGAATGTCGCTACCTCGTCCATCAGCCCCGCTTTCTCTACAGCGCCACCTCCACTCCCACAGACGAAATCCGCGACCAAGCCTATGAGAATGTCGATCGTCGCATTCTCACCCCTAACGGCAAAGAGATCCAAAAATCCCTCAAAAATGCCGCCCAACAACCCCTTGCCATCTACTTCTCCCCCCGCCGTGCCCTCGCCAACATCAGTACCAAATTCATCACCCACGGTAAAAACGCCGCCTTTGCCGATGCCCTCGATCATCGCGAACTTCGCCTCATGGAATTTGCCGACTGGTGGCTGGCTCAAACGGTTCTAGCCGCCGAAAACGCACCCAACGCCCAACGTCACCTGGATGTGCTCGCCAGCGCCCTTTCCAGCATTATCGACACCTGCACCCACATCCGTGTCCAGCGCGAAACCTTCGATTACCTCGACAAACAAGGTAAATCTACCTCACAAACCAACACAACTCTGCTGATCGACAAAGCCGGAGTCCCCCTCGATCTGCGTCAACTCTCCGATGGCGAACGTGGCATCCTTGCCCTCGTCCTCGATCTGGCCCGCCGCCTCTCCCAAGCCAATCCCCACCTCGCCGATCCCCTGCAAGCCGCTGCCGTGGTTCTGATCGACGAACTCGACCTGCACCTGCATCCCCAATGGCAACGCACGATCGTCACCAAACTCACCACCACATTTCCCAATTGCCAATTCATCGCCACCACCCATTCCCCCCTGATCATCGGCGAAGTCGCACCCGAGAACATCATCCTGATTGCCGAAGACGGCGAAATCATCCATCCCGATCAATCCCTTGGCATGGACACTGACTGGATTCTCAAATACATCATGGGTGCAACCACCCGGAACCGCGAAACCGAAGACGCGCTCAAGCAAATTGCTAACCTGATCAAAACTGAAGACTATGACCAAGCCATTGATGCGATCGACACCCTACGCGAAAAAGTGGGTGAATTTCCTGAACTCGTGCGGCTCCAAACCCGTGTCGATCGCCTCCAAATGCTTGCTGAATAACGGTTAGGTCATACCATGAAACGGATCGAAAAAAGCTCCAGTCCAGTCGAACTTACCCAATGGGTCAAGACCCAAGGTACCCTCAACTGCCGCTACTGCAACCTACCCAGCAATATCCGCACGATCGTCAAACAACGTCTCCTGGCAGACCAAGGCCATATTTGCGGCTACACTGGCATTCGTATCAGTGACACCCGCTCCCATATCGAACACCTCAAACCCCAAAGTCGTTATTTTCAATGCCACGAAGATGTCGATTACCATAACCTACTTGCCGCCTATCCCGGTTCCAATGCTGGACAATGCGCCTACGGTGCCCATGCCAAAGCTAACTGGTACCATGAGGAACACTTCATCAGCCCCTTTAGCCCCCACTGCGAAGCCGCTTTCCAATTCGATCTAGAAGGCAAAATTACCGCTCATTCAGCCCATCACATCGCTGCCCAAACCACGATCGATCGACTCAAACTCGCCGATGCTTCCCTCACGGAACTGCGAAAACAGGCAATTGACACCCTTCTGTTTGAACCTGGAATCAGCCTCAAGCAAGCTAAGGATCTGCTAGAAAAGATGTATGATCGCAATGCCACAGGCCAATTTCGCCCTTTTTGCTTCGTCCTCAAACAAGCCTGTGAAGAGTATATTCGCCGAAAAGAAAAAGCTCAAACTCGGACAAAAACCATCCAATCTCAAGCCAAGCAGTCAAAAAAATGACCACGATGCCCCCAAGAGCTAAAATCTATATATTATTCTCAAGAAAATTGGAGAATCCCAATGGAAATAACGATTGCTAATTTAAGCGAAGACGATAGAAGAAAGCTGGAATTCATTCAGCAAAAAACTGATCGGGATTTCCAGTCCTCCATTTCAGCCGCGATCGACACCTATTACCAGAAACTCAATGCAGAGCCTGATCCTCTGGCTCGTCTCAAAAACAGTCCCTTAATTGGTAGTTTTCAAGGAGATCCAAATTTGTCAGAACAATCAGAAAAAATATTTCATTCATTGATTAACAATGAAAAATGATTATTGCTGACACTGGGTTTTTCTTGGCGTTGTTTAATGCCAACGACAGGTATCATCAGCAAGCGCTCTCTGTGCTGAATCGGATTCATGAGCCATTGTTAACGACCCATCCAGTCATTAGCGAAACTTGCTACTTGCTTGTAGCTAGAGGCGGTGGTATTCAACAAGAATGTAACTTTTTAATCGATGTAGCAGAGCAAGCTTTTCAAGTTTTCGATCTTCAACTCATTCATTTTCAGCGCATGGCATCTCTGATCCAGCAGTATGCAGATTTACCCATGGACTATGCTGATGCCTCCCTGGTGGTTTTAGCAGAAACTCTACACCACGGTAAAATTCTGACCACTGATCGTCGAGACTTTGCCGTTTACCGATGGGATGATGTCAATCTCTTTGAGAATTTACTGTTTGCTTAAAGATGTTACTCCTATGAAGTCGGCGAAATGAGCAGCCATACAGAAGCTAATTTTGAAAGTGTGATCGAAGCCCATTTGCTGAATCACGGCTACACCAACCTCAGTCCCAAAAAATTCGACTGCGATCGCGCCCTCTTCCCCGAAGTCGCGATCGGCTTTATCCAGCAAACCCAACCCCAAGAATGGGAACGCCTGGAAAAACTCCACGGCAACAACACCGCCATCCAAATCCTCTCCGACCTTTGCAAATGGCTCGACACCTACGGTAGCCTGCAAGTCCTGCGTCATGGCTTCAAATGCTACGGTCGCACCCTCCGCATCGCCACCTTCAAAGCCGCCCACAGCCTCAACCCCGACCTCGAAGCCCATTACCAAGCCAACCAAGTCAGCATCACTCGCCAACTCCAGTACCGCAAACCCGCCAAAAAATCTAAAGCCACTTATCCCGCCAACACATCAACTGCTGCTAAAAACGGCATCATAGACATTACCCTTAGCCTCAACGGCATTCCCCTGATCACCCTCGAACTCAAAAATCCTCTCACCAGCCAAACTGCCGAGGATGCCAAAACCCAATATCGGCGCGATCGCGACCAACACGAACCCATCTTTGAGTTCAAACGCCGCACCCTGGCTCATTTTGCCGTCGATACCGAAGTCGTTTGGATGACCACCCGACTTGCTGGGAATGCCACCTACTTCCTCCCCTTCAATCAAGGTCACGACGGCGGTGCAGGCAATCCACCCGACCCGCAAAGTCGCACCTACCGCACGGCTTATCTGTGGGAAGACGTGCTCCAACGGGATAGCCTACTGGATCTATTCGCTCGCTTCCTGCACCTGCAAGTAGACGAAAAACACGATGACGATGGCCGAAAATTCAAAAAAGAAATCCTGATCTTTCCCCGCTACCACCAACTTCAAGCGGTTCGCAATCTGATCCAATCTACCCAGCAAGAAGGTATTGGCCATAACTATCTGATTGAACATTCTGCTGGTAGTGGCAAAAGCAATACGATCGGCTGGCTCACCCATCGCCTTGCCTCTCTGCACACCAACCAAAACGAACGCATTTTTGATAGCGTCATCGTCATCACCGATCGCCGTGTTCTCGACCAACAATTGCAAAACACCATCTACCAATTTGAGCATCGCCAAGGTGTGGTTCAAAAAATCGACAAAGACTCGAAACAGCTCACCCAAGCCCTCGAAAATGCTATCCCGATTATCATCACCACCCTGCAAAAATTTCCCCACGTCACGAAGCAGTTGCTTAAACTTGCCGAAGACCGTCAACAGCAGGGAGCAACAGGATTTCTACCTACTCGTCGCTGTGCGGTCATCATTGATGAAGCCCATAGTTCCCAATCAGGTGAAACGGCGATCGAACTTAAAAGCGTCCTAGGCGGTGAACAACTGCAAGCGGAGGCGCAACAACGGGCAGAAGAAGAGGGTTTAGAAAGTATGACTGAACTCTTTCGCAGTATGGCGGCGCGATCGCGCCAAGCCAACCTCAGCTTCTTCGCCTTCACCGCTACGCCGAAGCACAAAACCCTCAAGTTCTTTGGGCGCGATGGTCAAGCCTTCCATCAGTACACCATGCGACAGGCGATCGAAGAAGGCTTCATCATGGACGTGCTGCAAAACTACACCACCTACAAAACCTACTACAAACTGACCCACAACTCCGCTGAAGACCCTAACGTCGAGCGCAAAGCCGCTGCCCTTGCCCTTACCCGGTTTATGCGCCTCCATCCGCATAACATTGCACAAAAAACCGAAGTCATGGTCGAGCACTTCCACACCGTTACCTGCCATAAGATCGGCGGCAAAGCCAAAGCCATGGTCGTCACTGGATCTCGTCTCGAAGCCGTCCGCTACAAACAGAGCTTCGACCAATACATTCGCGAAAAAGGCTACCCGATCAAATCCCTCGTTGCCTTTTCTGGCATTGTCGAGGATGACAAGATCACAGGCAAGACCTATACCGAAGAAGCAATGAATGACGGGATCCGAGAGAAAGAACTCCCTGAGCGATTTGCCACCCATGATTACCAAGTCTTGCTCGTTGCCGAAAAATATCAAACTGGCTTCGATCAACCTTTGCTGCACACGATGTATGTCGATCGCCGCCTTGCCGGAATTCAAGCCGTCCAAACCCTATCCCGCCTGAATCGCATCCATCCGCTCAAAGAAGATACGTTTGTCTTAGATTTCGTCAACGATCGCGAAGAAATTCGCACCGCCTTCAAACAATTTTATGAAGGGGCTGAAATGGGCGAAGAAGCAACCCCAGAGCAGCTTTACCAGTTAATCACTGACTTAGACCAATCAGGTATTTATTTGCCCGAAGAAGTCGATCGGTTTTGCCAGATTTACTTCAAGCCCAAGCAACGCCAAAGTCACTCCGACCACCAAGCCATGAATGCAGCGCTTGATCCAGCCTGCGATCGCTTCATTCATTTTCAAACTCAAGATCCTGACGAAGCAATTCTCTGGCGTAACAATCTCAATGCCTTCCGTAACTTGTACGCCTTTCTTAGTCAAGTCATTCCCTACCAGGATTCGGATTTAGAAAAACGCTACGTCTTTCTCCGTCACTTATCAGCAAAACTCCCTCATCGCAATCAAGGGCTACAATATGACTTTGATGGCGAAGTGCAACTTGAGTACTATCGACTCCAGAAGATTAGTGAAGGCTCGATCGACCTTAAACAAGGCTATGGTGAGTCACTGACCGGGCCTAAAGCGGTTGGTAGCGGCATGGCTCATGAAAGCTCCGTGCAACTCTCACAATTAATTGATGTAATTAATAGTCGCTTCGGCACCGATTTTAACCAAGCCGATCAACTTTTTTTCGATCAGATCATTGCGGCTGCCCTTGCCTCTAGCGAATTACAACAAGCCGCAGCAGCCAACTCCAAAGATAACTTTGGGCTACTTTTCAGACAAATTATAGAATCTATTTTTATTGAACGAGTTGATCAAAATGAAGCTATTTTTGCCCGCTATATGAATGACGCTAGCTTTCAAAAAGTTATTTCCGAGTGGTTAAGCGCAGAAGTCTATCAGCGATTGCTCAACCATTCAGAACGCCCCATCAATAAGTAAGTTAGCTAAGCCAATGGTGTTACGGTCAGAAGATAGGCGCAGTAGTAGGATTGACATTGCCCACTCTACCATCTAGGGACGTTCCCAGATGTTGTCGGATGGATTGAAATCGACAAAAATGCCCCCTTCCAGCGCTACCGATTTCAGAGGTTTGGCACTATTGATCCTGACGGTTGCGGTCTGGGGCGCATCTTGCCAAATCCCAGGGGTTTGCCGGAAGCTGGCTTTGGAGCCATCGGCATAGACCAGCTTGACATCAAACGGCATCGCCATTCCGCCTAGGTTCTCAACCTGCAGGGCGTAGCCACTGTCGGTCGGCTGTACGCTCTTAATCGCCAAATCCAAGTAATTGTAGCTAAAGAACCAGTTGTTGAAGAACCAGTTGTAGTTCTCGCCTGAGGCATTGTTGAAGGTGTTGAACATATCCCAGGGCAAGGGATGCTTGCCGTGCCAGCGTGCCATGAACTCGTGGAGCGCATGTTTAAAGGCTGCGTCACCCATCAGTTCTCTCAGCGCCAGATATCCTAGCGCTGCTTTGCCGTACTGATTGCTGGCGAAAGGCGCAGATCGACCATATAGTACATCGTGCGGCGTGATGATCGGTAAATCGGCTCCGGGGAATGGTAATGACCAAACGAGAACTCTCATCCGTTGAAATCTGGCGATCTCCGGCTCTTCACCCAAATCCTCTTTCATGAGCAAATGTTCAAATGCTGTCGTCCAGCCCTCGTCCATAAAGGGGTAGCGCTTTTCATTCGTCCCCATATAGAACGGAAACCAGGAGTGCAGCAGCTCGTGGGTCGCGACGAAGCGAGTATACGCATAATTCGGATAGGGCTTCGCATTCTCATTGTCTAGATTTGAGGCATCGTTCACCATCATTGGATATTCTTCATCGGCACCTGCGGCACCTCCGAGGATAATGCTGGTCTTGCTATAGGGGTAAGGCAGTCCCGGATATTGGGTTGAGGCGCGAGCTAGGGCATGTTTACCAAACTCGACCATTGGTTGAAAGTCTTTTGCCGACTCAGCGTAAGCAGACTGTACACTGGCTCTGCGCTGCGTTGCAGGGTCAACCACAACACTGCCCGCGTCCCAAATATAATGATTGCTCAGCGCAATGGCGATGTCTGGAACGTCATGAGCCTGCCATTTCCAGGTAACAGTATCGGTTTGGGCGGTAACCAACCCTTGTTTGAGAGCTTCAGGCTGGGCGATATTCATCACCTGCTCGCTCGCGAAACTCGCTTGCAACCGCTGGGCATAGGTGGGCTGGAGCACTTCTTGAGGATTCAGCAGATCGCCCGTCGCCCAGACCACAAAGTTTTTGGGAACCTTGACCTCAAAATTGTAATCAGCGTAATCGTTGTTAAACTCACGCCCCATTGTAAACGGGACATAGTCCCAGCCATTGGTATCGTTATAGACGCTCACTCGCGGATAGAAGTAGCCCAGAAAATAGGTCGTATCATCGATTGCCCCTTCCTTCCAGCCTGCTTGAACGGTGATATCGTAGTGCCAACGAATTGAGAAGATTATGGCAGCATGAGGCGGTAATGGCGGGTCGAGCGCAATTTCATGGATGGTACTTCCCGGAAAGTTGTTGGCAGGAAATGGATTTTTAGGGTCATCCCACTTTTGAACTTTACCATTGACACGAAACTCATCGATCTGAATTCCAGAGGTCAAGAACTTCTGATCAACGGGAACTTCTCGCATCGCTTCTGGCATATGGGCATTGAGATAGAGCCGAAACGGAATAGAGGTCAGGGCATCCGGGCTGTTGTTGAAATAGGTGATCTCTTCCGTAGCTGACACCATTCGGTTTGGCGGCATCACGGTGAGACTGATCTTATGGCTAGATTGATTCTGCCAATAGTTTTCCCCGGGTCTGCCGTCGAGACTGCGGGTTTCTTTAGCATAGGCGTTCTGAACAAAACGGGGAACATATAGCGATGGCGTCGATTGCGCCGATGGGATGCTTCTGATTTCCCAAGATCTACTGTTGGGAGCCTGAACCCCTGTACGGGATGATGACTGTTGCGCGGATACCCAGGTATTTCCACAAAACACGAGGATGAACCCGGCACAGAACAAACCAATCAGCTTTCTCAGGGATGCTCTCATCGGGTTTTAGCGTCTCTAGGTGGGGGCAGGGTGAATGAGTTACAGGGTGATCCGGACGGTTAGAGCCACTCTCAGTCCAGGAGGAAGATCAGGAGCGTGGTGTCACCGATCATACGTCGTCCGGCGACCAAAATACCGGATAGGGCGGCTCCATCCCCCAGGGTATACAGAGCCAGGTCAACCATCGTCATGTCATCGTAAACGGCTGACAGCGCGGTTTGAGCCGCCTCGGCATCTTCCCTGTCATCCAGCAGAAGCGGCATGAGCAAGGCAGCATTCGAGTCAGCGATCGCCCGCATCTCTGCAATAATCTGATGGGTGTCGCCCGGTTTGCGTCGATAAACTTGCTTCCAGGGCGTCATCCAGGCAGCTTCACCAAACCGATCCCACAGATCTCCCACAAAATATCGATAGACTTTCAGGGCAACCTGCTCTAAATCTTCGGCAGGCTCTACCTGTTCATAGAACACTGCGCTGCCAAATCCATTCTGGCTAGGAAGACCATAGATAGCCTGTAAATCTGCAACAGGCGAAGGAAGCTGGGGCGGTGGATTGAGCAGGTCTGACATATCGATTTACCCATTCAAGAACTGGCGTTCAAAGATCTACTGGGATAAGGCGGGGGGCAGCACGAACTGAGGGTTTAGCGCGGCTGTACAGCTTGTATTAGGAGCGATCTCAGGACGGTTAATGAACGCAATGCCGATATCTTTGCCACATGGATTTAAGGTCACCCCATGACCCAGGCTGGGAAATTCCACATAGGTGCCGTTGCTTAACCATTCCATGGCACGTTTCCCGCGATCGGTGGTGGTTTGGGCATCGTAGCGACCCTGCATGACCAGGGTTGGAACGCTAATGGTCACGACTTGCCGCTCCCTGGGGTCTGCGGGTGTAACCGGCCAGTGTTGACAGGTGGCTAAGAATTCCAGATTCTCCCCATAGGACGGTTGCGCTAACAGGGGCAGCGGCAAGCTGCGATTCACGGCATCAATATCCGCCTGAGAACTCCAGGACACATGCTCGCGACAGTCGAAGCTGATATTCATTCCCGTCATCGTCCCATCTTGATCGACAGCACTGACCTGATTGATGTTGTCTGTCAGCAGTTCATAAATGTGCCGAATCTCGGCCTCAGCCATGGCCTGCAATTCTGCCTGTAGGGGTTGGATGGGTTGAGTTGGAAATATTTCAGCGATCAAGGTCAGCAAGGTATCCCGATCGCGCCCTCGGTCGGCATCGTAGCCTGCGCCATAGAAGTTGGCGATCGCCAGGTTTTGCTCGGCTTCTGGCAACGTCTGTAGCTGGGTTTTGACCTGGTTTACCCACTGGGCTGACGGACGGCTTGCCTGGGCAGTGGTCGCCCTTTGCTTCAGCAGGTCTTGGGCTTTAATTTCAAAATTAGTCGCCAGCTTCCGATAATGCTCGATCACGGGTAAACCCTCAGGTTGGGGATCTGACTGGAAGAGTTGACCGGAGAGGGCTTGCTCATAGGTGGTTGTGGTGCCTTGTTCCAGTTCAGCAATCATCAACGGCAAGTAGCCCGCGAAGATGGGTCTTGTGTTGAGCCAGCCGGGTACATTGTCAGCAAAGCTCTGGAGCGTAATGCTGGTTTCGGTTGGGGTTGCTTCTCCCGCTGGGGTTGCTTCTCCCGCTGGAGTCACCGTCTCCACTTCAGCTAAGGGAATGGGCTGTTGAGCCAGTTTTTCCAGCAAGGCATTGAGCCGGTCTTGCAAATTGGGATAGGCCTGGTTACAGGCCAGATCGGCGGCACAATCTTGCAGCAGGTTCACCACAGGCGTTACCCCCCGTCGTCCGGCCTCGGTGTATTTGTTGATATGGGGGGTGGCGGTGGAATCCAGAATAACGCTCCGAACTACAGTAGGGTAGTCACGGGCGATGGCCATCGCCAAATAGGTGCCGTAGGAAATGCCATACAGGTTGATCTGCTTGTACCCCAAAGCGGCGGCTAAATTCACGGTATCGCGGGCACTGTTGGGGGTGTTGAACTGACTCAGATCAAAGCCATGTTTTTGCAACACCTGGGCGCAGACGGCATACTGAGCGATCGTGCGATCATTCGTCAACGGATTATGATCAGCAAGCTTGTTGACGTACTGGTCAAACTCGTCCCCCATTGTATCCAGGGCAAAGGCCGTGGGCGCACAGCCTAATGAACTGGAAAACTGGGTTCCCCGCTGGTCAAATAGCACCACATCACGGGTCTGACGGTGAGGGGCAAATACAACTTGACTGTAAACATCCAGATGGCTCACGGAGCTACCGCCGGGGCCACCCTCTAAGTAAAAGACCGGATCGGGCAACGGTGACAGGCTGGTGCTGTGAAAGCGGGCATAGGTGATTTCGACTTGACGACCATTCGGCTGCTGATAGTTTTCAGGGACGGTGAGCAGGCCGCAGGTCATGGTCTTTCCTTCCGTTTCCAAGGGTAGTGCGACCGGGCAGGGAATGGTTTGGGTGCGGTACGGGGAAGACAGTGAAGCCGGGGCGATCGCGGCTGCCGGGTTGCCCCCAGCCTGGGTCAGTCCAACCCCTATGCAGGGAACAGCCATCACCGTAAGTCCCAAAAATGGGTAGATTTTTTTCATGGTCATCATTCCTGATTGCTGATTCATCCGATCGCTCAAATAAGCACATAAGCACAATCAATTAGCGATTGCACAGCCCAAATTTCGCATGCTACCTGTGAACAATACTTGTGTGAGTATCGCAGCTATACCCGGACACCAGATGAATCCGGATCGGGCGCAGGCGATGACTCTCTGATCATCCTCTTCCACAGGTTCAGCCCATTACCCGTCCGAGCCACGTAGCCGGATCAATTCGTCTCGCCAAGCGCCCACCAGCGGGTCGGTCTCGGCAGGTTGCCCCAATTGCTTCACCCGCCATTTGCGAAACGCTAGCTCATCTTGGGCTTTGACGATGGCAGCGGAGGCGCGGCGACTGTATCCTGGAATGCGGCGAGTTTTGAAGAGCCGATCGGCCTGAATCGCCTCGTAGTCTTCGGCTGTCACCGTCTTGCCAAGCTCATCGGCCAACTCGGTCTGAATCACCCGCCGCTCCCAGATACCGCTCTGCCACAGCATAATCACCGCGACCGCAATGATCGGCAGCAGCGGGTAGTCTTTGTAAAACCCAAACACCAGCCATGCCAGCAGAAAGTTGACATCTTCTGTCGGTGGCGCAATAGCAGCTGAGCCTCTGGTTAAGGCCGAGATTAAGCCCTGGACGTTAAACAAAAAATGTGCCAAATAGCCCAGAAACCAGCCGATAAATGGCGCAGCATAATGCAGCCAAGGGCGGGTCGTTTGGCGCGCCAACCCCAAAAACATGCCAAACAGCCCTGTGAACAGGGGGTGCCCGACAAATCCCAGCAAACTGTGGCGGAGACCCAATTCAATTCCCCAAGGCGCGAAGCCCAACTTCATATAGCCTTGCGCCACATACAGCGCCGACTCAAACAGGTTGAAGCCGATGCCAACTAGCGCCCCATAAATAAAGCCATCGCGCACATTGTCAAACTCGGATTTCAGCAGCCAAAACAGCAGCAACACCCCCAACCCTTTGGTGAGTTCCTCGTCCAGCGGCCCTGCAATCGGTGCCGCAATCGTCATCATCGCATTTGACCCTAGGGAGGCTTGCAGATCAGGATGCACTTTCAGATAGGCATCCACCAGACTAAAGATGGCTAGGTTGAGCGGCAGAGCAATCCCGGTGGCAATGAGGCTGCCCCAAAGGATCGCGATCAAATAGAGCCAGAGTGATTCTGGCTCACGCCGATCGAGAAACCGCAAGATTGCCAGCGGAACGAGCGAGAGCAGAGCTGCCCAGAGCAGGGCCAGGAAGAAGACCCGCGTTGCCGCAGCATCGAGCTTGGCGAACAGGGGTAAGAACTGGAAGAGGCTGATCACCAGCAAGACTGCCAAACCGAGAATCAACAGCTTAGCAATTCGGGGATTTTTGAGCGGCGAACCATAGAGAATTTTGGCTCTATTGTTTAGCAACATGGGCAATGCATAATGACTCAAGCTCCTCGACCTTGACTCGACCTCAATTTTAGAGAATTACGGCTACAGACTGACCTGCCAGATCTTGATTTGCACAGAACCTGGCAGGCTCGAATCGTCCTCTAGCAGCGCTCTACAGCCGGGTTGCACATGCTGCTAGGGCTTTCCCCGACCGTAACCGGGTTAATTGTGTAGTCATAGAAGGTTTGCCCAGTGGCTTCACTAAAGACAACCACACGTCCAGTCTTGGGGGTCAAAATAACGCGCACCTGTCCGTCACTGCCCGAATAATCTGGCCCTGGCAGCTTGGTTAGCATTCCTTGGAAGCGGAATTCTCCTTCTCTGATCTGAACGTTAATGTGATTGGGATCGATCACATTGGTGTAGGTGGTGGGATTACCGCTGTTGTTGCTAGAAGAAGGTAAGCCTGCTGTATCCCAATAGACATAAACTGTCTCATTCGACATCTTATAAATCTGACCCCGATCGCCTAGGCCGGCCTGACGATAGGCGGCTTCGCCGGTTTGATCTAGATAGTTGCCGGGGTCGGAGCCGGTTGGACTCAGCTCATAGGTGACGCCATCTTGCCGCGAGATCCGCACAAACCCCTGGCGCTGAGAGAATGTGCAGGGCAGCACAGCAGAGGCTTGGTCTTCACCGCTGGGGTAAATGTCGCAGCGGGCATCAACGGTCTGGGCACTGGCAGCCAAAGGAAGAGCGCAAGCGGCAATGGCAGTTGCAGTCGCCCATAAGAAGGTACGGATGTTCATGCTGAATCTGAAAATTTTAATGAATAAATGAAAGGTTGTCGGAACTCTGTGAGGAATATTGGTGACGAAAATCTGTGAGGAAATCGGTGACGAATATCGGACAGCTTATACAGGCTCAAGCAACCCATTTCAGCGTTGCTGAGTGCGAGGATGATTTTCGCGTTTGCGGTTGCTTTGCCCTCACCCGATTACCGAGCCGTGCAAATCCCATTAGCCCCATTGCGTCTCGTGTAAGACACACTCGCGGTGCCATCAGGATTTAGCGTGATGGAGACCGTAATACCTCGAAGGGTCGCATCATAGGAGTTATCATTGTACTTCTTAAGGCGTGCCTCCTCTCCGTTGATGTAAACGTAGCCTCCTTCATCAGCATGGAAGTCAATGCCAGTGGGACAAGTGTAGTTAAGCTGTGGAATACCTGCTGCGCTGGCCATGCCAACCATCACAAGTTGAGACACAACCAGAGTCCACACAGAAGCGACAATCGATCGGTTATTCATGCTTTTATTAGCGTTTCTGGAGATCAGTTCTCATATTACAGCTTTTCAAGCTGCTGGAAGTATAAAAAGCAGCGTGCAGGAGAAGAGACCCTGTGCAGAGGGCTAGATACTGTTTTGGGTGTCACGGGGCAATCAGGCGATTGGGATCAAAGGGGTGCTGAGACTTCAAAATTTCTGATCAAGATTCGGGCAAGACATCGGCGGCGGGCGACTCTAGGGAAGACTCTAGGGAATAAGTCTGTCGGGGCGTGCCGATTTCAATCTCAGCTTCTGCTAATGCCCGCCGCACCCGCAGCCGAAACTCTCGCCCTACCGCCCACTGCTGCGCTGGTGCAGTCTGAATCCAGGTGGTGAGGGTCATGCCGCTATGAGAAACGCTGTCAATGCCGAGTACCGCTGGCTCTGCAATTATCTTGTCATGCCAGACCGGGTCGTGGTACAGCCCCTGAGCTACTTCTTGCAGTACCGCTAGCGCCTGATCCGGATCGGTCTGGTAGGCTACATCAACGCTGAATTCTACCCGCGACCAGCTTCTGGTCAGGTTTTTGACCTGGGTGATGCTGCTGTTGGGAATCGTGATTAACTCTCCGCTGCCGCTGCGAATTTGAGTCACCCGCATGTTCAGGTTTTCGACCAGACCGCTGTCCTGTCCCAGATTAATGACGTCCCCAATGGCGTAGTGATCTTCTGCCAAAATGAAAAAGCCATTCACCAGATCTTTGACCAGGTTTTGTGAGCCAAATGTAATCGCCAAGCCTGCTAAACTGCCGATTGCCACCACCGATGCTGTGGGCAACCCTAGCGTCCCCAAAGCCGACAGCAGCCCAAATAAAATAATCACAATTGTCGCTAATCCTTTGGCCGCTCCGGCAATAGTCGAACTGCGGAAGTGACGGCGTTGAGTATCCCCCAAATCAATAAAATCAGGCAGGTTCAGGGTCTCCCAACTGATGACGAAGCGGTCAATCAGGCGGCGGCTGATCCGAATTGCCAAGCCTGTAAAAAACCAGATGCTCAGCAGCGTCAGCGGCACATGCAGGAAGTCAAATTGATTGCGGATTAGATAAGGAGAGATGGTAGCAACCCAGGTAAAGCCTCCGTACCAAGCTAGAATGAGTGACCAAAACAGTAGCCACTGGGCAAAAGACAGCGCTGCTAGACGATGATCGAGGCTAAAAACCTGCTGGAGCCGCCACAAAAAGCCGCTGCGCCGCTGCGCCAGATTGCCTAACGGGGCAGGTGTATCAGGAGACGCATCAGCTGACGCATTAGCTGACGCATTAGGCTGAGGAGTGACCGCCACGCGCAGCGCTTTCTTCTGCCGACTCAACTGCTTCTGGCGTTTGGATAGTCCATACTTGACGCTCACCAACCCGGCTGTGAGGCCAAATAGCCCCACCAGAATCTGGTTCACGCGCTGCCGGTTAGCGGGCAGGTTTTTCAGGCCATCGCGCAGCTCTTGTTCCAGTATTTTGCGCCATGCTGCTGCCAGCTGATCAATCGGCAGGCCGTTGAAGTCAGCGTCAAATTCGGTGACAGATAGCAAGACTAATGGCCGAGGATATTGGGCATCTCTGGCATCAATAATCGTGACGTTGTTGAGCTGCGAAACATCAAACAGCAGCGTCTCTGGGTTCATGGGGCGATTGAGCAGGAGTAAGAGCTTGGCTTGGATTTCTGCCGCCCGCTGCTCTACAGTCTGCCGATCGCCAACTGCTTCAGGGCTGCGATTATAAACCGTGGGAGAAGCGATCGTAAACAGCTTGCCTGCACTCAGCGGCGACTCCACGGAAATTGTTTCCAGGTTGCCGTAACGGGTCACGGTTGCGGGTGGGCCAATATTCTCCTGACGAAAGCCCTCCGGCAACGAGAACTGAGCTTGGCTTGGCTGCCCCATCAACAGGCTGATTCCCAAAGTCACCCCAACTGCTAGGGCAATGGTTAAAAGTTGTTTCAATCGGGTAGGCATCAGGTTTGAATCTGTTGGTTAGTACGACGATGTTCCTCGTGAATGATCATCATGATCATCCGCTGCTGTGCTGCCTCTGTCTGAATTCAGGTAGGCTGGATCAGGCTAAAGACCTGAGTAGCTCAGTTAAGGCAGCTACATCTTGTGATTGGGCTTTACGAATATATGTACTCATCACATCTCGCTTCAATTCGCTCTTTGTGCGATCGTCTCACCAAAAGCTTCTAAGCACTACTCCACCGATACCCAGCAAGCTCACGTTTCGCTTGAGCGGCTACAAATAACTCAAAACTCAGCACTAAAATCTTGCGACATTCCGCTCCAAGCAAATTGTTAGCCTGCGCTGTGGGTTACTCTAGCACATAAACAAAATTGGCTATCTCTTCACGTTCTTTCCATCCTTGCCTTTCATAAAATTTGTGCTTGTATGAATCTCTACTACGACTATTAACTAACATCAATCGTGAGCATCCACGTTCTTGTGCTTCTGCTTTTACAACTTCTAAGAGTTGTGTTCCAATACCTTGCCCACGAGCAGATTCACAAACAAATAGTTCAGAAATGTAACCTTCTGGTGCAGGCAAAAAGAGATAAGGGAGCCAGTGCACTGCAACGTAACCTACAATCCTGCTGTCTTCCTCAGCTACATAAATGGTGTGGCTTTCATCTGCACTGCATAACGTGAGGTGGTGAATAATGCGCTCACGGGTCATCTCGCTCGATTCTGATGCCATGTAAGCGAACCAACCCAAAGACCTGAGTAGCTCAGTTAAGGCAGCTACATCTTGTGATTGGGCTTTACGAATATATGTACTCATCGCATCTCGCTTCAATTCGCTCTTTGTGCAATCGTCTCACCAAAAGCTTCTAAGCACCACTCCACCGATACCCAGCAGCCTAACGGCTCAAATCAGCGGCGGCAATAACCTTGACTACTCCTATTTTATGGAGTCTGTTCTACGGTTAATCCTATTTCTTGTCCATAAGATAGTTCAAGCGTGTGACCGTCTGGATCTCGTAAAAAAGCCCAATATCCGATCGGATATCCAGAATCTTTTGGTTCCTGAAGCAGCACACCTTCCTGTTTTGCCTTTTCACAGAGAGCATTCAAAAATTCCCGGCTTTGACAGCCGACTCCAAGATGTGCAAGGGGTGATAGAACGGAATTCACTGAGCTTGTTTGGATGAGAACAATAACGAAAGGACGAGTGCGATCAGAAAGCCATACAACCGCAACACCTGTTTCTGCATCAAGGCGACGATGAATAACCTGCATCTGAGCGTAGTCAGAGTAAAACTGAATACTTTGCTCAATGTCTGTAACGGGGAGCGCTACGTGAGTTAGCCCAACATCAATCATCATGATCTACCTCGTGCTTTGCTTATGAATGGTAGTTGTCTCCAACCGCTTATGCACTTTGCAACACTTTGATTATATTGAAGCCTTCCTCGGATGTAGGAGCCATAAAATACTTTGTAACCTGCTCAAACATCTCTGCTGTATCAGTTGCTGCTCTTTCAGGCTGTTCTATGCACCTTTTCCCGATTTGTTTTAAGCAGATTTCATTTGGCAAGTCGATGTATACCAGACTATGCGGAGCTTCGATCTCGGAGAAAATACTCCGAAACCAATCTCTTTGCGAAAGAGTATTAGCTGGAAAGTCCATCACTACATTGGTTCCCGAAGACAAAATAGCTTGAACAAGCTTTTTGATCTGTGGCTTAAGTAGATTTGAATATTCAATATAGTCATTTAGTGATGAAATCTTATTTGGGTAAAGTGACGCAAGCCATTCATCTTCTGAAAGCAAAACTGCATTGACTTCTCGTGCGATTTCACTAGCTTTAGTAGATTTTCCTGCACCCATTTTGCCACAGAAAAAGGTCAATGCTCCTTTGCTCATAGCTTCTCTCTATTTTGATACATAACGTTCCGGCTGAGCGGCTGCAAGTGCACCACCAAAGTCTCCCAACAGTCCGCTCTAGCCGGGTGTTAGCCCCATTTATGAGATATCATCTCGAATCAGACGAACCTCAACTTCACGCTCCACATACCCCCACTCTTTGCTTGCGCGCATCCGCAGCAATAATTCATCAAAAGCATCGGTGTGCTCCGGCGCAAATTCAAACCAAGTGAGAAAATCAAATGGCTCACCGAGATCACGACAGTGAAGCAACCGACGAGCAACCTCTGGAAGATATTCCAAACCAACAGCCGTATGATGAGACTCTTCTTCAAAAATTGCTCGCCGCTCATCTTGTGCCATTTCCCACCACTGAGCAGATTTTTTAATCGGAATTAGCACCGCAGACATGGCTTCCGAACGATCTAGTGCAGGCTGCACTGCCCGAAGAGCCGTGACTTCATCACGCATAGAGTAGCGAATATTACTGGTAAAACTTTGTAGAACCCACGAACTATCCAATGGCAATTCTGCAACAGCATTATTCACCACATTCACTCTTTCGACACGCTCTAAACTATATCCAGAAATGCTCCGAACATCAATTACTTTCCATAAGCCTTGCTTGCCGCCTACAAACGAGTATTTATTATTCATAACTTTCTCTCACTTTTTAGAATTTTATCCTTTGCTATCTATCCTTCCGGAACCGCTTGCTTATCAGGTTAAAACAGCAAAATGAGTGGCGGCTGAAAAATTCTGTTAAATACCACGAGTGGCTACTGAAAAATTCTGTCTAACGTTGCCCATCACCCGCCGCAGATTACCTTTGCATCATAACCGATCAACTTTCGGCGGTCGGTGTGCATTGGGGTTGTTATGCAACTCCATGCACACCGCTCCACGAGTCTGCTTTTGAAAAGTTGCAGCATTTTGCTGCTATGCAGGTATGAGAGTCTAGTTTCTGTTCTCGGTCTCATCCTTCCATCAACTTCGCGATCGCAGGACGCTCGTAGCAGTGCTTCAACCATTCTGTGACGTTGGGGAAAGATTTCAGATCGATACCCAAAGACCCGATCCAGCCAACAATGCCTTGAAGATGGGTGTCTGCGAGGCTATATTCTCCAATTAAAAACGACCTTCCTTCCAACCCCTCGTTGAGAATTCTGAGATAGTCAACAAGATCCGCCTTTGCTTTCTCCATTATGACGGAGCTTTTCATCTCAGGGGCTAATGCCTCCTGCGAGTTAGTTTCAGCATCTCCCTGCTCTTCAAGTGGAAGGGATGCGAATAATCGGCTAGCTGGCTCGGCAAGGGTGACGTTGCTCCAAGCGATCCACTTCATCGCTTCGCCACGCTTTGGTCCTGGGGCGGGATAAAGCTTCTTGTCCACACCAAAAACTTCGCCAAGGTACATTGTAATTGCGGAAGACTCCCAGATCGCTACTCCTTCATGCACGATCACGGGGACTCTACCATTTGGGTTAATCTTTAAAAATTCCGGTTTCTTGGTTTCGCCAACACTGATATTGAGTTTTACGAGATCGAAGGGAATCCCAAGTTCAGCGAGAACAGCTTCGGTGATACTCGCGGTGGACATGGGGGCAAAATAAAATGTAAGGCTCATTGATTGCTTTTCCTAATATTTGACTTTCAACTGTAGGATCAAAGCGGAATTAAATCTAGCCACCAATACCGCATAACGGCTCAAATCAGCGGCGACAGTTAACCTTGAACTCAGCGCCAATGGCTATCAATCGTCCGCTGCATTTGAATTATGGGGGGACAGGAGAGAAGCAGAGGCAGTTGATGAGAGCGAGAATTGATGAACAGCAAGATTTCAAACCCTACTTGACTCCGTCCGGCTCAGAGATTATGTTAGCTGTTTTTTGTCGCATCAGAACATGAAACTTTATGAGTTCAATGTCTTTTCAATGCGGCGATCAGGAACGAGCCACATGACTGCAACCAGAACATACAACGCACATGCAAGCCAAGGGGTTGCAAAAGCAAGTGGAATTGCAACTGCATAAATCAATACCGATAACTTTCCTTTAAGATTCCGACCAAGAGCGTTCGCAAGTGTAGAATCTTGGCCGTGGCGCAAAATAAGTGTACAGGTTAGGGTGAAATAGGCGATTGCAGCCAACAGTAGAACTGCACCATAAAGCGCAACAGGCAACGCCGCAAAGTGGTTTTCACCCATCCATGCGGTGGCAAAGGGAAATAATGATAACCAGAACAACAAATGTAGGTTTGCCCACAGAGTTGAACCATTCACGTGTTGGACTACCTGAAACAAGTGATGGTGATTATTCCAGTAGATACCAACATACACGAAACTTAACACATAGCTTAGGAAGGTTGGAATCAGCGGAAGTAGCGCAGCTAGATCTGACTCGTGAGGTATTTTTAACTCCAGTACCATAATGGTGATAATAATAGCAATTACCCCATCACTGAATGCTTCTAACCTGCCTTTAACCATTTTTGGGTGTGCTCCTTGTCTGCTTACCGCATTGTCTAACCGCTGTTCGCAAAAATGGCTGTCCGGTTGTCCACTATCCATCAATATAGCGAAGTAGCAGCAGATCACCTCAAACTTTGTATCAAGGTCGATAGTCTATCTACTTCAGCATTTGTTAACCTTACACGGTTGGGGTACACTCCAGGGCTGCTCGATCCCAATATCCTAAATTTGCTGCTGCTTCATAAGTGCTTTGGAGAAAAGCAAGGATTACTGCATCTGGTTCGCCAGCTTGTCTTACTACCTCATAGGGTAGGATAAACTCTTGCAACTCCGAGCTATAGAATGCCTCCTTAGGCTGAACAGGGTAATCACGGAACCCTTCCGGCGCAGGGTAAGCATAAGCGTAAAAAACAGGCTCCACAACTGACCCACCCCCTGGCCAAAAGCCGCAACTACTGACTTCATGCGAATAGGCTTCTCGTGTGACCCAATCTGCCATATTCGGAACTCCCCCTGGATGTTCTGGCGCACGACGACCAGAGAAACGAGTCACAGCGAGATCGAAGCTGCCCCAAAAGAAATGCACAGGACTGGATTTACCAATAAACTGTGAACGGAATAAGGTCATGACTCGATCGACTTGCACGAGAATTCGCCAGAACCGTTCTGCATACTCCGGATCATAAGCTGCGTGTTGATAGTCCCTATCGAACGGGATTGGTTCTGACACTTCTTGCGGCATCGTCCAGATTCGGACTTCAATACCGATACTGCTCAATGTAGTCAGAACCGTTTGGTAAAAATCTGCAACAGAGCGAGGAGTCAGTGCAATTCTTTTAGTAATGCCGTCGCTAGTGTCGATTTGTAGTTGATGATTGAGAAAATCAAAGCTAATTTGAAAGTTACGAGTTTCGTAAGGGATTGAAGCAGTTGTCAGTCCACGTGGTGTGACGTAGAGAGTAGACTGCCACCAGTGATTGAGTTTAGGTGCCAATGCCAACCGAATTTTACCGATGATTTGTGTCCATAGATGGACAGTTGCATATGTATCTTGCCAGGCTGCTAGGGGCAAACTGGGCCAAACAATGTCAATGGGAGCACCCTGAACAGAAACTGCCATAAGAAGCCTCTACTTAAGGAAAACGTACTGAAAATCTATCAAAAGTTAGATGTTATTCACAACGCCTTTCTATTCACCAGTTTAAAGACTGAGTATTAAGGCAAGCTTCTTCACAGATACCAAAACGGCTAACTATTAATAGACTGAAAGTTTCCGCCTAAGATCCCGCAGTAGCTGGATAGGCAGAACGAGTCGGCATAACATCCCAAATTCAACACTTCGGTAGAAGCTTTCCGTATAATACGCTCCTAGAGGCAGATAGCCCGATTCTTTCCGTATATCTTCAGATTCCATACAAAGGTGAGCAAATGTACTATTGAATACACAGTACCTCTGCTCATCCCTCATGCCGCTACTGCCCAAAAAGTTACTAGATCAAGTGCGCGATGCCATTCGCCTCAAGCACTACGCCTACCGCACTGAAGAAACCTACGTTCAGTGGATTCGCCGTTACATCCTGTTCCATGACAAACGCCATCCTATTGAGATGGGCAAAGCGGAAATCGAAGCCTTCCTCACTCATCTAGCCGTAGCAGGACAAGTGGCAGCTTCTACTCAAAATCAGGCTCTCAGTGCTTTGCTGTTTCTCTACCGCGAGCCCAATCTCACCAAACGTAAAAATTCTCCCCTCCCCACTTGTGCAAAGCCCAGTTTCAGCTTATGATTTTCCAACTGATTGCGTGAAGCAGTCAGGACAGGTAAAAGCTTAAGGCGTCGCTGACTAGAAGTGCTTGGAACCACGACTAGCCAGCTAACCCGGCCTCCCGCTCGTCACGGAAGGCAAGGCTGAGTCGATTTTACATCGCGCTCGCTTCGTTTTACACGCATGTGGTTAGGTGACTCTGCGTCTTAAGCTTTCAAACCCATAACCCAAAATACGAGGAAAATATCATGTCTACAGAGTTCAACGAACGTCTGAGCGATTCGCTTGGCCATCAGGCGCAGATTTGGATCGTCGGAACCCGCGAACAAGTCAACCACATCATCAGCGAAATGTACGTCAAGCAGATGATTACTGATCGAGGGCAATTCTCGCTGTTGGTTCCTGCACCCTTTGCTCAGGGCAAATTCATGAGCGTCTTGCTGCGATAGCCGAGCCGATTCTCCCGACCCAAAATTGGTGCAGCCTGATATGGCGAGTTGACAGGCTAAGCGAGGAGAGAGCAGAAGCCGAAATGGGCAGCTGCGAATCATCACCCTAGCCTTCGCCTACCGGGCTGCGCCGAAAAGACTGTTCCAACGTTTTGGCAAAATGTTTTGGCAAAATCATCCACCTGCTCCAGGCCAGCTCGCCATAGAATTCCTTACAATTCTTTACCCAGACTTGATACATTAGTACCAGAGAGATTTTGCGGTCTGCCGCATGGCTCTCATACCGGGGATCAACCTACCTGTAGCGTAAGTCAGCGCAGCTTTTGCCAGATCCCTGTAGATATAGCGGCGATGATCCGCTATTCTAAATCTCAGCCGTTTGGTTTGGGAATCGCCATGTCGTTTGTTGGTCTGCATATTCACAGTGACTATAGCCTGCTAGACGGAGCCAGCCAGCTCCCCCAGCTAATCGATCGCGCTCTAGAGCTGGAGATGCCCGCGATTGCGCTGACAGATCATGGCGTGATGTATGGGGCAATTGAGCTGCTGAAAGTCTGTAAGGCCAAAGGCATCAAGCCGATCATTGGCAATGAGATGTATGTGATGAACAGCGACATCAGCAAGCAGGAGCGTCGTCCCAAATACCATCAGATTGTGCTGGCCAAAAACACCCAGGGCTACAAAAATCTGGTCAAGCTTACCACCATTTCGCATTTGCAGGGCGTGCAGGGCAAGGGGATTTTTTCGCGCCCCTGCATCAACAAAGCGCTGATTGAGCAGTATCACCAGGATTTGATTGTCACCAGCGGCTGTTTGGCAGGCGAAGTGCCCCAGGCGATTATGCAGGGCAAGCCGGAAATTGCCCGACAGGTGGCGCGCTGGTATCAAGATCTGTTTGGCGAAGATTACTACCTGGAGCTGCAAGACCACGGCTCCCAGGAAGACCGCATCGTTAACGTGGAGCTAGTGAAAATCGCCCGCGAGCTGGGCCTTGAGCTAATCTGCACCAACGACTCGCACTATATTTCCTGCTACGACGTGGAGGCACATGACGCGCTGCTCTGCATCCAGACCGGTAAGCTGATCACCGAAGACAAGCGGCTGCGCTACAGCGGCACTGAATACCTGAAGTCAGCAGAAGAAATGAGCTGGCTGTTTCGCGATCACCTGGACGACGCAGTGATTGCCGAAGCGATTGCCAATACGCTAAAGGTCGCCGCCAAGATTGGGGAGTACAAAATTCTGGGCGAGCCGCGCATCCCCAACTACCCCGTGCCAGCAGGTCATTCGCTCTCAGACTACCTAGAAGAGATGACGCGGCAGGGGCTGATGGAGCGGTTCAACTGCCAGAGCTTTGATCAAATCACGCCAGAATATCAGGAGCGGCTGGACTACGAGCTGCAAATGATGCACCAAATGGGCTTTGACGCCTATTTTCTGGTGGTCTGGGACTACATCAAATTTGCCCGCGACCAGGGGATTCCAGTGGGGCCAGGGCGCGGTTCAGCAGCAGGTTCTTTGGTCGCCTACGCGCTGCGGATTACCAACATTGACCCGGTGCATCACGGACTGCTGTTTGAGCGGTTCCTTAACCCAGAGCGCAAGTCGATGCCGGATATTGACACCGATTTTTGCATCGACCGCCGCGAGGAGGTGATTGAATATGTCACCGAAAAGTACGGCACTGAGCGCGTGGCGCAGATTATAACTTACAACCGGATGGCCTCCAAAGCCGTGCTTAAAGACGTGGCGCGGGTGCTGGATATTCCCTATTCCGAGTCCGACAAAATGGCGAAGCTGATCCCGGTGGTGCGGGGCAAGCCGACGAAGTTAGCGATGATGATTTCTGAAGATACGCCTGCGCCAGAATTCCGCGACAAATACCTCAACGACCCGAAAGTGCGGCACTGGCTGGATATGGCGCTGCGGATTGAGGGCACTAACAAAAGCGTCGGCATTCATGCGGCGGGCGTGGTGATTTCTTCTGATCCGCTAGACGAAATTGTGCCGCTTCAGCGCAACGCAGACGGCTCGGTATTCACCCAATATTACATGGAGGATATCGAGGCGCTGGGTCTGCTGAAAATGGACTTTTTGGGCTTAAAAAACCTGACAATGATCCAAAAGGCAGTCGAGCTCATCAAGCAGACTCAGCAGGTTGATCTCGATCTCGATGAGCTGCCGATGGATGATCTCAAGTCCTATCAGCTTTTAAGTCGGGGCGATTTGGAAGGCATCTTTCAGCTAGAGTCTTCCGGGATGCGGCAGATTGTCAAAGACTTGCGCCCTTCTGGACTCGAAGATATTTCGTCGGTGCTGGCACTGTATCGACCAGGGCCGCTAGATGCCGGGTTAATTCCCAAGTTTATCAACCGCAAACATGGACGTGAACAGATCTCTTATGAAGATAAGCTGCTGGAGCCTATCCTAAACGAAACGTACGGCATCATGGTCTATCAAGAGCAGATTATGAAAATTGCTCAGGATATGGCCGGATATTCTTTGGGGCAGGCCGACTTACTGCGTCGCGCGATGGGCAAGAAGAAGAAGTCGGAAATGGAGAAGCACCAGGAGCTATTTGTGAAGGGCGCTTCTGAGAACAATGTCCCGAAGAAAGTCGCAGAAGATCTATTTGAGCAAATGGTGATGTTTGCTGAATATTGCTTTAACAAATCGCACTCCACCGCCTACGGATACATTACCTATCAAACCGCTTACCTCAAGGCCAACTATCCGGTCGAGTACATGGCGGCGCTGCTGACCTCCAACAGCGGTGACCAAGACAAGGTGCAAAAATATATTGCCACCTGTATGAACATGGGGATTACGGTCGAGCCGCCCAGCATCAACCGCTCCGGCATCGACTTCACGCCGCTATCTGAGAGCATTCTGTTTGGCCTTTCAGCTGTGCGGAACGTCGGCGGTGGCGCAATTGAGAACCTGCTGGCGGCTCGCGCAGATGGCCCCTTCGTCTCGCTGCCCGACCTCTGCGACCGGGTCGATCCGCGCACCGTCAATAAACGCGCCCTAGAAGCCCTGATCCAATCTGGGGCGCTGGACGAACTCGAACCCAACCGCAACCAGCTGATGCACGACCTCGAACCCGTGCTGGACTGGGCGCAGTCTCGCGCCAGAGACAAAATCAGCGGTCAGGGCAATCTGTTTGATTTGATGGGCAGCAGCGAAACCAGCATGAGCGCTTTTGACTTGGCACCCAAAGCGCCTGCTGTGCCCGACTATCCGCCCCAAGAAAAGCTGAAGCTAGAAAAAGATCTGCTCGGCTTTTACATCTCCGATCACCCGCTCAAAACCGTACAGAATGCGGCGCGCATGCTAGCCCCAATCAACCTCAGCGAGCTGAGCGAGAAGCCAGATAATATTACCCTGAGCGCGATTGCGATGATTAGCAGCATCAAGCCCATCGTTACCAAGAAGGGCGACCGCATGGCTGTGGTGCAGATCGAAGACCTGACTGGGCATGCCGAAGCCGTGATCTTCCCCAAATCCTTCGAGCGTATTCAGCAATATATTCAGGTCGATACTCGCCTGATGCTCTGGGGCAAAGTAGACAGGCGGGATGACCGCAGCCAGTTTGTGATTGAAGATGCGGAGCCAATTGAAGACGTGCGGATGGTGATGGTAGAGCTCGACAGCCTCACCGCCAGCGACATCCGGCAGCAGCACGGACTCCGCACCATTTTGCTGGAGCATCGCGGCGAAGATGAGAGCGGCAAGATTCCAGTGATTGCGGTGATCTCCAGCCTGGAGCGGCGGGAAATTGTGCGGCTGGGGGCGCAGTTCCGGGTGCAGAACCACGAAATGACGGTTGGCGCTCTGCTGAAGGCGGGATTTCAGGCGCGGGTCGAGACACTGCTGGCTGGCTGAAGTGCTGGCTGAAGTGCTGGCGGGCTAACATTTCGCCGCTAGCCTAAGCAGGATGAATGACCGACTCATGCAAGACCAGCGTTGTCACCTCCAGGGTTTGGAGATTCACGCAGCGAATGGCGTGATTGTTGCTGTCGGCAACGTAGAGCCAGTTGCCTGACTGGCTGAGTCCTGTCGGCTCGTTGAAGCAGGCGCTCTGGGCACCTTGGGCACCGTCCCGAAACCCGGCCTGACCGCTGCCAAATCTTGTGGTGCAGATGCCTGTCTGCGGATCGACCGACTTGATTTTGTGGTTGTAGCTGTCCGCAATCCAGAGCTGATGGGATGGGTCGCAGGCCAGCCCCATGCAGTGCTGGAGCCGCGCTGCCTCGCCCTGCCCGTCTCGATCCCCAAATCCCGACAGGCTGCCGCTGCCGCAAATGCTGCGCACCTGCGAACTGCCGCTGAGGCTGACGGCACGAACTGTGCTGCCCTCGCTGTCGGCCACATAGAGCGTTTGGCCATCGAGCGCTAGACCGCTAGGCTGGGCAAAGGCTGGCGCCATATCGCTGTCGAAATCGCCATCTATGCAGGCTTCTGCCCCGCTGCCGACAAAGGTGCTGAGCCGCTGAGTGAGCAGGTCAAGGCTCCAGATTTGATGCGCGCCAGCCATCGCAATCAGCAAAAAGTGGCGGAACAGCGCCAGATCCCAGGGCGAATTCAGCGCAATTTCTCGCGCATCGCCGCTGTGCGGATAGATCACCTGGCTTTGCGTTCCTAATCCCGCGATTGTTTCAACCGTTTGGTGATAGAGATCGATCTTGCGAAGGCAGTGATTGCCCGTATCCGCCACGTAAAGCCACTGCTGCTCTGCGTCAAAGGCCAGTCCCTGTGGCGCAGAAAACAGCGCTTCTGCTGCGTCACCGTCCCAGAGTCCGGCCTCACCCAAGCCAAAGATCTGCTGAATGCTGGCTTGCGGGGCCTGATGCTCTGGGTGATGCCCAGTCGCGGCGAGCCGCAGCACCAGAATTCGATGGTGTCCCGTATCGGCAACAAATAGACGGTTGCTGGCAGGATCGGCCAGCAGCTTGCCGGGAAAGGCCAGCGTTGAATCTACCTCTGCGGGCGCAGTCAGCCTGTGCGGATGCCCGAAAACTAACCTGCCTTGCGCGGTATGGCTTTGCACCAGCTCGGCAATATGCCGGTCGAGGCGCTGGCGCTGCCCTTCTCCAGTCAGATGCTCGACGATATAGCCATCTGGATCAATCAGCACAAAGGTCGGCCAAGCCCGCACGGCATATTGCTGCCACAGCTCCAGATGACTGTCGATGACCACCGGATGCTGGATGTCATAGCGCTGCACTGCCTGCTGTACGGCTGTCTCTGCCTTTTCGTGGTCAAACTTGGCGGAGTGAATTCCAATTACGCTGAGGTGATCTCGATATTTTTGCTCTAGATACCGTAAGTCGGGCAGCACATGCAGGCAGTTGATGCAGCCATAAGTCCAGAAATCCAGCAGCACGACGCGACCTTTGAGCGCGGCAAGAGACAGGGGCGGGCTATTAATCCAGGGTAGCGTCGGGGGCAGTTCAGGGGCGTGGATGCGAACCATAGCGGTCAACCAGAGCGGCAAGAAATTTACGAGAGCGGGCTTATAGCAGTTAGGCAGTCCCTCATTCAATTATGCCTTCATCCCGCCTCGCCACCCCACGCCGTTACTCCACGCCCCCTACCGTCAGCATCCGCGCCTCAATCCCCGCCCACAGCTCTGGCGACAGCCGCACCGCCGCCTCTTTGCAGCGCACCATTAGCTCGTTGGCGTAGAGGTAGTCTGCGAGTAGCTGAGATTCTTCCTCGGAGAACTCAACGATTGCTGGATCAAGTTGAAGCGTGTCAAACCAAAGTTTCTGAATTTGCTCAACGAAGGCGCGTCGGACTTTAGGAGGCTGATTGTCATCTGGTGGTGTAAGAGCTTCAAGCTTGAAAATTACCTGCGTGAAATCAATCGAGTGAAAAATTTTCGCTTGCTCACAAAAGCGAGCACGGTCGAGGTCGCGGTCGCGGTCGAGGTCGCGAGCGCGGTTGAGGGCACGGTCGAAGGCGAGGTCGCGGTCGAGGGCACGGGCGAGGTCGAGGACGCGGTCGAGAACGCGGTCGAGGTCGAGGGCGAGGTCGAGGGCGAGGTCGCGGGCGCGGGCGTAGTCGAGGACGAGGTCGAGGTTGCGGGCACGGGCGAGGTCGCGGGCGCGGGCGAGGGCGTAGTCGAGGGCGAGGTAAACCGCCACCGATCGCTTGGCCGCAGGTTTATAATCTCCTTCTGACCCATTGGTTGCCTGCTCTACCCATTTCAACAAAGGAATAATCCGTTGAGCTGCTAAAGGATTTTGGAGCAGCGTTCGCACCTGCTTTTCCATCAGCACCAGTAGCTCATCAGCGCCTTTCCGTCCCGGCATTAGTCCGGTGACCAGCAAAAATACTTCTTTCCAGCGTTGATCTGTCAAATGATTCGTAACCAACTCTTCGATCTGCTGGTTATCAACAATATATTGCGCGGTTAGATATTCTTGAAACGTCAGATGCGAAAACGAATAGGCATCTCTGGCACGTTCAACCAAAATTCCCTGCTGAACTTCAATTGCTTCCAAAATCTTTTCGCTGTCGAGATGCTTGGGCGCATTTAGGTTATTGACCAAAAATTCTCGAATCTTATCGGCGATGCTGCGTTTGTTGAAGAAAAGCTCGTCCTCAACAAAGCTATCAAAGGCAATATCAGCCAGTAGTTCGTGCTCTAGCTCAAGGCTCAACTCTTGATAAATCGGGTTGTGCTGAATCCGCTTTTCAGATGCCCATTTTCGCAGCAGCACATCCAGTGCCTCGCCATACAGCGTCGAGCGATTCTTGGGAAAATCCATCGACTCGTCATAAACCGCACAGAGCAGTGTCAGCAGCAGCGGCGTTTGGGCTAGCTCTTTGGCCGCAGCATATTCAGGCCGCTTCAACAGCTCCCAGCACTGATCAGCCGTTTGCGTCTCCTCATCTTTGGGTGCACGAAACCAGTTGCGAATAAACTGCTCAATCTGCTCATCCTCAAATGCCGCCATCGCCACATCTTTGAAGCGCGGAAACCCGCCCTTGTAGGCCGCAACCCGACAAGAGGCAATAAACCGATTTCGGCTGTAGCGATCCACCAAATCCTGAATCTGCGTAATCGCATGATCCAAATGCTCCAGCGGCACTTCATCCAAACCATCCAGCAAAATCAGCAGCTTGCCTTTTTCCAACGCCGCCAGCGCAAACTCTTCAGATTCCGGGAAGCCGCAAATCTCAAACTCTCTGGCAATCAGCGACTCAACCTTAATCTCCTGCGAATTAAACCGCTGTAACGCCAAAAACACCGGAATGCAGGCATGGTCAAACGTGCCCTGCTTCCCCTTCAGTGCCTCCAGCCCCACCTTCCGCAAAAAAGTCGATTTGCCAACTCCCGGCCCGCCCAGTACCATCAAATACTGCGTTTGATTGGCGACCATCAGCCCTGACTGCTTGCCATCTTGCCCTCGCCCAAGTCTGCGCTGCTCCCCCTGCCGGAACAAACTTTGCAGCGACTCAGCCGATTCAAAATAGCGCAGCTCCGAGCGATCCAAAACCTGCACCGCCGTATACAGATCCTCCAGCCGCATCGGATTATCCATCCGCACACAGGCCACCTTCAGCTCGCCGTGCCGCTTCTCGTAGTTGAGCACATATTGCCGAATTGCCTCTTTCAGCTTTGGCTTAAGAATATCGTGGTCGAGCTGTTCAGCCAGTTTGCTGCCTTTCGTTTTGACGATTTCTGTTACCAGCGCTGTCAATGCAGAAGTCCCGATCGCGATTAGGGGTTCAAAGCCGGTCATAGTTAGAAGCAGCAGGGGGAATATCCCCAGAATAAGTGCGACTTGCCGGATCAGCAACCCAAGCAGTCGGCTCAGTTTCAGGATCAAACATCAACTCAAATCGGCCATTCGGCATCAGTCGCCGCAGGGTGTTCAGATAATTGTCTGCGTCGCCCCGCTTACGAAATCTCGCCACAATCAGCGTTTGAGCTTTGGGCAGGCAGCGGATCACGCACCACGGATGCAGACGGTTGTAGTAGCTCACGGCATTTCTCCAAGGATTGATTTTTGAGCACAGCAATTTGGCAGTCCGAGCAGACCGCTTTGAGATTCGATGAGACTGCCCACCTAATGCGAAACTTAAAAAAGCAGGTGAAAGATAGCCCGCCTGAAGTGCTTGTCATTGCAGCTTCTAGAGGAGCTAATCAATTTGCGCTGTCCTTGATTGGACATTTATGTGTACACATAGAAGTGTAGTATGTCTCAAGCGGAAGATCAACCAACACTGGCAAAATTAAGGCAGCGAGCTGGATTAACGCAGCGTCAACTTGCCGACGCTTTGAGCATCACAGTCAAAACAGTCAGCGCTTGGGAAAGAGGCGTAGGCGAACCGCACCTGACAATTGGCGAAACTCAGCGGCTCATGACAATCCTGCAATGCTCATTTGAAGAGTTGGTTGAGGCCACAAAACCGCAGGAATAAAGCTCAGCCCTTAAAGCCCTAGCCAGCTCCAAAATCAGCTATCTGCCAGCCCTCAACACTTGTTCAGATGTCAGCTTTAAACCTGGGAAAGTTGAGGAAACAAAAGTCTGATTGCCTCGAAACTGCTGAATTTCGTACTCTGCATCTACTAGCGTGCAGATAGAGAGGGTGGGTTGTTTGGGCTTCCCAATCTGTCGAGTACCCCCCAATCCTGCGTAGTCTACAATCCAATATTCGGAAATGCCTAACGCTGCGTAGTCTTCAAGCTTACGCGCATAATCATTTTGCCAGTTGCTACTCACGACTTCCGCCACAAATTTGATCGAAGTGCCTACAGTCAAGATCGACTGGTCATACCAAAGCGGCTCTTTGGCCAGTTCACCTTGATCGACCACTGCGATATCAGGACGAAATGCCGTCATGCCAGGGTCAGAAGGGCGTAGCAATCCACGCTGAAGGACAAACCAAGGTAACCCTGCTGCGTCGATTTGGACACAGATCTTCATCGTTATGAAGGCTGCAACCTCTTCATGCAAGCCTGTTGGTTCCAAGTCAAACACCTCTCCGTCAATCAGTTCGTAGCGGTTGTCACCACCATAATGAGCAAGAAACTGATCAACGCTAAGTGGCTTCTGCTGAATTGCTTGATCGACTGCAATGGCCATAGGTCAACTTAGCCCAATCTAATCTCTTCAGTTTACGGGATCGAAAATGTGATGAGGTGGGGAGCAAATTTCTCTACAGCCCCAGCCAGCTCCAGAACGATTCGCCCGTTACCAGCTCCAAAATCAGCAGCGCCACAAAGCCAATCATCGCAAACCGCCCGTTGATCAGCTCGGCATAGCTCGTCCAGCCAAAAGCGGGCTGCGGTTCAAGCTGCGGTTCAGCCGCCGCGTTCGATTCAGTTGGGTCAGGAGAGTTCTGGGTCATGGAGTTTGAGCGATGCGCCAAGTAGCTTGCAGTCAGATTTTAGCCCGCACCAGCAGCCATGTCTCCGCCTCGCCAATAATTTGTGCTGGCAAAACGCCTAGCTCTACCGCCGTCGGGCGATCAATCAGCAGCGGTTCGCCCTTGCGCCAGGAGCGGCGGAGCTGTTTGCTGGAAGCAGGCATCACCTGGCGCTGGCTGTAAAAATTCAGCGAAGGGCGGTTGTACGGATAGGACGTATAGAGCTTGGCCTCTGAAACCTGCTGCACCAGAGCCGCCACCGGACGCACCGGATAGCTTTCGGCCAGCTCCCAAGCCCAGTGCGGTGAGAACATCAGCAGCAGCATTGCCAAAAAAGTGCCCCAGCCCAGCACCACGATAAACTGCGGATTTTGCCGCGCCGCCAGCCCTGCTGCCGCCATCAGCGTCGCGCCCGCAACCATCAAAATCGGCCAGAGATTCGCTTCTGCCGGAGTCGCCCAGCCCATAAAGTAAGCCGCGCCTGCCCAGCCGCCCAGCCCCAGCAGCCCCAGCGCCCCAATCCAGATCCGCGAGTAGGGCTTGGCCGGATGCGTCACAATGCCCACCTGTCGTCCCTGCTGCCAGAGTTCGGCCAGATGCGCTCCCAGCAGCAGCGCCAGCGCCGGAAACAGCGGCAAAATGTACCAGGGCAGCTTGGTCGCCATTAGCGAAATTGCCCCAAAGTAGCCTGCCGCCCAAACCAGCCCCAGCTTCGCCCAGCTCAGATTGCGGTGACTCCAAGCCAGCTTTAGCGCTCCCGGCAACCACAAAACCCAGGGCGCACCATACTTCAGCAGTTCCAGCAGGTAATACCAGAGCGGCGCGCCGTTCTCCTCCACGTCTGTCCAAACCCGCGCTAGCGACTGCTCCACCAGGTTGTTGCCTAAAAAATCCGTGCCGTAATGCAGCCACTGCGCCCCGTACCAGCCTGCTACCGGCACCAGCCCTAGCCCCAGCCCCAGCCAAAGATAGGGCTGTCGAAGCAAGCGCGGCGTATCCCATGCCAAAAACGCCAGCGCAATCCCACCCAGCAATAGCCCCACCAAAATGCCTTTCGTCAGGCAGAGTAGCCCAAACGCCCCGCCCACGCCCAGCAGCCAGCGGTAGTCGCGTCGAGACCGCAGCAGCGCCCAGAACAGCAGCAGCAGAAAGCAGAGAATTGCGCCGTCCAGCATCGCAAACCGGCCATTGCGGATCACGGGCAGACTCGTCAGGTAAACCAGCGTCGCAAAAATGGCGGGCAAGCGCTGATGAAACAGCTCGCGGCTGAGGCGATAGAGCAGCGGCACAGAAGCCAGCGTCAGGCCAGCGCTTGGCAGTCGCGCCGTCCATTCGTGAACGCCAGCCAGTCCGTAGAGCATCGCAATCAGGCCATGCAGCAGCGGCGGCTTGTTAAAGTAAGGCTCACCCCAGAGCGTCGGAAATAGCCAGGTAAAGCTACCCGCCGGAGCCTGATAGATTTCGCGCGCCACCTGCGCCACCAGCCCTTCGTCCCAGTCTTTGAGCGGCAAGCCTAGATTCACCGTCAGCAGCAGCAGGGCCGCAGCAGTAAACCCCAGAGTCCAGAGTTGATCGATGCGCTGAGCAGAAAACGGCTTGGAATAGGTCACAGCTCTTCCTGGGATTGAGCGAGGGTGGCATGATAAGGAGGATCTTTTCGCATTGGGTGATTTCTGGCAATGATAGAGGCAGGTTTAACTCCCAGTCTGGTCGTTCCAGATCAGGTTCCAATTCCCAGCTCGACGCCGATCAAGCTGGGGCTTCTGGCTTCTGGCAGCGGTAGCAACGTTGAGGTAATCGCCAAAGCGATCCAGGCAGGCCAGCTCAACGCCCAAATCCAGGTGGTGATCTACAATAACCCAACTGCCAAGGTGGCTGAACGCGCCGAGCGGCTAGGACTGGCCAAAGTGCTGCTGAACCACCGCGAGTTTGCCAGCCGAGAAGCGCTGGATCAGGCGATTGTCAAGACGCTCGCAACCCATCAGGCTGACTGGGTGATCATGGCAGGCTGGATGCGGATTGTCACCCAGGAGCTCATTGACGCTTTTCCGCGCCGGATTTTGAACATTCACCCTAGCTTATTACCCAGCTTTCCGGGAGCCAATGCCGTTGAGCAAGCCTTGCAGTCTGGCGTGAAAATTACGGGCTGTACGGTGCATTATGTGGAGCTAGCCGTAGACAGCGGCCCAATTATTATTCAGGCGGCAGTGCCGGTGCTGCCCGACGACACGCCCGCAACTCTGCATCAGCGAATTCAGGTGCAGGAACACCGCATTTTTCCGCTGGCGATTGCTTTGGCTGCCCAACGGCTTAGCTGAGCGGCGGCAGATTAACTTAGCATCTCAGTAAGGGGATTTGACCCGTCCGCTCCAGCGTGTTGTTGTTATGCAGCTTAACCCACGCTTGAGACGTAGCTTTATTGTGACTGAGCATACTTCTGAGCCTTAAACCCCCTCCAGATAAGCTGTTCAGGCGTTCACGGACGCCATCATTCTGACATTTTCTCACTTTAGACCGCAAAGCAGTTGACAATGTCAGAGTCATGGATTAACGTTGAGGTATTAAAAACTCCGATAAGCGGAGGTTGCCATGCCAGATGGGGATATTATCCATAGCAGATTGAGACGACTTTATCAAAAACCGTACAAGTGGCTTTGCGAAGGCACTGCAACCAGTGATGAATGTGCGCGGGCGCTGTTAGAGAAGCTCAAACAAGACATTCAAGCTAAAGGTGATCTCCCCATTGTTCTCTCACAAGCAATGGCAGATAGCGTTGCACAAATAAGTAACCATCTTGAAGAAGCTAGAGAAGGTGACTTTGCCAGACTCAGTATGGAATTCGAGGTTCTAGCTCAGAAAGCGGATGGGCGTCCGGATTTGAAAGAACTGACTTTACGGGCAGGCAAAGGCTTGCTCAACGATCTTAGAAATGGGCGAGAAGTAGATATGACTCATCTTTCAGAGGCTATTTATGGGCGGTATATTCATGAGGTTTATGAATCAGAATTTAAAGAACGAATTCCATTGACCTCAGAACATCATGCAGGTGTTATTCAAAGAACCCTCGAAAGACGAATTGAAGCCATGCAATCAAGTGTAGATTCTGGGATTCAAAAATTTGCTCAAAATGCTATCAGGAATCAAAGTGTAGCCAAACTATCTCTGCCCCGACGCCCTTCTCGAAAAGCAATTGATTTAAACGAAGACCTTCTGGCAGTTTAAGCAAAATGAAAAGACAAGATGTACAAGATTCTGAATTTACCTTGCTTTTCGAGCTGGTGATGAGTGGTGGTGGATCTGTTCGCCTACTTGATCATTCTAGAAATCGAGAAAGTAATGTGAAAGTTGCTGTAGACGATAGCGCATTTAATTATCGAGTACAAAAAGAATTTCCCTCCATAATTGCTGATCTCATTGATCTGGCTATTGCTATTCATGCAGCTGATCGCTTGACCTTTCAAAGCCTAAGACAGCATCAAGCTCGGATTCATGTTGTTCTTCCAGCTCGTCATCCAGAAATTCTAAATCAAACCCCTCTACAAGATAAGCTCTCTAATCTTCTAGAATGGGCGACCGGCAGCAGATGGGTGTTTGAATTTGCAAAAAGAGTCGATTTGGGACGTGCTGTTGAGCAACAGCCTCTACTTTCGTCTGCTGCTCCCTATGTAGATGAAGTAGCACTTTGGAGTGGTGGCCTTGATGCTCTAGCTGGACTTTACACTCGTCTTAAGGAAAACCCCGAAATATCTTTTTGCTATTTGGGACAGGAAGCAATGATAACGCCTACGCCCGTCAAGAGCAGGTCTTTCAAGCGCTTCAACCATCTTTTCCTAATCGGTTAAACCTATGCAGAGCACCAATCCGTTTTTCTGAGAGCAATTTGCATACGAAAAACAAAATTTCTCGCGCAAGGGGTATTGTGTTCACGTTACTTGGTTCAGCTTGTGCATATCTGATGGGACGGCGGGTTTTACACTTATACGAGAATGGCATTGGTGCAATCAATCTTCCCTATCGAAAATCTGCTGTTGGTCTGGATCATTCTCGATCAGTTCATCCTTTGACCCTTCTTGGGGTTAGCAATCTGATATCAGAGCTCATAGGAGAGGAATTTAGAGTTAGGAATCCCTTCCTTTTTTGGACAAAAGCTGAAATGTGCCAGCAATTGGCAGAAGATGCGAAGTATGAATTACCTTCTTTGACTATTTCATGTGATAGCCCACATCGTAAGCAGCCTATCCAATGTGGCTACTGCTCATCTTGTATATTAAGAAAACAAGCACTTGCAGCCTCACAAGTAAAAGACCAAACCCATTACATCGTGTCTCATGCTACTCGTCCAGTAGGTGATATTAGGTTATATCTCCAGCATATGCTTGCGCAAGTTTCTACACTTAAGGGATTGCTGAAATATTCAGAAAATGCTGCTACCCAATGGGAGTCTTTGACTAAGAGATTCCCTGAACTTGACGACATCGTAGATAGGACTCATAAAGTAGAAGGCTTAACATCTCTTGAAATGAGAAAATGCTTAATTCGGCTCTATCAAACCTATGTTTCTGAATGGGATACTGTAGAATCCCAAATTTCAGGAGCTTTCTTGAATCAGGTAAGTATTCAGCAAGTATCGCAAGATTTCCAGCCTGCTATCCAGTAAGAGTGAAAGGGAAATGCTATGGCTGTCAACATTCTTGACAATATTGATTTACAAAAATTGGGAGAGCTTCTACAACAAGCGCGGAAGAAGAGTGGGATGACCCAAGCTGATGCGGCTAAGGTCATCGACGCTGCACGAACTACCATTGTTGCCATTGAAAAGGGAGAGCGGCGTCTCAAGCCGAATGAGTTAATCAAATTAGCTCGTGCTTACGGACGAGCTATCAGCGATTTCGTTCGCTCTACTCCTGTTACTGAGCCATTTGAGGTTCAGTTTCGCGCTGCTTATCAACGAAATGAACAGGAAGAAGTACAAATAAGCCCAGTTATCCAGCGCTTTGAGGAACTGTGCCGCAACTACTTGGAGCTTGAGAAGATAATGGATGCTCCAATTGCTCGTAACTATCCTCAGGAATATAGCGTGAGCAGTATGCCGTTAGAAGCGGCGGCGGAGAGCATTGCGATCTCAGAGCGTCAACGGCTTGGACTAGGAGATGGCCCAATCCCAATGCTTCGAGACATCTTGGAGCAAAGTGTAGGGATTAGGGTGTTCTACCTAAATATGCCAGCAAAATATTCAGAAATTTACAGCTATGATGAACAGCTCGGTGGCTGTATAGCAATAAACCTGAGTCATTACGAAGAACGGCGGCGTTGGTCTATGGCTCATGGCTATCTCCATTTTCTTGCGCATAGACGAAAGCCCGTTGTAGATTTTGAGGGACAATACAAAAGAATTCCAGAGAGTGAGCGATTAGCCGAAGCTTTTCCCAAGTATTTTCTAATGCCCACAAGTGGCTTGCTGAGTCGATTTAACGATATGTATCGAACTCATGGTAAGTTTACTCCAACTAATTTGTTTACTCTTGCTCATTATTATGGGGTGTCTATAGAAGCCCTTGTTTATCGGTTAGAAGATATGGAACTTCTTCCGTCAGGAACTTGGGATCGTCTGCGTGATCGAGGATTAAAGGTTAGAAAAGTACAGCAAGAACTAGGTTTAGAAGAGATCGAGCATCGGGCTGACATACTCCCTATCCACTATCAACACCTTGCTATTGAAGCTTTGGAGCAAGGGCTTATCACTGAAGGACGCTTTGCAGATTTCCTTGGTGTTGATCGGTTAGAAGCTCGACGTATAGCAGAAACATTATGTGAACATTCCAGCGGGATGCTGGAAGAATCTGCTTATCTAGATTTGCGTCAGGCGTAAGAGATTGGGAGACGAATTATGGAAATCAAACACTCCCATGTAGTTCTTGATGCCTGTTGTGTCTTGAACTTTTGTGCTTCTGAGCACTTGATCGAGATTATACAGTGCTTACCAGCTCAAGTTGTAGTTACTGAAGTCGTTAGAGAAAGAGAATTGCTGACTCTCCAACGCTTAGCAGACGAGAGTAACGAGGATACAAATCAATTTGAAGCAGCTATGGAAAAGGGGCTACTTGCAGTTATAGATTTTAATTCTGAGAGTGAGGAAGAAACCTTTGTAAACTATGTTTTTGAGTTGGGAGATGATGGTGAATCAGCAACCTGTGCAATTGCGGTTCACCGAGAGTGGGCGATTGCTACCGATGATAAGAAAGCAACTTCTTTTTTCCAACGGGAAGCACCCAACCTGCAAATTCTATCAACTTTAGCAATAATCAAGCATTGGTCAGAGGCAGCGAATGTTTCCTCTGCTACTTTACGATCTGTGCTTACCGCTATACAAATGAGAGGACGCTACATCCCACACCGCCACCATCCTTTACTAGGTTGGTGGGAAGATATGATGCGATGAACTCGAAACCGCAAGGAAGTTCATCTGGGCATCTGTCAGTAGCTTGCGTGGCTGTATAACAATAAACTAGGGCTACAGCAACCGGGGCTACAGCCGCGAACGGTCGGTCAAAATCTCGTAGCCATCTTCCGTGACCAGCACCGTATGCTCAAACTGCGCCGACAGCGCTCGATCCACCGTCACGACCGTCCAACGATCCGATAGCGTCCGGGTCAGCCGACTGCCTGCATTCAAAATTGGCTCAATTGCCAGTGTCATCCCGGCTTTGAGGCGCACGTTTGGCAGTTCGTGGGTGCGGAAGTTGAACACGGCGGGTTCTTCGTGCAGATTGCGCCCCACGCCATGCCCGGTAAACTCTTCGACGATTTTAAAGCCGTTCGCCTCGGTGTGATCCTGGACAGCGGCGGCAATATCCAGCAGCATTCGGCCTGCCTTCACCTGCTCGATGCCTTTGTAGAGGGCCTCCTCCGCTACCCGCATCAGCTTTGCCGCTGCTAGAGTCACCTCGCCCACCGCAATCGTGATGCAGGAATCGCCGTGGAACCCTTCGTAGTAGGCTCCTGTATCCACCTTCAACAGGTCGCCGCGCCGAATCACCTTTTTGCGGCTAGGGATGCCATGCACCACTTCGTCGTTGAGGCTGGCGCAGATCGAAGCCGGAAAGCCGTGGTAGTTTTTGAAGCTCGGCGTGGCGCCCATCTCCCGAATCCGCTGTTCGGCCAGCGCATCTAGATCCGCCGTCGTCATTCCCGGCTGCACCTGCTCTGAGATTTCCTTTAAAACAGTGGCGACAATCCTAGAGGCATGTCGCATAATTTCTAGCTCTGGCGGCGACTTCAGCTCAATGCCGCGCTTACGGCTAATGCGGGGCGGCTGATGGGGCAGCAGTTTCGTCAAAATGTTCATACAGAAGCCGGTAGCTGTAGCTTTCATATCCTAGCAAGTTCCCCAGCCGCAGAGTTGGAGGTTTATCACTGTGGCTGGCACTGTGGCTGGCACTATGGCTGGCTGGCCGGATGCGGACGCTCCTCCGGACGCTTGGCATTAGGCCACTCCACCAGATCAGATCCCTTTTTTCCAGGGCGGCAAAGGTAGCTGGAGAAACTTCTGCTCTAGATTAGCCAGGTAGGCAATTGGGGAACGACGGAACTGCCGTTGTTGATTGCGCTGATGCTGGAGATGATCAAGCTCAGCCCGCACCGACTGCTAATCACCAATAGAAACTGTTGCTAAATCTAAAGCCGTGAAGGCATGCAGTTGAGTAGCAATCCCTGCCACAATTTGCACTGCACCTCGCACCACCAAGGAAGCCGGAGCCACTTTACGCCCCGTACAACGCCGTTGGTGATGTCGCCACCGTCCAAACAACTGCTCCAAGTCATTGTTGGTTCTAGGTAAGCCCTCCAGCTCATAACAATGAAACAATCCTGGTGCATAACTGCGAGTCACTTTGAGAAAATGGTCAAGGCCAGAGGCTAAATGGCCTGCTTGGGCTTTGTCTTGTGCCTTCGTTGTCTTGAGAGAAAATCTGAAAGCATTGGGAACTGGTTCGGCTCTGCTCAAATATTACTTTTACAAAAACGAAGTAATCAGCCTTTCAAAAATCCTCTGGTGAAAATGAATCAGCCCTGCCCCGCACTGGGGATAGCTTTAATTCTAGTAACCAAGCAGCATGTTAGATTGACTGGATAAGCACGATGAGGTCTTGTAACCGATGACTTTTAGTGATGTGGTCGAGAGTATAAAAAGTCTTTCCACAGATGAAAAACGTGAGATTCAACTGTTGGTGCAACAATATCTTCGCGAGGAGCGGCGTGACGAAATATATGCCAACTTCAAGTCAGCGCAAGTCGAACAGCAAAAAGGTGAACTGAAATTTTCCTCCAATATCAAGAGGCTGAGACAATTGATGGAGGAGTGATTTGTGGAAGTCAGTTTCAGTTCTCCATTCAAACGTGCTTTCAAAAAGCGTATTAAAGGCAACACAGAGCTAGAGGTAAGATTTGGGCAAAAATTGGAACAGTTCACTGTAGATCCATTTGATCCGAGCTTGAAGACACACAAACTATCGGGCAAGCTCAAGGATTTTTGGAGTTTTAGCGTAGATTACGATGAGAGGGTGCTGTTCTACTTTCTGGAAGCTGAGAAAGCTGTGTTTGTGGATATCGACAGTCATGACGAGGTGTATTGAGCAACAGTTGCAGCAGCACAGCCACAGCTTATGAAGTGGATGGTCGATAGATCTTGTTGAAGAATCGATAGTTACAGTACGAAACGCTCTAATGCGACTCCTGATCAGATAGCGATGACGCACAATCGATTGGCCTGAAAAAGAAATCTGATCGCAAACGCCCTGCTCGGCAGAGAGTGGCTGTTGCTGCGGAATAATTTAGCAGCAGAGAAGATCGCCAGCGCTCAGTCAATGGATGTCATGGTCTATGACTGGCTGGGGTTGGCGATCGTTCAGTCTCTGCGAACTGCGGTCGATGATTGAGTGAATTGAGCGATTGCGCTATCGCAGCAGGACGCTCATGAATTTGCGATGTGTGATAGCATGGGAGCCGTGATATTATGTCTTTATGATTCGGTCATTTAAGAATTCTGGAACAGAAGATATCTTTAATGGTAAGTCATCTCAGTCAGCCCGAAAAATTTGTCCAGCTTCTTTGTGGAAGCGGGCAGGTCGAAAGCTCGATTTACTTGATTCCGTGATTACGTTGGATGAGCTACGAGTTCCATCTGGAAATCGATTGGAAGGATTGCAAGGTGATCGCAAAGGACAGTTCAGTATACGAATCAACGACCAGTATCGAATCTGTTTCGCCTGGACGGATGTAGGCCCGGATGAAGTTGAAATTGTGGACTATCACGGATAGCAACCAGGAAGACCCTATGAGAGTGCCCACCCATCGACCCCCCACCCATCCAGGGGAAATGCTGCTAGAGGAATTTTTGGTTCCAATGGGATTAACTCAACGTGAACTGGCTGATGCTATTCATGTTCCATATCAGCGAGTGAATGAACTCGTTAAGGGAAAACGGGGCATGACACCGAGTACTGCATTGAGATTAGCTAAGTTTTTTGAGGTTTCTGCTGATTTTTGGATGACGCTGCAATTGCGGTGGGATCTGTATCATGCTCAACAGGACGAGGCGCAGGATCTGGCAAAGATTCGGCCTCATGCGGTATGACATGCTGGTGTTAAGGTGATTGCTGCACCGTGGTAGTGGGCAAATCGTAATTGATCCTTGGGCAATCTGCTAAACGCTCTAATGCGACTCCTGAAGCGTTGCAGCAGGTTTATCAAGCGATGTTGGCAGAGTTGGCTCTGTATGCAGCAGGACGCTCATGTATTTGCCGGGGGTAAAGGGGACGGGTAGCAGGGGAGAGAATTGGCTACGGTCGGTGGTGATTTGCTTGACGTACATCTCGCTGATGGTGTGGTTGACCTGTTCTCTGGTGCCGACGATCCAGATTTGGGTTCTGTGGTCGTGCAGGTTTTGAAGCTTTTTATCCGCTCCATAGAGCCATATTCATGTAATATTCGTAAAGGATTCGGCGAGAAAAACTGATGGCTCAAGTAACATGCTTAGAAATCTGTGCTGGCGCTGGTGGTCAAGCCTTAGGGCTAGAGCAGGTAGGCTTTGAGCCTCAAGCACTTGTAGAGATTGATGGAGCTTGTTGTAACACTCTTAGATTTAATAGACCCCAGTGGAATGTCATAGAAGGCGATCTGAGAGACTTTGAGTGTAAACCATTTGAAGGAATTGATTTGTTGGCTGGAGGTGTACCTTGTCCTCCATTTTCAAAAGCAGGAAAGCAGTTGGGGAAAGAAGATGAGCGCGACCTTTTCCCTGAAGCTTTGCGTTTAGTAGATGAATGCAGACCTCGTGCTGTCATGTTAGAAAACGTGCGAGGATTTTTAGATGCTGTTTTCGAAGATTATCGAGGTAATCTCAAACGACAGCTTGAAAAGATGGGATATGTAGCTGATTGGAGATTATTAAATGCTTCTGATTTTGGGGTGTCACAACTTAGACCTCGCGTTGTTATCATAGCGATGCGCAAAGATTTATCAGAAAATTTCTTATGGCCAAAGTCTTATGGGCAAAATCCAGCAACTGTTGGGACACTTTTATATGATCAAATGGCATCACGAGGATGGAGAGGTGCTAAGAAATGGAAACGACAAGCTGATGATATTGCACCCACAATTGTTGGGGGGTCTAAAAAACATGGCGGCCCCGATTTAGGTCCTACTCGTGCTAAGCGAGCCTGGGCAAACTTGGGGGTAGATGGAATGGGCATAGCTAATGAGCCACCTGATCAAGACTTCTTGGGAATGCCCAAACTAACGGTTGAAATGGTTGCTAGGATACAAGGCTTTCCCGATGATTGGCATTTCACAGGCAAGAAAACCCCTGCATACCGTCAAGTGGGTAATGCATTTCCTCCACCCGTTGCTCAAGCTGTGGCAAGAGAGATTTATAACTGCTTGACTCACAGGAAAATATTTACAGTTGCCAGTTAAGTGGTTATCTCATGTCAGAAAAGAGAGGCGCAAGAGCGAAACTCAGAGAACACTTTCTAAATAACATCGGAAGGGTTATGGATTCTGATGAGCTTAGAGAAGTGGCGGGAGGTATTACGGAATGGGCAAGACGAGTAAGGGAGCTGCGATCAGAAGAAGGATATCAAATTCAAACCCACAATGATAGGGGCGATTTAAAGCCTGGTCAATACATCCTCGAAGATCCTAAGCCAATTCCCGCTTTTGAAAGAGCAATATCTAAGGAAACACGGGCATATGTTCTCGATAGGAATGGATTTACTTGTCAGATGTGTGGTGCTGTAGCTGGAGAGCCGCATCCCTATGACCTTACGAGAAAAACTCGATTGCATATTGGGCACATAGTAGATAAATCTCAAGGAGGCACTGACGACCCATCAAATCTTCGTGCAATTTGCTCTGTGTGCAACGAAGGAGCCTCAAATTTAACTCTGGAAAGACCATCAAACTTGAAACTTTTAGCACAGGTCAGACGGGCGAAAGGTAGTGATCAAGTTGAGCTTCTTAAGTGGCTTGTTCGGAAGTATCCAAAACAGACTGAGGAGTTTTTGGATGAGAACAATACCTAACAATGGGGTCGTTAAGTCCAGGGGGCATTGGTAAAAGCAGTCTACTTGCAAACCTGATCGAGCAAATGGCTACGAGTAAAGCTTCGCCCGTAGATGAGCCATCGATCGAATAGTCAGACCCCAAAGAAGCACTGTTATCTCTCACAATGCCATTGCGATCACCCCCAAAGCGATTATCAGCTCTCATAATCTTGCTGTAGCTGTTGCAATGAGATTGTAATCGCTCACAATCCTGCTGTGAGATGATGCAATTTCAATGTGAACACTGAAACTCTTGTTGTATAAAGCACATTAATTTAGTTATTCTACACTTAGGGTTGGAGGGCAACCACTCGGCAGAGAGTGGCTGTTGCTGCGGAATAATTTAGTAGCAGAGAAGATCGCCAGCGCTCAGTCAATGGATGTCATGGTCTATTGCTGACTGGGGTTGGCGATCCTTCAGTTTCTGCAAACTGCGGTTGGTGGTTGAGCGATTGGGCTATCGCAGCAGGACGCTCATGTATTTGCCCTGAGCAAAGGGTGCAGGAACCAACAGCGAGAATTGCCCTCGATCAGTAATCATCTGCTTGACGTACATCTCGCTGATGATGTGGTTGACTTGTTCGCGGGTTCCGACGATCCAGATCTGTGCCTGATGGCCAAGCGAATCGCTCAGACGTTCGTTGAACTCTGTGGACATGGGTTTTGCCTCATATTGGGTATGGTTAAAGGACTTGAGGCTGCGGTTTCCCAAACCACATTCATGAACAAGGTGTGCGATCGATTAAGATGAGCACAGCCCAGCCCTCCGCGTATACGGACGCTTGGGTTAGCTGGCTAGTCGTGTCGCAAGCACGTCTAGTCAGCGACCTCGCCTCAAGCCCAGGTTTTACTGGCGTTGTGAGTGCCAGCTTGAAAAGCATAGAGCAAAAGGATGGGGTATGCAAGCCTGGAGTGTAAAACTGTCATCAAAGTTTGACTTTTCACCTACGGATGAAATCTTCGGGTACGCGATATGGGTCGGATTGCGTCACTCTGGTTGTCTCAGTTTTGCTAGTTTCTGCGTTGCAAATTCTCGCACTTGTTCGTCAGGATCATGGTTGGCACGATCATTTACTAGCTCTAGCGTTTGAGGCTGGTCAGGATAGTTTCTGAGGAGCGCTTGTAGCGCAGTTTGACGAGGATTTTCTTCTCGATCTTGTTTACGCTCAAAGGGATCGTGTAGAGCACAATCGTACAGAAACTCAAACATTTCAGGTAAGTCTTTCCAGCCCCGAGCTAACTCTTGCAATGCCGCACTACGCACAAAGAAATGATCATCACTTTGAGCACGGGTTTTGAGGATAGGTAAGGTCTCTGGGTCATCTTTCCAGCCCCGAGCTAACTCTTGCAATGCCGCACTACGCACAAAGAAATGATCATCACTTTGAGCGCGGGTTTTGAGGATAGGTAAGGTCTCTGGGTCGTCTTTCCAGCCCTGAGCTAACGCTTGCAATGCCGCATAACGCACACCTGAATTATCATCACTTTGAGCGCGGGTTTTGAGGATAGGTAAGGTCTCTGGGTCGTCTTTCCAGCCCTGAGCTAACGCT
>JAHHHV010000074.1 GCA_019359155.1 Pegethrix bostrychoides GSE-TBD4-15B
CTGTGCGACGAGTATCACAGAGGTCGGCAAAGGCTTCGACGATAGCAAGTTGAGGCATCGAGGTCAGGGTTTGAGAGATGGCCTAACTACCATATCAGTTTCACAATTGGAATGAAATAGCCCTGTTCTAGGATTAAGCCATTCAACAGCAGGCATACCTAAATCGGAAACGAAGCGAGCGTTATTGGCATAGGTCTTAGCATCCCAGACTTGTTTCATCGGAAAAATCCTCAAAGTTTGACGATTGAACTTAAGAGTGCTTGTCTTTCTACAAGGATTTAAGCGGCACTCACCGGAAAATTCAAAATACTGTCCTCACATTAAAATCAAGCTGGATAACGATTGAGTTCAGCGGCGGCTAGTAACTTTGGAATCTCACCGATCATCTCCATTTCGCCGCTGCAACGATTTGTTATGCCTTAACCTCATCGATTACTCCCTGAATCTCCAATATTTAATCTTCTCCTTGAAGATTCCTTCAAGCTTAAAATCTCCGCAAAGTTCTAACTGGTACTTAATAATTTAAAAAAATGACACGTTTACTCTGAGCAAAGTTCTACACATTGCTATACTCAGAGTGCTGAAGCAGACTCAGGCTATCAGTGAACGATAAGTCATCTTCATCAAAAAAGTCTAATGTGCATTGCACCCAATTTATCTGCTCTGTCATGCGAGAACGGATAGATTTAACCAGAGCATTCCACAATCCAATATCACCCGAATTTGTGATTTCCTTAATTTCAATAAGTTCCTCTACATCTAGTAATAATGGTTGGGCTAGTTGTACACAGTAGGGTGAACGAAGTTCAGCAGTAAAACTAACAGAATAGTGTTTGGTATCAGATGTCTTATCCTTCAGATTTAGGGCACGCACAATGGCTGTCACCTGTGATGCCCCAAGAGGTTTATTGGTTGCTACATTGCGAAGGTGGTTTGGAAATATAAAGATTTCATTACTCTGTTTATCCAATTCCTGATCGGAGAAACACACCAAAGCGTAATGACTTTCTTTTTTCCTACCAGAGGGTAAAAATGCGCGGCTTGTGATGAAGCAATGAATTGGTAATCTTCTTACTACGCCTTGTGCATCAATCCAGGCGTTCCATATAACCACATCATTCGGTGCCACATCAATTAGCTTAGGTTTGCTGGGCATTGGTGAAAAAATCACATGTAAAGAAGTTATTTCAGGAGCTACAACTTTAGCATTTTCACCGAGGGACTGACCAATTCCCCAGAAGAAGTATCCACCACCTAATTGGCGTTCCCACTCCTTCCTGCGGATAATTGCCGCCAACTCTTCGCCAGCTTCGGCTCCCATTTTGGTCCAGCAGAATGTCGGGGGAATTTTTTTCATGATCGTGTCCATATCCCAGTGACTAGGATTATATCATTATGCTATTCATTAGTAATTGTCGAATGACATAATGAATAGTATGACAAATGACCAAACTCAGTTAGTGGTTCAACAATTACTATCCTGCCTAAGAGCTGATAGCCGCTCTTCAAGCGAAATCGCTCGACTATCCTCTGTGAGTCAGCCAACTGTTTCGCGTATGCGACGATCCGATGGGAAGCGTCAGCGCATCAGCCAGTCATTCAATAAGCTATGCAATTTCTATGATGTGCTATCTGTTACAGATGGTAAAGCTGGTCACAGATATGATGAGCTGCTGCGAGACGCTATTATTGATGTATGGGACGGAACAGAGGCAGGCGGAAAAGCGTTGCTTGCAGTGGTTAAGTGTCTGAAAGGGTTAAACCGAAAAGTAGATGACACAGCAGGAGATTCACGCAGACACATCTAATCATCAGATCGACAGGATTTTTGGTTCCCTGGAATCTGCTGGCTTCCCGCGCAGCATACAAAATGTGCTGCTCCCCGAATGGGTGACACCGGAAGTTTTATCAGATACCTCGGCATCGTTAGAAATTGCGGCGATTCTCGCAAAGCGGCTGGGTCTTCGTACTAGTCCTCTTTTTGATGCAAGTCCACGAGTCGAATCGCTTCGGCGACGTGACGTGAAATACAAGCGTTCAATTCCAAACAAGGCGAAGAACCTGACAGCATCTACAGCAATTGCAGTTAGCGTTGCGGAATCGGTTGCATCGGCTTGTGGTGTTGGATTTATTCCATTTGTTAGCACTGCTAATGCTCTTCGTCAAGAGGTGCTGACCTCCTTTCCGGGTAACTGGCTAGGGCTGAGAAATTTACTCCTGTTTTGCTGGTCGCATGGCGTGCCTGTGATTTATCTGGCTGAACTTGGCATCGGTGTAGCGAAAATGGATGGCATGGTGATTCATACAGACAGCCGCCCCGTCATCATTTTGTCAAAAGCCTCTCCTCTCTGGGCATGGCAACTCTTTATTTTGGCTCATGAAGTCGCTCATCTGGCTCTGGGGCATGTGGCTCCCAATGAAATATTGATTGATGAGGAACTTAGTGAGGACTCCTATGCTCTGAAGGATGCCGACTTGGACGAGCGTACGGCTGATGCGTTTGCGATCGAGCTATTAAACGCTAGACCTGATGCGACTTATATTCCCTCAGATAGTCACATTAATTTCAGAGAACTAGCTGATTCAGCGTTTAGATTTGGCAAGAACCAACACATCGATCCTGGACACATTGTGTTGAACTTTGCGAATCAGTCCGGGAAATGGGAAATGGGTATTGCAGCCGCAAAGGTGTTGCAAGGTGAGCATCCACCCGCACCAGTAATTATTAATGAAGCGATGTGGGGTCAGATCAACCCTGAAACCTTGCCGATGGAAACCCTAGAATTCCTTGGTAGAGTTACTGGGTCGAACCTTGAGTGAGGTCATTCATGGATCGGCTGCTTCTGCTTGATAACGATGCCTTACTTAAACTTGCACGTTATGGGCTACTTGATGAGGTCATAGCTCGATTCGATTTCACAATTACCGATGTACGGGTGCTTGCTACTGCAAAATACGTCCTCCTTCCTGCCAAAAATCGCTTGCTTCTTTGTGAGGATGAAGAGAGTTACTCTAGGCTAGAATCATTCCTCAAAATCGCTAAACCCCTGGATGCTAGATCGGCGGAACCAGATCTACTGGATGCAGTGAGTGCGGTACAAAATATCGACACCGGAGAAGCCTTACTGCTTGCAGTAGGTGCTACTGCTAGAGATGCACTTATTATTACAGGCGATAAGCGATCGCTAGCAGCGCTTTGTTCCCATGAATCTGTTACCCACCTCGCCAATGCACTGGCGGGTCGTGTGATATCGATGGAAGTGCTGTTCTCATACTTAGTCAAGGATCAATTTACTCACGTCCAAGAGTGCGTGAGATCGAAGCCTGATGTCGATAAAGCATTGAACATTGCATTTGGCGTAACTATGCCTGCAAGTTATGAGTCAGTGAAAGAGGCGCTAGCTTCGTATATCAATCATCTGCGTGCTGTGACAGGGGACTTACTATACACAAAATCTGGTTAATTTTTGAGGAACACTGCATAAGGTGCTTTAACGTTGGCAACCAGTCCGATACGCTTTAATGGCTGCTCCTCCTGTGTTATGGGTAAGTCCCGAGGCGTGTAAAGAAAGCACCCTTTGTCCGCCTGACCGACTAAATATTGGTCAGCTTTGCGTCCACGGCTAGGTCCAATTCCAACCTGTAGTTCACCCAGATCCAAGTCAAATTCTTCGACCCGAAGCTTATCTAGAACTAGTGCATAACGTGACCCACGAACTTCTATACCCTTGGGAATGGGTTGCCAGTTTACACCATCGTCTGAGTACTCTTTAGCAATTTCTGGCGGAGCGGCATGTTTAGAGTTCATCTTCTGCATAACGATGAGAATTTGATTGCCACTTTTTCCTACCTCTTTTGCAAAGGGTTGAACCATAGTGAGTGGATGGCAAGTATTACCGCCATAGCCCCAAAAAATAGAGCCTGCCTCTTCAAATTCGCGTTGCTTTCGCTCGACAATATCTTCGATACTCTCTTGTGCATGCAGACCAACTTTCATAAAAATAAGTCCCGCTTGCTTTATCTGGTCATCCATTGTCCACCTCAAGTTTTTCAAGTGTATAAAGAAGGTCTGATTCTCTGTCGGTGTTGAGTGTTGTCCGCTCACGTACGTATCGAAAGCGTAACGGGGAACTTTTGCCGTAAAAATTTTCGAGCCGCGCCGACTCAAGAGGCTCCGATACAGTCTGCATGCAACTAGGATCAATACGACGAAATAGGCACGAACATGACCGTAGATCAGGTGCATCGTCGAGATGATAAAGGTGCAACTGTGGCAGCATCTCAGCTACTACGTATCCGAGTTCAAGGGCACGACGCTGCGTATCTCGTAAAACTCCTTGAGTCCACGGTAGATCAGGGTCATCTGCTATTACGACAATCCCTAAACTCTTCTCCTTCGTTGCCTGACTACCACGCTCAAAAAAGGCGATAACACTTTCCCCATCGTTACTTGCCCCCCAGGGCGGATTGATGTGAAACCCGTCGTACACACCAAAATGTTCTGGAGGCAGTGCATCTGCCACATTGTAAAGATATGATGAAATGTTGATGTGAGGGCTAAGCTTTTCACCAAAGCGCCGCACGGAATTGACAATCCGTTCATCAAAATCAAGCAAAGTAATTGATTGCGGGCCATAATTGATGACCTTTTGAGCTTTCAAATGAGCAGCAGACAGGGCAATTCCATCACCGTCCCCAACAAATACAACATCCTTATTATCAAAAACACGAGCTACGTACTCCGCTTGGATCACCATATCGGCGACCTTCATGTATATCTGGTCGAATTCGCGAAGTGGGGTTGGCCGATTCTGAACGACATCTGAGATTGCGTTAATCGCCTTTCGCAGATCAAACTCCATAAAAGTTCCCAAAGCGTGTTTTTATAGAAAGTCGATAGCCTATTGCTCCCCGCAAGCTTAACTATTGGTGGAATCTGCTGTCATGCAATCATATTACTGCTGCACTCTCAATTATAGATTTTCTGCTCAGCAACCTCAAAGTACTATCTAACAGATAATTTCATCCTTACTTAATTCTGAAAACTAACAGATAAAATTTTGCTCTCATCCTTGCATCGAAGACGTGTGGCATAACTATTATGTAGATGGACAACGTCTGCCTATCTACCCCCTAGAGGCGATTTAGGCGGACAGCGTCCAACTATCTCCCCGCTAGAGTGATTTAGACGGACAACTATCCGCATATCTGCCCAAATCAGGTATTTAGACGGACAACTATCCGCATATTAGCCCTCATATCCATTTGGGCGGACAAGCTTCAGCAATTCTTTAGATGAGCTGTCTGCCTAGCCCAATCTCACCAAACGTAAAATTTCTCACATCCCCACTTGTGCAAAGCCGAGTTTCAGCTTATGATTTTCCAACTGATCGCGTGTAGCGGTCAGGACACGCAAAAGCTTAAGGCGTCGCTGACTAGAAGTGGTTGCACACGACTAGCCAGCTAACCCGACTCCCCGTTCACGCGGGAAGCAAGGCTGAGTCGATTTTACATCGCGCTCGCTTCGTTCACGCATGTGGTCAGGTGACTCAACGCCTTAGGCTTTCAAACCCATACCCAAAAATACGAGGCAAATATCATGTCTACAGAGTTCAACGAACGTCTGAGAGAGCCGCTTGGCGAGCAGGCGCAGATTTGGATTGTCGGAACCCGTGAGCAGGTCAACCACATCATCAGTGAAATGTATGTCAGGCAGATGATTACCGATCGAGGCCAATTCTCGCTGTTGGTTCCCGCACCGTTCGCGCAAGGTAAATTTATGAGCGTCTTGCTGCGATAAGTCTCCTCGAAGTTGGCGGAGTTGCCTCACGGAAGCTTCGCCAGCAGCCTGACAGTCAGCGGTCAGGGCAATCTCCACAGCTCGATCTCGACGCAGCTGCCCAGGAAGTAGGCGTATGCGACCGAATTAGCTGTAATCTCCGCCAGTTTGAATCTTGATTGAAACTGTATATTACCTTTGCCGTTTCCAAAACCGTTCCAAAATCTTGAGAGAGGGGCCTTGCTGAATCTTCGACTGGGGGCGAAGAAACTTGCAGCTCAGCTAGATTCGTACTTCAATTGAGCAACGCCCTTGAGCTTAAAGTTCAGAGGATGATTTACCATCTAGCTAAGCAATACTGGCCAACGCGACTGTGACTCAGAGCATCTCGTCTATGGCGAATCTCAAGACGGCAGCAGACTATGAGCAGGCCATTGCGACTCAGCCGCAGCTGTTGTCAAACTATTGGCATCTGGGCTTGCTGCATCTGCTGGCCGAAAATATTGATGCGGCTCAGGCCGTTTGGCTCTCCGGCATGATCCAGCTCAACGATGTGGCAGAGCTGACAGAGCTGCTGCATCTGCTGAAAACCCAGGCCAAACAGCAGCTCTCAGTCCGCCCCGACCTAGCTGAAGCGCTCTATCAGCAGGCGTTAGAGATTGCTGCGGAGCCAGAGCAAGCCGAGCTGTGGTTGAGGTTAGGGCAGGCAGTAGCGCTACAGGGACGACTGGAGGAGGCAATTGGGGCATGGCAGCAAGCCATTGATCTCAGTCCCGCATGGGCAGATCCCCACCAACAGCAGGCCGAAGTCTGGCAGCGGCTAGGGGAATTTATCCCAGCGGTCGCAGCTTACCAAAAGGCCAGCGCATCTGCGCCAAACTGGCAGACCGTATACCGTCTCGGACTCTGCTGGGGGCAGCTTCAGCAGTGGCAGGCGGCGGCAGAGGCTTTTGAAGTCGCGGCTGAGCAGTCTGACTGGATTCAGTCAGACTGGATTCAGGCAGATTTGGGGTTTGCGCGGCTCAGGCTAGGAGAGTTGGCGGCGGCGCTGACTTGCTTTCAAAGCGCGCTAGCGGCAGCGCCAGAGTTTGTCTCAGCCCTACAATCTGCCAGCCCACGCCGTGCAGAACTCCTCGCCACAATTGGCCAGCCGGACGGAGCCGAGCGGGTCGGCAGCAAGCTGACGAACCAACCCTCAAACCCCACGCCAGAACTGCCGCTGAGCCAGCCACCGCCGACTGGATGCTGCGAGACGCAGATGGCCGTACCGCCCGATTGCTATTGGTCGCTCGAACCCGCCAGCGTCATTCATCTCAAGCCTCCGCAAACGCTGGAGGAGCAGATTCACTTTAGCTTTCGATTCGGACGGCAGGTAGCGCTGCCGGCAGCTTTTGTGGCGCAGATTCCGCAAGGTCGGATCTGGACTGCCGCCGACTTGAGTAGCCGAGCGGTGTTTGCAAATCATCAGCTGTTGAGCGATCTATCAGTTGAGTTTCCGCTGCTCTGCCCCGGCTCACCTCAGAAGCCGCATTCCGCCCAATCACGCTGGCTGCCAGAGCCAGAGCAAATTCAGGGGCGCGTGGTGGCGCTGGCGGCGCTGAGTGACGATAACTATTTTCACTGGATGTTTGAACTGCTGCCGCAGATTGAGCTGCTTCGCCGCAGCGGGCTGGACTGGAACCATGTTGACGCGATTCGAGTCAGTCACAGCCAGCCGTTTCAGCAGCAAACTCTCGAACTGCTCGGCGTTCCGCTCAGCAAGATTTTGCCGCATCAGCCGCATTTGCAGGCCAGCGAACTCATTGTAGCGAGCGCCGGACATCCAGCCTGGATGCCAAGCTGGAGCTGTCAGTTTCTGCGTCGCCTGCTGCTCAGTGACGCTCAACCCGCCCACCTGCGGCTCTACATCAGCCGCCGAGAGGCCAGCCGCAGCCTGATCAACGAAGCCGCCGTTTTGGCAATTCTAGAGCCGCTAGGATTTCAGACTGTGCTGCTAGAATCGCTCTCGGTGCAGCAGCAAGCCAACTTGCTGGCACAGGCTGAGGCCGTGATTGCGCCCCACGGTGGTGGCTTGACCAATCTGGTGTTCTGCCAGCCCGGAACCAAAGTGATTGAGCTATTCCCGCCCGATTTTGTCTATCCCTGCTACTGGCTGATCGCCAATTTAGTACAGCTAGAGTACTACTATTTGCTGGGTCAAACGCCCGTTGGATACTATCTAACCCAGCTGCTTTATCCCAATCCCCGCCTCGCCGATATTTGGGTTGATCTCGAACAGCTCAAGGCCATACTCCAGATAGCCGGACTGAGTTAATTCTGAGTTAATTCTGAGTGAGACCTGAGCTATTTCAGCGCTGGCTCAAAAAACTTGTGATTTAACTAGTACATTTGAACTGTTTGTGGTAGATTAAGGTCAGCAAACGGTACAAACGTACTAAAAATACCGCATTAGCCTACGTCACCATTCCTTATGCCGTCCCTTATCTCGAACAGAGGAAGCGCTATGAGACCATCGCAAGCCGAAATGAAGGCGATTGAAGCCGAACTTCGGGCGATTCGAGCAGACAGTTCAGCCAGTCTGCTCGATCCAGCCAGTTCCGCTGCTCCGTCTGCCGTTATCCCCACAATTTCTCCTACCATCTCTCCCAGAATTGCCTCCAAACCTGAGCGGCAGGCTGCTGATCCAGGTAGTTCAACTTCCAAAAGGCGTTCGGTTGAATGCTTTCCGATCGCAGATGTTAACGACAATTATTCATCTCAAAGACCATCTCAAAGACCATCTCAAAGACCATCTCAAAGACCAGATCAGCCCAACACAGATACGCCGCCGCGCACTGCGCGCCTTGATTTAAACCGAGCGATGCAGCGTCAAACGCGATTTGCTAGACCGGTTCAGCCGCCGCAGGCCCTTACCCGTCAAATGCTGGCCGAGAAAGCGCATCAGATTAATCAGCTTTCGACTCAGCAAGAGGCCGTTATTTTAGAGCTAATCACGCTGTCTGAGCAGATTGAGTCTGCCAACGCCGTTTGCGAAACCGCAGCAGTGCCGCATGTTGCCGACGCTGCCGGAACGCTCGTCTTGACCTCACGCGCCGTTCAGCTACCGCCCGCCGAAAGACGCGCCCACCGCAGTCACGCCCACCGCAATCACGGTAACCACCTGATGCTGGCGAGTACCGGAGCCGTCTGGCAGGGGACTTGGGGATTGCTGACGCTGCTGGGTCGGGTTAGCAGCTTTTTGCTCTCGCCGTTGGGTCTTCTGCTAGATCAAAGGCCGAGGCGGGCAGCTGGGCGACGTGCCTCAGGGCGGCGGGTATTGGAGCGGCAAGCAACCGAAGTTTTTACGTTCCAAGAGGCCGCAATTTTGGTGCTGGGGGCAGCAATGCTGCGGGTCGGACTCGATCTGCTCGTGGCCAGCTACCCCATGCTCTGGGTGCCCAGCCTGCTAGTGATGCTAGCTCCTGCCGCCATCGCCATCTACCGCTCAACGCTTGTGCCCCAAACTGGCTTTATCTGGGGCTATCGCCTGTTTTCACTGATGATTGGCCTATTGCTAGGAGGAAGACTATGAGTCCTTTACTGCTCGGAGCCGCATGGCTACTATTTGTGATCTCTTGCTTGGCCTCGCTAGTGCCGAGCGGACAGCGCAAGTCGCGCGTCAAGCCGCTTAAAACAGGAGGTCGCAATGAAACGACCTAGTCCGCAGCGCCAGATTGGGATGCGGCTATTTTTGCTGGGCGGAGCGGTTGCTGTGATTGCCGGACTCAGCACCGACATTCAGGAAACCATTGCGGCGCAGCGCTCTAGCCGTCCTGAAAGCTGCGCGGGAGATCTTAACCCGCAAGCCAAGATCTCCCGCGACCAGCTAGCCACATTTCTGACGATTTCGGAGCGCGAACCTAAAGTCCAAGTGCAGGACGTGCTGCAAGCGCCCTACTGTCAGCTTCCCGGTCTGGAAGTGCGGGCAGGGGTGGCGGCAGAACGCGCTGTTTATCAGCTGGCCTTTGATCCGCAAACTTGGCTGGTGGTGCTGTTTGAAGGCAATGAATATGCCGGATATCAGCTTCAGGTGCTGCGCTAGCCCGCTTCAAACCCGCTGAAACCCCCGATGTCTTGCGATATCTTGCTATATATGGAGGGTTACTCAGAGGTGAGGAGTCTTCTAGAGCATGGGATGCGAGGGGTTGGGGCAGCGTATTAGCGTTAAGGTTAGCGCCAGAACTAGCGCCAGAACTAGCGCCAGAATTAGTGCCAGTGCTGCGGTGGCCATTACGGCAGGCATTACGGCAGGCATTGCCCTGACAACGGCTTGTGCTCCAGTTGCTCCCCTGATTCCTGCCCGCGAGCCCGCCCGCCAAATCCAGATTCAGCAGAGCTGGCAGTTACAGGCAGGTGATCAGGTAAAAGAATACCGAATTGCGGCTGGACTGGGCGATATCTCCATTGCGCTCCAGGGCGGTAAGGTCTACGCACCGTTCACAGGCCGAGTTCAGCCCAATCTCATCGACTGCGTGCTGTTTTCCACGCCCGAAGTCCCTGCCTATCTGTTTCGACTTTGTGGACTCAGCCAGCCGCGACTGGGCACGATCCAGCAAGGAGAGCCAATTGGCTCTGGCGAATATCTGCATTTTGCGATGCTGCGGAAGCTGCCTGAAGGCAACTGGACAATTGTTGAACCTTCGCGCTCCATGCTAGAGAAAATCTTGAGTAAGCCCTGAATTAAGCTCGAATTAAGCCATGAACAAAATCTGCATCTACACCGCAGGGCTAATCGCTCTGACTCAGCCTGCTGTGGCGACTAATCTTCCCGCTCAGTTTTCTACCCGAACTACCGCGCTCCAGCCGATTCAGCAAAGCTCACCCTATTCTGCGCCTGATTCTATATCTGATTTCAGCAACGCCGATTTAGGCGTACAGTTTGATCTCTCAAATTCTGCGCCAATTCCGACTCAAGTTTTTATCCCAGATGGTTCACAGAGTAGTTTACATAATCTACCCAACGACAACTCAAGCGTTCAACCTGCCCCCTCGCCACCTCTCAATCTGCTTGAGCAAGCTACCTTCACGCTCCGGCAGCTCTTTAGCAAAGATAGCGATTCACTGGTCGCGGTTGCGGTTGGGAACGCCGAAGGAACGCGCACCCCCGAAGGCGACCACAGCACTCATTTCTATGGCCATACCGATCCAGGGAACGGCGTTTGGAATCTGGGCACGTTCTCCTATCAGCATGGTGCAGACTCAGTCGAAGAGGCGGATGCAAAACAGCTGGCGCGTCTCAAACGACAGGCTCAGGTGATGCAGGAAAAAGCCAGCGCCAAGGGACTGAAGCTCACCCTCGAAGAAACGCTCAACGGCATTGACCTAGCCAATCAAGCCCCCGAAGCGCTGCTGGATGTAGCGGGCTATATTGACTGGTTGGCGCAGGCGCAGAGTCTGGGCATGAGCGGGGCAGAGGCAATTTTATGGGCGCGAGTCCAGTCTTTTATTGACCCCAAAACGCAGCGCTGGAATGCCCCCGGTTTGGGCAATACCGCCGAGAGCATCACCCGCGACCAGCAGCGCCGAATGCAGGCGATTGCGCGAGCCATCGATCGCCAAAATGACAGCATTGCCGCTGATGCTCGCCTCAACCCGCAGCCGATTGGCTTCCGACTGCCCCGCTGGAACCTGGCTCAGCGCTTGCTCAACCAGATGTCAGCTTGGCTTAACTGGGCGTAGCTAAAGACAGCAAAGCAAAAGACAGCAAAGCAAAAGCTGGCAGAGCAGATGAAGGCTTCAGCGCACCTCCATTGGCAAAATTACCGTAAAAGTTGAGCCAATCCCCAGCTCAGACTCCAACGTGATTTCTCCCTGCAAGAGCTTCACGAGCTGTATCACAATTGCTAACCCTAGCCCCGTGCTGTCTGGGGTGAGCGGCTGACCTGCTGCCGAGACGCGAAAGTAAGGCTCGAAGATCCTGGCCTGATCCTCTGGCGAAATGCCGATGCCTGTATCGCTGACTGACAGCAGCCACTGCCGATCGTTGAGTGTCTGGCAGACAATGATCACGCGACCCGTTTCGGTGTAGCGAACCGCATTGCTGCCCAGATTGGTCAAGATTTGCTGAAGCCGCAGCGGATCGATCAGAATTTGATTGGGGGCATTCTCGCAGACGATTTTTAGCTCTAGTCCGCGCGCCGCCGCCAGTGGCTGGATCATTTCCAGAGCCGACTGCAAGACGCTGCGGACATCCACCCGCACGAGCTGAAGCTGAAGCTGTCCTGCCTCGCAGCGCGATAGCTCTAGCGAATCGTTGATCAAGCGCAGCAGCAATCGCCCGTTACGCAGCACCCGCTCCACATGCTCCAAATTCTGCACTGAGTCTTGCACGGGCTCTTTTACCTGCCGATGCTGCCGCAAAAATAGCTCTGAGTAGCCAATGATCGAAGTGAGCGGTGTTTTGAGCTCATGCGCCAAATGTGACAGATTTTCTTGACTGGTATGAACTAAGCGATTCAGCTCTTGATTGGTCAAAAATAGCTGATGCTGCAAGCGCTCTAGCTCCTGCAACCGCTGATTCACATAGCTGCCGAAGCACTGAGCTACTGCCGCATCCACCACGGTATTGATCAGCGACATGGCTCGCAGCACTTCGGCGGCCGTACCTTGCAGCAGATACTCGCGCAGATTGCTCAAAATCGTGTCGCGCAGCAGATGATATTCGCGGGCGATCTCGGTGGGTTCGTAGCCCTGCTCAGCTCGCTGGATGCCGTGCTGGAGGCTCGCTTGAGCAATCATCCCTACATCGTTTTCTTCAACCCGCGACAGTACGGTGGTCAGTGCCTCTAAGACATAGGGAATGTGATTGCGGATGGCTGTATGCGTTAGGCTGTCAGCCGTAGTGATCTGCCGATCTCGCTCTACTGCCGCGACCCACTGCTCGGTAATCAGGTCAGCTTTCTGATTTAACAACTGACTAAAATCTATCATTAGACCCAATTTCAGGATTTAGCACTCTCCTCAGTTTAGTCAGTTCCGGAATCCATCGATGAATTTCTGCTAAATTTACTTAAATTGTGATTGGTTGTGATTGATTGAGTTTAGCTTCTGCGGCTCAGACTGCGGCTCAAACTGCGTCTTAAAAAAGTAGCCAATCAGGTAGAGCGAGCCACAGAGAACTGCCCTGCCGCCCTGTTGCCGAAGCAGCTTAACCGCCGCGAGGGCATCTCCTAGATCCGCGTAGCGACTGACCGTCAGTTGGGGGCAACCAGCCTGGGCGATCTGCTCTAGCTCGGCTAGGTCAGCAGGAATATGCTCAGGCACAGGCACTAGATGGAGCGAGTCACCGGGACGCAGCAGCGCCTTAAAAATATCGGCATGGTCTTTGGTGCCAATCAGGCCAACAATCCAGTGAATCGGCGCGGCTTGGCTGCTGGCTTGGCTGCTGGCTTGGCTGGCCGGATTATTGTCTAGATAGCGGCGCAGCATGGTAGCTCCGGCGGGGTTATGAGCACCGTCAACCAGCAGCCGCTGTCCCTGCCAGGTGAGCCACTGCATGCGTCCCGGCCACTGTGTTTTGGCCATGCCTGCCGTGATTTGGCTGGCGCTAATCTGCCAGCCCTGCGCCTGCAAAAGCTGAAGCGCCTTAAGCGCCAGCGCCGAGTTGATGAGCTGATGAGCGCCCAGCAGCGGCAGCGGGTAGATCATCTCTTCAAACTTAGCCTCCCCGTTGCCCAGATCCTCCGCAGGCTGCACCCACTGTGCCGGACAGTGAAGTTCCGTGAGCCGCTGCTGCAAGACGGCTGTGGCCTCCGGTGGCTGTGGCGCAATCACGGCGGGGCAATTGGGCTTGAGGATGCCCGCCTTTTCGCGGCTGATCGCGGCTAGAGTAGAGCCAAGCCGCTGCCAGTGTTCGCGGCTGAGCGAGGTGATAATGCTCACCAGAGGGCGCTCGCAGACGTTCGTGGCATCTAGCCTGCCGCCCAAGCCCACCTCAACCACTGCCAAATCTACCTGCTGACGCGCAAAATACAGCCATGCGGCGGCGGTAATCACCTCAAACTGGGTTGGCGAGGGCTGATCAGCATCAATCGCGGCCACCACCTGCTGCAAGAGGCTCAATAGCTCGACCGCCGGGATCTCCTGCTGATTCAGGCAGATCCGCTCACACCAGCTGACCAGATGCGGCGAACTGTAGCGCCCCACTCGGTAGCCCGCTTCAGCCAGCACCGACGCAAGGTAGGCGCAGACAGAGCCTTTGCCGTTGCTGCCCGCCACATGCAGAATTTTCACCTGCTGCTGCGGATTACCGAGGGCTGCGAGCAGGCGTTCGATCCGCTCTAGCCCTAGCTCAACCCCAAAATGGCTAAAGCGTTCGAGCAGGGCTGCGACATCTTTTAGGGCTTGCTCATCTTTTAGGGCTTGCTCAGGGGTCGGTTCGAGGCAGGTCATGCGGTGCAGGATCAGAACTGAACTGATCAAATTAAAGATTACAAAGAATTTTAGATTGTTAACCCGCTCTTTAAGTTGAGCTTCTAGGTTGAATGTGTTGAGCTTAACAAACCCAGTTTAGAGTCCCCTGCATGAGCGAAAATTTGGCTACGAGTCGGACTGCCTCGCGCTGGAAACCCCGGCGCAAGTGGAGCCAATGGTCTGAACGCCTTGTCTATGTCCTGTTTGGGGCGTTTGCCCTGCTGTCGATTGCCACCACTGCTGGCATTATTGCCTCGCTAGTGTTTGAGGCCATCGAGTTTTTCAAAGCCGTGCCCTTCACGCATTTTTTGTTTGACGGCGAGTGGACACCCCTGTTTGCCAACCCGCAGTATGGCATCTTGGTGCTGATCAGCGCCACGCTCATGACCGCAGCGATTGCGCTCTGCGTGGCGATTCCGCTAGGACTGATGGCGGCTATCTACCTCAGCGAGTTTGCCGCACCCAAGCTGCGCCGCTGGCTCAAACCCTCACTGGAGCTGTTAGCGGGTATTCCCAGCGTTGTGCATGGCTACTTTGCCCTGATTTTTGTCACGCCAATTTTGCAGGCGCTGATTCCCGGCGTTGAGGTGTTTAACGCGCTGAGTGCGGGTCTGGTGATGGGCATCGCTATTTTGCCAACGGTGGCCTCGCTCAGCGAAGATGCGATTTTTGCGGTGCCGCAGAGTCTGCGCCAAGGAGCCTATGCGCTGGGCACAACCCGGCGGGAGGCCATCCAAAACGTGGTGCTGCCGGGGGCGCTGTCTGGGATTGTCGCCTCCTGCATTTTGGGGATGGCGCGCGCTGTGGGCGAAACAATGATCGTAACGATTGCGGCAGGTCAGAATCCGCGTCCGATCAAACCAGACCTCAGCTTTCTCGATCCGCGTCTCTCGGTACAGACAATGACTTCGTTTATTGTCCAGGTGAGTCAGGGAGATGCCCCGGTCAATTCAATTGAGTATAAGACAATTTTTGCAGTGGGCATGACGCTGTTTATAATCACGCTGTTGCTCAACATCATCAGCTTTTGGTTTGTCAATCGCTTTCGGGAGAGCTACGAATGACCCAGATCGATCAAGTAGATCAAAGTACGCCAGCTAGTCCGTCTCGGTTCCAGGCTAACTTGGCCCAGCGATATCGGGCCGATCAAATTTTTCAGACTGCGGCGCTGCTCTCAGTGCTAATTGCGCTGTTTGTGCTAATTATGCTGCTGGGCGATGTCTTCATCACCGGATTTCCGCGTTTTATCCAAGATTTTCCGAGTTTTCTGCTCTCCTATCCGTCGCGGCGGGCGGCTCAGGCGGGCATCCTGTCGCCGCTGGTGGGCACAATTTGGCTGCTAATACTCACCGGGCTGTTTGCAATTCCCACCGGCGTGGGAGCTGGCATCTTCCTGGAAGAGTTTGCGGCCAATACGCGACTAGCGCGGCTGATTGAAATCAATATTGGCAATCTGGCGGCAGTGCCTTCAATTATTTATGGGCTGCTGGCCTTGCAGGTGTTTGTGCGCTGGATGGAGCCGATTACGGGCGGGCGCAGCGTTCTAGCAGGCGGTCTCACCCTGGCGCTGCTGATCTTGCCGATTATTATTGTCGCCACTCGCGAAGCGCTGCGCTCGGTGCCCAACAGCATCCGGCAGGCAGGCTTTGCTGTCGGCACAACCCGCTGGCAGGTGGTGCGGGATCACGTCTTGCCGATTGCGCTGCCGGGTATTTTGACGGGCACAATTTTGGCACTGTCACGGGCAATTGGCGAAACCGCGCCGCTGATTACGATTGGGGCGCTCACCTTTATTGCCTTTCTGCCGCCGCTCAGCCCCATTATTGAGGGACTGCGTTCGCCCTTTACGGCCTTGCCGATTCAGACCTACAACTGGATTTCGCGGCCTCAGCCGGAGTTTCAAAACAATGCGGCGGCAGCGATTGTGATGTTGCTGATTGTGTTGCTGTTGATGAACGCCACTGCTATCTATCTGCGAAATCGGACTCAGAAAATCCGCAATGATTAATCTTTTATTCTTTATCGCTAAATTCTAACTATGGCTCTTACTGCTGCTCTTGTTGATACCGATACTGTTCTCAGCGTCGAAAATCTCTCTGTCTATTACGATCGCTTTTTGGCGCTTACACAGGTTTATCTAAATATTCCTCAGCGCTGCGTCACGGCATTCATTGGTAGTTCAGGTTGTGGTAAAAGTACGCTGCTGCGCTGCTTCAACCGCATGAATGATTTAACTATGGGTTGCCGAGTTCAGGGAAAAATTAGCTATCGTGGTACAGATCTATATGCGCCAAGGGTTGATCCTGTTGAGCTGCGGCGGCAAATTGGCATGGTTTTCCAAAAGCCTAATCCGTTTCCCAAATCGATCTACGAGAACATTGCCTATCCAATTCGGATCAACGGCTATCAGGGCGATGTCGAAGAACTCGTTGAGCAGTCGCTGCGGGATGCGGCGCTCTGGGATGAGGTAAAAGACAAGCTGAAGCAAAACGCCCTGTCGCTCTCTGGCGGTCAGCAGCAGCGGCTCTGTATTGCACGGGCGCTGGCGATTGAGCCAGACATCTTGCTAATGGACGAACCCTGCTCGGCGCTCGACCCAATTTCAACGGCGCGGATCGAAGATTTAATCAAGCAGCTCAGGACGCAGTACACGATCATTATCGTGACGCACAACATGCAGCAGGCTTCACGGATTTCGCAAATGACGGCCTTTTTCAACAGCTCTAGCGGCGAAGCAGGAGCGGGCGCTGGCTACTTGGTTGAATATGGCACAACCGAGCAGATCTTCACTGACCCCAGACAAGATCTGACCCGCGATTATGTCAGCGGTCGATTTGGTTAGCTTCTGCTATTCTATGCCTGTAGTCTTCTGTGCTGCTTACGGCAGATGCTTATGCGCTGGCGACGTTCATTTCTCTGGTTGCTCTTGGGCTTGATCCTGTCGGTTTGCTTGGCCTGCGATCAGCTGAACCTAATCCAGCTCGCGGCTCAGAGAGCGACTCCATCTGCTGAATCACCTGCCGAGTCACCTGCCGAGTCACCTGCCGAGTCACCCCGCCCCGCCTCTGTTATCCTGCCCCCCGCAACGCAGGCTGCCCTCGCCGGGCAGGGGCTCGAAAACCCGCCGCGTGGGGATGTGCGGCTAGCCGTGATTAGCGATCTCAACAGCTCCTATGGCGCAACTGAGTACGAATCAGAGGTCGATCGGGGGATTAATCTGCTGCCGTTCTGGCAACCTGATCTGGTGCTGTGCGGCGGCGATATGGTGGCTGGACAGAAACCCAGCCTCACGCTAGCTCAACTTGAAGCGATGTGGGCTGCCTTTGATCAGCATGTGGCGGCTCCGCTTCGCAAGTACCAATTACCCTATGGCTTTACGGTGGGCAACCACGACGCATCTAGTGCTCAGGCCATTCAGGGCGGCTTTCTGTTCCAACAGGAGCGCGACTACGCCAGCCAATATTGGAATGATCCCAAGCATAATCCCGGCATTCAGTTTATTGATCAAAATGAGTTCCCGTTCTATTACAGCTTTGGCTACCAGGGCATCTTTTTTCTGGTCTGGGACGGTTCCTCCAGCAAAATTCCTGCCGAGAAGTTGGCTTGGGTTGAGCAGTCGCTCGCTAGCCCCAAAGCCCAGCAGGCTAAGATGCGCGTTTTGATTGGTCATCTGCCGCTGTACGGCGTGGCCGTGGGGCGGGATGAACCTGGGGAAGTGATGGACAACGCTGATGAACTGCGTGCCATGCTGGAAAAATATCAGGTGCATACCTACATCAGCGGCCACCATCATGCCTACTACCCGGCTCACAAAGGTCAGATGCAGTTTTTGCATACGGGCATTTTGGGAGCGGGACCCCGACCGCTAATTGGGGGCGAAGCTGTGCCGCGCAAAACAATGACGATTATTGACGTGCAGTTTGACTCGCCAGAGCTAACCCGCTACAGCACCTACGATATGCAAACGCTGAAGCTCATCCAGGATGACGAACTGCCCCGCTCGCTGACAGCGCATAACGGCCTGCTGCTGCGGCGCGATGTCCAGGATCTAAATGCCGCAGAGCGCCAAGACTGTGAGCAAAAGCTAAATTCAGCCCAATGCAGCGCCTAGCGCCAGCCGCTTTCGGCTCAGTCGGCATCTATTGAATCATTTATGAATCATTTACTGAATTGGCGCAAAGCCTAGTCTAGAAATAATCTGCTTTCCAGAATCAGAAAGCGCCAGATCAACAAACTGCTGCACCGCAGGGCTGGTCTGCTTGGGCACAACTAGATATGTGACGCGGCTAATCGGGTAGGTGCCGCTTTTGACGGCGTTTTGGTCGGTCGGGTCAACTCCGTCGATGGAGACATTTCGCACCGTCTGCTGGTTGGCAGTTTGAGTAACGGTGCTGTAAGTAATGCCGGCTTCACCCAGCGCCTGCAAGAGCGGCGTGGTCTCATCGCGCTGTGCGGTGCTGAAATTTGCGCCATCGGCTGCAAACGGCTCGCCCAACAGCACCACGTCTTGAAAGAAAGTATGCGTGCCGCTGCTGGCCGCTCGGTTGATCACCCGAATCGGCAGATTGGGGCCGCCCACCTCTGACCAGTTGGTAATTTTGCCCTGAAAAATTTGCTTGAGCTGGTTGAGCGTTAGCCCGCCTTTGTAAGGATTATTCGCCCCCACAGCTACAGCCAGCGCATCGCGAGCAATCGGCACGGCTTGCAGGGTCGTCAACTCATTAGGCTTGAGGGGACGCGAACTGACCGCCATAGATACCTTGCCGTCGAGTAGGTTTTGGATGCCTGCATTGGTGCCGTTGGGCTGGCCATCTGGAACGCCATAGGTACTGGGAATGCTGGGATTGACTTGTAGATAGGCATTTTGCAGCTGTTTGATCAGCGCGACGAGTGAAACGCTGCCGTCGATCGCCAGAATGCTAGGGTTAGGCTGTGAGGTGTTGAGGCCGCTGGCGCTTGTAGAATTAGAGTTGGCGGCAGGAGGACTAGCGGCAGACGGATCTGTTGGATTGCCAGCTTGAGTCCCAGCTTGAGTTCCAGATGGGTTAGTCGCCTGATTCCCGCCGCCCAAAAATTTTCTGCCTACGAACCAGAGTCCGCCACCCAGCAGTCCTAGCGTAATTAGCGTCGTCAGCAGCAGCGCTGGCAGATCGTTTTTTCCACTCGTCATAGAAATCTCGGATGAGGTTGATGCCTCCATCATCGCACTAACTCTAGTTCAAGCTCTAGTTCATCACCTGTTGCGTGAGTCCACTGCAATTATTTTGCGGAGCGATTAGCCTGATGGTATGTCCTAACTGACGGTTGACAATACTTGACAATATAGGAGATGCAACTATGAGCAGCTACGCAGAAGAACTTCGCGCCACCGCTCAAGCAATGATGGCTCCGGGCAAGGGCATTCTGGCAATGGATGAGAGCCATAGCACCTGCAACCAGCGATTTGAAAAGCTGGGGATTCCCACCACCGAGGAACGACGGCGCGCCTACCGAGAGCTAATTTTGACCACGCCCAAGCTGAGCGATTTTATCAGCGGCGCTATTCTCTATGACGAGACAATCCGCCAGTCTTCGCAGGCGGGTCTGCCGTTTACGCAGATGATGCAAGCGGCTGGATTAATCATCGGTATCAAAGTTGATACGGGAGCTAAAGATCTGGCTGCCTGCGCCGGGGAAAAGGTGACCGAAGGGCTAGACGGACTGCGGGAGCGGATCGCTGAGTATTACCAGATGGGCGCACGCTTTGCCAAATGGCGAGCCGTGATCACCATCGGTAGCCAGATGCCGAGCCTCACCTGCCTTGAAGCGAACGCTCACGCTTTGGCGCGCTATGCGGCACTCTGTCAGGAAGGCGGGCTGGTACCGATTGTTGAGCCAGAGGTGCTAATCGACGGCAACCACAGCATTCAGCGCTGCGATGAAGTCACCGACCAGACGTTGCAGGTTGTGTTTAGCCAGCTGCGGCTGCAAAAGGTGGCCTTAGATCAAATGGTGCTCAAGCCCAGCATGGTGATTTCAGGACAGGATTGCGCTCAGCCTGCCAGCGTTGAGCAAGTCGCTGAATTTACGGTAAACTGCCTGCGCCGCAATGTTCCCGCAACCGTACCGGGGATTGCTTTTCTCTCAGGCGGACAGAGTAATTTGCAAGCCAGCCAGCATCTCAACCTGATCAATGCTCAGTATGCCGATCGCCTTCCCTGGCGCGTCACCTTCTCTTACGCCAGAGCGATTCAGCAGACTGCCCTCGAGCACTGGGCCGGTAATGACGCGCAGATTCCGGCAGCGCAGCAGTTGCTCTACCACCGCGCCAAGCTAAACGGGGCGGCAAGCCTGGGGCAATATAGCGCTGAGATGGAGCAGCAGCAGCCTGTGCTAGCCTAAATCACGGCGGTCAGCCACCCGCACGATAGTTCAGCTGCCAACAATACCTCTCAAGCCAGCCACCAGCCGTCCCATTCCCTCAGCTACGGTGGCTGGCTGGAGTGCGCCATAGGCAACCCGCAGATAGCCGCCCGTCAGGCCAAAGGTGCTGCCGGGAATCACCGCGACTCGATACTCTCGAATTAAGCGCTTGACCAGTTCCAAGTCGTTTATCTCAGTCTGCACCTTGAGCAGCAGGTAAAAGGCTCCGTCGGTAACAGGCACTAAACAGAGATCGGAAATCTGGGCGAGCTGGTCAAGGCAGATCTGGCGCACTTCAGCCAGCGTTTTGAGATGGGGCTGGCAGTAGGGCCACCCGGCCTGCAACGCCCCAATCGCCGCATATTGCGAGATCACTGACGGGCAGATCGCCACCGTATCCTGGATTTTTTGGACGGCGCTCAGCAGTGCTGCTGGGATGACCATATAGCCAATTCGCCAGCTGGCAAACCCGTAGGCTTTGGAGAGCGAGAATAAAGAAATCGTCTGAGCCTGATTGACAGCAATCGCTCCGGGCGAAAACTGCGGCACTCCGTAGGTGAAATATTCGTAGGCGGCATCGTGAATGTGATAGATACCGTGAATCTGGCAGAGCGCGTTAACGCAACGCAGATCGGCCTCTGGATAGACAGCTCCCGTCGGATTGTTGGGCGATACCGTGACGATGGCGCGCGTTCTAGACGTAATGGCCGCCTGAATTGCCGCAGGCTGAAGCTGATATTCGGCGGTGGTGGGGACGAGCACCGGGCGACAGTTAGCCATTCGCACCGCCATGTCGTGATTGAAATAGTAGGGCGTTTGGAGAATAATTTCGTCGCCCGGATCGGCAATGGCCAGCACCGCATTGACAAAGCCCATATTGCTGCCTGCGGTCACCACCACCTGCTGCGCTGCGCCGCCTATACCGTTCTCGGCAGCCAGCTTTGCCTCAATCGCCTGCAACAGCTCCGGAATGCCAATGACCGCCTGATACTGATGCAGAGTTGGATTGGCTAAAAACCGAGAGAGCTGCTCAATAGCTTCCGGTGGCGGGCCATAGGACACCACGCCCTGACCAAGCGAAATGGTGCCTGGAGTCTGGCGGATTAGCTCGGCTACCGTGGGAATAATCGGCGGCTGCACAGCCTGCATTCGCAGAGATTCAAAATTCATTGCGATTTGGAGATGAACTGCGGAAGCTCAGTTTAAGCCCTTGAAGGAGTTAATGGGGGCAACCTACGGAGGCAGGCTGCAAAACTTCTGGTGAAAATTCGATGAAAACTTGCTTTGGATCGCGCAAAACTGGAGACAGCTGGCCTGAAGCAGATGCCCCGCAAGCTGATTCGCAGACCTATTGCCAACCCATCGCAAATCATCACAGGACGCTATGAATAGTCGAGCTGGACAGTACAGAGGCAGAAGCAGAGGCAGATATTGGCAGTGGCACTTGATCGGGCTATCGCTGATTGCCTGCTGGGGCGTGACGCTGATTGCGCCAGTTCCGGTGATAGCACAGGCCGTAGCACAGGCCGCAGCTCAGCCCGAAATCCAAAAGATGGCGGAGCTAAAGCAGACCGCGAACCGCTGGATTGAGGTCAATGTTGCGACGCAGCGCCTAGTCGCCTGGGAGGGAGCCACGCCCGTCTATGCGATTATCGTTTCGACTGGCACGGACGACCATCCAACCTTACCGGGCAGCTTTGCGGTGCAGACCAAACACCGGACGGCGCGGATGCAGGGCGACGACTACGATGTGCCCGATGTGCCCTATACCATGTACTACTCAGGCGGCTACGCGATTCACGGAGCCTACTGGCATCGCCGCTTTGGCACGCCTGTCAGTCACGGCTGCGTCAATGTTGCAGTTGATCATGCCAAATGGCTCTATGACTGGGCGGCAGTGGGTACGCCAGTTGTGGTGCATTTTTAATTCTGTTTCACCTGGGCGCTGAACTGGGTCTGAACTGGGTCTGAGATCACAGGCTTTGTCGCAAATTGTCACGGCGCTGCTGTTTGAGCCATCACTGCGCTAGCCTTCTACAGACGGCATGATTGACCCTATGCGAAAGCATTCCTCTATGTTCTCAACCTCAGTTCTCAACCTCAGTTCTCAACCTCAACCTCAAATGTGAAATCTCTCAACCAGTCAGGGTTCGGTTATGCAGGGTCTAGGGAAATCGGGGTTACCTCGGTTTCCCCTATTTTTTGAGTTTGCGCTGGGTTTGCGGCTCAGCTCTGTGAACGGTTCAGCCGTTCTAAAATCAGAATCCTATACTGGGAGAAGACGAGGATTTTCGAGGGTTCTGGGTCATGAACATGACGGCGAAACCTGCGCTGATGCAGGCTGTAGAAAAGCTAGGCTACCGGGTTACAGCAGGCGATGTTGCAGCAGCTGGTCTGGATGTGAAGCTGGCTGAGCGCGATTTGCAGGCGCTGGCGGCTGAAGCAGGCGGGCATCTGCAAGTTTCTGAGTCGGGCGAGATTGCCTATCAGTTTCCCGAAAACTTCCGCAGCATCTTACGCAACAAAGACTGGAAGCTGCGCTGGCAAGAGCGATTGGGCAAGCTCTGGGGGCTGATTTTCTACGTCATCCGCATTTCGTTTGGGATCTATTTGATCGCCTCCCTGGCGCTGATCCTGATTGCGATTACGATTCTGGTGATTGCCCTCAACAGCAGTCGGGACGGCGACAGCGGTGACAGCATGGGCGACTGGGGTGGCTCCATGGGCAGCGGCGGTTGGGGCGGCGGTAACTGGTTTTTCTTTTTTACGCCCAACTACTACAGCCAGAACCGCTACTACGGCCAAAGCCAAGGCCAAAGCCAGAATCGCTCTCGGCAGCGTCGCTCTGGTCGAGGGCAGTCTGAGCCAGAATCGATGAATTTTCTAGAGTCGATTTTCTCGTTCCTGTTTGGGGATGGTAATCCGAATGCTGATCTCGAAGAGCGCCGCTGGCAGAGCATTGGTCGGATCATTCGCAACAGTCAGGGAGCTGTGATTGCCGAGCAGATTCTGCCTTATCTCGATAGCTTCAGCCCGCATCAGGATCCTGATGATCAGATGCTGCCTGTGCTCAGCCGCTTTAACGGTCGCCCTGAAGTCAGTCCAGAGGGCCAAATTATCTATCATTTTCCAGAGCTGCAAGTCAGCGCTGTCCAGACTCAAACTCAGGCGGTGGCAGCTTATCTCAAAGAAACAGCCTGGAAGTTTAGCCATGCCGGAACAGGGCAAATCTTAACTGCGATTGGCCTGGGCGGCGCGAATCTGGTGGGCGCGCTGGTGCTGGGCGGGCTGCTGAGTGACGGTTCGCTAGCTGCCCAGATCGGTGGGCTGGTGGGCTTTGCGGCCAGCATTTACTGGCTGCTGCTGGGCTACGGTTTGGGCTTTCTGGGCATTCCGCTGATTCGCTATTTTTGGGTGCAGTCTCGCAACCGCCAGGTCGAAGCTCGCAACGAACAGCGTCAGTCCTGGGCAGTTGCTTTGAATCAGGCAGATCAGACGACGCAGCAAAAGCTGGACTATGCGCGGGAGTTTGCCGCCATCCAGGTCGTCGATGCTAGCGATCTGGCTTATAGCACTGAGCAAGACTTGAGTGAGCAGGAGCTGCGCCGAGCCGACCAAATTGATGCTGAATGGCAGCGTCGGTTGGACAGCAGGCTGCAAGACGAATAGCGCAAAGCCATAGACACGGAGCCATAAACACAGAGCCAGAAATGCAGGGCTGATAGATTAGGTGTTGCAAATGGCAGGATGAAAGCCGTTCAGATGGCTCTGTTCCAAATTTCAGCGGACTCCCAAAAACCATCCCCAAAACTATCCGGAGGACAGTCCAGAGGACTAGTTTTGGGGATAAATTATTTTCATCACAAAATTTATAGCCAAAATCGGTCAGTCAAGATATCCTGTGGACAGTCCACAGGACAAAACTCAGCGGATAGGTCACAGCAGGTAATCTACAGAGACAACCGAATAGGAACGGCGAATGGACAACTCGATCGACCGAGTGCCAGTAAATCAGCTCCCTGATCGATACAACCTAGTGCGAAGCGCCATCTATACTCGCCTAGATGCGCTGGGCATTGAACCCGAAAAAGTGGGCAACAAGTCCTACGTCAATGCAGAGCAGCTGCGCCTGTTAGACAATCTGCATGAGTTCATTCAGGCGGGCGGCACGACGGCTGAATTTCAGGAAAGTCGGGGGATTCGCAGGCGTAAAGATAATTCTTCTGGACAGTCTTCCGGACTCTCTACCGGACAGCCGCAGGCCGATCTCTCGCAGTTGCTCAACGTGCTGAGCGACTTTGCCACCAAGCTCCAGCCCGTTGCACCTAAACCTGACCCCTTTGCCTACCTAGAAACGCTGGAACGCGCCGCTCAGACGGGCTGGCTGCTCAGAACCTCGGAAGTAGCTGAACTGCTGCGGCTCTCCCCCACCGAAATGCAGCTCTACGGCGATCGGTTCTCAGAGGCAGGCTTTGTATTTACTAAAGCGGGCTATCGCAGCGGCGGCGAGATTGCCTGGAAGGTGACAAAGCCGATAAGATGAAAAAGCCAGCTGGCGGCTGGCTGATGATTGAGATGAACTGAAACTAAACGAACTTGAATTCAGCGTTGTTGACGTTGAGTTTAGTGAGTTTGGCTCTTGAGGTGATGTGGGTGTTAGCACTGGCATCACCTTTTGGGCATTGGGCTTGGATAAGCTCTGCACCCGGCGATGAGCTGTCAGTCACTCTGGCATACCGAGCAGTTTTTTTGCGCGGTATCTTGTGCGCCAGCGGAAGCAACCCACCAGTGGAGGCGCTTCTTCCTGAACCCGGCAGCTTTTTTCTATCTGTAAATAGAATAGCATATCTGCAGGAAAGTCCGCAGGAAAGTCCGCAGGTCAAAATGCAGGCCAACATACGGGCCAACATGCAAGATAGTACACAGGACAATTAATCAAATCAAGTTAGAAATGCTGAAATCCCTGATTCAAGCTAAGCGGCTGCTCAGGATATAGCCCGCTCTGATCTCTGAGCAAAACATCTGGACTGGCCGTAATGCTGCCGACAATGGCAGCTCCTGCGCCCAGCTGCTCGACAAGCCGCCCAGCCGCATCGCGAGGCAGGCAAAGCACCAGCTCGAAGTCTTCGCCGCCGTAGAGCGCCCAGTCGATGGCTTGCGCCTCCGAAATCCAAGCAGTGAGGCTAGGCGGGAACGGAATCAAATTGCGCTCAAGCTGTGCCCCTACTTGACTAGCTCGGCAGAGTTGCAGCACTGCGTCTGCTAACCCGTCGCTGCTGTCCATACCCGCACTGCGACTCCCCAAAGCCCGCAGCGTTTGCACCGCATCCAGCCTTGGCTGAGGTCGCTGATGTGCCCGAATCAGCAGAGCGCGATCAGCCTCGGTCAATCCCTGCCCCTGCTCTGGATGCAGCAATAGCTCTAGTCCTGCTCTGGATGCACCATGCGCTCCTGTCACCACCACCGCATCTCCCGCCTGAGCGGCACTGCGCCGAATCGCCTGCTCAGATCGTACCTGTCCCAGCGCCGTGATCGCAATCGCTGTGACGCTAGAGCGGCAGATATCGCCGCCTAAAATCGGCGTATTAAACGGCTGCAAGCAGTCCACCATGCCCTGATACATCCCGTCTAGCCAGTCTACTTCTAGCTCTCCTGGCAGGCTCAGCCCGACGGTGATGCCCAGCGGCTCAGCTCCCATTGCCGCCAAATCTGACAGGTTGGCCGCTGCGGCTCGCCAGCCTGCGTCAGTGGCGCTTGTCGTGCGGTCGCTGAAATGTATGCCGTCAATCAGCATATCGGTGGTGACAACTAGTTGATAGCCAACAGCCACCGACAGCAGAGCCGCATCGTCACCGACAACTGTAGCCGGACAATAGCGTTGCAGGCGTTTGAGCAACGCCTGTTCACCGAGCTGTTTGACCTGCATCCGCTAAACCTGCACTAGGCTGGCTCAACCAGATTTTCGAGTCCATTCACTACTTTGGCTGAGATGATTTTGTCGCCCTGCTTCAGCTTCTCCAGCACGTCCTTGTTTTGAGTGACATATCCAAACACGGCATAGCGACCGTCTAGCAGGTTGAGTCCAGCGGGGGTCAGCTCGGCCTCAAACAGAAAGAAGAAAAACTGCGAGGAGCCGCCGTTCACATCTTCGCTAGGACGGGCCATGCCCAACGTGCCAAAGGCCGAGAAAGGCAAGACTGGCTGATCTAAGTAGCGACCGGCTTCTTCCATCGTCACGCCATACATGGGCTTTTTGTCGCCCTGGATCATCACCTCCATCGGGATGGCGCGGTATTTCTGGGTTTTGGGGTCGATGAAGCCGACTTCTTTTCCCGGCGGATCGCCAATTTGCAGCACGTAGTTGTCTTCAGCGCGGGTGAATTCAAGTCCGTCATAGAAGCCGCGCTGCACCAGATCGATAAAGTTGCCTGCCGTCACTGGGGCATTGTAGCCATCTACCACCAGCGTCATCGTGCCTTTGGTGGTCTCAACCTCAACGCTGGCTCGGCCTTTGAGCTGCGGCAGGTTGGCATATTCCACGGGGACTTCAAACGGGAAGCCTGCCACCATTAGCTCTTCGAGTTCACCGACCTGATCGAGTAGGCTAGAGCGCTGCATCCAGATCGCGTCTTTGTTGGCAACTGCCGCCTCGGCCTGGATCGCTTCGATGCCTGAGCGAATTTGAGCAATCAGCTCAGTCGCTTGGGGCTGGCGCTCTGGCGGGACGCTGGCTAAAATTTCGGCCTCTTTGCGGTTGAGCAGCTTTTCCGCCTTGTTGAGGTTGCCTGTCACGCCTGCCATCCGTCGCGCCCGCAGAAAATCAGCGATTCCTTCAATGTCGGCTTGAATGGTGCGGATTGGCTTGTTGTCAATCGGCAGCGAGTAGCGCAGCAGCGCCTTGCCGTCAGTGATCGCATTTCCGGGCGGCAGCGCCTCAGCTACCGGACTCCAGGATGAGTTCCAGATTGGATTAACGCCCCAGAAAAAGCTACAGAGCAGCAGCAGCAGGGTTGTGCGGAGCAGCAGGCGCAGCGCCGCAACAGCACCAGCCAAAAGCTGGGATCGACCAGACATGCCAGACATAAATAATTTCCTGAACGGGTGTGAGCGATGATGCAAACTAGAAAATGCGAACTGGGAGAAATCCTATGCACCATATTCCCATGTTTCAGGACGGGTTTGAGCGCTGATTTGAGGCGCTGTTGGGCTGAGCTGAGGGGGCTTGAGCAAGGTTGAAATCATTTGGAAATCCTAGCAGTCTGTAATTTCCCGTCCCGCAGAGCGTTAAAATAAGTTGCCGAAGTTTTGCTTCAGCCCTCCGTTTTATCGTCCTCCCATCTCAGGAAGATTCATGATTTCTAGTAATGATTTCCGCCCCGGTGTCAGCATCGAACTGGACGGCTCAGTTTGGCGGGTTGTCGAATTTTTGCATGTCAAGCCCGGTAAAGGCTCGGCCTTCGTGCGAACCAAGCTAAAAAACATTCAGTCTGGCAACGTGGTTGAGCGCACCTTTCGAGCAGGAGAAACGCTGCCTCAGGCCGTGATCGACAAAAGCACGATGCAGCATACCTATAAAGAAGGCGATGAGTTCGTCTTCATGGATATGGAAACCTATGACGAAGGCCGACTGAACGCCGCCCAGATTGGCGATCGGGTTAAGTACCTCAAAGAGGGGATGGAGGTCAACGTCGTGCGCTGGAACAACCAGGTTTTGGAGGTTGAGCTGCCCAACTCTGTGGTGATGGAAGTGACGCAGACCGATCCGGGTGTTAAAGGCGATACGGCGACTGGCGGCACCAAGCCCGCGATTATCGAAACCGGGGCGCAGGTGATGGTGCCGCTGTTTATTACGATTGGTGAGCGGATTAAGGTGGATACGCGCACGGATGCCTATCTGGGTCGTGAAACCAGCTAGAGCAGCGCTCCAGCGGGAATGGGTGACCCGTTCTGTATAAAATAAATCCCTAGATCAAGCAAACTTTAGGCAGTAGGAATAGTGGAATTGGACTTCAACGAACTCCGCGAGCTTCTAACCGTATTAAATCAGACCGACATCTCCGAATTCACCCTCAAAAGCGGAGAGTTTGAGCTGATGTTACGTAAGGGCAGTGCCTCCCCAGAACTACCTACCGCGCTCTCCAAACCATCTGCTCCCCCTGCTGCTGTCTCCCCTGCTGTTGCCACTGCCTCGGCTAGCTATACCGCCGCGTCCACGCCCTCGCCACTGGCCTCTAAGCTGCTCGAAATCAGCTCACCGATGGTGGGTACGTTCTACCGCTCTCCGGCTCCAGACGAATCGCCATTTGTGGATCAAGGCGATCGGGTGCGGATTGGTCAGACCGTCTGCATCATTGAGGCCATGAAGCTAATGAACGAAATTGAAGCCGAAGTCGCTGGCGAAATCGTTGAAATTCTGCTGGCAAACGGCGATCCGGTCGAGTACGGTCAGATCTTGATGCGGGTGAATCCGGGCTAGGGATTTCGCTGCCTGCTCGCTGCCTGTTAGCCGCCTGCTCCAGAAATCAGCCCCGCGCTCAGCCGCTTCAGAGCTCGTCCAGCCACCTCGCCGTAGCGCAGCTTGCCGCAGAGAATTTCGCCCATTCGCTCTGCCGCACCGGGACGCTTCACCCCAACTTTGTAGCCGATTCCTGGCATTCGGTAGAAGAGCCCCGCGATCCGCTGCGCCCAAGCCATCTCGCCGCCCCACTCTTGGGCAATCACCTCGCTGTACTGCTCCAGCGCATCGAGGCTACCGCCAAGCGCCTGATGGATTGCCGCCGCCGCCTTCACGCCTGTAAAGATCGAAGGCCGAATCCCTTCTGCCGTCATCGGATCGACAACGCAGGCTGCTTCACCTGCCAAGATGGCGTTTTGGGTATGCAGCCTCTGGTTGCCATCCCACAGGCCAATCGGGTGGCCGTACTGGCGGGTGTTGTTCAGGTCAATGTTGAAGGCTGCCGCATAGTCGCTCAAGATGGCCTTGAAGTCCTGAGGCTGGCCGCCCCGAAATGTTCCAATGCCAATCGAGTAGCCGTCAGCTTTCGGGAAGTTCCAGATGTAGCCGTTTTTGACCATGCCAAACTCAAAGTGAATCTGGGAGTCGGGGATGGACAGCTGCGCCTCGGCCTCTAGCGCCCCCGCCAGCCGCCGCTTGCGATCTTTAAAGCCCAGCCACTTGGCCATTGAGCCTTTCACGCCATCTGCCGCAATCAGGTAGCGGCCTGCAACTGCGCCAGATGCCGTATTCACCTGCCAGTGATCGCCCTTAAACTCAATCCCAGTGGCCTCTGTGCTGGCTCTCAGCTCCGCGCCCTGCCGCTGCGCCTGCTGCATCAAAAACTGGTCAAAAATATCCCGACGCACCATCCAGATCGGCTCTAGCTGGCTCAGGTCAGATTCCACCGGATCGGCTAGGTTCCAGGTGAAGCGCAGCCGGCTGGTTTTGAGCGAGATAGCTGGAGAGAAATCGAAGTCAAACCACTCGGCCACCTGGGGCGAAACGCCGCCGCCGCAGGGCTTGTAGCGGGGCATCGCCTCTTTTTCCAAGACCAGTACCCGCCGCCCCCGCTTCGCCAAATGGTAGGCCGCAGAGCCACCTGCTGGCCCCGCCCCCACAATGATGCAGTCGTACATAGAGTTTGCAGTCTCAGTGAGCAAAAGCGCTAGAGGGTCATGATGTCGGTTTCTTTGTCTCGCAAGAGCTGATCGACTTTGCTGATGTATTTGTCCGTCAGCTTTTGGATGCTGTCTTGCAGGTCGCGGGCTTCGTCCTCTGAGAGGTCGCCGCTTTTCTCCTGCTTGCGGGCTGCGTCAACGCCGTCGCGCCGAATATTGCGGATGGCAACTTTGCCCTCTTCGGCTAGCTTGGCGGCAGATTTGACGAGTTCTTTGCGGCGGTCGCTGGTCAAGGGCGGAATGTTTAGCCGGATTGTGCTGCCGTCGTTGTTGGGCGTGAGGCCAATATCCGAGAGCGAGATGGCCTTCTCAATAATATTCAGGGCGCTGCGGTCATAGGGCTGGATCGTGATTGTGCTGGAGTCTGGGGTGTTGATCCCAGCCAGCGATTTCAAGGGCGTTGGCGTGCCGTAGTATTCCACCGAGATCCGGTCGAGCAGGGCGGCGTTGGCGCGTCCGGTGCGAATGGTGTTGAACGATCGCTGCGTGGCCTCGATCGTTTTTTGCATGGTGCTTTCAATTTCAGCTAATTTCACAGGACTCTCCCACTATCGTTCCAATATCTTCTCCCAGTACGGCTCGACAGATGTTTCCTTCCACAGACATGTCGAACACAATAATCGGGATACTGTTATCTTTGCACAGGGCGATCGCAGTCGTGTCCATGACGCGCAAATCTTGGGCAATCGCATGGCTGTAGGTGAGGCTTTTGTAGCGGCGAGCGTCAGGGTTTTTGGCCGGGTCAGCGTCATACACTCCATCGACTTTGGTGGCCTTAAACACGACTTCCGCATTGATTTCCGCCGCTCTCAGCGCTGCTGTGGTGTCGGTGGTAAAGAACGGATTGCCGGAGCCTGCGCCGAAAATCACCACCCGACCTTTTTCTAGATGCCGAATCGCCCGCCGCCGGATATAGGGTTCGGCCACCTCCTGCATTTCGATGGCGGTCAAGACGCGAGTTGGGATGCCGCCCTGTTCTAGGGCATCTTGCAGCGTCATTGCGTTCATGACGGTGGCGATCATGCCGATGTAGTCTGCCGTGGCGCGATCCATGCCTGCCGCTGCGCCTTTGACACCCCGAAAAATATTGCCGCCGCCGACGACAATCGCCATCTCAACGCCCTGCGCCACAATTTTGGCGATTTCTTGAGCAATGCTTTGCACCACGGCTGGGTCAATCCCATAGGACAATTTGCCCATTAAAGCCTCGCCGCTCAGCTTGAGCAAAACCCGCTGGTAGGTTAATCCCATGCGCTGCTGTTTTTCCTCTGGTAAAGTTTCTAACAAAAGTTTCCAACTTAAGATAGCAGTTGTTCTGTCATCTGCTGTAGCCTACTAAACTCACTCTAGCTTCGCCATTTCACCGAACAGCCAACGGTTGGGGCTTCAGCAACGGCAATCGGTTCGCCTGCAAGCAGCTGAGCAATTGCCGTTCGCAAATAGGGCTGCTTCACTTGAGCGGCATCCTGGGGACTGTCGTCGATGCCGCCCCGGTAGCAGAGCTGGCCAGACTGGTTGATCAAAAAAGCCTGAGGGGTTTTCTCGGCTCCAAAGCAGCGAGCCACATCCTGCGTTAGATCGCGCAAATAGGGAAAATTGAGCTGCTGCTGCTCTGCCAAGACTTTCATCTGCTCAAAGCTGTCGTCCGGAAACTGCTGCTCGTCGTTGGGATTAATCCCGATTAGCGTCACGCCTTGAGCTGCAAACTCGTCCTGGATTTGCTTCAGCCGCTCTAGGTAAAACTTGACGTAGGGACAGTGATTGCACATGATTACCACGGCAACCGCCTGAAACTGGTTCAGGTATTGTGCCAAGTGATGCACAGCGCCGTCCACGCCGGGAATTTCAAAGTCGGGGGCATAGCTGCCAATTGCGGTTCCGCTCATTTCTGTGCCATCCGGTTTGAAGGGGTAGTTCTGAGTCTAAAACCCTAGCCTTCTGCAATTTTACTTGCTGATCTCGGTATTCCAGCCCTTTGCCATCGCCTGATAGCCAATCAGCTTGTAGACCAGCTTGGCCGCCGTAAATTCTGACACCACCGAATCGGTAATCGGGGCGAGTTCCATTACGTCGCAGCCAATCACGTCATGCCGCTCAAATACCTGCCGCACAAAGCTGGTGAGCGAATACCAGTTGAGTCCGCCCGGTTCAGGCGTGCCGACTCCCGGCATCAGCGTTGGGTCAATGCCGTCGAGGTCGATGGTGAAAAACACTTTGGCGGTCTGGATGCTGGCCAGCGCTCGCTCCATCCAGTCGGGCTGGAGGGCAATTTCTCTGGCGCGAAACACGGCCAGCGGCTTAGATTTAATCAGATCGGCCTCTTCCCGACAAATGCTGCGGATGCCAATCTGTAAGGTGGGTAGCCCCATATCGACAATTCGACGCATCACGCAGGCGTGGTTGTGGATGGAGCCTTCGTACTCGTGGCGCAGGTCACCATGTGCGTCGATTTGCACGACTGTAAACGGCTCTGAATTGGCCTTGCAATAGGCTTCTACCAGACCTGTTGTGATGCTATGCTCGCCGCCTAGTCCAATCACAAACTTGCCGTCCTGGATCAGCTGGCAGAGCGTTGCTTCGGTTTCGGCCAGCATCATTTCTGAGCTAACCGGATGATCGCTGCGCGTGTCGGCGACCGGGGCGTGGGTGTAGATGCCGACCGGCCAGATTTCCTGCTCTAGCTCTTCGTCGTAGTATTCCACCTGCTGCGAGGCGTTGAGAATGGCGGAAGGGCCGTTTTCGCAGCCGCGTCGGTAGGTAGTGGTGGCCTCAAATGGAATTGGCAAGATCACGACTCGCGCTTGGCTGTAGGTTGCAGCGACCTCAGCACCCAGAAATGGCAGATCGGCGGTGACAAGTTGCGTCAGCATAGGGCAGCAGGATTTAGATTTAGATAAAAAAAGTAGACAAGCAGCCACCTGATCGTGACACAAATCTTGCGTGATCTGCCAAGCTGGCGAGATGCAGTCAGCTCGCTCCTGCCCAAGATGCTCCTGCCCAAGACAGAGTTTTGGGGTGAGCTAGGCAAAAATCTCTAAGATAGAAAGCGCTTAAGCGGGATTTCAAAGGCTCTAAGACGGGCTACCATGAACTCTGTTTGGCTTGGATATCGAGTTGAGATTAGGAACAGGAGCAACCATATGGTGCAGGCAAAATCAGGCGATACCGTGAGCGTCCACTACACAGGCACGCTGGAAGACGGTACGGCCTTCGATTCCTCAGAGGGCGGCGAGCCGCTAGAATTTGCAATTGGGTCAGGCAACGTAATTCCCGGTTTTGAGCAGGCGGTGCTGGGGATGAATCCCGGCGAGTCTAAGACCGTGACGATTCCGGCAGATGATGCCTACGGCCCTTACGTTGAGGAGCGGGTCTTGATAGTTGAACGCGAGCAGATCCCCGCTGACATGCCCATCGACATTGGAGCGCAGCTCCAGATTCAGCAAGAGGGCGGCACTGTGGTTCCGGTGATTATCACCGACATCACCGAAAAAGAAGTGACGCTAGATGCCAACCATCCGCTGGCGGGCGAAGATTTGACCTTTAAGATCACGCTGGTTTCCGTCACATAGGCTCATCTTTATCAACTCCATGCAGCAGATCCAGCCGCTCACCCAACATCTCGTGCTGATTGGCGGCGGACATAGCCACGCAATTGCGCTAAAGCAGCTCGGCATGAAGCCGATACCGGGGCTACGGATTACGCTAATCAGCGACGTGGCGCAAACGCCTTATTCGGGGATGCTGCCGGGATATGTGGCGGGGCTATATGACTTTGATGCCTGCCATATCGATCTGCGTCCGCTCTGTCAGTTTGCGGGGGCGGCGCTAGTTCGGGATCGAGCCGTGGGGCTAGACCTAGAGGCCAACCGCGTTTTGCTCGCCAATCAGTCGCCTGTTGCTTTCGATCTGCTGTCGCTGGATCTGGGCAGTACGCCTGCGGTGCTCGATCTGCCGGGAGCCGCTGAGCTGACGATTCCGGTCAAGCCAATTTCGCGGTTTTTGAGCCAGTGGGATCAGCTGGTGGAGCGGGTCCGGCAGCAGCCTCAGCCATTACGTCTGGCAGTTGTGGGCGGCGGCGCAGGCGGCGTGGAGCTAACGCTGGCGATTCACGCTAGGCTAACTCGACTCTATACCGAGCTGCACCAGCCCAGCCGCTACCTGGAGCTGCATTTGCTGCATCGCGGCAGGCGGCTTGTGCCAGAGAGAGCCGCAGGCTTGGGACGCGACCTAGAGCAGATCTTGAGTGACCAAGGTGTCAGGGTACATCTGGATCAAAACGTCTCGAAAATTCTGGCTGGAGCGGCAAACAGCGATTCAGAGGGCTGGATCGAGAAAAAAATCTGCTGCGAGTCGGGGATGAGCTTGGAGGTTGATCAGATCTTTTGGGTGACGCAGGCGGCGGCGACGAGCTGGCTGGCCGAATCGGGCTTAGCTACCGACGAACGCGGCTTCGTGCAGGTGAATGATTGCCTCCAGTCTGTTTCGCACCCGCAGGTGTTGGCGGCGGGTGACGTGGCGACAATGGTGCAGCATCCGCGACCCAAAGCAGGCGTGTTTGCGGTGCGGCAGGGCAAGCCGCTGGTGGAGAATCTGCGTCGGGCGATCTCCGGTCAAGCGTTGCAGCCTTTTACGCCTCAAAAAGAGTTCTTGATTTTGCTGGGCACTGGCAACGGGACGGCTTTTGCCTCGCGCGGCGGGTTGAGCCTGCCTGCTTTGCCGCTGCTCTGGCACTGGAAAGACCGGATCGACCGCAACTTCATGGCGCAGTTTAATGACCTAAAGCCAATGGCAGAGAGGGCTGGCGCAAATGGCAATGGCGCAAATGGCCCAGACGCGCAAATGCCCTGCGCGGGCTGCGGCTCAAAGGTGGGCAGCTCCGTGTTGCAGCAGGCGTTGACGCGCATCCAGCCCGCAGCTCGCCCCGACTTGCTGATTGGCCTCGCGGCTGCAGATGATGCTGCCGTGCTGCAAGTCCCGGCGGGGCAGGTAATGGTGCAGACGGTTGACTACTTTCGCGCCCTGATCAGCGATCCGTTTCTGTTTGGCCAGATTGCCGCCAACCACTGCCTCAGCGATCTATTTGCGATGGGAGCCGAGCCGCAGAGCGCCCTGGCAATTGTCAGCTTGCCTTACGCCGCTCCCGCTCAGCAGGCCGAACTGCTCTATCAGCTGTTGTCAGGCGCGGAGCTGGTGCTGTCTCAGGCGGGGGCGGCATTAGTGGGTGGACATACGACGCTGGGTCACGAGCTGGCGTTTGGCCTCACCTGCAACGGTCTGGCCGATCCAGCGCAGCTCTGGCGCAAAGGCGGAATGCAGCCGCATCAGGCGCTAATCCTGACCAAGCCGCTGGGGACAGGCACGCTGTTTGCGGCTGAGATGCAGCTGAAAGCGCAAGGCCGCTGGATTGAGGCGGCAATTGACTCGATGCGGCGATCCAATCAGGCAGCTGTGGCCTGCTTGCGGCAGCATGGCGCGACCGCCTGCACAGACGTGACGGGCTTTGGGCTGCTGGGGCATTTGCTGGAAATGCTGGGAGCATCTGGTCTGGACGCTAGCCTGGATCTCTCTACGCTGCCCCTCATTGACGGTGCAGAGACAGCGCTGAAGCAGGGCATCTTCAGTTCGCTGCATCCGCAAAATGCGCGGCAATCCAGCCAAATCAGCAACCTGGCGGCAGTCAGTCAGCATCCGGTCTATCCAATCTTGTTCGACCCGCAGACTTCTGGCGGCTTGCTGGCGGCGCTGCCTCTGGATGCTGCGCCCGACTGCTTAGATGCCCTCAAAGGTGCAGGCTACGACCAGAGTGCGATCATCGGTCAGAGCTATCTGCCGTCTGAGGTGAACCCCACCCCAGTCAGCCGCGATTACTGCTGCGTCAAAGGCAGCTGAGCGTTAGTCTGCTGAACATCCGGCAGCACAACCCCCGGCTTTTGGCGCACCAGCCGCACCAGCGAACGATCAAACACCTGCTGCTGCTCAACGCTGTAGTATTTTTGAATAAACGATTCCAAAATCTGGCAGTTAAAGCGGCTGTTTTGCGGCTGACAGCTCTGGAAGTTGCCGTACTGGATGTAGTCTAGCTCCTGAATAATCCAGAGTTTTGCGGAGTCTGGCATCGACTGCACAGGTTGCAAAATATCCTGCTCCTGCTTCAGCTCTAGTTTTGAGGTGTCATAGACTTTTAAACTCATGGGGCGCGGAATTGGAATGAGCGAATTGATGCCTTGATAGTAGTGCGATAGCGGCAGCAGGCTTTCACCCGAAAAGACCAGCGCGGGCTGATTGGCTTGCTCATGCTGCATGACATACTCAGCGACATGCCGCCAATCTCCCTCTGTCGAGAGCGTTCTGTAGGTGATAGTTAACGTTGTTATAGAGCAAAACAGCAGTATCCCAAACCAGGCCAAGACGGCTTTCCGGTGCAGAGATCGACAGAGCGCCACCACCGCGAAACTGCAAAATACAGTCGGGATAAACAAAGGATAAAAGAACCGATAGTTCACGAGGCTATGATCTGTCGCAGCCCAAATCAGCCCCACCAATCCGGGCAGCATGACGACAAGCAGCATGACGAGCGATCGGGTGGGCAATGGCAGCGTGCGTCGATAGCGCCACAAAATCGCCATACCGCCCAGCAGCATTCCGTAGCGGCAGAGCTTAGCAATCAGCAGACGACTCACCGGATTGCTGGTTGGCACCAGATGGTTCATCAGCCCCCAGAGTCCATAGCGGCTTAACGACAGCAGCGATTGCAGTGAATAGTTGGGCAGATTGCCCTCAGCGTCAGATAGATGGCTAGGCAGGTAAAACAGCAGCGGCCCAAAGCAGGCCGCAACGCCGCCCAGTGTTAGCAGGTAAGCCATTTGCCCGCGACGTTTTAGTAGCAGTAGCGTGAGCCCATGCCCAAGCAAAAATAGCCCTAGCAAATAGTGGGTATAGAGTGAGAGAACGGTTACGAGACTATAGAGCCAGCGAGCTGATGGTTGGGGTGAATCGCTGAGATAGCCGTCATAGAATAGCAGCAGCAGCAGCGCCGAGAGCAAAATGGCCAGCGCATAAGGGCGAATAAACAGCGCCGCCCAGATACTATAGGGGTGCAGCGCCACAGCAACCGTCACCCAAACGGCTGGAACCTGTGGCAAATAGCGTTTTGCTGCGAAATACACGACGTAGAGCGTAGAGGCCATGCAGCAGACCGACAGCAGTCGCGCAAAAAATATCGAAGGTGAAATGAGCCGCCAGACATAGAGCAGCAAGAAATAGAGCGGTGGCTGAAGCTCGTAGTGAATGGCCTGATGCAGCGCATAGGACAGGTCTTTTGAGGTCGTGTCGAGTGAATAGGCATCATCTACGCCAATATTCACAAGATAGGCGAGTGGCAGAGTAATTAAAAGCTGTAGACTCAGCGCCAGTAAAATGTTGCGACTTGTAGATGAGCTGCCACTCAGGGTTCGTAACGACTTCCAAACAGAAATATAAGCAGACATGAGCAGGGAATCCTTCCTTTCTGACCAAAGGAGCTAATTTATAAAGACTTGAACAGAGAGCTGCATACCAAAACTGCGTACTTAAACTGCATACTAAAACTACATACCAACTGAGCATCATCGAGAGCGTAGGTTGAGCGTAGGTGGAGCGCAGTCTAAGCACAGTCTAAGCACAGGCTCTCTAACGCCTGCCTGCCGATCGCGGCACTAATTCAGCCTTGGATAACCCCAGACTCGCGGCCACCATCAGCCCAACTATTGGCGTTGTCACAAACATCACGACCCGCAGCGCCATCGCGTAAGCCAGAATCACATCAATCGGCAGTTCGTAAAGTCCTAGCGCTAGCCGGATTCCGGCCTCAAATGCACCCACATATCCCGGCGTAGTTGGCAGTACCACCGCCAGCGCCGCGACGCTCTGCGTAAACAGTGCCCCGGCATATCCCGGCGCATCCAGGCCAAAGGCGCGGAACCCTGCCCAGTAGGTCAGAGCGTTTAGCCCCCAGACCGCAGCAGTTTCGAACAAGGCAACTCCACAGCGCCCTGGCTGCCGCAGCGCCGTTAGCCCTTTGAGAAACTGACCGAGGCTATCCGCCAGCTTGGCCTCGAACCGCCCCAGCTTCAGATGCCGACAGAGCACCACTGCCAGATCCCCCAGCCGTTTGGGAAAGCTAGCGGCAGCCAGTAGCAGCAGCCAAGCGAGCAAGATGGCTCCGCCCATCCAGCCAATCGGCAGATTTAGCCATGCACCCTCCGGCAGCAGTCCCGCCCAGACGGGCAGCAGCAGGAACAGGAAGACAACGCCCAGATCGAGAATCCGCTCGGCGACAATGCTGCCAAACACTGCCTCAAACGCTACCTTGTCGAGCCTAGCCGGAATCGCCGCCCGCACCACTTCGCCGACGTAGCTTGGCAAGAGGCAGCTCGCGCCAAACCCGACGAAGGCTGCCGCCAGGTAGGTTTGAAACTGTCCCCGCTGGTCAACGGCTGCCATTAAGGTCTGTGTCCGCTGGGCGCGCATCCCGTAAGAGAGCAGGTAGGCCAGCCAGCCCAGCCCCAGCCAGCCCCAGTCAGCCTGCCGGAACGTCTGCCAGACTGCCGCCCAATGGACATCCCGAAACGCCCAGGCCAGCAGCAGCACCGTCATGGCTGTACCCAGCGCCAGATAGCCCAGCTGTTTGAGTCGAGCGGCTTTGAACACGATTCTCCTTAGCTTGAGGCGCTTGAGGGCTGGAGCAACGGCAGCTTCTGCCTAGACAGCTGCTGCACATGCTGACCCAGTGGCAAGACGGTAAACTGACGGCTCAGCAGATCGATGGCTTTGCCCAAGGTAGCCAGCTTTTTATGGCTGGGTAGATTCATCCCTGGAAAGAAAGCAAGCTCCGGCACATCCTCTTGCGTCAGGAAATCGAGCGGATGCAGCAGCAGCGAAGGCTGAGTGCCTGTGAGCCGACAGAGCCAGAGTGCCAGCCGGAAATAGAGCAGCGCCAGAGCGGGCGAGTAAACGCTGAGGTAAAGCAGATAGCTAAAGTGAATCGGCACTTTAAAAATCGGCAGCGTTGTCACTGGCATTTCGATGAGCTGGGTCGTACCCAGTGACCACTGATAGGGCTTCAGCGGCTGAAAGCCAGCTTTGAAGCTGCCAAACAGGGCTTTGCGCTTCTGGCGTTCGGCCTTGCTGAGCTTGCTGGTCATGAAGTAGTAGAGCCGCGCTATCGGCCCTAAAAAAGTCGGGAAGGTCGAGGCATCGTAGTGATAGCCGCGTCGGGCCAGCACCCGCAGCACCGAGGGCGAAAAGCTATATCCCGGCCCGCGAAATCCGGTGGGCTGTCGTCCGGTGGCGCTGCGAATGGCGAGTTCGGCTCGCTCAATTTCTTGCTCAATTTCAGCCTCTGAGTAAAGATGCAGCCAGGATTCATGGTGAAACGAGTGATTGCCAATTTCATGGCCTGCTGCCGCCAGACTGCGGATCGCCGCCCGGTTTTTGGCGAGGGCGGCATCTTGACCGACGACAAAAAACGTGATCTTGAGCTGGCGATCCTGAAGGAAATTCAGCGCTCTCGGAATTACCAGATCTAGATAGGAGGGAAATTCTTCCCAGCCCGGATCGCCATGAATTTTCATGTACGACCACTGGTTGTCGAGATCGAGCGAGAGGCTGCAAATGGGCTTCTGGGAGCCGAGGGTAGAGTTCATAGCTTAAGCCGCAGGTTTTTGAAACAGCATCCAGACCAAATCTTCGGCTGGATAGGGCAGATTGAGCGAGTCGGGAATCAGAGCTAAAAGCAGGCTCCAGAATCGGCGTAGCGGCAGATGGCGCAGCTTGTAGCGCAGTAGCGATTTAGCATGAGCGGCGTTGATCCATTTGGCAGGGCGACCCTGCGCGACCAGCTCGCAGCCATGCTGCGCGGCAAGCTCCTGAAGGCCAGATGGCGAAAACCAGTGCAGTACGGAGGGCGGGCTGTACTCATGCCAGTTTTTGCTCAGTAGGCGAGCGGTGAGGCTGTCACGGTTCCAGGTCTCAATCAGCCAAAAGCCACCCGGCAGCGTTTGGGCACTAGCCACCTGAAACGCCTGCTGGAGATCAAAGAAATGTGGCACCACCTGAATCATCGTGATCAGGTCATAGCCAGAGCCAGAGAAGCCTTCTAGCGAACCCGTCCGCACGTTCAGCGCCAGCTCGCGGCAGGCAAATTCGGCCATTTTAGGATTGGGTTCTAGCCCTTCTCCGTCCCAGCCATAGTCGCAGAAGCCCTGCAAGATTAGCCCTGCTGCTGCGCCCACGTCTAGGAGTCGTCCGGGCTGCATGTAGCGCGTCAAGAGCTTGGCATAGCGCCGTCCCTGCCGACGCAATAGAGCCGCCTCGGCTAGATAGTTGGGATAGCCGGCGCCGCCACCTTGAAAATAGCAGTCGTCATAAACAGTCGCGACATGTGACGGATCAGGCCGCAGTTCGGCAAAGCGATGCTCACAGCTCTGGCAGCCCCGAATCCAGTAGCCGTGCTTGCAAAACAGCCGCCGACTCTCAGCTGCACAAACTGGGCAAGGATGGGCTGGGTCAGCCTGTATGGCTTGGGGCGCAGGCTGAGCGGACTGGAAGAGCTGATCCATTAGGCTAAAGAGGTTGAGGCTAAAGAGGTTGAGGCTAAAGAGCAGGAATCTGAGTTGTACTCACATGGCGCGAGAGCCGAACAGCAGCATTTTCGGCAAGCTGTACCGTCTCGTTGACGTTGAGCGTCCCGTTGAGAATATGCGCCGAGTTGATCAGATGCAGCCCCGGAATCGAACTCTGCATATTTGGAAGCTGCTGCGAGTAGTGCAGCGTTGGAATGGCCAGCACGTTCCGCACCCGCGACAGCCGAATGCTGATCACGTCATCTGGCTGAAACTGAGGATAGATCCGCGTCAGACCCGCCACAAACTCGGCTTGCAGCTCGGCATCTGAGCGCTCAAAGGCCGGATCATGAGGGTCAATATAGCGGGGCAGATAGACCAGCGTTTGGCCGCGAAATTCAGCGGGATCTACCAGCGTCGTCATCTCGATGATGCCTGTAAACGGCAGGCCGCTATCGGTGATGTTGGTGACGTAGTAGGGCGAGAGCGGACGCTTCAGCAGCAGCGAGGCGCAGATAATTCCCTGATACTGGATGGCCTTGAGCTGCGTTCGTTCAGCAGGCAACAGCTCCGGGCAGAGGTCGGCGGCGACTCCGGCAGGTGCAGTTACAATCACCTGATCAAAGCGCTCGGCGGGCTGATCTAGAAAGTCGATGCGAAGCTGACCGTTCGGGATGCTGCGAACCTGAGTCGCGCTGTAGCCGAGGCGCAGGTCAACGCCTTCTTCACGCAGCACTTCGCCAAAGCGATGTAGCATTCGGCCATAGCCGCCCGGCAGGTAGCCAAACATCTCTTTTTTGAGTCCAGTGCGCCGCGCCGCGTAGAGCCGAGCAATAATTGCCCAAATGAATGCAGCAGAGGCTTTCTGGTAGTTTTCGCCCAGCTTGGCGCGCAGCAGCGGCAGCCAGAATTTCTCAAAGGTGCGTCGCCCTGACCAGCGGGTGAGCCAGTCGGCAACCGAGATTTTTTCCAGGGGTCGCCAGTCGCGCAGCTTGGAGGCATAGAGAATCGTGAAGCCTAGCCGCAGCTTGTCGAGCAGCCGCAGCGGCGGAAACTTGAGAAACTCGATGGCGTTGGAAACTGAGTAAAGCTGACCGTCGGTGTAGCAGCCCGTTTTGGTTTCTACCCAGCGCATCTGGTGATCGAGTCCCAGCTCTTGCAGCAGTCCGCGCAGGTGGCTGTCTGAGAGCAGCGTTACGTGATAGTGCCTGTCCCAGACAATATCGCCTAAAATCCAGGCGCTGGCCAGTCCGCCGAGCTGACTGCTGGACTCAAACAGCGTCACCGATTTGCCCTGCTGCGCCAGTCGGTGCGCCAGCGTCAGGCCGAGCAGTCCGCCGCCCACGATTGCCCAGCGTTCGGAATGTGAGGATGACATTTGGATAACTAGAGTGATAGCTAGAGTGGTAACTAGAGTAGATAGATGGGGGAGATAAAGCTGAGAACCGGACAGTCAAGCAGCAGAGTATTAAAAATTTAGGTGGGCGGAGTCAGCTCATGCACCTCCTGATTTTTGATCGCATATTTAAGGCCGCAGCTTGGGCAGTCAATCTGCATCTCAAAGTCAGCGTCTGGAAACCGCATCAACAGCTGCCCGCAGCGACAGACGCAGCCGACCGAACGTGCCGGATGCCCGATGGCTAGATGGAAATCGGGAATTGATTTGGTCACCAGCGATCCCATGCCGACCATCGCAAAGCGGCCAATCGACAGGTCGTTGCCAATGGTGCAGCCCGCCCCAATCGTGGCTCCAGCCTGCACCAGCGTGGGCAGGGTATGCTCATCGGCATCGGAGCTGCGGAGCTGCTGCAAATCGACCGTGGCGGCGCGCGGAAACCGATCGTTGGTGAAAATCGTGCCCGCGCTAATCATCACGCCATCCTCGATGGTAACGGCATTGCAAATATAGACAAACGAGTTGATCTTTACCCGATTGCCAATTTTGACGGCATAGGCAATATAGCTTTTTTCGCCAATAATGCAGTCCTCACCAATTTGAGTAGAGTGCCGGATATGCACGCTATCCCAGACCGATGTTCCTTCACCTATGGTGACGTTATCTTCCACCAGCGCAGTCGGATGAATCCGCACGGCCATAGAGTTTCGCTCTCCTGTCTAATACAGCTTGCTATAGATCCTGATACATACCCTGCTAGACCACGCTAACGGCAGCCGCAGCTTTGCGGCCATTCAAATCGGTCGTGGTCTGCAAGATAGGTGTCCAGCGATCCTGATGCAGCGAGCGATAGGCAGCTTCAATGGCTTCTACTGAAGCAATCCCGTCTTCAGCAGTAATCAGCAGCGACTCTTCGCCTCGAATGGCGCGCGAGAAATTCTCAATCTGACTGCGGAACGCCTGCACCTTGTTGTAGCCATTGCCAAACTGAATCCATTCCGGGCTGCTGGCCTGACGATATTTTGACTCCTTCCAGCCCACCGAAATCGTGCCCTGCGAGCCGTAGATTCGCAGGTAGTAGTCTAGCTCTTTGTTGATACTCCAGGACAGGTCAATATTGCCCATCACGCCGCTCGTGCTCTTGACAAATATCCGCACCGTATCCTCAACCGGTAGCCCCTGCACCCGCTTGCCTTCTACTACCTGGATCTCGGAGAGCGCCCCCAAGAAGTACCGCATGATATCGACCGAATGCGTGCCGTTATCAATCAGCACGCCGCCGCCGCTGATCACCGGATTGGCGTTCCAGCGCGAGGCCATATCCACCCGCCCGGTAAAGGCGTTTTCAAACAGCACAACCTCGCCCAGAATCCCCGAAGCCAGGATGCTCTTAGCTTTGATCACGTCCTCCACGTAGCGAAACTTGGAGGCCATTGTCAAAATCACGCCCGCCTGTCGAGCGGTTGCCTGCATCATCAGCGCACTGTCGAGATCGACGCTCAGCGGTTTTTCGCAGAGCACATGCACCTGCTGCTCTAAAAAATCGACGCAGATATGGGGGTGGCTCGTCGGCGGCGTGCAGATAATCGCGGCATCTAGATCAGCTGCGGCCAGCATTGCCTGATGCGACTCAAAGCTCTGACATTTGGCGGTTTCGGCCATTGCTTTCGCAGCTTCTGGCCGCAGATCTGCCACCGCCACTAGCTCAGCCACCTCACAGGTCGCAAAAGCCTGCAAATAAGACTGAGCAATACCGCCTGCGCCAACCAAACCAAATTTTACTGGACTGTTCATAGTGAATGGGGAAAAAATAGATAATAGACAGAGGAAAACCTAGCTCAGCTGCGTAACCGCCTGATGAACTGCATCGGCAATATAATCGATATGTTCTGCGGTATAGGCTTCATTCCAGGGCAGAACCAAGACTTGCTCCAGACCTGTAAACGTGCCGGGGAAAAGAGCTGGGCTGTAGTCAACCGCCTCTGGAGTCGCTAGCGTGAACGGCCAGCGCGAGTTGCCAAAGGTGCGCTGCTGCTCGAAGACTTCGCACTGGAAGGCAGGCTTTTGAATGTAGCGCGGCGCTGAGAAAATCCCTCTCTCTTCCTTCAGCTTTTTGGCTAAGCCGACCGCGCCATCTGCAATCACCTGGCCATCAACCCGCAGGCAATATTTCCAATAGACGGGCTGATTGCGTGGGTCGTGGTAGGGCGGCGTTACGCCTGCTAAACCCTGAAGCTTAGCGGTCATCTGGTTAGCAGTGGCGCGCCGCCGCTCGACGATTCCGGCCAGCTTGGGCAATTGTGCCGCCGCCACCGCACCCTGCAACTCGCTCATCCGGTAGTTGAGCGCAATAAAGTAGTGGTCAGGCTTGGGGTCGCCGTAGCCAAAAGCTTTATTGATATACAGGAACATACGGCGCGCCAAAGCCTCGTCGTTGGTGGTGACCAGTCCGCCCTCGCCGGTGGTGATATGCTTGCCCTGCTGGAAGCTAAAGCAGCCGATGCTGCCCATTGTGCCCGTGTATTGGCCGTCATGCTGCGCCAAAAACGCCTGAGCGCTGTCCTCGATTACCGGAATGCCGTGCTGGTTAGCCAGCGCCATAATTTCGGTCATGTCGCAGGGGTTGCCGAACAGATGCGTCACAATGATTGCCTTGGTGCGCGGCGTAATGCAGGCGGCAATGGTTTCGGCGGTGACATTCCAGGTCGCTGGATCGACATCCACGAAACGGGGAATTGCGCCCTGATAGAGAATCGGGGTGAGCGCACCCATGTCGGTGATAGAAGTCGTAATAATTTCGTCACCCGGCTCAGGATCGACAGCGGCAATTGCAGTGTGAACGGCAGCGGAGCCAGAGTTGCAGGCGTAGACATACTTAACGCCCAGCAGTTCGGCAAACTGCTTTTCTAGCGCCTTAACATAGGTGCCCTTAGTGCTAGTCAGCGTACCGCTTTGAATTGCTGCGGTCAGAAAAGCAATTTCCTCAGCGCCCAGCGTCCGTCCAGAGCTGTCTTGATCGGACGGCAATCTCAAAATCTTCTCTGGCTGGGACTGTTGAGATTGAGACTGTTGAGCAGGTAATGTATTGACCACGGTTTGTTCCTGTTATGAATCGTGAATTATGAATCGTGAATAAAGCTGAATGAAACCCAAAGCAGCCGAGAAGCGCTAATGTCCTGAACGGCGGGAATGAACATTAGCCTGCTCAGAAGCGCTTGGACGCGGGGGTTTGGTCGAGCGGTAGATGGAAGATCCCAGATAGTAAATCTCTTCAAAGTAGCGCTTGTTCTGGACTGCCAAAATGCCCAAGCTAAAGAGCTGAATCGCCAGCATCAGCAGCATTCCGCCAATGATAAAAGTATGCGGAGCTTGCTGAAAGGCCAGCGCCACGACCTCAGAGAGATCATGCGGCGGTGCAATTTGTGAAATCTCCTGGTAGGCTTCCCAGGAACGTACCAGCATCCAGAAAATGCAGTAGAGCGCGGATAAGAAAAAGAGCAGGCTGGGGATGATAAAAAACATCACGGGTCGAAATACAAACCCGTAGTAAAAAATGGCCCAGCTGTGCCGCAGAATCTTCATGCTGGATTTGCGACGGGGCGCTTTACGGCGGGGCAGCGCCTCGGCCTGTCGGTCTGCCTGTATATTGGCCTGCTGCGACCGCCAGCTCAAATGCGCCGGAATTTCCTCAATCCGCTCCTCCATCAGCATGGCTTTGTGAATCACCTCTGGGTTCACCTCCATGCCCGTTGAGCGCAGATTCAGCGAGTCGAGAAATCGAGCGTCATAGACGCGCACCATCCCCGTCAGAGTGGCCACGTTGCGACGGGCAGCTAGCGACAGAAACCGATTCGCCCAGAGGCTGAGCAACCGCCTGAGTTCGGGGACGTTGGAGACTTTGCCGCCCTGCATGTAGGGCGAAGTCACCACAACTTTGGCGCGCGTTTGCCGAATCTTTAGCAAGAGCTGCTCAATATGCTCCGGCGCATAGCTCAAGTCGAGATCTAGCGTGATCACATAGTCGCCTTGCGCGTGATCAAATCCAGTTCTCAGCGCTTGTCCCAAACCCATATTGGTGAAGTGGTGAATCACCTGCACGTTGGCATAGCCGCTGGCAAAAGCTTCCGCCAAAGCCGCAGTATCGTCTCGGCTCCCGTCGTTTACTAAAACCAACTCCCAGCGATAGTCTGTTTCTAAATGCCGCAGATAATCGCAAAGCAGCTGGAGGTTTTGCTCCAAGATTAGCGCTTCGTTGTAGGCCGGAATAACGATTGTGACGAGTGGACGTGACTCGACCGGGAGATTAAATGGAGATGAATCTGTGGAATTTCTGTTAGCGATGTGATTGACGGCAAGCGAGTGATGCGATGAACCCAGATCATAGATCGAAGACGCACTAAATTCCGCTGCTGGCGGAGACTGCTGCGACGAATGAGCAGATTCTAAAGCCATCTGTTAAATCCTTATGACTCAGGCATAACCTGATGAGAAAATAGCGTAGAGAAAAGCACCCTACCCAGCTCCTATATCTCTGGAAGCCTCAGGTAATATTTAGGCAAGATCTCTAGACAAAACCTCTAGACAAAGCTTTCAACAGGAAATTAAGCAGAATGGATGCATCTACCCCGGTCAACGTTCCTAGCCAACGCTAGCCCTGCATTGACCTATTCAATAGCTCCACTCTAGCTGCTCAAACTTAGGCTTAGGGGCTTAGGCACGGCAAACTCAGGCGCAAAAGCCAAATGATCCAACCCACAGGGACAAACATACGGAGACAGAGAGCAATTGTGTATTGGTTGATACTGCTGACAACGGGGGGACACTGCCCGCTGCGCTCTCACTTAGGTTTTTATCCTAAAAAGCATCAACCTTTTCTGATCAGCTACCACCCTTCATCAGATCTTAACTGGGGAACCACAAAATTAGAAAAGCTGTGAAGAAACCGTGAATTTTCATCTAAACCATATCAGCAAAATCCAGCAAAATCAAGCGATCTCAGGGCAGTTCAGCAAACTTTTGCAATCTACCACCTAAATTTCCGGATAGTCTAGTTACGTCCAGTATAGGTAAAAATCCGCAAATTCAGGCTGGATCAGCTCCGTCAAATTTATTGTTTTCGTGAAGTTGATGAAGCGTATATAAAGCAACATGAAAGGCAGCATGAGAGCTGCCGAAAGCCCCTGGATTTGATAGCGCAATAGCTATCAAAGAAGCGATATCAGTGATATCAAAGAATAACTGTTAAAGCAGCGGGTAAAGCGGTGGGTGCTGCTGCTGCCAGTGTCGCGCAATCTCAATTCTGCGGCAGAGCCAGACACGCTGATGCGCCTGCACATAGTCCAAAAAACGCGCCAGCGCGGCGGCTCGTCCCGGTCGTCCAACTAAGCGGCAGTGCAGGCCAACGCTCATCATTTTGGGAGTCGTTTCGCCCTCGGCATAGAGGCAGTCAAAGGCATCTTTGAGATAGGTGAAAAACTGGTCGCCAGAGTTAAAGCCTTGAGCGCTGGCAAACCGCATGTCATTGTTGTCGAGTGTGTAAGGGATGACCAGATGCGGCCTGCCATAGTCATAGTTCCAGTAGGGCAGGTCGTCTGCATAGCTGTCGGAATCATAGAGAAAGCCGCCTGCCTCGACGACTAGCTTGCGCGTATGCAGACTGCTGCGTCCGGTGTACCAGCCCAGCGGACGACTGCCGGTGACCCGAGTATGAATCTCGATTGCCTTTTGCAGATGCTCACGTTCGGCGGCTTCGCTGAAGTCGCGGTACTCAATCCAGCGATAGCCGTGGCTGGCGATCTCCCAGTCAGCTTCCTGCATGGCGGCTACAGCTTCCGGGTTGCGCTCCAATGCCATCGCCACGCCGTAGACCGTCACTGGAATGCTGCGCTGCGTAAACAGCCGATGCAGCCGCCAAAACCCGGCGCGACTGCCAAACTCATACATCGACTCAATGTTCATATGGCGCATTCCAGGCCAGGGAGATGCACCCACCACTTCCGAGAGAAAGGCTTCTGAGGCTGCGTCGCCATGCAGAATGCAGTTTTCGCCACCCTCCTCGTAGTTGATCACAAACTGCAAAGCAATTTGAGCCTGATTTGGCCAGTGCGGATCAGGCGGATTGCGGCCATAGCCAACTAAGTCTCTGGGGTAGGGGTCGAACATGGGATTTTTAGGCTGGAATTTTAGGGATGAGTCGCAAAAAATCTAGCTTTCAGTCTATCGCATCCAGCTGCCGCACTCAGGGTTGGCCACCGCTGAAAGCTGCGTCTTTGCTAGTGCTAGCCCAGTCTGACCGTGCTTGAGCCTGCCTCTGAAAAACGCTGTCGTGGTAAACTCTCCAGCAGAAGCATTTTTGGGTGAGGAGTGGTTTCATGCGTTACGTTTTAAGGCAATTTAATCAAATTAATCAAACTGATCTTAAAACTGATCTAAGAATTGATCTTAAAAAAGCGGGTCAGACTGTTGGTAAGGTGATATCACTCGCGGTAGCAACGAGCGGACTGGGAGCTGGAATTTCAGCAGCGGCTCAGGTGAACCCATCCGCCCAAGTTGCCCAGCCCAGCTCGACCCCTAGTTCGACTGTGAGAACAGCACCTACCGCGAGTTCTGTGTCGGTCATCTCCGGGCTGTCTGAGCAACCCCGCCTTGTCAACGCCTGTCGCTTTAGCCCAGAGCAGAGCCTCTATATTTATGAAGATGCGGCTCGGACGCGCCTGATTCGGACGCTGACTGCACCCACGCAAGGCGTATTCCTAACGGGCGTTGTCGGCACTGGCTTAGCGCAAATCAAAGAGCCGGTCTTGGGCTGGATTGGCACTGAAATTATCGAACCTTGCACAACTCCCACACCAACTCCCGCACCAGCTCCTACACCAGCCCCAACCCCTGCGCCAACTCCCGTCCCGACTCCTACCCCCGCGCCTGTCTCCAACGCCTGCTACGAGGTGCGCGTCACGCAGCTAACAGTCCGCACAACTGCTGACGGCAACTCCCCAGCGCTAGGGCTGTACGGCTCTGGCTCAATTGTCTACGCCACCACTAATCCCCCACGCGAAATCACCACCTCAGATGGCCGGATCTGGACGGAGATCAATGCCCCCAACGGCACGGGCTGGGTGTCGCGCACGGGCACAAATGGCGTAGGCGAAAATATGGTGCGGCTCACGGATGGTCAATGTCCAAACTAAACTGGCCCAACTAAACTGGCCCAACTAACTCAGCTCACTCCCATCTTCCCATCGCGTCTTGGGTCGCCTGCACCAGCAAACTGAGATGCCGCAGTTTGGCCGGCAGGACGACCCACCGCATGCACCCCGCCAAAAAACATATTCTGCTCTGACCAAAGCTCTAGCGTTTCGTCAAATGGAAACTGAGTTGGGTCAATATTCAGCTGCTCAAAACCCGGTTCGACGTTAAAGATTTGATCCTCCCAATGTACACGCGGACTGTTCACCGCCTGCTCCAGCGGCATTTGAAAATCAAGCAGATTTGAGATCACCTGCAAGATAGCCGTGCGAATCCGGTTGGCTCCGCCTGAGCCGAGGGCAATTTCAGGCTGGCCGTCGCGCAAGATCAGCGTAGGAGCCATCATTGACGAAATACGTAGATTGGTCTGCCAGCTGTGAAACCCCTGCGGATGCAGATCGGCTTCACCCAGCATGTTGTTGGTCATGATGCCTGTACCCGGAATCACGTAGGCTGAGCCTTCGCCGTTGGAAGTCGTGACGCTGGCCGCATTGCCGTCGCTATCAATGGCGCTGAGATGGGTAGTGCTGCCCCATTTGTTAGGTATACTGCTGAGTATATTACTGACTGTATCGCTAGATATTTGATTGGATATTTTACTGTCTATCTGCATCCGCTGCTGATAGGTGGCTAGATGCTGCGGATCGAGAAACTGCTCGGCCGCAGAGGCGGCATAGAGATTTGCGTCAAAGCCATCTTTGCGGGCGAGATTGGTTTGCTGCATCATCCGCGCCAGCAGCTGCAAATGTGCCGCGCTGCCAAACTGGATCTGACTCAAATCAACCGACTCTAGTAGCTTCAGCGCAAAAGCAATCAGCGATCCCCCTGAGCTGGGCGGCGGGTTGGTCAAAACAGTCCGGCCCCGGTAGCTAAGCGCCAGCGGCGAGCGTTCAATCACCTGATAGTCACGCAGATCGGCCAGCGTCAAATGTCCGCCCTGCGCCTGCGAGTCCTGCACCAGCCGCGCTGCAATCTCACCTTGATAAAATCCGGCTGCGCCTGCTTCAACCAGGTAAGCCAAGCTCGCTGCCAGATCCGGCATTTTCCAAAGGCTACCTGCTTCCGGCAACTGGCCATCTGGCGCAAAAACCTGCCGCGAGCCGGGACTGTCGAGCAAAATCGGAGCCAGCAGCCGAAAGCAGTAGGCTTGAAAGGCCGTGAACTCAACGCCGCTGCTGGCGTACTGAATAGCAGGTGCCGCTACGGCTTTTAGGGGCAGACGGCCCAAGCGTCGGTGCAGATGCAGCAGCCCGCCGATGGCTCCGGGCACAGCCACCGAACCCAGCCCAATCTGAAACTCCTGCGTGACGCTGCCGAAGTTGACCAGAGCCGGACGAAAATCGCTCTGGCTGGGATCGCGCTGCTGCTGGGGCGTCTGGGTGAAAAAATCGAAGAGAATATTTTTGCCGCTGGCTGGATGCGCCAACAAAAAGCCGCCGCCTGCGGGGGAAGTCAGGGTGGGTTCAACCACAAACGAAGCCAGCACGCCTGCCACTGCTGCATCAAAGGCATTGCCGCCCAGCTGAAACATCTCTAGGCCTGCCTCTACGGTTTTGGCATGTCCAGCGGCAACTGACCCGCGAATCTTTGGCATAGCGAGCTAAGAGATCAAAATATCACAAACGCTCTGCTCAGTATATCTTGTCCAGCGCCAGCTCAGATCAGCCGCGCTTAAGTTGGGGAGTTTGGCAAACCTGCTGCAAAATCTCCAAAAACTCAGCATGGCTTGAGGCAGCTTGGAGCAGCTTGGCATCTGGCCACATCGTCAACCCAGGTCAATCCAGTTGAGTGCATCAGCGGATAATCGTTGATACATTCAAAGCTAAGGAAATACAGCCAAAGCGGGGGCAGACTGTTCGATGAATATTGGTTTGGCACTTCTAGGATCCGTTACTGTTTTGTTGCTCTGCACGATCACAAGCGTTTATATTGCCTATCCGCTGCTGCTTATTTTGCTACTGTTTATTGGCATCTGCCTGCACAAAGGATTTTCAATTTGGGCGCTCTGGCAGATGTGCTGTCGAGGTAGCCAAAAAGCGCTGCCAGTTTTCACAATTCTGACTTTAATCGGAGCTGTGACAGCTACCTGGATGGCTGCCGGAACTGTACCCGCGATCGTTTACTATGGGATTCAGTTAATTCAGCCGCAGTGGTTTATTTTGGCTGCTTTTCTACTGACAAGTCTCGTATCGCTCTTGATTGGCACGTCGTTCGGTGCAGCCAGCACAATTGGCTTGGCGATGATGATTATGGCTAAGGGCAGCAGCGTCAATCCTGATCTGATTGCGGGTGCGGTGATTGCCGGAGCTTATTTGGGCGAACAGCGGTCGCCCATGTCTTCAAGCGCGCATCTAGTAGCAGCGATTACCCAAACCGATCTGTACGGCAACATAAAGCGGATGGTGCAGACTGGACTTTGGCCGCTGATTGTGAGCTGCGGCATTTATCTGGGGCTGTCTCTGCTCTATCCAATGCAGGCGCGTGACCAAAGCCTGAGCATCGCGCTACAGCAGCTCTTTGAGCTCAACGCTGTCGTACTGCTGCCTGCGGGAGTGATTATAGTTTTGGCGCTGCTGCGAGTCGAAGCCAAATATTCGATGCTGCTGAGCATTGTCGCCGCAATTGGGCTGGCGGTCTTCTATCAGCAGGACTCGCTAGAGCAGGTCTTGCAATTTGCAATCTTTGGCTTTCGCTTAGAGTCCGACAGCCCAATTCAGACAATCTTGCGCGGCGGCGGCATTCTACCCATGCTAAAAGTCTGCGGCACGGTGCTGATTTCAACCTCGCTGGCGGGCATCTTGGCTGGAACCGGACTGCTCAAAACTAGCTTCAAGCGCTTGGTTCGAGCAGATTACCTGGAGCAATCTCCATCAACCGCGCAGCGGTTTAGCAACACAGCGCTGATTGGGGCATTGGCGGCAGCTTTTGGCTGCACGCAAACAATCGGCATTCTGCTGACTGAAGATTTGGTGCAGCAAAACTATAAACAATCTGAGCAGCTAGCGCTAGATCTGGAGAATACGGTTGTGGTGCTGTCTCCGCTGATTCCCTGGAACATTGCTGGACTCGTTCCAGCTACGGTTCTAATGACCGACTGGCAGTTTATTCCCTATGCTTGCTATCTCTACCTGATTCCAGTTCTGGTCTGGCTGCAATTGCGAACCTTGGCTCAAAAGCCCAAAGGCTATTGTTCAGGCAAATGATCCGGGTCAAAGCCCTGCGAGCGCAAAAAAGCCTCTAGTTGCTCTCGACGTTGTTTCTCTTGATCGGCTCGCTGTTTTTCCTGCTCAGCCCGCTGCATGGCATCTTCTTCGGGGAGCGGCACTAATGAGCCACCCGGCGTGAACAACCGCAGCTTTTGGTCATGAATGCCCAGAAAAAGCCCTAGCTCGTCGCTCCAGAGCCATCCCTGCGGTCTAGGCTGGATGGGTTCGTACTGGCCGCGTAACAGCTGAAATCCTTGAAACTCTAGCGTCACTGGATCAAACCAGAAATATTCTGGGACGCGCCAAACCGACTGATACAGCTCTTTTTTCTCGCCCCGGTCTATGCTGGCGGTTGAATCTGACAGCAGCTCCACAATCAGGTTGGGATATTTGCCGTTCTCGTGCCAAACCGTCCAGCTGCGGCGCGGGCGGTTTTCTGTGCCCAAGACCACAAAGACATCTGGCCCGCGAAAATCCTCTGACTTCTTTTGATTGGGGCTATAGTAAACCGTCAGGTTGCCTGCAACATAGACATCTTGACGCTCGCAAAATGCCCAGCGGATCAGGCGAATCAGCAGATCAATTTGGTCACGGTGGCGATCGCTTTCCAAGGGGGGTTCATCGCTCCACAGATCGGCTGGGGGAAAGGCTAGGATTGCTTCTACAGCCTGCTGGGGTACAACCTGTTGAGTCACGTCTGCGGCTTGGGTCATGGGATGATGGCCTGCGTTGCGTCCCTTTGATTATAGTGATCGGCTGAACATCGCGGTTTGCTTTTCGGCTGAATCCAACTACACTGATCCACATTACTGTTCTACATTCCGACAAAATTCCGACAAAAAATATAGAACCCCGTTATGATTCCAGGTGAACTGCTGATTGAAGAAGGCGAAATCGAGCTGAACGCTGGTCGCCTGACGCTGACGCTAAGCGTCGCCAACACTGGCGACCGCCCGATTCAAATTGGCTCGCACTTTCATTTTTATGAGGTCAACCGAGCGCTGACGTTTGAGCGCGAGCAGGCTAGAGGAATGCGGCTGGATATTCCGGCAGGTACGGCAGTGCGATTTGAACCCGGAGACGAGCGTGAGGTGACGCTGGTGCCGTTTGTGGGCAGTCGGCAGGTTTACGGCCTAAATGCGCGGATTGAGGGCGCGCTGGATGCTGCGTTGGCTGAAGGCAAGGCTGACAAGAAGAAAGGCGGCAAAAAGAAGAAGTAAGTTTTAAGCTTAAGGCCGCTGAGCGGCATCTCGGCAAAACTCAACCAGCCAGTCTTTGACGCGATAGGTGGCGCGACAGTCGTCTTCGTTGTAGCGCAGGATGGCCGTCAAAAAGTCTACATTGCCAGTTTCTAGCCATTGAGCATACCAAAAAATCGACTGGGCGCCATTGGCTTCTGCGTCGCGCCAGTCAAAGCCCAGCCAGCGAGCAATCGGCTTCAGCGCGTAGCTCTCGACGGGCAGAATCGCCACCCGCGTCACCCGCTCATGCAGGTCAACAAACCGCTCAATCAGCCGCTCAATTAGCGCTGACGAAACGCCGTAGAGTTCGCCCAGTCGCCGCACTGTCTGAACTTCGTAGGGGCAAAAGTGGAAAATCGGCGCGTCGGGATAGCGCCAGACCAGCTCTAGAAACTGCTGCCACACGTCCTGCTCTTGATCGGCTGAGCGCGCTAGCAGCGGATGAAAGGTTTCGGTCTGCGCCAACCTGTCTACCACCAAAACTCCATGCAGATAGATCAAGTTCTGTTCGGGTGCAGCCTCAATGTCAAAATACAGCTCCACTTCAGCTGTCGGCAGCTCCTGCTCAGACAGCAGCTCATCATCGCCGTCCGCAAAATCTGCAATCGCTCGATTTTGCAGCGCCGCCTGCGCCTGCCAGATTAACCGCTGAGCAACTGGCAGGCCAAATCCAGGCAGGTTTTCCAGCTGACGCGGGTTGGTCTGAGCTAGCGCCTCTAGGCTGATGAGCCGCATCGCCTTCAAATGCTCATAGCGGCTGGGCGTAACGCCGGGAAGCAGCGACAGATGGCGGCTGGTCTGGGCAATTTCGTAGCAGTGGCTCGACCACTGGCAGAGATCGCAGCGGCTGTGAGAGATAAAAATTTCTGGCTCGGCGGCTTCGCTGAGCATTTGGATGCAGTCTTGCAGCGCCTCCTGCATCCGGGGCAGGATGTTGAACAGATCGACCGCGTAGCTATTGCGCTGCCGGAGCATCAGCCAAGCTGTTTCTGGCCAAGCCCCCTGCACCATTGCCAGCACGTAGGTATGAAACGCCACCGCGATTTGATAGTCCAGTTTCGGGCGTTTGCCCAACCGAATGTCTGCCGGGGCATAGAGCCAGTCACCAAATATCGACAGTCCAGGCTGCTTAATCAACAGATTTGGGCAGCTGACCAGCTTCAGGCCAGTCTCTAGCTCCAGCAGCAGCACGCCATCCGAAATGCGCTCAACACCTTGCTGCATCAGAGCGAACGTTTTGGCTGCACCCTCCGCCCAATCGCGGCGGGCATATTTGGGACGATGCTGGGTGGGATGTGCAGTCAGGACATGGCGCTGATGCGTCTGGCTGTCTTGGCGGAGCTTAGCGAGATAGTCGCTGGGTGGGTCGCGCTGTTCGCTGTCACCGTAGAGTTCAAGATAGGCGTGTCGCTGACAGCGCTGATATTGAAACAGCAGCTCGTCGGTCAGCCAGATTTCTGGAGAGGATGGCAGAACAGACGGCAAAACGGGCAGCAGAGTTGAGAAGGCTGTTGATTCCTCAGCCTCCGGCAAATCGGATCGGTGAGGACTAGCAGACAAAGGGCTGTCGCTGACGGGTGTGCTGATTCAAACTATCGCTGGGAGAGTGACTCATAAGCAGCTACTAAATATCTATGCGCTAGCTTCCACTATGAATCTAACTCGAATTCTCCAAAATTGCCGCAGGTTCGCAGATCGGCTACTGCCTGTCGCCCAGCGCCGTCAGCTGGATCAAGCTGGCAGCGGCTCTAGAACGCTCAGTTTATTCTGCGCTAAGAAACTTTAAGGGCTCAGCAGGTTGAAACTGCGCTGCTGTGTTGCCTGCGAGGATAGCGCCATCAGTTAACGTCAGCTTGCGGACTGGCGCGCCCGCCGTCAAATCTAGGTCGTCTAGGTTGACCCAGAATACATTAGGACTACGGGTCGATTCAAAGAAATAGCGTCTGTTGGTTTGATCCGCAACCGTCCGCCAGATAGTCGAAGAAATATTGGGTTGACCGGGGGTGGTAATGCCCAGAGGAACTGAGGCATTGCGGATCACTGAAAATACCTGAGCGGCTGCTTCGACCGGATCGGCGGTTTTGGGAATGGCATTGATGTAGAAGGAAGCGCGGGCAAACCGATCTGCCGCCCGATTTGTGCCTGGCAGCATGGTGGTGCCGCCAATCTCTTCCCAATAGCGGTTGAGGGCAAGCTGCTGGTCAAAGACTGGAGAGTTGGTCATCACCTGATAGTCACGACTGTGGTGAATCGTCAGCTCGCCACCCACATACTCCAAAATCGCCGAGTCGCCGGTCGCATCAGAAATTGATAGATGCACTGTCCCAGGCTTGCCGTCAGGTGACGCGACCGGAATGATATAAAAGGATTCTGGCTGCATGGCTGCAACGGCTTCTGCAACAGTGGCATAGTTATCTAGAAAATACTGCGCCCAGAGAGAGAGAGACAGGGACTGGCGGGAATCAGCGCTGACTGGCGTTGGATATTCGCTTTCGGTTAGATAGAGCATATTCGCAACTAGTCCCCGTTCGTTCAGGCCGTCAGCAATGCCAATATCCCAAACCCCAGCGCCAACACTGCCATATTTAGATGTCCAGCGAATCGAGTTGGCTCCAGCTGCCCCGTCGCGCTCAATGCCTTTTGGAAATGCCCAAAGGTTGGTACTCATATCGCTGAGCCAGTCCATGCTGCGCCCCGTAATCACCAGATTCTCTGTCCCCAAATAGACCGCGCGCGTACAGGCTAAAGCGATTGGCATCTGCATCAGCCCAACTAAAGCAGTGGCCAAAGTAGCAGTCAGTGAGCTGAACAGAAGCTCAGGGGGCAATAGAGTCTGCGGCATAAGCCTTTGAACCTTTGAACCTTTGAACCTTTGAAGTTCAGATGATTAGGGCAGATGAATTCTACCACAGTGCTCAATACGCTAGAATTCGATCGCTTCTCATGGCCGTCCGGCACTCCACTATGGTCAGCATTTCCGATTCGCCGCAGCCGTCGCTTGAACAGCCGCATGAACAGCCTCAGCTTGAACAGCTGTCGCTTGAACAACAGCGGCAGCAATTTCCGGCACTGCACAACAAAACCTACTTCAACTTTGGCGGTCAGGGCACGATGCCGACCGCAGCGATACAGGCGATCCAGCAGGCGCATGAGTATATGCAGCAGGCGGGGCCGTTTTCAGGTGAGGTGAATCAGTGGGTAATGCAGGAAGCCCAGCAGACTCGCGCCCTGATTGCCGCTGAACTGGGGGTTCCGGCCAGCACCATCAGCCTCACCGAAGATGTCTCGGTCGGCTGCAATATTGCCATTTGGGGCATCGACTGGCAGGCGGGCGACCATCTGCTGCTTTCAGACTGCGAGCATCCCGGCATTGTGGCGGCGGCAGCGGAAGTGGGGCGGCGATTTGGCGTGGAGGTGACGAGCTGCGGCTTGCTGGCAACCCTAAATCAGGGCGATCCGGCAGCGGTGATCGCCGCGCAGCTGCAACCCAACACTAGGCTTGTAATGATCAGCCATGTGCTGTGGAACACAGGGCAGGTCTTGCCGCTAGCCGAAATCATGCGGCAGTGCCATGCTTACCCGACTGCTCGGCCAACGCCCGTGCGCGTCTTGGTGGATGCTGCCCAGTCAGTCGGAATGCTGCCGCTGGATTTGGATGCGCTGGATGTAGATTATTACGCCTTTACGGGACACAAATGGCTCTGCGGCCCCGCCGGAATTGGCGGACTCTACGTTTCTGAAGCGGCTAGAGACAGCCTATCTCCCACGTTCATCGGCTGGCGCAGCGTTACCAAAAATGCTGTCGGGCATCCAACTGGCTGGCAGCCCGACGGCAGCCGCTATGAGGTGGCCACGTCTGACTTTTCGCTGTACGGAGCGCTGCGGGCAGCTTTGGCGACGCATCAACAGTGGGGCAACGCCGAGGCTCGCTATCAGCAGATTTTGAGCCTGAGTCAGCAGCTCTGGCAGCGGCTGAACGCTTTGACCAGCGTGACTTGCCTGCGGACTGCGCCGCCGGAATCGGGGCTGGTATCGTTTCAGGTGGGCGACCACAGCGCTGCGACTCACGAGCGGTTGGCAAAGCAATTAGAGCAGCAGCGCGTTTTGATCCGCACGATCCTTGACCCGACCTGCCTGCGGGCTTGCGTACATTACCTGACGACTGAAGCCGAGATCGAGCGGCTGATTGAGGCGATTCAGCAGGCTCTCGTGAGTGGCCAATAGCGCAGCTAGCCGCCGCAGGTAACAAGGACTACTCGTTGCTTAACAAAACTACGTTAAGCTGCTGAAAACTGTCAAATTGGGCGTAAGTACTTGTAAGTACTTAATTTTAAGTATCGCCGTAGATCTGGATTGAACCGAAGGAGCTTCTGGGCATGACGCAAGCGCATCGCGTGGTGATTGTGGGCGGCGGATTTGGCGGGCTGTATGCGGCCAAAGAGCTGGGCAAATCTGCGGCTCAGGTGACGCTGATCGACAAGCGCAACTTTCACCTGTTTCAGCCATTGCTCTATCAGGTGGCCACCGGAACCCTCTCGCCTGCCGATATCTCATCGCCATTGCGCGGCATCCTCAGCAAGTCTCGCAACGTGCAGGTGCTGATGGACGAGGTGACGGGTATCGACCCAGAGGCGAACCAAATCACGCTGCGCGAACGCGACCAAAAGATTGACTATGACAGCCTGATTGTGGCGACGGGCGTGAGCCACCACTATTTTGGCAACGACCAGTGGAAGCCGGATGCGCCGGGACTCAAAACGATTGAAGATGCGCTAGAGATCCGCCGCCGAATTTTTGTGGCGTTTGAAGCGGCTGAAAAAGAGCCAGATCCCGAACAGCGCAAGGCTTGGCTGACGTTTGTGATTGTGGGTGGTGGCCCAACGGGCGTGGAGCTAGCGGGCGCAATTGCCGAATTGGCCTTCAACACGCTCAAGGACGATTTCCGCACCATCGACACCACGGAGGCGAAAATTCTGCTGGTGGAAGGACTCGATCGCGTTCTGCCGCCCTATCCGCCCGAACTCTCTGAGAAAGCGGCTCAGGCGCTAGCGCGGCTGGGCGTGACGGTGCAGACGAAATCGCTGGTGTCCAACATTGCTGACCATGTGGTGACGATCAAGCAGGGCGACGAAGTCCACGAAGTGCCTGCCCGGACGATTCTCTGGGCGGCGGGCGTGAAGGCATCGACGATGGGCAAGGTGCTGGAGCAGCAGGCGGGCGCAACGCTGGATCGCGTCGGGCGGGTGATGGTGGAGCCAGACTTGAGCGTTCCAGGATACCCAAATATTTTTGTGGTGGGCGATTTGGCAAACTATATGCACCAGGGCGATAGACCGTTACCGGGCGTTGCGCCAGTGGCGGTGCAGGAGGGTAAGTTTGTCGCCAAGCTCATTAAGCAGCGGCTGGCAGGGGCGGCAGCGCAGGCGAAGTTTGTCTATGATGACGCGGGCAGTCTAGCGGTGATTGGCCAGAACGAAGCTGTAGTGAATATGCGCTCGTTCAAGCTCTCTGGGCCTCCAGCCTGGTTCCTATGGATCTTTGCTCACATCTACTATTTAATTGAGTTTGACAACAAGCTGATTGTGACCATTCAGTGGATGTGGAACTACTTCACCCGCAACCGGGGCGCAAGATTGATTACGGGCGAGAGTTCCTTGGTGCAAGACTACGAGCTGGCAACCGAGCAATCCCCGAAATCCCCGGTTGAAGTTTAGGCTGAAGTCTAGATTTATCCTAAAGTTTCTAAAGAGATTGGCCAGTTACGCTATAACTGTCATATTGGCTAGGGCATATTTGGGGAGTTTTCGCCGTGCAGTCTTCTGGATCTAATTCTGCTTCAACGCTCAATGGTTCAACCCTTAGCGCCGCATGCGCCACGTTAACGATTGAGCTAAGCGAACTCCGCAACCGCAAAGGTCTGATTTGCGTCGCCCTGTTTGCCGGTCCAGATGGCTATCCCAACGATCCGGATGCAGCAGTGCGCTCCGGCTGCTTTGCGATTGACAGCCTGCCCTGTCAGCTCAGCTTCGACAATTTGCCCTACGGCTGGTATGCGGCGGCGGTGCATCACGACGAAGATATGGATGGCAAGCTCACCTGTAACACGCTTGGCATCCCCAAAGAAGGCATTGGCTTTTCTGGCAACCCGCGCATCTGGAAAGGCATTCCCTCGTTTCAAAAATCCGCCTTCGAGTTTGCGCCAGAGTCACCAGAAATCAACATCACCATGAAATATCTCTTGCGGTAGCCTGACTGAGCAGGTTGAGGTTGGTCTGAACGGTCTGCTGAAGCTGCTGGGTGAGTTGGCGAACCGTGCCCTGCCGATCGCGCTCGTAGTCGGGTAAATAGTCTTGCAGGTTTAGCGGACGACCCACGCGCAAAAATGCCTGCTGCTGACCTTTGGGCGGTGGCTGATCGATGTTGAACACCGAGCGTTCGAGTCGAGTCAGCGTATCCAAAAACCGCTCCGGGGTGGGATGCTCTGCAACATAGCCGACATAGAGCGCGTCAAAGTTGAGGACGCGAGCCAGCGACTGACGCATCAGCTCCCACTCATCCGCGCCGTTGACCAGAATTTGATTAGAGCCGTCTTCGTTCAGGTCGTAGCGCCGCTCAAGGGCTTGCTGAATCCGGTAGACGCGCTCGCGGTTAGGTTCGTGAGGCGCGGGGGTGAGGCTCAGCCGCTGCTCGCACTGCGCCAATATTTCGGCCTTGATGGCGGCAATCCGTTGGTTCCAGTCGATATCTTCAAGTTCAAGCTTTGCATCAGCCGTCAGCGCCAGCCCATACTCTTGCTCAAACCGGCGCATCACCGCCGCCGAGACGACGCGCAGGCGGCTGTAGAGATCGCCAGATGCACCAGATCCAGATCCGCCAGACGCGCCAAGTTCAGAGATTCCTAGCCGTTGCTCCAGCCGTTGTAGACTGCGCTGAATAATCGGCTGCATCGAGCCGCTGTAGCGATATTTAAGGCTGATGGGCACGACCCAAAAATCGCGCGCCTCGCCTTTTTTAGCCTGCTTCGCTATCGCCTGAAGCGCCATCTGCACTGCGCCCGGCCGAAATGGCATCACCGTATCGTTTTGAAACGAGCAGCCGCCCTCTGGAAAAATCACCAGCCGACAGTCGGGCTGCGCCAATAGCTTCAAGGTCTGTGCCACGCTGTCTCGATCTGCCTGCCCACGCCGAATTGAATAGCCGCCAATCCGCTGCAACAGCCAGCCTTCTAGTCTGCCAAACCGCTCATGCGCCGCCATGTAGTAAAACGGGCGACCCACCCGCCCAGAGAAGCCAAACATCACCAGCGGATCGTTAAACGTCGGGTGGTTGCAGAGCAGCAGGCAGGGCGAGTTTTGCAGTGTAGATAGCTGGACTTTGGGTTCAGTGCTAATCACCAGCTCTAGTCCAGCGCGCTGCCGCAGCAGCCAGGGCGAAACAGATTGCAGCAGCTTGACAAAATTGGGGGTGAGCTTGGGTGGATAGAAGGACTGGTTAGGCGGCATGGCGAATCAGTAAAGCTTGCTTTGAATTGTGAGAAGGTTCAGCCAGAGATGTCAAGCCAGAGCGACTCTAGAATCTCGAAATCTTTCCGTAGAAACAAGAGTCGGCTGAAATCCAGCGCTAGGATGTCACTATAGCGAGGCAGTGACAGAACAGGCAGTGACAGAACAGGCAGTGACAGAACAATGGCGGCGGGTAAGTGGGGTAGGCTACCCCTCGAAACCAGAACGGTCTGGTAGGCTGGTCAACAGCCTGAGTTGGCACAAGTCTTCTAAACAAACAACCGAAGGATAAACCGATGGCTGAAAAGAATTTGCTAGAGCAGCTTCGAGAGATGACGGTAGTCGTGGCAGATACCGGAGACATCCAGGCGATTCAAAAATTTACGCCTCGGGATGCCACCACTAATCCCTCACTGATTACCGCCGCTGCCCAAATGCCGGAATATCAGGAAATTGTCGATGAAACGCTGAAGAAAGCGAAGCAGGATGCGGGTTCGGGCGCTTCCGACAAAGAGATAGCGACCTTAGCCTTTGATCGCCTTGCAGTGGCCTTTGGCCTCAAGATTTTGGAAATCGTCCCCAAGCGCGTCTCCACCGAGGTCGATGCTCGCCTCTCCTACGACACCGAGGCCACCATCGAAAAAGGCCGCTATTTGATTTCAGAGTACGAAGCCGCCGGAATTAGCCGTGAGCGGGTGCTGATTAAAATTGCCTCAACCTGGGAAGGCATTAAGGCCGCCGAAGTGCTGGAAAAGGAAGGCATCCACTGCAACCTGACGCTGCTGTTTGGGATCCACCAGGCGATTGCCTGCGCTGAGGCAGGCGCGACGCTGATTTCGCCGTTCGTGGGTCGCATCTTGGACTGGTACAAAAAAGACACTGGCAAAGACTATGCCCCCACCGAAGATCCGGGCGTGGTTTCCGTGACCAGCATCTACAACTACTACAAAAAGTACGGCCACAAGACCGAAGTCATGGGCGCGAGCTTCCGCAACATTGGCGAAATTGTCGAGCTAGCGGGCTGCGATCTGCTGACGATCTCTCCGGGCCTGCTGGGCGAGCTGCAAGCGACCACGGGCGAGCTAGTTCGCAAGCTTGACCCCGAAAAAGCCGCGACGATGACCATCGACCAGATCGCAATGGACAAAGCCACCTTTGACCAGATGCATACCGCTGACCGGATGGCTTCCGAGAAGCTAGACGAAGGGATCAAAGGCTTCACCAAAGCGCTAGAAACATTAGAAACGCTGTTGGCTACTCGCTTAGCTCACTTAGATGAGAGTGCTCTTGTCAGCCCGCTTGCCGAAAACGTGTTCCATGCTTACGATCTGGACGGCGATGGCTTCATCACCCGTGAAGAGTGGATGGGCACAGATGCGGTATTTGATGCGCTTGACTCTAACAAAGACGGCAAAATTACCCCAGAAGAAATGGGCGCGGGTCTAGGCGCAGTGCCAGAGCTTGTGAAGTAACGCTGAAATCACTCTCAAGCTTTACGTTGAGCGGGCAAGCTGCCCGCTTTTTTAATTAGTTGACCTATTTAATTAGGTTTAATTAGGTTGACCTAGCTAAGTTGACGTAGCCTGCTGATTTAGCGCATCCGCAAGCTGCATAATTTCTGCTCTCATAGACAATTGCTCTAGCCAGGTCGCCGGAATGCTCGACTCGCCGTAGTGAGCGCCCGCAATCTGTCCGGCAATGGCAGCAGTCGTGTCGGCATCATCGCCCAGGTTGGCCGCCGTCAAAATTGCATCCTTAAAGCTGCTAGTTGTCCAGAAGCACCAGAGGGCGGCTTCTAGACTAGCCACCACATAGCCTGTGCCTCGGACTTCGTCGCGGCTTTTCTGCTGATACTCGCCGCTGGCAATCGCCTGAATCGCAGCAGATTCTGCAATATCTAGATCACCCCGTAGGATTTCAGGCTTGTCCGCACCCGCCAGCGCCAGCCGCAGCAGCTCGCCAAACAGCCGACTTGCATCAATACATTCAGCCGCGCCATGCGTCGTCCGCGAACTCTCCCCGCAAAAATGCAGCAGCTTGTCTCGATCGGCGCAGTAAAACATTGGCACTGGCGCGAGCCGCATCAGGCAGCCATTCCCTGCTGACTGTGGATCTGAGGAGCCGCTGAACGGATTGCCAGAGCGCTTATACTGCCGCAATGCCTGACTGACAGTGCCGCCAATATCGAAGCATTCGCCTGTGCTGCTGAGGTAGCCCTGCTCCCACCAGCGACAGTAGCGCTGCATTTGATCAGCTGCATCAAAGCCTTGCTGCTCAACCAGACTCGTTGCCAAGCAGAGCGCCATTGAGGTATCGTCTGTCCACTGACCGGGCTGGAGCTGAAACGGCCCACCGCCCACCATGTCACACAGGGGCAGAAAAGAACCGCGCGGCTTGAATTCAACCGCGGTGCCGACTGCGTCTCCGGCGGCCAGACCCAGCAAGCAGCCGCGAAACCGTTCTGTTAGGGGGAGCATCTAGCTGCGACCTAGCTGCCGACCGTGCCGGTTTCTTCGAGCACAACCTGATTTTCAGCCTGGACGACCTGCACAAAGCAGCTGTTGTTGGGGTAGAGCCGCACATAGGTTGCCGCCTCGCCGTCTGCCCGGTAGGTAATGCTGCCATCTGAATTGGAGGCTAAAACCGCAGGCGCGTTGTTGAGCGTCGTCTGGTCAGGTTTGCGGCCAAAAGTCATTGTCGGTTGGTCTCCCTGCCAAACCACTTTGGCAAAGTAGTTGGCCGTCGTGCAGCTGGCGTTCTGACGCGGGGCTGAGGTGGCAGCACCTGGAGCAGCCGGATCAGCGGGCGCTTGATCGGTGGGTGTAGAGCCATCGGACAGCAGATTGGTCAGACTGTCGCAGCTTGTCGCTAGCGTTGCCATTAGTCCGAGCATCAGCATTTGAATCGGGTGCAGGTATTTCATATCTATCACAGTTAGCAGGAGTGATTTTATTTGGACTGTAGAAAAATATTAGTTCAAAACGCTGAGCAGAGTGAGCCTCAGCAAACATTTTTTCTAATCTCACTAGAAAATCTAAATAAAAATCCCCCTGCCCGAAGGCAGAGGGAGCAGAGTTAATTTCCTAACCCAATTAACCGTATCGACTCGCCGTTGAGGCAATCAAGAAGGCGGCGTAGGTCAAGATATAGCCCACTGTGAAGTGCGCCAGCCCCACTACGCGACCCTGAATAATCGACATGGCCACTGGTTTATCCTTCCAGCGAACCAAGTTCGCCAGCGGCGTGCGCTCATGCGCCCAAACCAGCGTTTCGATTAGCTCCTGCCAGTAGCCTCTCCAGGAGATCAAGAACATGAAGCCCGTTGCCCAAACTAGGTGGCCGAATAGGAACATCCAGGCCCAGACGGACAGCGCGTTCATGCCGTAGGGGTTGTAGCCGTTGATCAGCTGAGCGGAGTTGAGCCAGAGATAGTCTCGCAGCCAACCCATCAGATAGGTCGAAGACTCGTTGAACTGAGCCACGTTGCCCTGCCAGACCGCTAGGTGCTTCCAGTGCCAGTAGAAGGTGACCCAACCAATCGTGTTGAGCATCCAGAACATGGCGAGATAGAAGGAGTCCCAGGCGGAGATGTCGCAGGTGCCGCCCCGGCCAGGGCCATCACAAGGGAAGGCATAACCGAAGTCTTTCTTGTCGGGCATCAGCTTCGAGCCGCGAGCGTCCAGCGCGCCCTTGACAAGAATCAGCGTCGTGGTATGCAGACCTAGCGCAATCGCGTGGTGTACCAGGAAGTCGCCAGGGCCAATGGTCAAGAACAGCGAGTTGTTGCCGCTGTTGATGGCCGCCAGCCAGTTGGGCAGCCAGACGTTGCCGTGGTTTGGCCAAGCCGTGGAGGCAATGCTGTCTGGGTTGGAGAGCAGCGTGTCAAAGCCGTAGAGCAGCTTACCGTGCGATGCCTGAATGAACTGAGCAAACACTGGCTCAACCAGAATCTGCTTTTCGGGCGTACCGAAAGCCTGCATCACGTCGTTGTGGACATAGATTCCCAGGGTGTGGAAGCCCAGGAACAGCGACACCCAGCTCAGGTGCGAGATGATCGCCTCTTTATGTTGCAGCACTCGGTCGAGCACGTTGCCTTTGTTCTGAGCCGGATCATAGTCCCGAACCAAGAAAATGGCGCCATGCGCGAAGGCTCCCACCATGATGAAGCCAGCAATGTACTGGTGGTGCGTATAGAGTGCGGCCTGAGTCGTGTAGTCGCGCGCCATGAAGGCGTAGGGCGGCAGCGAGTACATATGCTGCGCTACCAGCGAGGTGATCACGCCCAGCGCGGCCAAAGCCAGAGCTAGCTGGAAGTGCAGCGAGTTGTTCAGGGTGTCATAGAGACCCTGGTGCGGCAGGTTGAACTGCCCTTCACTCTTGCCGCCAATTAGACCCTTCTTCGAGTCGAGCATGTCTTTGATGTTGTGCCCGATGCCGAAGTTGGTGCGGTACATGTGACCCGCGATGATGAAGATCACGGCAATCGCCAGATGGTGATGTGCCATGTCGGTGAGCCACAGGGACTCGGTCTGCGGGTGGAAGCCGCCCAAGAAGGTGAGGATGGCTGTGCCAGAACCCTGCGCCGAGTTGAAGATATGGCCTGCGGTGTCAGGATTGTCGGCGTAAACGCCCCAGTTGCCCGTAAAGAACGGAGCCAGACCTGCCGGGTGAGGTTTGACCGAGAGGAAGTTATCCCAACCCACATGCTGTCCGCGAGATTCAGGGATAGCAACATGGATCAGGTGTCCCGCCCAAGCCAGAGAGCTAACACCAAACAGACCGGCCAAATGGTGGTTAAGGCGCGATTCAGCGTTCTTGAACCAAGATAGGCTCGGACGGAACTTGGGCTGAAGGTGCAACCAGCCTGCAAACAACATCACTGCCGCCAGGATCATCAAAAAGATCGAACCCTGGTAGAGGTCGCTGTTGTGGCGCATCCCAATCGTGTACCACCAATGGTAGATACCCGAATAGGTAATATTGACCGGGTAAGAAGCGCCTGCGCGCGTGAAGGCATCCACCGCAGCTTGGCCGAAGTGAGGATCCCAAATTGCATGTGCGATTGGGCGGGTGTTGAGCGGGTCTTTAATCCACTGTTCAAAGTTGCCTTGCCAAGCGACGTGGAACAGGTTGCCGGATGTCCAGAGGAAGATGATTGCCAGATGGCCAAAGTGCGAAGCAAAAATCTTTTGGTAAAGATTCTCTTCGGTCATGCCATCGTGGCTTTCAAAGTCGTGGGCTGTGGCAATGCCGTACCAGATCCGTCTTGTGGTTGGATCTTGCGCCAGACCTTGGCTAAATTTGGGAAATTTAGTTGCCATAAGTCCTAATTGAAGGTTCTCAATTGACTAGCAGTTTTTTATAGCTCTATCTGGGAAAGGTGGGCTTTGGCCTGCGGTTTTCACCGAGGGCTTTCAACCCACCACCCGTCTAGAGAGGTTGGACAGCTAGCCGCTTACTGCGATGATGCGAGCCAGGAAGAACGCCCAGGTAGTCACAATGCCACCCAGCAGGTAGTGAGCCACGCCCACCGCACGTCCTTGAATGATGCTCAGCGCGCGAGGCTGGATGGCCGGAGCCACGTTCAGCTTGTTGTGCGCCCAAACGATCGACTCGATCAATTCCTGCCAGTAGCCGCGACCGCTAAACAGGAACATCAGGCTGAAGGCCCAGACAAAGTGAGCGCCCAAGAACAGCAGGCCGTAAGCCGATAGTGCCGAACCGTAAGAGCCAATCACCTGCGCCGCCTGCGCCCAGAGGAAGTCGCGCAGCCAGCCGTTAATCGTCGTCGCACTCGCCGCAAAGTTGCCGCCGGTAATATGCGAGATCGAGCCGTCTGCGTTGACCGTGCCCCAGATGTCCGACTGCATCTTCCAGCTAAAGTGGAAAATCACAATCGAGAGCGAGTTGTACATCCAGAACAGACCCAGGAAGACGTGATCCCAACCAGAAACCTGGCAGGTGCCGCCCCGACCGGGCCCGTCGCAAGGGAAGCGGAAGCCCAAGTTCGCCTTGTCTGGGATCAGACGCGAGCTGCGAGCAAACAGCACACCCTTGAGCAGAATGAGAACCGTCACATGGATTGTGAAGGCGTGGATGTGATGCACCATGAAATCTGCCGTGCCCAGCGTCATCGGCATCATGGCGACTTTACCGCCCACCGCCACGACATCGCCGCCAAAGATATAGCTGGCAGGCCCCATGGCGTTGGGTGCGGTGGCTCCAGGAGCCAGGGTATGCAGGTTTTGCACCCACTGCGCGAACACAGGCTGGAGCTTAATCGCCGTATCCGAGAACATATCCTGGGGGCGACCCAAAGCCTGCATTGTGTCGTTGTGGATGTACAGACCAAAGCTATGGAAGCCGAGGAAAATACAAACCCAGTTGAGGTGCGAGATGATCGCGTCGCGGTGACGGATCATGCGGTCGAGCAAGTTGTTGACGTTCTTGGCCGGGTCATAATCCCGCACCATGAAAATCGCGCCGTGCGCCCCCGCCCCGACAATCAGGAAGCCGCCAATCCACATGTGGTGCGTGAACAGCGAAATCTGGGTCGGGTAATCTGTCGCCAGATAGGGATAGGGCGGCATGGCATACATATGCTGCGCCACGATGATCGTTAGCGAACCGAGCAGGGCCAAGTTAATGGACAGCTGCGCGTGCCAAGAGGTGGTGAGGATTTCGTAGAGTCCCTTGTGGCCTTCTCCGGTGAAGGGGCCTTTGTGGGCTTCCAGGATTTCCTTCATGCTGTGGCCGATGCCCCAGTTGGTGCGGTACATATGTCCAGCAATGATGAACAGCACCGCAATCGCCAGGTGGTGATGCGCTGTGTCCGAGAGCCAGAGTCCGCCCGTCACCGGGTTAAGCCCGCCTTTAAACGTTAAGAAGTCGGCATACTCACCCCAGTTGAGCGTGAAGAAGGGCACAAGTCCCTTGGCAAAGCTGGGATAGAGGTCAGCCATCAGCTCTTTGTTGAGAATGAACTCATGCGGCAGCGGAATATCTTTCACCGCTACGCCTGCGTCCAGCATCTTGTTGATTGGCAGCGAGACATGGATCTGGTGCCCAGCCCAGCCTAGAGAACCCAAGCCCAGCAGACCTGCCAGGTGGTGGTTCATCATCGACTCCACGTTCTGGAACCATTCCAGTTTGGGAGCGCGCTTGTGGTAGTGGAACCAGCCTGCAAACAGCATCAGAGCTGCCATGACCAAGCCACCAATCGCCGTGCAGTAGAGCTGATATTCGTTGGTGATGCCGGAGGCTCTCCAGAGCTGGAAAAATCCAGAGGTGATCTGGATACCGTGGAAGCCGCCACCCACATCGCCATTCAAAATTTCTTGACCGACAATCGGCCAAACCACCTGGGCGCTGGGCTTGATATGCGTAGGATCTGCTAGCCAGCCCTCGTAGTTCGAGAACTTGGCACCGTGAAAATACATGCCGCTTAGCCAGACAAAAACCACGGCTAAGTGACCAAAGTGAGCGCTGAAGATCTTACGGGATATATCTTCTAGATCGCTGGTATGACTATCGAAATCGTGAGCGTCGGCATGAAGGTTCCAGATCCAAGCCGTCGTTTTGGGCCCTTTTGCCAGAGTCCGGTCAAAGTGACCGGGCTGGCCCCACTTCTCAAAGGAAGTAGGAACGGGATCTTTATCGACGATCACTTTTACCTTCTGCTCTCGCTCCCGTGGCGTAGTTGTCATTCGAGACTCTCCTCTCTCTAGACAATGGAAACGAAACTGCCTGTCCAAGCGGATTTGAATCATTCCCGGCCAGCGGCATCAGCAATCTGTGGAACTTTGCAGCACACAGACGACGTGAAACAACGAGGCGGCATCAGACAGATGGGAGCGTCCGAACGATCTAGACTTTGGCCCAATCTCGCTGGCAGGAACTCACCAGAATCACCGTCTAGCCCAGCGTTTAGGCTGAACCAGCACAGTCAATTAGCTTGGTAGGTATTGCAAGCATTATAGGGCTGATGCGAGAACAGTTTGAACAGCAGTTAACAATAATTAAAATCCCGAAGGCTTGATCCATCAGCCTTTCGCCCGATTCCATCAGCAGAGATTGGAGCAGGCATTGATAAATAGTTACAAATCGAAATTATTGATTCAAACTATAGATTTAGAGCCAAAGCAGATCTGAATAAATCTCTCAAATTTCTCCAGGTTGTAAAAGGCCGAAAAAACTAGCCCTAGACTGGCCGAGATTCTGGAGAGCAACAAATGATGACAAGGGAATTACCAGAGGCGCTGAGAGCTGCTCAAGTTGATCTGCTGCTGGTCGATCAGGTGGTGCCAGGTGGCGGTACGGTAGCCGAGTTTTTGGAAATGCCCTTCGTGACCGTCTGCTGCGCTTTAGCAACTTACGGCCTCGTGGTTGCGCTGGGAAATCGCCAGAGTAACAATCACCAACGATCAGCCTGGAGTTGCTGCACGTCTGTGCTGGACAGGTGCAGGTGAGGTTGTGCCATTGGCTCGCTTGCGGGTTTCCCGACTGCGAAGTGCGATTCAAAAGGTATTGACACAAGAGTCCTACCGCCAGAATGCCGCTAAGCTACAAAGTGCGATTCAGCGAGCCGGTGGGGGCAGCTTGGCTACCGATATTATTGAGCAGGTAATTGGCTGAGCAGGTAATTGGCTCAGCGCCCAACTCTGTCAGAACTCAGCAGATTTAGATTTTTGACGACCACCATCAAAGCTTTACCTGCTCCCAGCAGCGTTACGATCTGGTGATGATTCTGGTAATGATATAGTGCCTTTGGGCGAAGATAACCAGATACACTAAAAGCCAAACCCTGAGGAGTGGAGATTGTGTTGGGCATGAACAGGTGGCAATCCTTAAAGCAGGTCAGGCAGGCACTAAAGCAGCTCTGGAAACGCCTGCCTGCTAGCGCTCTGGCGGTTTTGATGGCGGCAAGCTTTATGTTGGGGAGCGCCGGATGCAGTCGCTCAGGTGAAGGCTCCGGCGTGATGGCCTTCGCGCCTCAGCGCAGCAGGCTGAGTGAAGTCTCGCCGCCTTTCACCATTCAAGCGCTGAAGCAGTCTTTGGAAGCTAATCAGCCGCAGGTGTCAATTCTCAGCCCCAAATCTGGGCAGGTGGTTGAAAAGACACAGGTGGACGTGAAGCTGCAAGTTAAAGATCTTGACCTATATAAAGATGAAGATCTGGGTTTGGGGCTTTACCTTCAGGTGCTGCTCGACAGCCAGCCTTATGCCCAGATTTACGATGCGAACCAGACGCTCACTTTAGAAAATCTGGCACCTGGAACTCACACCCTCCGCGCTTTTGCTGTGCGTCCCTGGCACGAAAGCTTCAAAAACGACGGAGCCTTTGTCCAAACGACGTTTCACATATTTGCCAAAACGCCCGAAAACAATCCCGATGCCAGCCAGCCGCTGCTCACCTACAACTATCCGCAGGGCGTTTATGGTGCGGAACCCGTGCTGCTGGACTTTCTGCTGACCAACGCACCGCTGCATCTAGTCGCCCGCGAGGATGACAAAGACGATATTCCTGACTGGCAGGTGCGCTGCACGATCAATGGCGAGAGCTTTACGTTTGATCGCTGGGAGCCAATTTACCTAAAAGGCTTCAAGCCCGGAACCAACTGGGTGCAGCTTGAACTGCTCGACGAAAAGGGCGACCCCTTGCCCAACGCCTTCAACAACGCGGTTCAGCTGGTCACCTATGAGCCGGGCGGCAGTGATACGCTAGCGCGATTGACGCGCGGCGAATTGACCGCAGAGGACGCTCGCAAAATCGTTGATCCGAACTATTTGCCGCCAGTTATCGCGCCTGAGCCAGAAGTAGCTGAGCCAGAAATGATCAAAGCTGAACCAGAAGTCACTGAACCAGAAGTCATCGAGCCAGACATTATCGAAGCTGAACCAGAAATTACTGAGCCAGAAATTACTGAGCCGGAGATTACTGAGCCGGAGCCAGAAGCTATTTTGGAGCCAGATCTAACTGAGGAACTAGCGCCCGAAGATATGCCGCCAGAGGTGATTGAGCCTGCTCCAATTGATTCAGCAGCGCCAGCAGCGCCAGCGCCAGATTTACTGCCTGACCTTGAAGCACCCACCCCGTCAGCAGATCTACCGGAAGAGCTACCGGAGCCTAACGAATCTGACGATCTTCCACCTGCTGCGCCGTCACCTAAGCAGTTCCTGCCTACTCCATTGAATCCTGATGCGATCAGCCCGGTTCCGCTGACGGATCTCACCCCAGAAGCGGTTAAGCCTGCGCCAGTCAAGCCCGCGATGATTGGCGCACTCGATCAGGTCAAAGGTTTTTTTGAATCTCTTCGCAAGCAGCCCGCCGAAGCAGCTTCATCGTACTCGCTACCCAGCTCCAATATGTCTGGAGCCTCTCTAGAAGAGCCAACAATCATCGATACGCTGATGGAGTCTCTGCCGGACAGCCTGCGAAAGCCCCTGATGGAGGAGCTGCTAAATGAAACCGCTACTGCCAGTCCTGCCAGTCCAGATTAAAAATAGTGGTTCCTGGAAAGGCGGTTGGGTTTTGAGTGGCCAACAGTCGGCGCTGTAGAGCCTCTAGCTCTGGTTCGCGGCGCGGCAGGTCATCTACTAGCGCATAGGGCGCAATGTCGTTGTCGAGCGCGAAATCGACTAGCACGCCCGCTGCGGCTCCGGCTGACCACTCAAACGAATGGACGCGATAGGCAGCAGCAGCAATATAGCTGGTGGCGATGCTTTTGCCTGCAATCAAAAAGTTATCGAGGCGCTGTGGAATCATGGCCCGCAGCGGAATCTGGAACGGGTAGGCTTGCCCTTGCCCCTGCCGCACGCCGGGATACTCATAGTTGCCCGGTGCTTCTGGTGGACTGAGCGCCATGCAGGGATGGAAGTCGATGCTGTAGTGGCCGATGCCCACCGAGTCGGGATAGATGCGAGAACGGGTGCGGAGCCGGACGGGGCTAGGCGTTTCGTCGCTGCGAATCCGGGCAATCGCCTCTAAGCCGCTGAGCGAGATGCCCAAATTGCGGTACTGCTCTGGGGTAAGGCTCTGGTAATGCTCGTCGGTATAGTCACTGCGGCTGACATCCGTTTCGCCAATTGAAAAGCCGTCAGCATAGCCCGGACTGGGACGACCGACGATGCGCCGCACCTCGCGCATGTAGGGATATTTTGACAGACCGTGCATCGTGCCCATGGGCGAGTCAAACCCAGTCAGGAAGCGATTGTTGAGCTGCGGCTGTTTGATACCTTCGCCAAGCTGCGAGTCGGTGGTGCCGGCGACTAGCCAGTAATAAAAGCCTAAGGCTGATTCTTCAGCGCGACGCAGGCTCTCAACTCGCAGGCCGCCCATCCAGCCGTTCGGGTCAAGCTGTCCAGTCTGCTGAAGCTGGTCGTGGGTCAAAATCAAATTATCTGAGGCCGTGCCGGGGCGGTAGTCGTTGCCCCAAGTCCAGTTCTGCATCGAAATGTCGCCGGGATACGGCACCGACACGCCGAAAATTTGCTGCTCCGGTCGCGGCTCCGGACTCCAGATGCGGCGATAGGTAAACAGAATGTCGAAGCTGGCCAGGTTGGTCTTCTCAAAACTGTAGTAGGGCGCATACTGCTCGTAAAATTCTGGCTTGAGCTGCGGCTGTGGTTCGGCGGTGGCCTCCATTGCAAAGGTGTAGGTGTAGCCCTGCGTGCAGTACGGATCGCCTGTGGCGCTGGCCGAAGAGGGATCGTAATAGGTGAGCGGATCGATGCCGACGCGATAAGGCACGTCGGCCAGAGCTACCAGCTCGCCCGTTTCAGTAGCATCTACGACATACCAATGCTGGGTTTTGGGCTGGAACTGCACAACTGTTTTGGTAAATTGCGGGCTGTCTTCAAACCGATAGCTGTCTTCGATCGTCTGCGAAAGCGGATAGGTATTTAAGGGCGCGGCTCCAGGTGCAGGCTGATGCTGGATCGCTGTAGCGCTAGCAATCTGAGCACCGCTGAGCTGAAGATTTTTGACGACCGTGTTAGGGAACCAGTGCAGCTTGCCCTGACCCCGCTTTTCAGCATCCTTCAGCATGTCAATCAAAATGGCATGGCCGTCGCTGGGCAAAAAGCAAAACGGGCTCACCCAGCAGTTGCCCGGATCGGGCTGCTTGTAAGCCTCGTGAATCCGCTTGGCAAACTCCTGATAGCCTCTGGGAAAGAAATTTAGCTCTCGCTGCGTCGGGCGTTCGTCCAGTGCGGAAGTGCCCTGCGCTGAAATCTGGCCGCCCACCCAGTCGGTAATTTCGGTCAGGCAAACCGTGCGTCCGGCCAAGAGGCTTTCATAGGCGGCAGCCGATCCGGCTAAGCCACCCCCCGCCACCAGCAGATCGCAGTCGATCGGAGTCGGCTGCTGCTGAGCCGTAGTGACTTCAGCCATCCCAGCCCAATTCAGGCCAGCAAACCCAAAGGCCAGCAGCGCTGCCTTGAAATTAAAGCTCATACAAAATCTGTACCTAAACTTCTGCTTTACGAACCGCATCAATCAAGCTCCGCACCTGCCGCGCGCCCTCCGACGGCTCAAAGCGGGTTGGAAACTTGCCTTTCTGCACCATCCGAATACCGAGCGAACCGAGGCTGGCCAGTCCTTTCCAGTCACGAAACGAGTTGCCGACCACCCTAATGCCAAACTGCCGCTCGTCGATCCAGCCGCCCTGCTTCACCAGGTCAATCAATACCTTGCGATGCCGCACCGGACGGCTGACCTGGGCGGGCTGCTGTTCAGACTGCCGCTCTAAAATCGCCTGCTTAATTTTGCTAATCTGCTCCATTGGTGCAACTTCCATTGGGCAGACGCTGTTGCAGTAGTAACAGCGCGTGCAGCCCCAGACTCCGGCTGTACCCTGGCTGTAGCGCTCTAACCGCTGCTCGGTCTGGTGATCTCGCGAGTCTGCGACCGTGCGATAGGCTTTGGCCAGCGCGTGCGGGCCCACAAAGCTGGGGTCAGTTTCGCGGGCGTTGCATTCGGAGTAGCAGGCACCGCAGAGGATGCAGTTGCCCACCTGATTTAGCCGCTCGCGCTCGGGGGGACTCTGCAAAAATTCGCGCTCTGGCACCTGACGAGCGCTGGTGCTAACAAACGGATCAACCGCTTCCAGATTGTCCCAAAAGCTAGTCATATCGACGATTAGATCTTTGATCACGGGCATGTTGCCCATTGGCGCGACGGTGATAGTGGGAATCTCAGCCGCAGGCTCGCTCAGGCTGTGCGCCGCGATCTCTTGCAGACGAGTGACTTCGCCTCCGACGTTTTCTTTACAGGCTAGAGCCGAACGTCCGTTGATCCGGACGCTACAGCTGCCGCAGATCGTGTTTCGACAATTTTTGCGGAAGCCCAGCGTGCCGTCTTGCTCCCACTTGATCTGATTCAGACAGTCCAGAATTGTGCGGCTCGGCTCAACATTGAGCGCGTAGGTTTGCAGATGCGGGGCAGCGTCCGCCTGCTGTCGGACAATTTGAAATAGAACTTGCATAGGTTGCATCAGGCCGAGGCAATGGGCAATATCTCTTAGTTTAGCGACCTTAGTTTAGCGACTGGTAGCCTTGCAGCCGCGAGATCTGCAAAATTAGGAATTCTCTAGCCGCATCAAGGTTCGTGCTTAAGCACAGATCGAGCGATTTAGCTATATAGAATCAGCCAATATTTAATCAATATTTAGGCTCAGAGTTAGCTGCATTTAAGGGCTTTATTTAAGGCTTGGCATAATTGCTCAAAGCTTTACCGAACTTGAAAGGTTTAAAGCTATATTCTTATAGGAAACTCGCAGGCAATTCAAGCCTGTCTGACAAGTTTTACAACTCAATATTTCAAGATTCAGCATTTCCAGAAAGATCGAGAAGCAATGGCCGAAACTGCGACTACTCCGCTCACGGGAAAAGCCCTCCTGCAAAAAATAAAAGAGCTTTCGCACCTGCCCCGCAGAGAAAAAGCGAAGCGCTGCGGTTACTACACCGTTAGCAAGAGCAATCAGGCTCGGATCAACGTCGCCGATTTCCTGGAGGCTGTGCTGGAGGCTGAGGGCACTTCGCTAAATGTAGAAGGCGCAAAAGATGGCCGAGGCCGAGAGCCAACTTATCGCGTCAGCGTACATCGCAATGGCCAAATTGTAATCGGCTCGACGTACACCGAAAAAATGAATTTGCAGCCCGGAGATGAATTTGAAATTAAGCTGGGCTACAAGCATATTCATCTGATTCAGCTCACTCACGGCAAAGACGACGCAGAAGAGCAAGACGAATAGTTGATTGTTTCGCCTGACTTAATTTCACCTGCGCTTAAAATCGCTGGTTTTTGGAGCCTCTGGCTGCTGCTTTGGCTTCCCTTTGCCGTACCGATGGCGCTGAAGCTGGGCTGGCGACCATTTCAGCCGAGTCAGCCTGCTCAGAAGCTGCCGCTGCTAGCCACGCTTTATCTGCTGGCTCCGCTAGCGCTCTGGATAGTGGACGGCAGTTGGCCTGCCCTCACGCCAAAATTCTGGATGACGGGAGTCATCGGGCTATTAGTCGGCAGCTTTAGCCTGATTGCTCTGTACGGACTACAGCTCTGGGCTGGCTGGCTGCGGCTGGCCGATCGCCTGACGCTGAAGCCAGCCGCAGGTTTGCTAATTCTAGGTTTAGCGCTTGGGGTCGGCTGGACAGAAGAGCTAATCTTTCGGGGCTTCATGCAGGATCAGCTAGAGCAAGGGCTGTCAGTCTGGGGCGCAGCGGCACTGGTTAGCCTGATTTTTGCGATGGCTCATGCGCTTTGGGAAGGCCGAACTGTGCTGCCGCAACTCCCTGGACTCTGGCTGATGGGGATGGTGCTGGTGCTGGCACGTCAGGGGGATGCGGGCAGTTTAGGCTTAGCCTGGGGGCTGCACAGCGGCTGGGTTTGGGCAATCGGCAGCTTAGATGCAGCTCAGCCTAGCTCCAGCGGTCGGCTGCCTGTTTGGGTAACTGGCTTCAACGATAGTCCACTAGCGGGTCTAATCGGCCTGCTGTTTTTGCTGGCAACCGCAGGTGGACTCTGGGTGCTGCTGGGCAGATAAACAGGCTCGGAGGCAGATTTCGCTGCAAGAATTCACGTTAAGATTCACGTCCTAGCTGGCCGCACGGTCGGCCTCTGCCAAATCAAATAGCACAGTCGTCATATACCGATCTGCCCATTCAGTGCCAAAGGCTTTTTCCAGAACGCGACGAGTCTTGTCGTTTTGCTGCTGCTGGTTGCAGTAGTGGCGCTGCCCAGCCAAAATCTCGGCCTGCTGGTCAGGCGTGGGGGTAGCGGCAACTGCCCGCTGACAGTGAATGGTCAGAAACGTCTCGACCTGCGCCAAAAACTGCGACTCTTCGCGGGGGTTGGCCGGACGCACCAGTACGCAGAAATCTGAGAAGATATCGCCCCAGGCTGGTCGGCTGCGGGCATCTTGGAATGCGGCATCTGGCAGTGCCGACAGCTGGCTCTCGTAGTCATCTGGCAGGCTGCGATCAGAACGAACTGGGGAGAGATCGGTGACCGCCATGCTAATTTGGCCACGCCCGCTAACCAGATCGGTGCCAAACATCGGCAGCGCATAGTCAGGACGCGGAAACATGACGCAGTGTAGAATGTCAAGACTGCTGCCGACGCGAGCGAGCTCCAAGTGCAGCTTGCGAAACTGCGGGGTCTGGTAGCAGCGGTTTTCAATGATCAGCTTTTCGCCCTCTAGCCGCCCTTCCACATAGCCCAGGTCTTCTGGTAGATCATAGGGCGTTAGCTCCAAATATTGCTGCCAGATGGACTCAATTGAATTGGCGACCTGCTGAATCAGCGGGTGCTGCTGCTGGCGAATTGAGGCAGAGGAAGACGGCATGGCGTAGAGGGATGGCAAGAGGAATTGCAGGTGATTGCAGTTGAAGATTCAGGAAAAGCAGGGATATAGTGGCTATGATGAGCAGCTTACGATGGAGTGCGGTTTATTCAGCATACCGCAGTTGCGAGAGCGAATTGGCTGAGATTATATAGTGCGAAATACTAGTGCGAAATACTTGAATCAGGACTCTACGCTATATGCCAGGACAAGTCTTAGGCGATCGGTATGAAGTCGAGCAGCAGTTGGGCAAACAGTCGGGACGCTGGACGCTGCTGGCTCGCGACCTGACGACGCAAGCCCCGGTGATTCTCAAAATTCTCTGCATTGATGACGAAATGCTGAACTCAGATCTGACGCTGTTTCAGCGCGAGGTCAAAACCCTGCAAAAGCTGGATGATCCCAGCTTGCCGCACTATCTCGGCTACTTTGAAATGGAGCTGCCTAAATCTGGCAAAGCGCTCGTGCTGATTCAAAGCTATCTAGAAGGGAGCTCACTGCAATCCTATCTTGACCAAGGCCGTCGATTTGACCAGGCTGAGACAAAGCAAATTGCCCAGAGCCTGCTAAAAACGCTGATCTATATTCACGAGCATCAGCCCACCATCTTGCACCGCGACATCAAGCCCCGCAATATTCTGCTGGCAGGTCGCCCAGAAGCTCCTACTCAGAGGCAAATTTGCCTGGTAGATTTTGGCTCTGTGCGGCTCACGCGCTCTAGCGAAGCGGCGGCTGAATTTACTACCATGTCGGTCGTGGGCACAGATGGCTATATGCCGCCAGAGCAGATTGGGCGGCGAGCTGTCAAAGCGTCTGATCTTTACGGGCTAGGGGTTTCATTAGTGGCGGCACTCACTGGACTGCCACCTGCCAAGCTGCCGCATGACGGTCTGCAAATTTCGGTGGCCGAGGCAGTGCAAAATTGCAGCCCTGAATTTGTGCAGTGGCTGACCCAAATGACTGAGCCGGAGCTATCGCAGCGATTTGATCAGGCTAAAACGGCTCTGGCCGCTCTGGCCGCCATCCGATAATCTTTGCTTGCAGCTGACGCTCCCTGGCTGACGTTCACTATAGTTAAAGCAGAATCTGGAAAAGCAGGAGAGTCTTATGTTTCATCTAGGCTGGGCTGAAGTTGGGATCATCGCCATTGCCGCCGTCTTGATCTTTGGTCCTAAAAAGATCCCAGAGCTGGGGAACGCGCTGGGCAGGACGCTGAGAGGCTTTAAAGAAGAGGTCAGCAAATCCGATGAAACAGATCTAGATTAGCCGCCCGACTGCACATATTCCTGAGAGGCCTCGGTGGCCACTGTGTCCTCGCTGTAGGTTTGGCTTTGGCCGTTGTTCTGAGGCGCAGCATTAGGCGGCAAACCCAGATCAGGCAGCGGGTTGCGGGCTTCGATTAAGCCCAGCGTGCGAGTGACGCTCTCCGGGAAGATCACCACCAAACTGCCTGCGGGAGCGCCATCTAGCGCCTGATTGACCGCTGTGTTCTCATGCAGCACTACCTCGTAGGCTGTGCCCGTTTGCGCCGACTCGATGCCCTCTACGATCAATCGCGCCGCATCGCCCGCTGGACGACCCCGGCTGTCGTCATCTTCTTTAATCAAAATACGGTCAAACATCTGAGCCGCCAGCCTGCCCAAGACCACAAAATCCTCGTCACGACGGTCGCCAGGGCCACCCACTACACCAATCTTGTCACCCGGCCAGTTCCGCACAAAGCCGCCAATCGCCTCGTAGCTGTGCGGGTTGTGAGCATAGTCGAGCATGGCGTGAAACTGCCCTAGATTGAATAGGTTCATCCGACCGGGCGTTTGTCCCACTGAAGCCTGGAAGGTGAGCAGCGCCGTGCGAATATCTTCGATCCGGATGCCGTGGGCAAAGGCGGCAAGGCTGGCAGCCAGCGCGTTGGCAATCATAAATGGGGCGCGTCCGCCCATCGTCAGCGGCACGTTGACCGCCTGATCGATCCGCAGCGTCCAGTCACCTTTCAAAATCGACAAGTAGCCATTTTCGTAGATGGCGGCCAGTCCGCCCTGCTGAGTGTGCGACCGCACCAGCTCGTTGTCGGCATTCATTGAGAAATAGGCAATCTGCGCCCGGACGCGCTCGGCCATGGCCACCACCAGCGGATCGTCAGCGTTAAGGACTGCATAGCCGTTGGGCTGCACGGTTTCGACCACGACGCTCTTCAGGTGAGCCAGCTCCTCAACCGTGTCAATATCGCCAATCCCTAGGTGATCTGCCGCCACGTTCAGCACGATGCCCAGGTCGCATTCGCTGAAGCCCAGGCCAGAGCGCAGAATCCCGCCCCGCGCTGTTTCTAGCACCGCCACCTCAACCGTCGGATCTTGCAAAATCGTCTGGGCGCTCTGTGGGCCAGTGGTGTCGCCCTTCTCAACGAGGTAGCCGCCAATATAGATGCCGTCAGTGGTGGTGTATCCGACCGTGCGGCCTGTCTGCTTAAAGATATGCGCTAGCAGGCGAGTCGTGGTGGTTTTGCCATTGGTGCCCGTCAGCGCCAGGATGGGGACGCGCCCGTTGCTACCGTTAGGGAAGAGCATATCCAGCACGGGTTCGGCGACGTTGCGCGGGATGCCGTCGCTGGGGCAGAAATGCATCCGGAAGCCGGGAGCAGCATTGACCTCCACAATCACACCGTCCACCTCGCGCAGTGGCTGTGAAATATCGGTCGTGACAATATCAATACCCGCAATATCCAGGCCGATGGTCTTGGCCGCCCGCTGAGCAATCCAGACATTTTCGGGATGAATTTCGTCGGTGCGGTCGATGGCCGTGCCGCCCGTACTCAGGTTGGCTGTGGCTTTCAAATAGCAAATTTCGCCCGGTTTCAGCACTGTGTCTAGGTCAAAGTCTTGGCGCTCCAGCAATTCCCAGGAGGTGCGGTCTAGCTCAATGCGGGTGAGAATATTTTCGTGACCGTCGCCGCGACGCGGATCGCGGTTGGTTTCGTCGATCAGCTCCGAGATAGTCGAGCTGCCGTCTCCCATGACGTGAGCCGGAACCCGCTCGGCCACTGCTACCACCTTGCCATTCACCACCAGCACCCGGTGGTCACGCCCCTCGTAAAACCGCTCAATAATCACGCCTTTTGAAACTTCTTTGGCCGCATCATAGGCTTCCTCGGCCAGCTCCCAGGTTTTGATATTGATGGTGATGCCGCGCCCATGGTTACCGTCGAGCGGCTTAATCACAATTGGGTAGCCGCCGACATCGGCAATTGCCTGCTCTAGCTCGTCGAGGTAGTGGATCACCGTGCCTCTGGGAACCGGGATACCGCCGTCTCTCAGAATACGCTTCGTGCCCTCTTTGTCGGAGGCTAGCTCCACGCCGAGAATACCCGTATTGCCCGTCAGCGTCGCCTGGATGCGCTTTTGATGCACCCCATAGCCCAGCTGAATCAGCGAACGCGCGCTGAGCGGCAGCCAGGGAATGCCGCGAATCTCGGCTTCTCGGACAATATTTTCGGTGCTAGGGCCTAGCGATGCCTGCGCTCCCAAGTCCTGTAAATCTTTCAGGTCTTGCTCTAGCTCGCTGGGCGGATAGCTGCCCGCTTCAACCAAGCTCTGGCAGAGGCGAACTGCGGCTCGTGCTGTGTAGCGTCCCGCCTGCTCGTCTACATATTCAAACACCACTTGATAGATGCCGGGTTCGACGGTTTCGCGGCTGCGCCCAAAGCTGACTGACATGCCGGCTAGCGTTTGCAGCTCTAAGGCCACATGCTGCACTACCTGCGCCAGATTTACGCCAGACTCGACCTGCTGCAAGAAGCTTATCCCATCGCCAGATGAACGGTGCTCAGCCAAACCGGGCAATAGGTTGCTCAACCCTTGATAGAGTCCGGGAATCTGGTCTGAGGTCGCGGGTGATGACTCTAGATCCAGCCGAATAATAATCAGCTTGGGGTACCGGATGCTCCAATAGTTGGGGCCACGCAGCGTTTGGGTCTTAAGAATCTTCATAGCGTCATGTTTAAGGTTAGCGAGCAGTGGAGCAACGGGCAATAGGGTGGCCAGTATTCAATCTATTGTCTAGTGTGTCTAGTGTTCATCTCTAAAAACCACTTAAACCGTCCACTATGAACATTTCATCGATAACTTCAGAAACTTCAGATCCTGATGCTCAAATCACCTCCAGTCTACCTAGAGCAGATTAAGGGGTCGAGCAGGCTCTGCCCGGTTCTAGACTCCCGATTTTGAATTCTGGACTTGCAGTTGCACCCCCAGCTCTGAGTTGCTGCCAGTTAATTGCTAGTTAATCACCAGTTAATTGCTGGTTAATTACTAGTTAATTACAAAACGATCGAGCCGCTCATCTCGCCATAGAGAGAGCCGACAGATTGCGGTATTAAGTTTGACTATATACAAACTGCTCGCTGCTTGCGGCATACCTAGCCACAGTTCGTCAGGAATTTGTTCAGGAATATATGAGCTTATTTGTGAGCTGTTTGGGCAGCTAATTGCTAGCTTTAAGATTCTGAGGGCAGAATCTGGCGTTTGCCCAGGTCATAGCGATTGCCGTTGCTGAGGATATGCAGGCGGAGATTATGCATGCTCAAGGGCGCGGTTGCCTCAACGTCTGGATAGTTGGTCTGGGCAGTTTCGCCCGGATCGACAATTGTGACTGTGCCTTTGCCAATCACCTCAAAGCTACCGTCGCCTTCAAACATGGCGCAGGTATCTTCGTCAATCCCGATGCCGATTTTGTCGAGATGGCCTGCCACAGCACTCAGCAGCCGCGCCATCCGGTTGCGATTATGGAAATGCTGATCGACAATCACTTCTGGAATGATCCCTAGCCCAATCGTCATATCGACCAATGCTCGGTTGGGCGATTCGCCGCTGCCGCCGCCCGCAATCATGTGATGCCCCATCACTGCTGCTCCAGCGCTGGTTCCGGCCAAGGTAACTTCCCCTGCCTGTGCCCGCAGCCGCAGCCGCTCCATAATCGGCGTATCGGCCAATAGTCCGCAGAGCCGCAGCTGATCGCCACCTGTCATAAAGATGCCGGTGCAGTCTTCGATAAAGGCTTGCCATTCGAGATTTTCGCCATGCTCGCGCTCGCGGATATCAATCACCTCGATCGACTTTGCGCCCATTTCGCTAAAAATATCGTGATAGCGGCTGCCAATCACGGTTGGCTCTCGCGAGGCAGAAGGAATAATCGCAATCCGAGCGTCTACGCCGCCAGAGCGCTGAAAGAAGGTATGCAGAATTTGTCTACCGTAGATTTTGTCTTCGGCACCGCCAATCACTAGGACGGCTGTTTTTGTGGACTGGGACATCCTCTGCTGAAGGGGTTGAGAGTCTAGTTGCAGCATCATATCGCTTCTGAACCACGATTTGGGTAATCGGTCACGGAAATACTCCAGCAGGTCACCTTGAAGCAAAACTTTAGACAGCCTAATGAGGCTCTGCACGAGTTCTATACGATTTTAGTGAAGATTTCAGCCAACTTATAGCCAACCATGCTGAGTTTAACGCTGAGCCTGACCGCTGCTTCGGGTTCTTAAGCTTACAGCGTTGGCCGACAGCGACAGCGCTCAGCAAGCGCCCAAAGAGAATTTTGAACTGGTATTAAACTAAATTATCCTAAAAGTAGGAAAACGTCCTGAAAATCGTGATCTGAATCTATCGGCGCTAAGCGTTCAAAATCTAGCTCCCGTCGTGATTTCCAGCGGTTTAAGCTGAAGCGACTCAACCGTACTAATTCTAAAGACTCAAATTCAAAGACTCACATTCACTCAAGCCTATGAGCCTATGCTGACGCAGTCTCCCCAATCTGAACCGACCTGGCAGGCTATTCTGCATCTGCTGCGCTGGGATAAGCCAGCGGGTCGCTTGATTTTAATGATTCCGGCACTCTGGGCTGTGGTGCTGGCCGCTGAGGGCAGGCCGCCTCTCGTGCTGCTGGGCGTGATTGTGCTGGGCAGTCTGGCGACTAGCGCTGCCGGATGCGTGGTCAACGACCTCTGGGATCGCAAGATTGACGCGCAGGTGAGCCGGACGCGCCATCGCCCGCTCGCTGCCAAAGCTCTCTCCGTGAAAGTGGGGCTTGGCGTAGCGGCTGTGGCCTTTGCCTGCGCCTGGGGACTGGCCGCTTACCTCAATCCACTCAGCTTTTGGCTGGCGGTGGCGGCAGTGCCGTTTATCGTGCTGTATCCGTTGGCCAAGCGGGTATTCCCCATGCCGCAGCTGGTAATGGCGCTCTGCTGGGGCTTTACGGTACTGATTAGCTGGAGTGCCGTCACGGCTAGCCTCAGCTTCCCGACCTGGCTGCTCTGGGGCGCGACCCTGTTCTGGGCGCTGGGCTTCGATACGGTCTATGCGATGGCCGATCGGCTCGACGATGAGCGAATCGGCGTGAACTCTAGCGCCCGCTTCTTCGGCAAGTTTGCCCCAACGGCGGTGGCGCTTTGCTTTATGGCCAGCGCCCTGCTGCTAGCTGGAGTGGGTGAGGCGCTGAGTCTTAGCTGGCCATTCTGGCTAGCGCTGGTGCTGGTAACGGCTGGCTGGGGCTGGCAGTCGCTTCAGCTGCGGGCGGCTCAGCCTGATCCACAGCTCTACGGCCAGATCTTTCGACAGAATGTAGGGCTAGGCTTTTTGCTCTTGATTGGCATGGAGTTGGGCAGCTTGAGTTAAGTTTTGCAGGAGGGCTGAGGCATGAGCGACCGCAGATTTCGCGACCGGACAGAAGCCGGAGAGCTGCTGGCAGTTCAGCTGCGACAATATGCTCAGCATCCTGACGGGCTAGTGCTGGCGCTGCCTAGAGGCGGTGTGCCGGTGGCTGCCGAAATTGCCCAGAGTCTGGCGCTGCCGCTAGAGATCTGCCTGGTGCGGAAGCTGGGGCTACCGGAGCATCCAGAGCTGGCAATGGGGGCAATTGCCTCAGATGGAATTATGGTTTTGAATCATCAGGTGATTCGTCAGTTCAAGATTTCACGCTCAGATCTGCTGCGGGTGGCGGACTTGGAGCGGCAGGAATTAGAGCGTCGTCGCCAGCTCTATCAGTCTGAGTCTCCACTGCCGCTTCAGAATCGGCTGGTGATTTTGGTCGATGACGGGATTGCCACGAGCTCGACGCTGCGGGCGGCGATTGCGCTGATTAGCCGTCAGCAGCCTCAGCGCCTAGTCGTAGCTGCGCCAGTTGCTCCCCCCGAAACCTGTGAGCTGATTCAAAAGCTGGTGCAGGAGGTCGTTTGTTTAATCACGCCTGATCCGCTGTCTTCAATTGGGCAGTGGTATGAAGATTTTTCGCAGACGAGCGATCAGGAGGTCTGTCGGCTGCTGGCTGAAGCGCGCGCCCGTCTAGATGGCTCCCAGCCGCCAGAATTTGAAGATTAAACAAGCAGCTTCTAGGTTGTGAGTAGCTCCGCGATAGACTGAACCTCAAACCTATAGTCAGTATTCGATAGAAGCCATGTCAGATTTTCAAGATTTCCTAAAGCGACAGTTAGCCTATGTGGCGATTGGCGAATTTAAGTCAGGTCGCTTCGAGGAAGCTCAAAAGCTCTATGAGCAGGCCGTTGCCACCTACGGCGATGGATTTCGCGGCACCTATCTGCTGCAAGAGCCAGGTACCGATCGCGGCATTGCGATCATCTTTTGGGAAAGCGCTGCCGATATGGAGGCCAACCACACTGAAGCACACGACAGCTTGATGAAAAAAATGGCTCCGCTGTTTGTCTCACAGCCCCAGACTTCGTTCTGCGAAGTGGTCTGCGATATTCAGGCAACAGATATAGCGCAGACAGATGTCGTGCAGGTAAATACAGCACCTACAGCCGTCAGCTGATTTGCGGGCGAATAGGCAAAGGCAAATATGCAAAGGCGGATGTGCAGGCAGGGTTCTGTTCAACCTATAAACTCTGCCCGCTAGCAGCTACTAATCCACCTGCACCGCATTCACATCGACTGCGTTCGCATTTGTCGCCACAGTTTGATCGGCTTGGTCAGCCACCGCTCCGGTGTTTTTGCCCTTGGCAATCTTGACTCGCTCCATCAAAAACTGCGAGAGTTCAGACACTAGCAGCGTCATAATCACCACGTCATCGATCTGACCGACAATCGGGATGACATCGGGCAGCAGGTCAATTGGGCTAATCAGATAGATCAGCGAGCCAACGATCACCAGCCAGCGGTATTTGGAGTCACGGATCAGCTTGCGGTACCAGCCCATAAAGCTGTTTGTTTGGTCAGACATGATTACGCCCTTGTTACTTGCTTCTGCTTCTATATTGTTGCAGGCTTCCCCCAGTCTCGAAGCCCCCTCCATATGCAGAGATCCGTATCAGATTTGGGGCAGAGAACCGATTAAGCAGTTTTACTCAAGCCCGCCTTGACGAGCCAATAGCGCCGTGCCGTAAGCCGCTTCGTGGGCTGAAGGCTGCACCGGAACTGCCAGACAGCGAGCGCGAATGCTCGTCCAAGCCGTATTTTGAGCGCCGCCCCCCGCACTATAAACCTGACTCAGCGGAGTTGCGCCCAGATCTTGCAGCAGACGGTAGCCCTGCGCCTCAATCCGCGCCATGCTTTCCAGCAGCCCATGCAGAAACTCGGCGGGCTGCTCTGGGCGCGGCGTGAGGCGCGGCGTCAGATTTGGAACGTTAATTGGGAAGCGCTCTCCGGGCTGAAGCAGCGGGTAGTAGTCGAGTGGGCTAGGAGCCTCAGGCTGAATCTGCTGGCTGAGATCTTGCAGCTCCGCGTCGCTAAAAAACTGCCGCAGCACCGCTCCACCTGTGTTAGAAGCACCGCCCACCAGCCACAGGTCGCCCAACCGATGGCTGTAGATGCCGTAGTGCGAGTCTTCTAGTCGCTGCTGGCTCAACAGCTTTAGCACCAATGTTGAACCGAGGGAGGTAACGGCCTCACCAGGCTGAGTCACGCCGCTGGCCAAAAACGCTGCAATGCTGTCAGTTGTGCCCGCGCTGATCTGGCAGTCGCTGGGAATCTGCCACCGACCGGCCAACTCAGGCCGCAGCGGCGCAACTGGACTGCCCGGAGCCCGCACCTCTGGCAGCTCAAACGGCAGCTTCAGCGCCAACAGCCAGTCTGGATATTGCAGCTGCTCTACGTCATAGCCCAGCTTCAGCGCGTTGTGGTAGTCGCTGATGCCCCCATGAATACCTAGTTGGCCATGCAGCAGCCAGCCTAGCCAGTCCGCTTGATGAAAAAGATAGCCTGCCAACCCCTGCTGTTGCCACCAGAATAGCTTAGCCAAACTCGAAGTCGCGCTCACCACCGTATGGCGATCGGGGGCGATTGCCTGCACTTGATCCAGCACCGCTGCGCCGCGACTGTCGCTATACAGCAGAGGCGGAGCCAGCGGCTTCCCCGTCGCGTCGCAGAGCAGCACCGTTGAGGAAGTGCCGTCGACAGCGATTGCGCCGAGCTGCTGCCGTAGCGACAGCGGTATTTGCTCGATCAGTTCCTCAAGCGCCCGCTGCCATGCCATCGCAGATTGTTCTGGCAAAGACGCTCTAGCTGTCGCCTGGAGCTGACCTGCTGCATCAATCACGGCAGCTCTTGCGCCAGATGTACCAAAGTCGATGCCGAGAAAGCTGCGGGACATAGTTGGCTCTAATTTTAGATAGCTCTAATTTTAGACATCAAATTTTAGACATCAAAAAAGGGCATAGCGTTCTATGCCCAGAATCTTGTATTCGTTGGATCTCAATGGATCTCAATGGATCTCAATTTAGATAACCTTAGATAACCGCTGAACCTATTTGTTCGGCTGAGGGGTCATCCGTAGATAGGGCTTCAGCTCGGTCAAGCCTTTGGGAAACTTCAGCTTGGCTTCTTCGGTGGGGATCGAAGGCACCACCACGCAGTCCTCGCCGTCCTTCCAGTCAGCCGGGGTGGCAACGCTGTAGTTGTCGGTGAGTTGGAGCGAGTCAATCACGCGCAGGATTTCGTCAAAGTTGCGTCCGGTGCTAGGCGGATAGGTGAGCGAGAGGCGCAGCTTTTTCTGCGGGTCAATCACAAACACCGTCCGCACCGTTAGCTTAGCGTTGGCGTTGGGATGGATCATGTCATAGAGATCTGACACTTTCTTGTCCGGGTCAGCCAAAATTGGGTAGTTGAGCCGTGATCCCTGCGTTTCTTCAATATCGCCCAGCCAGCCGTTGTGCGAATCGACATCATCAACGCTGAGCGCAATCACTTTCGCATTCCGCTTGTCAAACTCCGGCTTGAGCTTGGCCACGACACCCAGCTCGGTGGTGCAGACAGGCGTGAAGTCGGCGGGATGCGAGAACAACACCACCCAGCTATCGCCTGCCCAGTCATAAAAGTTGATTTCACCCTCGGTGGAGGCTTGGGTGAAGTTGGGAACCGTGTCACCTAATCGCAGTGATGCCATAGCTAAAATCCCTGTCTGTTACGTCAACAACAATTTAGAACATTTGAGTCTGATTTCATCATCTCATAAAACCACGGTTTCCCGCCCGGACTTTAGCCCTATTTTCAAGGTTTGCTGACCTGATTGGTCTTTATTAAGGTCTCTTCAGGTCTCTTCAGGTTTCTCAAGCCCTCTTCAGGGTAGAGGCAACGGGTGCAGCTAGCCTGAGCTGCTTAGAGTTTATTTACCTGCCGTTCAAATTACGTTACATAGCTGCTGATTGCTTACCGAAACGTAACGGTAGCTTACGAAGCATGAAGCCTCAGCCCAAGGCACGAGCACCTGACTCAGAATAAATGCAATGCTCGTGATGCTAAGACTCGTCACATTCAACAAACAATGCTCCAAGCTTTGCATTTGGTGCTCTATGAGCTGATTCGGCTTTGGCATCAGGTTTCAGTGCCGCTTTGCTTCAGTTTGGCTTGGCTGCTGGTTGGCCTGATTGCCTGGAATCTCTGGTCAGCGCTGCGGGACGTCGCCGCTCAAGCTCGGCAGATGCACGATATTCCCTGCGCCAACTGCCAGTTTTTCACCAACACCCACTTTCTGAAATGCCCGGTTCACCCCAGCACTGCTCTCTCTGCTGAGGCCATCAACTGCCCCGACTATCAGGCCAGCGGCTACCGCGCCCTTGAAGAATAATGCTGATTCGGAAGCTAGCCGACTGCCCGGAATTTATCGCGGGTGACCAAACGCGGCTGCGGGAGCTATTGCACCCCGACAAGCAGCCCATAAATTTGCGCTACAGTCTGGCTCATGCCGTACTGCCCATAGGACAAACCTCACTGCCTCATGTCCTCCAGACCTCAGAGGTGTACTACGTTTTGAGCGGCACCGGAGAAATGCATATTGACGCGGCGGCGGCGGTAATTCAAGCTGGCGATGCGGTTTACATTCCGCCCCAGTCTCGACAGTTTCTCCGTAATATTGGCAGTCAGCCGTTGGTGTTTCTCTGCATTGTTGATCCGGCTTGGAAGGTTGAGGATGAAACGGTTGAGCCGCAGTAGGAATCTATATCCATTGGCCAATTGGTTGAATATGACACTGACTGGATATTTCAATTGGCCAGTAACTCGGCATGTATACAGAAAGATTGTGTCTTACGCTACAGAATAAAGCCTTAAGAATTGATGAAATCCTAACAGGAGTCGGCGGTTGCTTTCTAGCGACTTAGGAGAGAGCGTTGATGTTTTTGCAGCAAGTCATGCTGTTGGGATGCAATGCTCAACTTGAAGTTTTTGACGCTTACTCTTGTATCAAAATTTGTCAGTAGGTAGCTTTGCCTGTATCATTTCAGCTTCGTGTTTAGTCGGGGCATGTCGTCAGGGCACGGTGTTTACGGATTCCAAGAGTTAGGGCTTGGAGGGTTTTCCAGACCTAGCTACCTATTCGGTAAAGGACAGTTCAGAGCCTCACAGGCTTGCTTGTCCGAATTGTTCGTCAATTCTTGAGGAAAATTTTAGCGATGTCTCAGTCAATCCGAAGTAAACAGAAGCGGGGGCGAGCACCTGAGCAGCTTAGCCCGATCCTTTCGACGCTTCAGAAAAAGCTCAAAAAGCTGAGCTATCTAGCGCCTGCTTGGCAGGCTTGCATTCCGCTGGCCATTTTGATTGTGGGTGCAACCGCTCTGTCCGCTTCGGCGCAGACTCCGACGGTAGAAGAAGTCGCGACTGACTTGAAGGTTGGCCTAGACACCATGTGGGTGATGGTCGCAGCCATGCTGGTGTTCTTCATGAACGCAGGCTTCTGTATGTTGGAAACCGGCTTCTGTCGCCAGAAAACCGCCGTCAACGTCCTCACCAAAAACCTGATCGTGTTCGCCATGTCCACGATTGCCTTCTGGGTCTTGGGCTTTGGCCTGATGTTTGGGACTGGCAACGGCTTTTTTGGCAGCGAAGGACTGCTGCTGCTCTCTGGTGCAGATGCTAGCCCGCTGACGGGTGATGCCTATCAGGGCGCTTACAGCTCGTTGAGTTGGGCGGGCGTACCTTTGCTGGTCAAGTTCTTCTTCCAGCTGGCCTTCGCCGGGACAGCCGCCACGATTGTCTCTGGAGCGGTAGCCGAGCGGATCAAGTTCGGCAGCTTTTTGATCTTTAGCCTGCTGCTGGTGGGCATCGCCTATCCGATTACCGGCCACTGGATCTGGGGTGGTGGCTGGCTAGCTGGCGCTGGATTCTGGGACTTTGCTGGCTCGACGGTGGTTCACTCAGTTGGCGGCTGGGCGGCGCTTATGGGTGCGGCTTTCCTGGGAACTAGGCTGGGTAAATACAACGGCGACGGCAGCATCAACGCGATCCCGGGGCACAACCTGTCGATTGCCACGCTGGGCTGTCTGATTCTTTGGTTGGGCTGGTTTGGTTTCAACCCCGGCTCCACGATGGGCGTGAGCTGGCTGATTGGCCATATTGCCATGACCACTAATATCGCGGCAGCATTCGGCGGTGCGGCAGCCACAATTGTCGCCTGGATTGTGCTGGGCAAGCCTGACCTGTCAATGGTGATTAACGGTATTTTGGCAGGACTGGTGGCCGTTACTGCAGGATGTGCTTTTGTGCCAGTCTGGGCAGCAGCTGTGATTGGGACGATTGGCGGCGTACTGGTCGTCTATTCTGTGCTGTTCTTTGACCGCATCCAGATTGATGATCCGGTTGGCGCAACTTCAGTTCACCTGGTCAACGGAGTCTGGGGGACGCTGGCAGTTGGTCTGTTTGCGGCTGGCCCTGGCGTTACGGTCGGCCAAGACGTGCTCTATACGGACGGGCTTGGTCCTGCGGCAGGTCTGCTGATGGGCGGCGGCATTGGTCAGCTCTGGATTCAGTTTGCTGGAGCAATGGCTGTGGGCGGCGTCACCGTGTTGCTCTCCACCATTTTCTGGCTAGCGCTGAAGGCAACGATGGGCATCCGTGTCACGCCGGAAGAGGAATACGTGGGTCTGGATATTGCTGAGCACGGCATGGAAGCCTACAGCGGCTTCTTGAAGGAGAGCGGCGATGTCACCGAGCGGGCGCTGTCTCCCGGCGGTTCGTCAGGCGTAATCAGCCACTCTTAGCTGCGCTGAGCCTGAGCCGATTGCGCCATTCTTTGGAGTGAATAAATCGGCTCAGGCTCCCCAAAAATTCGGGTTCTCTTCCTAAAACCTTATGCTAAAGTCAGTGGACATCACTGGCTTTTTGCATTTTTTCCCAGGGAAATTGATTAACTTACTAGGCTAGACGGATGCGTGATCATCCCTTCAGATCGGCAAGCCATTTTTTCGGTGAAGTTTTGGGTGAGGCCATCTGGTCTCGACTCAAGCAGCTTCCTACCTGGGTGATCCTGTCGCTGAGCGCCAACGGCATTTTGCTAGTGCTGCTGCTCGGGTCATTGACCCGTTCGACTCAGCAGGTCAGCAGTCAGCAGATTGCGCCCAGTGTTCCCGCTGGCTCTACCGCTGTGGTGGCGGCTCCACCCGCTTCAACCCCATGGGGCGAACGCCAGAAGCTTACCTACGAGCAGTGGCTCGATCTGCTCCAGCAGGAAGCTGCCGCCACCGCCGCTCGCTCTCCCGTCCATCTCAGCATTTTGGCAGGCGATTCGATTAGCCTCTGGTTCCCCAACGAACTGCTGCCGAGTCAGCGCCACTGGCTGAATCAGGGCATATCGGGCGAAACCTCGGCAGGCTTGCTGCGACGGCTCAACCTATTTGACCAGACGCAGCCGCAGACAATTTTTGTGATGATTGGCATTAACGATCTGCTCAACGGCATTTCAGATCAAACTTTGCTAGACAACCAGCAGCTGATTTTGCAGGCGCTGCAGGCGGCACATCCGCAGGCGCAGATCGTGCTGCAATCCATTCTGCCCCATGCCGAGGTTTCCAGCTGGGAAGGCCGGAGCCGCCTGCAAGCGATCTCTAACCAGCGGATTCAGGCGCTCAACGCCCAGCTCGAAGAAATGGCGCGGCAGGCCGGAGCCTATTTTCTCGATCTCTACCCGCTGTTTGCCACCCCAGAGGGCTATCTGCGCCCCGAACTCAGCACGGATGGTCTGCATCTGAGTCCGCAGGGCTACCAGACTTGGAGCATTGCCCTTCAGGTCTACAGCCGCGAGGTACTGAACTCGGCTGATAGCAATATGGCTGATAGCAATATGGCGAATAGCAATATGGCGAATAGCGCTGATAGCCCGTAACTGCCGAAACCCAGCCGCCATCTGATAGGCTGAGGTAAAGCGCGTTGTCGGCTGGTATAGTCGGCTTGTACAAATCTTAAAGTCATGGATACCAAAGCATTTAAGCGATCGCTCAACCATTCTGAGAACTACCACCGCAAAGGATTTGGACATGCAGCCGCAGTCTCCAGCCAGATGCAGTCCGAGTACCAAAGCGATCTGATTCAGCAAATCCGCCGCCAGCAGGGAACGCTACAGCGCGGCGAGGTGACGATTCGGTTGGCCGAAGCCTTTGGGTTCTGCTGGGGCGTGGAGCGCGCGGTGGCGATGGCCTACGAGACGCGACAGCATTTTCCAGCCGAGCAAATTTGGATCACGAACGAGATCATTCACAATCCGTCGGTCAATCAGCGACTGCGCGAGATGCAGGTGAAGTTTATTCCGGTGATCGGCGGCGCTAAAGACTTTTCGGGCGTGGATGCCGGCGACGTGGTGATTCTGCCAGCTTTTGGTGCCAGCGTTCAGGAAATGGAGCTGCTCAACAATCGCGGCTGCAAAATTGTCGATACGACCTGCCCCTGGGTATCTAAAGTTTGGAATACCGTCGAGAAGCACAAAAAAAATCGCTACACCTCGATCATTCACGGCAAGTATAACCACGAAGAAACGGTTGCGACTAGCTCGTTTGCGGGTCTGTATCTGATTGTGCTGAATCTGGCTGAGGCCCAGTATGTCTGCGACTATATCCTCAAGGGCGGCGACCGCAACGAGTTTTTATCCAAGTTCAGTAACGCCTGCTCAGCTGGCTTTGATCCCGACCGCGATCTGCATCAGGTCGGCATTGCCAACCAAACCACGATGCTCAAGGGCGAAACCGAGCAGATCGGCAAGCTGTTTGAGCGCACGATGCTGAAAAAATATGGTCCCACCCAGCTCAATCAGCATTTCCTCAGCTTCAATACGATCTGTGATGCCACCCAAGAGCGACAAGACGCGATGTTTCAGCTTGTCGAAGACCGACTCGACCTGATGGTGGTGATCGGCGGCTACAACTCCTCTAACACCACCCACCTACAAGAAATCGCCGTCGAGCGCGGCATTCCCTCTTACCATATCGACAGCGCCGACCGAATTGGTCTTGACAACCGGGTTGAGCATAAGCCGCTGCACCGCGACCTCGAAACTCAGCTCAACTGGCTACCAGACAGCGCTATTACTGTCGGCATTACCTCAGGAGCCTCCACGCCCGACCGGGTGGTTGAAGCCGTAATTGAGCGGATTTTTGCGATCAAAGCTGCCAGCTTGGTTAGCTAATCGAGTCAGCGACTTCGCAGCGGAATTTCTAGCCTAAACTGACTGACTGCTCCCGACTGTGAAGTGCAGCCCAGTTTACCGCCATGCTTACCCACCACAATTTGATGACTGAGCGCTAGCCCCAGACCGTTGCCTTCACCCATTGGCTTGGTGGTAAAAAATGGGTTAAACATCCGAGACTGAACGGACTCAGCAATGCCGCAGCCGTTGTCGGTGATGATCACGGCAGCTTGCTCTAAAGCCTGCGCTGATCCAGACTCACCAGACTCACCAGATTGAGCGCCAGATTTAGCGATAGGAGCCGTCTCAATTGTAATTTGGGGCGCTTCTGGCAGCAGCGTCGCGCCCACTCCTAGCGCGAGTGCGTCAATTGCGTTGTTGAGCAAGTAGAGTATCGCCTGATTGAGCTGGCTGGCGTAACATTCCACGGGCGGCAGATCGCCGTATTTTTTAAGAATTTGGATCTCTGGCCGATCTGCCGTGGCTTGCAGTCGATGCTGCAACAGCATCAGGGCGCTGTCGAGATTTTCATGTAGATCGACAGTTTTGAGATCGGCTTCATCAAGACGCGAAAAAGTCCGCAGAGAGCAGACCAGCTGCTGAATCCGCTTTGTACCCTTATGCAGTTCGCGCGGCGTTTCGCTGGCATCTAGGCCAACTTTTGACTTAAACCACTGACGATGCCCATCCACCAAGCTAATTAAAGCAATCGGCACTTCGCAGACCTGAGCGGCTAGGCGGGTCAAATCGTCAAAGGCGGCTTCGGCTTCGCTGTCTAGGATGCCGTAACGATGGAGCGCATTCAGCCGCTGGGTTTCGTTGGGGGGCTGGGGAGGCTGCATGGCTGAAACTATTAAAATAAGAGCTATCGAAATATTCCCTAAATCTCTGTTGAGGGTGAAAATATCAGCGGATTCCTCCAAATATCTTCATCAGTTAGTAAATCTAGGTTCATCAGGCGATTATGGCGAAACTCGGCCTGCGAGAGCGCATATTCGGCCTGCGAGAGCGCATAGTAGAGCACCTCTGAGCCGTTGTACTGCATGTTTTTTTGATACTGCATTCCCAGCTTCTGCATGACGCGCTGGGAGGCAGCGTTATCTGGCCCTGTCACTCCCACAATCTGCGGCAAATTAAGCTGCTCAAATCCCCAGTCCAGCACGGCTGCTGCGGCTTCAGTGGCCAGCCCTTGTCGCCAATAGTTTGGGTGGATTGTGTAGGTTAGCTCGACTTCTCGCTCGACTTCAGGACTGCTGGCAAGGTAGTGCAGGCCGCAATGTCCGATCAGCTGCTGGCTCTGCTGATGAACTAATGCCCAGGCTCCAAACCCGTGCTTCTGCCAGTGTTCCAACCGCCGAGCTAAAATCTGCGCTGTGTCGCTCAGCGACAGCACTCCAGTTGGCGACAGAGCGCCAGCGACCTGGGGATGGCTATAGATTTCGCGATGCAGCAGATCTAGATCTACTGGTGCGAAAGGTCTAAACAGCAGGCGGGCTGTGGTCGGCATAAGCAGGGCTGCAACCCTATACTGCAAACGGCAACTGCGAACGGCATACTGCGAACGGCAAAGCTGGCTGAAGTCTAGCATTCTGGGTTTGTCAGCGGCCAGATTGCAGGCTGAAACACATCTGCCCTCTACGGTTTCAAGCTATTCTGATCATAAACACCCCCATAAGGGAGAGGGCAGATGCAAACCGTAGACGAAAAGATTAGCCCGCTAGCCGGGAAGCTCGCGCCTGCCGACAGTTTGATCGATGTCGCCAAGCTGTTGGATCAGTATTACACGACGCAGCCTGACCCCAGCAACCCGCTCCAAAAAGTTAGCTTTGGTACGTCCGGCCACCGTGGGTCTTCAGCGCTGGGCACCTTCAACGAAGCGCATATTCTCGCCGTGTCGCAGGCGGTGGCCGACTATCGCAAAGGGCAGGGCATCAGCGGTCCGCTCTACATGGGCATGGACTCGCATGCCCTCTCGGCTCCGGCTCAAAAAACGGCGCTGGAAGTGCTCTCGGCCAACGGCATCGAGGTGTTTATTGCCCCCACCGAAAGCTACGCCCAGTTTACGCCGACGCCTGTGGTGTCTCATGCAATTCTCAGCTACAACAAAGGCCGCAGCGACGGCCTAGCCGACGGGATTATTATTACGCCCTCCCACAATCCGCCCTCCGACGGTGGCTTCAAGTACAATCCACCCAGCGGTGGCCCTGCCGAACCGGACGCTACCAAATGGATTCAAAACCGCGCCAACGAGCTGATGGCAGGCGCTAACCGAGTTGTGCAGCGGCAGAGCTACGAGTCAGCGCTGAGAGCTAGCAGCACTCACATTTTTGACTTCATCTCGCCCTACGTCAACGATCTGGAAAACATCATCGACATTGACGTGATTCGCGCTTCCGGGCTGCGGATTGGTGCTGATCCACTGGGCAGCTCCAATATTGCCTACTGGGAGCCAATCATTAACCGCTACGGCCTGAATATCCAGATCGTCAATAAAACTATCGACCCGACCTTCAAGTTCATGACCGTAGACTGGGACGGCAAGATCCGCATGGACTGCTCCTCGCGCTACGCGATGGCCAACCTGATCAAGCTGAAAGACGACTACGATATCGCCTTTGGCAACGACACCGACTCAGATCGTCACGGCATCGTCACGCCTACGGCTGGCTTGATGAACCCGAATCACTTCCTGTCGGTGGCGATTGCCTATCTGTTCACCAACCGTATCGGCTGGCCTGCCTCTGCCGCCATCGGTAAAACCCTGGTCAGCAGCAGCATGATTGAGCGCGTTGGCAAAATGCTGGGTCGCCCGGTCTGTGAGGTGCCAGTTGGCTTCAAGTGGTTCGTTTCCGGCCTGCTGGATGGCTCGCTGGGCTTTGGCGGCGAAGAGAGCGCCGGAGCCTCCTTCTTGCGGAAAGACGGCACGGTTTGGACGACCGACAAAGACGGCATCATCATGGATCTGCTGGCAGCGGAAATCACGGCGCGCACGGGCAAAGACCCCAGCCAGCACTACCAGGAGCTGACGGCTGAACTGGGCAACCCCTACTACAGCCGCGTGGATGCACCCGCCACGCTGGAGCAAAAGGCCAGACTCAGCAAGCTTGCCCCAGAAGACGTGCAGGCGGCAACGCTGGCAGGCGACAGCATCACGGCCAAGCTGACCCAGGCTCCAGGCAATCATGCCGCGATTGGCGGTCTGAAGGTGGTCACTGAGAATGGCTGGTTTGCGGCGCGACCTTCCGGCACGGAAAACGTCTACAAAATCTACGCCGAGAGCTTCAAAAGCGAAGCCCACCTCGACCAGATTTTGAGTGAGGCTAGCCAAATTGTGAATGAAGCGCTCTAGCTGCTTTGATTTGAGCCGCCTACCGCTTCTGCATCAGCTCCTGAAACGCCTCAGCCTGCCGAATTGCGTCAAAGTTCATGTCGGTTTGAGCCATGACGCGATAGAGGTTAGGGCTAAGGATGATGGCGCGGTGCAGGTTTTTGACGGCCATTTCGACATCTTGGCGCAGGGCGTAGGAGCTAGCCTTGCCGTACCAGGCGTTGGGGTTGTCAGACTTGTAGCCCAAAGACTTATCGAAGCTGGCAATCGCCTCCTCATGCCGGTTGAGCTTGGTCAGCACCAGGCCGCGATAGTTCCAAGCGTAGTAGCAGCTGCGCTTAATCGCCAGCGTCATATCCAGGCTGTTAAAGGCATCCTCGTAGCGCCGCAGTGAGGCCAGAGCAACCGCCCGACTGTACCAGGCATGATAATTGTCAGGCTTGTATTCGATGGCTTTATCAAAGCCAGCAACCGCCTCTTTGTAGCGGTAGAGGCATGAGTAGGCATGTCCTTGGTTGTACCAGATCTTGGCGTTTTCGGGGTCGTACTTCAGCGCCTTGCCGAAGCTGGTAATGGCCTGCTCATAGCGGCCTAGCTTGGCTTGGGCAATCCCCTTACCGTGCCAGCTAAGGCTGGATTTGGGCTTAATTTGCAGGGCTCGCTCAAAGCTAGAAATCGCCTCTTCGTGTAAGCCGAGTTCGTACAGCGCAAAGCCTCGCTGTGTCCAGGCTTCGTGGTGAGCCGGCTGTTGGTCGAGCAGTTTGTCGAATCGCGCCACTGCGCCCTCAAATCGTTTGACGTTGAACAGTGCGTTGCCTTGGTCGTACCAGGTTTGCAGCTCTGGATTCTGAGGCATAGGTACTTTGAGCTTGGGATGGAGTCCCATAAAGGACGGCAGATATGCGACAAGCCCTTGGCTAAACAGAGCGCCAGGTGTGCCGGACAGCAGAGACAAACAGCGGGGTTTAGTCACACAACTCTCAAATTGGATTGGCTTGGGATAGATCGCGCCCACGGGTTCGATTATTCCCAGGCCAGTCGATGCGATGAAATGGCAGTGACAAAATTTATCTAAGTCTGACCTAAATCTGAAAAAAGACGGTTGCAGGCTGCAAACTTCAACATATTCTTGAAGATTTGAAGAAGATTGCTGAGTCAGAGCAATCAAATGCGATTTTTAGCTGTGATTTCTAGATGACTTCTAGATGTAAGAGAGATCACAAAATGCTGCCTTCGGACGCTGGGCGTTGAGCCTCTAGCTTTGGCAAACAGGTATGCTCACGAAGCATATCAGCCGTCTGAGCATCCGGCTATTGCCAATCAGCTCCCTCTAGTCTCATCTTTAGTCCATCTCTAATCATTCACAGAACCGACAGCATCTAGCGCTGCCTCTAGCGCAATTGCTACATGCGTCCAGTGCGTACCGCCCTGACAGAACACCACGTAGGGTTCGCGCAGCGGCCCATCTGCTGAAAACTCGGAGGTGCTGCCGTCGATGAACGTGCCGCCAGCCATCACTAGTTCGCTTTCGTAACCCGGCATTTCTGCCGGAATGGGGCTGAGGTAGGAGCCAATCGGCGAATTCTGCTGGATGGCGTGACAAAACGCAACAACCTTGCGGGCGGAGCCAAGCTTAATCGCCTGAATCACGTCCCGACGCGGAGCCAGCGGCAGTGGGTTGACTGGATAGCCCAGCTGGTGAAACACAAAGGCCATCAGATGATTGCCCTTCATCGCTTCGCCCACCATCTGCGGTGCCAAAAACAAGCCCTGAAACAGCAGGCGATTCTGGTCAAACGTCGCGCCGCCTGCGCTGCCGATGCCGGGTGCGGTGAGCCGACAGGCCGCTGCCTCAACGAGATCTGCCCGTCCGGCTACATAGCCACCCGCCGGCGCAATCGTCCCGCCTGGATTTTTGATCAGCGACCCGGCAATTAAATCCGCCCCAACTGAGGTCGGCTCTTGATCTGCGACAAACTCGCCGTAGCAGTTGTCTACAAAGCAGATCGTGTCGGGATTTTGCTGCTTGACAATGTGAACAATTTTTTCGATATCGCGCAGCGACAGGCTAGAGCGCCAGGAATAGCCGCAGGAGCGCTGAATTAGCACCAGCCGGGTTTCGGGGCGCACGGCTTGGGAGAGTGCCTGCCAGTCGATGTCAGCATTAGCGGTCAGATCGAGCTGTCGGTAGCGGATGCCGAAATCGCGTAGCGAGCCATGCCCTTCGCCCCGCACGCCAATCACCTCTTCTAGGGTGTCGTAGGGCGGGCCAACCACCGCCAGCATCTCGTCGCCGGGACGCAGCGCTCCAAACAGGGCGCAGGTAATTGCATGGGTGCCGGAAACAAACTGAATTCGCACGGCTGCTGCCTCAGCGCCTACCACGTCAGCAAACACCCGATCGAGCACGGCGCGTCCCAAATCGTGATGACCATATCCGGTGACGCTAGCAAAATGCTGCACGCCCACCTTATGCTGACGGAAGGCGGTTAGCACTCGTCTCATATTTTTCTTGACCTGAGAGTCAATACCAGAAAAAATCTGAAAGAGTGCCTGTTCTGCCTGCTGAAGCTGCTCAACGCTGCTGATTTTCACCTAATCTCCTAGTTCTGGGAAGAGACGACTGCAATGCAAAGAGGTTAGAGAGGGTACGATTTGAGGCTCAAGTCTAACTTACCTCTATAGACCTCATACCTTTACCTCATACCTTTAACTGTATGCCTCTAACTGTATCGAATTAGGGTTGACATTCACTGCTCTAGTCCGTAAGACTCTCCTATGGTTCTGCCAGATCTGAATATTGGCTGGCATTGGCTAGGTTACAGCATCTGCCTGGATGGGTTACTCATATTTGGCTCACTCACATTCTGCCCGCTCACATTCTGCCCGCTTACATTCTGTTCACATTGAGGGACATATCGAGAATTCTGCATGACTATCGCAACTTCAACAAAACCTCCCCACGATTGGGCTGTCGTCATCTTCATGGTGCTGGTGCACGCTTCGCTGCCCTTCGCGTTTTTGCCCGGTATTTTTAGCTGGCCAGCCGTCGGGCTAGCGCTATTTTTGCATTGGTTGACGGGTGGCGTAGGCGTGACGCTGGGCTGGCATCGGCTGCTCAGCCACCGCAGCTTCCAGACCCCCAAATGGCTCGAATACCTGCTGGTGTTCTGCGGCGCGCTGGCAATGCAAGGCGGCCCAATCTGGTGGGTGGGGCTGCACCGTCACCATCACCTGTATTCTGACCAAGACGTGGATCATCACGATTCCTCCAAAGGCTTCCTCTGGAGCCATATCGGCTGGATGATGTACGAAGTGCCCGTCGAGTCTGAGATTCCGCGCTTTACCAAAGATATCGCCGACGATCGGTTTTACCAGCTGCTCGACAAGTATTTCTTTCAGCTTCAGGTGGTGTTTGCGGGGCTGCTGTTTTTGATTGGCGGCTGGCCGTTCCTGTTTTGGGGCGTGTTTATGCGGCTGGTGCTGGTCTATCACACCACCTGGTTTGTGAATAGCGCCACGCACAAATTTGGCTACCGCACCTATGAGTCAAACAACCGCTCGACCAACTGCTGGTGGGTCGCGCTGTTGGCTTACGGTGAAGGCTGGCACAACAACCACCATACGTTCCAGTATTCGGCGCGGCATGGTCTGAAATGGTGGGAAATTGACCTAACCTGGATGATGATTCAGGCGTTGCAGGCAGTAGGGCTGGCCACTAACGTCAAGGTGGTTGAGAAAGCGGCGCTAGCTAACAAATAGCTGGGGCTATTCTCAGCCTCTGAGCTATAGCCTCTAAGCTACAGCCTCTAAGCTACAGAGAGTTCGTCTAAGCTAGAGCACACCTGATTAGGCAGGCTCTCTAGTTGGGCACCGCCGGAACTTCTGGTCGGTGCTGGCAGTCATTGTGAAGCTGTCTGCTGTAAGATTTGAATCTCTGCATGATTCGGATCTGAAGCTTGAAGACTCGCAAGGTTTGCGGCTTCGCAGCATTTAGCATCACCTGCTTGAACCCATCTAATTTGCTTTAGTGAGGAGATTCACAAAATATGACCCAAAAATCTTGGATGACATCTGGCTTGGCAATTGCGCTGCTGACGCTTGGCGCATTGGCAGGCTGTAGCTCTCAGCCCACAGCCCAAAAGCCAGACGCCAAACCCGCCGTAGAATCTGCTGCCGAACCCGCTGGGGAATCTGATAGTGCCGATGCGGCAAAAGGCACGTCGCGCCCAGTCGAAAACGTCACCCTCGCGCCAGGAAACGACCCGCTGGCGATGGTGCTAGCCACCCGTCAGCCCAATACCGAAGGCGTTGGCTCAGAGCAATTTAAGCTCAACTACGCGGCTCCGGATAAGGCCATCGTGGTCGTGACGAAAACGGGTTTGGCCGATGACTCAATGGCGGCAATCCGCACCCGCTATGAGTTTGCCGCTACTGGCACAGAAGGCGCTAAATGGCAGCTCACGCAGGTTAGTGAACAAAACAAGTGCAGAGTCGATCGCGGCAGCCGTGACTGGACAAGCGATCTTTGTAAGTAGGCTTAAGTAGAGGCTGAAGAGGCTGAGAGGATCTCTGAACGCTGCTAATCGCTCGCTCCAGACTCGGTTTGATTGCCCAGAGTATCGCTAAGATAAACAGCTCAGGATATTCTTGTGGTACAACCGTTCTAGGCAGTAGTCTAAGCAGTGCTCTAGGAGGGCTGAGGCAAGGCGAATGGAGATCCTCTCGGTTACGCTCAAAAACTTTAAGTCGCACAGCGAGCGTCAGTTTAATTTCCAACCCGGCACCAACGCCATCTGCGGCGAAAATGGCGCAGGCAAGACTAGCATCCTAGAGGCAATTGCCTGGGTGCTGTTCAACCATCGTGGCGCATACAAAAACGAAGACCTGATCCGCAACGGCAACAGCAGTGCTCAGGTGATGGTGTCCTTGATTTCGGGTCGCGATGGGCGCACCTACGAGATCCAGCGCTGTACCACCAAAGGCTATAGCATTCTTGACCCGCAGCTCGGCGTTAAGCTCGACTATCACCATATCGAGGACGAGATCATGCCCTGGCTGCGGCAGCAGTTGGGAGTCGCTCCGGGCACCGATCTAGCGCGGCTGTTTGCCAACACCATTGGTGTACCGCAGGGTACCTTTACTGCTGACTTTTTGCAGCCTTCGGAAAAGCGCAAGCAGATTTTTGACGCGATTTTGAAAGTTGAGGAATACCGCCAGACGAATCATCAGCTGCTTAGCCTGGAAAAGTACAGCAAAACCGAAGTAGAAAGTATTAGCCAAACCATCAGCCAGTACGAAGAGATGCTGGCGGGTCGTGAGCTGCTCGAAACTCGTCACCAGACGCTCTGCCAGGAGATTGCCCAAAACGAAGCGACGCTGGCACAGCTTCAGATCAGCCTCAGCGTCCTGTCCACCGAGAAGGCAAATTTGAGCCAGCAGGCTGAGCAGATGCAGGCGCTGACCGGACGCTTCAGTCAGCTTCAGGTGCAGCGAGACGGCAAGCAGCAGTCAGTAGCGCTTTTGCAGCAAAACCTGGAGCGCAGCCAGCAGGCGGTGAATGCCTGTCTAGCCAACCGAGACAGCTACCGCGCCTATTTGCAGGCCGAAGCGACGCTCAAACAGCTCGACCCACAGCTTAAGCAGCGGCAGGCGCTCTGGCAGCAGCGCGAGCAACAGCAGCAGCAGCACAGTCAGCAGCAGCAGCAAGCGACCCGCCTCAGCCTCCAGCTCGAAGCGCTGGACAATGCCGCTTTGCAGATGCAGCAGATGCAGCCCCTGATTGCCCAGCAGACCGAGCTAGAGCGGCGGCAGGCTGAACTCACCGAGCAGCTGAACCAGCTCCAGTTACTCAAGCGCGAACAGCAGAGCCTCAGCCAGCAGCTTAGCCAGAGTCAGCAGCAGCAGGCCGAACTTCAGCAGGCGCTTGCCCAGATTCCAGCCCATCAGGCCGCAATCAGCCAGCTTCCGGCGCTGGAGCAGAAGCGCGAGCGGATTCAAGAACAGCTCAGTCGGATGGAAGCTGCCCAGCAGTTTGAGGCAGAGCTACGTCAGCTCGTGACTCTAGGCGAATCGCGGCATGACCAGTATGAGACTCAGGCCGAAGAGGCTTTGGCATTGCTACAAGCAGCGTTGCAAGCCTCCGGGACGTTTGCAAATGCGCCCGTCGAGTCGGTGATTGTTGCCTTGCAATCCGGGATTGACCTCAACAGTGACCTGATCAACGCCCTCTGGCGGGTGCTGGCCGATCTCTCTGAGCAAACGTCGCCCCAGCGGCTCCAGCTGCAGCTCCAGCAGCTCAAAACCCAGATTGAAGCGACTCAGCAGCAGCGGCAGCAGCTCGCCCGACTCGAAGCGCAGCAGGGGCAGCAGCAGCAGGGGCAGGAACTGATGCTGCCCCTGCAAGACCGGATTGCCCAGATCCAGCAGCAGCTTGCCACCGAAGCCGTCCAGCAGCAGCAGCGTACCAGCCTGCAGCAGCAGCTGAGCAGCCTCAACAATCCCAAAGGCCGATATCAGCTCTTGGAGCGCGACTTGCAGCAGCGCGATAGCCTCAACGCCCAGCAGACCAGGCTTAGCAAGCAGCAGATCAGCATTCAGCAGGCGCTTGTGGATCTCGAAACGCAGTTGGCCGCCTTTGCCAATCTGGAGGCGGAGCTAGAGCAGCAACAGGCCTTGCGTCAGAGCCACCAGGCGGGCTACCAGACTTATCTGGAATATCAGCAGGAGGCCAACCAGCATGCGCCGCTCAAGGCCGATTTGCAAGCGCAGATCCAGCAGCTTCAGCAGATCGAGGCCGATTTACTAGCCGCAGAGCAAGCCCAGCAAGAGCTGGCGCAAACCTATGACCCGGAGCGGTTTCAGGCAGTTGAGGCTGAATGGTTGGCCACTCGCAGTCAGGCGGATCAAATTACGGGCAGTTTGCCGCAGCAGCAAAAGCTGCTCAGCGAACTCGATAGTCAGCGAGCTCAGATGCAGAGCGTTGCTAAAAAACATGAACGCGCTCAGGTGGAGCTAAAGCAGGCCGACAAGCTACGGAAGTTTATCAGCTTTGCCCGAAAAGCCTTCAAAGAAGCGGGGCCGCGCATCACTGAACGCTATGTGCAGACTGTCTCACGCGAGGCCGACCGCCTGTTTCGGGAGCTGCTGAACCGCTCCAACGTGGCGTTGGAATGGACGCGCGACTACGAAATTATTGTGCAGGAAGGGGCGTATAGCCGCAGGCTGCTCAACCTGTCGGGCGGCGAGCAGATGTGCGCGGCTTTGGCAGTGCGGCTGGCGCTGCTGCGCGTCCTAGCCGATATCGACATTGCCTTCTTTGATGAGCCAACCACCAACATGGACAGACAGCGCCGCCAGAGCCTTGCCGAAGCGATTGCCAATATTAAAACCTTCCGCCAGCTCTTCGTGATTAGCCATGACGATACCTTTGAGCAGGTGACAGAAAACGTGATTCTGGTAGAGCGCGAGCTGTAGAGCTAGGGGGAGAGGCGCAGGCCCTGAAGCTATGAGGCTCTACCGGCTTGTTATTCGAGTGGTTCTCAGCATTGGCATGATTTCTGGGACAAATAGCCGCTTTCATCACCGCGCTTTTTTTCGGTTACCCAATCCGAGGGATTCCTGTTGACAATTGCAGGAACTTGCGGTTAAGACAGTTCAAGAGCCGAGAATCTTGCCGATATCGCTATAAACTATCCGTGATATCATCTAGAACCAGCTCTAAGCGATACATTCAATCAATACCGATATCACAGCACTCAGGTTGATCCCTCAGGTCGCCAGAAATAAAAAAACCCCCAAACAAAACTTGCTTGAGGGCTGGAGTTCCTGAAAATCGTCACTAGGACTAATAATCGCAATGAGACAAAAAGTTTACAAGGGGGGTGACACCCCACATCAACTCATGAAGCTGAGGTGAAGTCCCGTAAGTATCGAACTTTACCAGCGATCTGCACTGCGACTCGTGCCAGAATTGCCCGTTTCAACCTATTGCCTCCTGCCCCCTTATGTCACCTCCTGCCCCCCTGGTGCCGCCTCAACCGACTGCTCCAACCCCGGCTCGATCTAAGATCTGGGGAATCAGATCTTCTCGCTTCACGGCCATCAAATGCACGCCCTGACAGAGCTGACGTGCCATCTGCACTTGCTCAGCCGCAATCTGCACGCCCTCGTCTAGCGGCTGGGCAGCAGCCTCTAATCGGTCGATAATCGCCTGCGGAATCTCGACACCAGGCACGTTGCGATTGATAAACTGAGCATTTTTGGCCGATTTGAGCAGAAAAATTCCGGCTAAAATTGGCTTGCCGCAATCTGCTGCAATTTGAGTCATAAACTTTTCGAGCCGATCAAAGTCAGAAATGAGCTGGCTTTGAAAGAACTGCGCTCCGGCCTCCAGCTTGCGCTCAAATCGACCCTGTAGCCCCGACCAGCTCTTGCACTGTGGATCGATAGCGCCACCTGCTAGCAGGGATGTTGCGCCATCCGGCAGCGGCTTGTCGTTGAAATCGAAGCCGCGATTCAGCTTTTCAATCAGCCGCAGTAGCCGCACTGACTCCAGCTCAAAAACGCTGCGAGCCGTTGGGTGATCGCCCGCCTTAATCGGATCGCCCGTCAGCGCCAGGATATTCTGGATGCCCAACGCCTGCGCGCCCATCAGGTCAGCCTGCAAGCCAATCACGTTGCGATCCCGGCAGGCGATCTGGCAGATTGGCTCAATTCCCTGCTGCTTCAGCAAGACCGAAGCGGCCAGAGAGGACATCCGCAGCACGGCACGGCTTCCGTCTGTGATATTGACCGCATGGACGCGCCCTTTGAGCAATGCCGCCATTTCTAGCATGTGAGCCGGATTGCCGCCTTTGGGGGGCATCACTTCTGCGGTAACCAAAAACTCTCGGTCTTGAATCGCCTGCCGAAAGCGTCCTGAACCAGACTGCAGGGAAGCTGATGGCTGATCTGACAGGTGAGAAACGGCGGACAAATCAGGTGATGTCAAGCGGTTAGACATGGCAAAAGCTCTATGATTGGGGGAGATCTTCGCAGCCTAGCAAGATTGGCATTATCCTGACGGCTGGAATCCGTGATCTTGTTCAATTAATTAAGGTTCTGACGGCTCTGACTTTTTTTGGCTAGTGAAGTGGCCGCAAGCTTGGCTCGAAGCCTGCCATCAGCGTTAATAGTTCCAATCTATTCAGCTTAAAACAGCTACAGCCGCTATGAAGCAAACCGCACTCAATGCGCTGCCTGAAGAATCAGTTTCTCACAATCCGGCGATCAAGAAGAAGGTGATGCTGCGCTTGGGCGATTTGCCCCACCTCACCAACTTTTCGCAGGCGCGATTTGCTCCGGGGCAGAACGCTGCCGCCCATGCTCATGCCGATATGTGCGAGGTTTTTTTTGTGGAGTCGGGCAGCGGCCAGATTTTGATTGATGGCCAGCTCTATCTACTGTCGCCTGGTATCTGCATTGCTGTCGAGGCCCATGAGCTGCATGAGGTGCAAAACACTGGAGAGCAGGAGCTGGTGCTAACCTACTTTGGGCTGCGAGTCACAGCTTAGGGTAGCTGATAGCTTGCCACTCTCAGGCTGAGGCGACCCATCTGCGGGTTCTGCGTAAAAACAAACGCGCCAGACTGCTGTTCGTGACTCGCCAAAAAATCAATTTGCTGCTCGCCGTTCTCAATGATTTGCTCTCCTTGCCGCAGTTCGCCTACGATCTGCACGGCCTCAGCCGTATCGCCACCCGTATTTTCTACGGTAAATGGGATATAGAACTGGCCGTCTCTCACTCGCATTGCCTCTATCTGAACGCTCAGGATCGGCGGTTCGTGGCTCTGCGTCACCCAGCTCAGCAGCACCAGCCCCACTAGTCCAACCACGATCAAGGCTGATAGAGCAAAGGTGATCCACTCCGCCGGAATTCGCATCGCGCGACGGGATTTGCGAGCTGTACCCATATGCTTAATGCTTCTCCATATGCTTAATGCTTAAACGGCACCTAAACCGCTAGCCGTCCTGCTGCTCCGCCAACCGTGGCGGGTAAACCCAAGATCAGCGTTTGCGTCAGCCAGCTTGTCCAGGGATCGCTAAAGTTCAGCCGTTGAAAAAACCAGAGCATTGCGGCAGCGGCGGCCAGCGACAGCAGATAGGCCAGCACAGTCTCAACAAGCGGCTTTTGAAATAGACCGTCAGCTTGCAGTCGCCGCGCCTGGGTGGTGAAATTAGCAGCAAACACAATGCCATAAGAGATCAGCAGCGAGGTGGCAATAACTGCCAGCAGCCAGACTGGAGAAGTGGCGGCAGCTAGCATCGGCACTTCGTCGGTTGGCGCAATATTGAAGGCAATGAAGATTGCGCCGATTAGCGTCGCGCCTATATCGGCCAGCGTGGCGTTATAAGTGGCGCTAGCGTTGGGCTGCTCAGAATTAGCAGATTTTGGATCATCATCCCCTGCTTGTCCTTGCATAATTGAGCGTGCCAGCGCTACACCAATCGCAAACGGCACGCCTTCTAAAATCACCTTGCCCAAGGCTTCATTCAAGGGCGTCTGGCCTGTAATCTGCCGCAGCAGCACGAGCAGCAGCACGGTGCAAAGAATGCCCAGCGCCAGCGCCTCGATGCTGTCCATGACAGCTTGCCAGGGCTGATCAGGACTAAACTGACGAAATCCGTCGGTGCGGTTGAGCAGAAACAGAATGACGAAGGTGACAGCCAGAATTACCAGCATCAGCGGCGGATCGAGGTAGGAACCGATCCACCAGACTTCCATTGTGTAGAGCAGCGGTACGCCAAACAGGAAGCCACCTGACAGACCGCGCACTAACTCAGTGATTTCTTGCTGCCATTGACGCTGAGTCGGTAGGCTAATCTGTCGCATGTTGGGCGCATATATATCAAGTTGAGCATCGAGTTGAGCTGCTATGCTCCAGTCTTGATGAACTTAAGCCAGATAAAAACCGTCTGAAGTCAGATCTACGTCCTGTATCTAGATCGACTATCTAGATCGACCTGCCTAGATTGAATTAAAGTCGTGACTCCCCAGGTATTTTGTTTCTGGAAAGCCCGTTGCCAAATCATCCCAGAAATCCTGCTGCAAGATCTCTGGATAAACCAGCAGGCTAGGCAGTTCAGCTCTAGTCACCCAGCGGCTTTCTTGAATCATATCTGCATCCGGCTCAGTCGGTGGCTGGTGCGCCAGCGTGATCTCGCCCGTGTAAGAGTCAGCTACTAAAAACAGCTCTAGATGCTGAACGCCCAGCTTCAGGTCACGGCACTCGCGGATGTAGGCAATCCGGCTACAGGTGGCTGATAGCCCTGTTTCCTCAAATACTTCGCGTCGAGCGCAGTCAAAAATTGTTTGGTCAAAGCTCTCTAGCTTGCCGCCCGGTGGAATCCACCAAAGAGATCCGGTCTCCGGCGTTTTGTGGCAGACCAGCAGAATAGAGTCGCCCTGAGTCATCAAGGCTGCTGCCCGAATTCGATGTCGCATAGGTTTTGAGAGGGGTTTTGGGAGAGGCTATAGAGATAAATGCCTGTGATCACGGTACGCTAAAACCATGCTGAAACTCTATGCGCCGCTATTTTTGCCGTTGATGTTGCCGTTAATGTTGCAGCCGCTAGCCTTGCTTTTGCCGCCTGAACTCGCTCAAGCTGCTGCAAAATCCATAGCTCCTGCTTCAGAAACTGCTGCACCGCCCGCATTTGCTCTGAACACGGCAGGCGTGTGCTGGCTTTATAATCTCTCAGGCTATCTGGCGCTGGATACGGAGGGGGAAGTTGTGCCGCTTCAGCCTTACTGTCAGCAACAGCACAACTGGGCTTGGCATGAGCCAGCCGCATTTTGGCAACAGTTCCGGGAGGTGGCTACTGCTGAAACGCTAAGCTACAGCCAAACACTCGACCAAGATGAGATCGAAGCCTATGCTCAGACAATCTGTTTGTTTTTGGAGTCGGGCGGCACAGTCGAGCAGCTCACCCAGATTCAGTCTGACCAAGCCTTTCCAGATGCGTTTGAGCAGGCTGTAACGCTAGCTTCGGTCAACTCCCTTTGTCGGCAATACCGCAAGCTGTATCGGCACTAGAGCCAGCTAAAATCACAAGCTAACATTACATCAACGTGCGCTCCAGCGCAGCTGAATCGGGGATGCAGAGCAGATCGCGCTCGCGCTGGATCAGCCCTTTCTTTTCGAGCTTGCTCAAAACGCGCGTCACCGTCTCGCGCGCTAGCCCGCTGAGGCTACTCAGCTCCCGGTGCGGCAAGTTTGGGATCTCAATGCCCTGCTCTCCCGGCTTGCCCTGTCCCTCGGCCAAAAATAGCAGAATATCAGCCACTCGCGAAACGCTGTCTGACTCGCGCAGCCGCAGCCGCCGATTTACCTGGCGCAGCCGTCTTGCCATCAGCTGCGCCAGCCGCACCCCCGACTTGGGTTCGCTGTTGAGCAACTGCACAAAATCTTGGGCTGGCATATTGCCAATCGTGGTCGGCACTAGCGTAATCACGTCAGTTGAGCGCGGCACCTCATCAAGCGCTGCCATCTCGCCAAACAGCTCGCCGCGACCCAAAATGTTCAGCGTCACTTCTTTGCCATCTAGGTTATAGGTGCGGATTTTTACCCAGCCTTCCAAAATAAAGTAGACCGAGCTACCCCAGTCGTTTTCCAGTAGCAGCATCTGGTTGGCCGGATGATTCCGCACAACTACATGCGCCAAAGACTGCTCAATGCTAGCTTCCGGCAACCCGTCGAAGAAGGCGTTGGAGCGGATCAAAGCTGATTCTTTTGACTCACGAGGGTTTGACCGATCGAGCATGGAACCATGCGAGGGTGAAACTGCGGAACTAAGTGCCTGTGACCGAGTTTGGCTCGATGTCATAGTAAAGTCCGGAGTAGGGCTGTAATGAATCTGGCTGTAGCTAACCTAGACATGGCCTAAACAATCTAGCATCTAATGAGTGTGGGGCAGGACTAAATAAGGATAGGGGAAGAGCTACTCTCGCAGCGAAGCGCAACCTGGCACAAGCAAATTCAAGTCGGGTAGGTCAAGTCCTCAGTCAGCCCCAGTCAAATTTACGCTCACTCTAGCTAGAGTCATCATAGTATAGAGTTTGACCTGCGTTCTCCGCAAATTATTTCTTGAAAGAATTCTTGGCAGAACGGCCACCCTGGAAAGTTACCCGGAACGGTGACTCTGGCTCTGTGACTTACTCACCGCCGACGCTAATATTCGTGCCGTAGACTTCAGCATTCGTCAGGTCTAGAGCCGTCATGGTCGCCCCTGAGACATCGGCATGGTAGATCTTGGCCCGCGTCAGGTTGACTTCGGTTAGGTTGGCATCACTCAGGATAGCGTTGGTCAAAAAGGCATCGCTCAGGTCTGCGCCTGTCAGGTCTGCGCCTGTGAGGTCTGCGCCTTCGAGATTGATCCCGCTCAAGTCTGCGCCTGATAGGTTAGCATCTCGCAGGTCGGCCCCAATCAAATGCATGTTGCTCAAATTGTCACCGCTCAGGTCGCAGCCCGCACAGGCTCGCGTTTCAGCTAGCTGTCTCAGCTCAGCCTGTCCTGCTTGAGCTGGAGTGCCAACTAGCAGGGGCATCAGGCTAATCAGCGCGCTAGTTAAAGCAAAAGTACGAAATTTCATGGTTGTCCCCCTAGATGGCTTGCAGATTAAGTAGCTTGCAGATGCGGCGGAGCGTCATCTGGCTTAACTACAGCAGCCGACTGCGGGATTCCAGCAACCTTCCCAAAAGATTCCAGATCTGCTCCGGAAATCTGCTCCAGAGATCCGCTCAAGATGCAGACTCAGCGACTTTGGCTGAAATAATCCTGCCTTCGACTTACTCACAGCTTAGGTTGCCAGCAGGCATTGCGCCTCATCCTACTGATGGAGTTTTATACCGCCTGCTGGATGAGCGGCAGCAGCGCCTCAACATAGTCAGGCCAGCCAATAATAATCGCCTGCTGGTGCGCTAGGTTAGCTGCGTCGATGGAGTCTGGTGTAAATCGCAACGGCTCGCCCTCTAGATCACAACAGACCAAGCCGGCCGCCTTTGCCAGCGCCAGCGGGCCAGCTGTGTCCCAGAGCTTCACCCGCCGATTAAAGTAAACATAGAGACCTGCTCGCCCCAGGATCACCTGCATCACCTTGAGGCCAAAGCTGCCGACATAGGCAAACTGGGCTGCCGGAATCTGTCGCGTCAGGGCAGCTCCAAATCGCTTGCGGTCTTTGTGGCCAATTAAAATGGGACAGAAGCTGGGGCTAGGCGGAGTTGGGGGGCTGGGCTGTAACGGAACCGGGGTTGCCTCAGCTTCTGCTTGGTAGAGGCCAACCTCAGCACCGCCGTAGTAGAGCTGACGGGAAACCGGGGCATAGAGCCAGCCCAGCACAGGCTGATGCTCAACCGACAGTCCCATCATGATCACATAGTCGTCGCTGCCCTGGATAAAGTCATCCGTGCCGTCCAGCGGATCGATCAGCCAGAGGCGATGCGCTGATTTGCCGAAGGCTGGCCAGGAGTCTGGGTTTTCCTCGGTAATGACCGGATCAGCTGGAAACAGCGTCGCGAGTCCAGCTGCAATTTGTTGATCAAGCGCTCGGTCTACATCGGTGAAATAATCTTGTTTACCCTTTTCATAGACCTGGAATTCCTGAGTTGCCATTTGTCGAGCAGTTTGACCAGCGCTCTGAATCAGCTGACAGACGGCATTGATCTGGTCGGAGGACAGATGGAGCATGAGCAGATCCCGCCGCAGATCGGCGATTAATAAAGGGCTAGAAGTTTTGGGTAATGTAGTGCAAAACTCCGCGCGCGACCGCCTGCGCCAGCAAATCCCGATACTGCGGATCAGAGAGGCGGCGCGCATCCTCTGCACCCGTTACAAATCCCAACTCAACCAAAGTAGCAGGCATCTGGGTATGGTGTAGCACGTAGAACCGAGCCTGACGCACGCCCCGATCATTAGAACCAGTCGCATCGAGCAGGCTCTCCTGAATCGCCTCGGCCAGCACTTTGGCCGCGCCAGTCGAATAATAGTAGGTTTCAATGCCGTTAACATCAGGCCGACTCAGGCTAATTGCATTGGCATGGACGCTGATAAACAAATCGACATCAGCCCGGTTGGCTGTGCTGACGCGCGGCTCTAGGTCAATTTCACGATCGTCCTGCCGCGTCAAAACGACTTCAACGCCTTGAGTTCTCAAGATCTCAGCCAGCTTCAGGCCAACGGGCAGCACAATGTCCGTCTCGCGCAGTCCACCGATGCCAACTGCGCCTGGATCACGCCCCCCATGCCCTGGATCGATCGCCACCTTAATTTGCTTGCTGGCCACGTTCGGCAGCTGATCGAGCGGCGGCAGCGGACTGCGGTTCACCTGCCCCAAGCGGCGCTGCGCCGCGCCAGTCAGATTCAGCGCTAGCGTTTGGCCGCTCGCTTCCAGTGCGCCAAACTGCAAGCCGGGAGCAGGCACCAGCGACAGCACCACGCTCGTCTCCTGCTGACGCGCCCGCAGGCTAAGCAGTGAACCGCGCGGCTCAGGTCTGGGTGTCGTAAAGCCCCTGGCCAGCTGCGTTTTGGGCAGGGTAATCTGATAGCTGGCGGTGGCCTGATCCCAGCCGCTGCTGTAGTCACTCAGCGGTCGGTCACTCCGCAAAATCACCTGATTGCCGCTCAGTTCAATTGCCTCCAGCGTGGCGGCCTCAACATAGGGCATCACGGCGACTGCCACAGCGGGCTGATCGCGGCTGGCTCGGCGCTGACTGCGACTCTGCGGCTGCGGCTGCGGCAGTTGGACAGTCCAACCTGTGCTGCTGGTGCCGCGCACGATAACCTGCGCCGGATCGATCGTGTAATCGTTATCGAGTTCAATAATGATTTGAGCTAGCTCATCATCTTCACGACGAACCTCAACCTCGTCGATTGCGCCTGTTTCGTTCTGGCGCACCCGGCGGCGCTCTAGGCTGGTATTGGGCAGCTCGATCACAAGGCGAGCGGGATTCTTCAAAAACTGAACTCTGGGTTGGACTGGTTCATCAGTCGTGAAGCTGAGCTGGTTCTGGGCGCGGTCAAACTGCCAGGACTGTAGCTTTGCGGCCTCAGCAGGCAGCATTAGCAACAGTGCCCCCGCTAAACTGCCTACTAAGCTGCTCATCAAGCTAGCTGTTAGGCGAGGCAGAGGGCAAGAAGAGATTCTGTCGATCACTAGAGCGGATTACTCCTACGGTCATTAAGGGAACTCACGGGACGCTTTAGCCAAGAGCAGCTCTCTGCAAAAACACTGGCGGTTGTCCGCATACAAGATACCAGAGAACGATGGACAGATTAGCGGCTTAACAGAATCTTCTTGACATCTCGAGCACCTAGCCTAGCGCAGCTCATAGAGACCAACCGCTGCAAAAACTAAAAATAAGCCACCTCCCAGCAGGGTAATTCTGCGCTCAGAGATGCGGCCACAGAGCATCTGGCCACAGGCGACCGCCAATACCGCACAGATCGCATGACCCAAAATCGCCCCTAGCGCCACTCCGACGGGAGGATTGGCAGCAGCCAGCGCAATCGTGGCAATCTGCGTCCGGTCACCCCATTCGCCTACAAACACCAGCCCAAAGGTTTCCGAAATCACGGCTCGCTCGCTTTGCTGCTTGGGGCGCTTGGCCTCGGCTTCCGCCACGACCTCTAGCGCTTCGGCTTGCTCGGCCACAGCAGGTTGATCTGACAGGCTCTGCGCGTCATAAATCAGCTTCAGGCCAAAGCCCAAAAACAAAATCACCTTGGCCCACTGCACATAAATCTGCGGCAGCAGCGTTGCTACCTGACCAAACAGCACGGATATCAAAGTCATGACGGCCAGGGCTGAAACAGCCCCAATCAGCACGGGGCGGTGCGGATGGCGCATGGCCAAAATGGCAGTAATAAAAAAAGTCTTGTCGCCCAGCTCTGAAACCGTAATCAGCAGCAGTCCGGCGGTGAAGGCAGTTAGCATCTTTAAGCTCCAGCTCTCAAAGGATGGCGATCCAATTTGAGCGAGCTTGATGAACCCATAAGACTCCACCAAGCTCACTCTGCGAAAAATCGCCGTGAACTTAGTGAAGGTCTCACTTCAAATCAAGATTAACGTCTTGGTTTGTTACTTAAGCCAGGTTCATCACCAGTATGTTGACTTAAGCGGCTAGATTGCCTGCTTGCTACCTGCCAATCAGGGCGCAACCCGCAGCTACTCCCCTTCATTAAGCCCTAAATGTAGCGGCTAAGGAAGGGGAATGTCAAGCTAATAGCGGCCAGCTAAATTCAGCATCAGGGCTGAGCCAACACGCCGTTCAGGAAAATATCGGCCATGCCCTCGGCCATTTCCAGCATGGCTTGCGGTGAGCTATCTCCGGGGGTGATCGTGTCGCGGCTAAAGCCAGCAATCGTGAACATCCCTAGAAAAATTTGGGCGACAATGCGAGGATTCATGCGACGATAAACGCCTTGATCCATCGCGGTTTCAAAAAAAGCCTCGGCCACGTCGGTCATTTTGACAATTACCTCGCTCTGGATCTGCTCCGAGAGTTCAGGGTGAAACTGGGCTTCCATGAAGCAAACCCGCAGCAGATCGGCGTTTTGGTGCAGGTTGAGCATTCGTTTTCGCATCACCTGAGCAATTGCCTTGTAGCTAGCCATCTCACTCAGCTCGGTCAGCAGCTCGGTGAGAATATCAACCCAGCCCTGCGTCGCCACCGCCACCAAAATTGTCTTCTTGTTTTCAAAATAGCGAAACAGCGTCCCCTCAGCCACGCCAGCCTCTTGAGCTAGATCGCGAGTTGTGGTGCCGTTGTAGCCGCGCCGTGCAAACAGCTTTTGGGCTGCTTTCAAAATCCGAGTTTGGGTTTCTGCTTCAGTCGGGGGGGTGGCGGAAAAAAGACGCATGGCAACCGCTAGTTCTACCCGCCTATCTTAGCGGTACTCAGCGCTGAGCGATAGAGCGCCTCTGAAATCTACTAGTTCCCAAGTCTAGTCCCACAAGTCTAGTCCCCAAGTCTAGCCCCTCCCTAGCGCGCCGAGGATCGCTGCTTGCCTACGCTCTTAAACTGGCTATGATCTGGCGCTTGGTTCAGCAGTGCCCCAATTGACTCGACGGCTAAAGGCTGTGAGAACAGGTAGCCTTGGGCATATTCGCAGCGCAGAGAGCGAAGCTGGGCGAGCTGTTTCAGCGTCTCAACGCCCTCTGCTACCACCTCCATGCCCAGATTCCAGGCCAGCGTGATAATCGTTCGCACAATTGCCAGCTGTTCACCGTCTGAGTCCACCCGCTGGATAAACGAGCGGTCAACTTTCAGGGTGTCAATCGGCAGGCGATGCAGGTAGCTGAGCGAGGAGTAGCCTGTGCCAAAGTCGTCGATGGCTAACTGAATGCCGAGCTGTTTGAGCTGACTCAGGGTGGCAATCGCCGACTCCGCATGGCTCATCAGCACGCTTTCGGTGATTTCCAGCTTCAGGTAGTGTGGTTCGAGTCCGGTTTCGCTCAAGATCTGCTCCACCTGCTCTGCCAGATGTGGACTAAACTGCTTGCTTGACAAATTGACATTCACCGTCAGTCCTGGCCAGTCGGGGAACTGCTGTTGCCACTGCCGCATTTGCAGGCAAGCCTGACGCAAAATCCAGCTGCCAATCGGTATAATCAGCCCCGTCTCCTCGGCAATGGGTACAAAGCGAGCGGGCGAAATCAGTCCCTGCTGCGGATGCTGCCAGCGGATCAGCGCCTCAAAGCCAACGAGCTGGTTGGAGCGCAGCGAAATAATCGGCTGGTAGTAGAGTTGGAGTTCGTCGCGCTCAACGGCTCGCCGCAGGTCGTTTTCCATCTCCAGCAGCGCCACGGCTGAGCTATGCATTTTGGGGTGGAACACTGCATAGCGCCCCCGGCCTTTGGTTTTGGCTCCGTACATAGCCAGATCGGCATCCCGCAGCAGATCCTCCGGACGGTTGAAGCCGCTGCTGCTGAAGGTAATGCCAATGCTGGCGCTGGTAAAAATCTCGCGGCCCTCCAAATTAAACGGTGCGGCGAGCGCCTGCATAATCCGCTCGGCCACCAGCATGACGTTGTCCTGACTCTTGACATCTTCCAGCAAAATCACAAACTCATCGCCGCCCAGCCGCGCCACTGTATCGTGGGGTCGCAGGCAGTCGGCCAGCCGCGTCGAAATCTCGCAGAGCAGCTGATCGCCAATCGCATGCCCCAAGCTGTCGTTGATCATCTTGAACCGATCGAGATCGATAAACAGCACCGCAAAAATATAGTCTGAGCGGCGGCTAGACATTTCGCCCGCATGGCACAGTCGCTCCATTAGCAAGACGCGGTTGGGCAGTCCGGTGAGCAGGTCATAGTGAGCGTCATGCACAATTTTGGCTTCGACATGCTTTAAGCCGCTGACATCTGTTTGGATGCCGACGAGCCGGACTGCCTCGCCGAGCGCATTGCGGCTGACCTGAGCGCGACTCAGCACCCAGCGATATTCTCCGTCTTGGTGCAGAATCCGATGCTCGCTTTCAAAGCGACTGCTGATTCCGTCGAGATGTGCCGTTAGATCGCGCTTCACCCAGTAAAGATCTTCGGGGTGAATCCGTTCAAACCATTCTTCAGGCTGCGTCCCAATTTCCGCTTCGCCATAGCCCAGCGTCGCTTTCCACTGCGGCGAAAAAAACAGACTGCCGCTGCCGAGATCCCAGTCCCAGATGCCGTCTGTGCTACCCTGAAGCGCCAGCTCATAGCGCTGTTCACGCTGCTGGAGTTCTGCAAAGGCTAGCGCTAGCTGCTGCTTTTCGCGTTCAGTTTGGCTGAGGCTGCTCAAAAGCTGACTGCGCTCCACAGCTCGCAGGATTGCCTGAGCCAAAACAGCTGGGCTAAGCGCGCTCCGTGACAGACAGTCAACCCCAAGCAGGCTCAGACCACTTAAGGGGCAGACCTGCTCAGAGGCACTAACCAGGATGAGCGCGGTACTTTGGCTGAGCAGTGATTCAGGCAGCAGCAAAAAATTATCCTGCTGAACCAGACAGCCATCTATCAAGCAGATATCATAAGGCGCTTGCTCTAGAGCGATGGCTGCTGCCTCAAGACTGGCCACCTGCTGAATGACCGGCTGGGCTAGGGGTTCACCGGGGAATTCGCTGAGGATTGGGTTAAGCAGGGGCAACAGCGATAGTGAATTTGCTGCTGGCTCAACGAGCAAAATACGGGCTGAGAAGTTGCACATGGAGAGTTTGAAGCGCTGCTGCGGGTTGAATCTGTTTAATCAGGACTTAACCTCTAGCATTCCCACCGGGATCACACGATGCTCAATTGTAGCAACCAGCGGCTTTAAGCTTACAGTAACTCTAAGCTTAAGATTTCTAAGCTTAAAATAAAGGCAAGGGAGGACAACGCAGCATGAAACAAATCTCGGACTGGGGATTTAATGCCGAAAGCTGGAAAGGTCAGCGGGGTGAATATTGGGTGATAGCACAGGCGGGGCTGATTCTAGGCTTTTTGCTACTGCCTGCCTATCGTCCGCTGCCGCTGACTGATCTGTCGCCTATCGCCGTCTACGGACTCTGGACAACTGCGGCACTGCTGCTGCTGGGCGGGTTAATTCTGTTGGTTAAAGGGCTGCTGGACTTGGGGCAAAGCTTAACGCCATTGCCCTATCCCAGATCGGACGGTCAGCTCGTGCAGACGGGTTGCTATGGCTTAGTGCGCCACCCGCTCTATGGCGGCATCATTTTAGCGGCTTGGGCTGATGCGATTGGACAGCTCAGCCTGTCTCATTTGGTCGGAACGCTGGCGCTGCTGCTGTTTTTTGATCTCAAAGCGCGCCGAGAAGAGATTTGGCTGAGTGAGAAATATGCTGATTACAATGACTATCGGCAGCGGGTCAAGAAGCTGATTCCTGGAATTTACTAAAGACATCAATTAGGTTGCATTAACTAGGTCGCATTAACTTATTCCTGCGTGTTGCTCCTAATTAGATATCTCTAGTCGTTTATTTTACTTGATAGTTTTTTAAACATACACCTTCTTATTGTAAGATAGCGCCAAATGGTGTTGTAATATTGTTCGTCAGACTGTTCTCTAGATTGAGAAACGCCACAGTTCCGCAACCCTAGATTGCTAGCCCCATTAGCTCCCGGTAGCGGAATTCCATTGACTGCCGCATCGCCGACTGCCGAGGGCTTTGCCAAGCGCTGCGCTCAAATAATTCCTGCCGCAGCTGGTTGACATCAATCGTGCAGAGTTCGCCTTGCGCCACGACCTGCCTGCCGTTCACCCAAACGCTATGGACTGCCTGTGTGGGGCGACCCAAAACCAGTAGGCCAATCGGGTCGGTGCGCGGCAGCAGAGAGAGGCTCCTCAGGTCGTAGAGCACCAGATCAGCCTGTTTGCCGACAGTGAGCGAACCAATCTGATCGGCAGCATTCAGGCCCGTCGCGCCACCCAGTGCCGCCATTTCAACTGCCTCGCGAGGCGTGATCCAGTGGCGATATTCAAAGTCGGTGGTGTTGTGCAGAATTGAGCCAATTTTGATTGCCTCCAGCAGATCCTGCGAGTCGTTGCTGGCAGAGCCGTCGCAGCCAAAGGCAATATTCACACCTGCTTGCCGATACTTGAGCAGCGGGGCAATACCGCTGCCCAACCGTAGATTGCTGAGCGGATTATGCACCACCGTTGCGCCCGTCTCGGCCAGGATCTCGATGTCATAGTCGTCGAGCCAGACGCAGTGAGCCAGAGAGCTGCGCTGATTCAGGTAGCCCAGACGCTTCAGGTGCGCTACCGCCGAGCCGCCGTATTTCTCCTGCGCCAGTATCTTTTGGGCTTTGGTTTCCAGCAGATGGGCATGACGACAGAGGCCATGCTGGTCGCTGAGCGCCGCGCAGCCCTCAAACAGTGCGTCTGAGCAGAGCTGAATCCCGGTGGGCGCGACGACTAGATTGATCCCCGCCACCGGATCGTGAAACTGCCGCACGGCATCCCGCAGCAGATCTAGCACCGCCTCTGTACTCATCACCTGCTCTGGCGAAGCTGATGCTGGCGAGTGGGATGCTTGAGCGGTGCCCAGAGTCGGCAGCCCCGTGCCAAATGGCTGATCCTGCACCAGCGGCGCGACGTAAGCCCGAATCCCGACTTCGCGGTAGGCGCGGACGGCAGCAGCAATTGTCTCGGCTTCGCGTCCGGGGATCAGCACCAGATGATCGACCACCGTTGTGCCGCCGGACAGCAGCGTCTCGACGGCTGTGCCTAGAGCGCTGAGGTAGATTTGCTCTGGATCGAGCGGCGCAAAGTCGTAGAGTTCGGCGAGCCATAGCTCCAGGGGTAATGGCGGGATCAGGCCGCGCTGCCAGAGTTCAGACGAATGCGTGTGGGCATTGACAAATCCCGGCAGCAGCAGCTTGTCTCTGCCGTCAATTACGGTGTCAATTATAGTGTCAGCTACGGTGTCGGCAGGCGGCAGGTGAGCGCCAATCGCGGCAATTTTGTCCTGCCGAATTTGTAGATCGACCGTTTCGTAGCTTTGTGGCGCCGGGACTAGCGCGGTTTGGATGCTGTAGCTCACGGGCGTTTGACCTCACTGGTTTCTGGGATGCTTTTCAAGGTTCTTAAGGAGACGTTATAAATCGGTGGCAACCTGTGGTTTCTGAGATAAATTCTACGCAATGGTTCAGCACAGAGGTAGCCCAATGGAATATATCAATTTACCCGACGGTACATTGGCTCCTGTTTCACCTTATTGTCACGCAGTCCGCGCCGGAGATCTGCTGTTTGTCACCGGGCAGCTGGCTCAAGAACCCACCACTAATGAAATCCAGCGCGGCGCGATTGAAGACCAGACTCGGCGCGTTATGGACAATTTGAAGCTCGTGCTAGAAGCGGGCGGCAGCAGCTTTGACCAGGTGGTGATGGCGCGGGTGTTTGTCACCGACATGCGATTTCTGCCGATTCTCAACCCGATCTATGCCTCTTACTTCAGCAGTGGTCATATTCCGGGGCGCACCGCGATTGGCGTGACCGGACTGGCGGGGCTGGGAGATTTAGAAATTGATCTGATTGCCTACTGTGGTGGCAGCGGTGACAGCGGTGACAATGGTGGCAGCAAAAATTCTGGCGACAAAGCGTAGCCCTAACTGTAGTCCCAACTACGGAAGCGTACTGAGCTTTTGGATTAGGAAATCAGCATGTCTCGACTGCACCTATGAACTCACCTCTAAAACCGCTCGGTATCCCTCCAAACGCCTGGGCGGTAAACGCTGAGCTAGCCGACATTACTCGCCCGCCGCTGCAACCTGTCCCGATTCAGCTGGACACGGCAACCAAAACCCTGCGGCTCGATCTGGCAAAAGCGGCCTTGATTGTGGTGGATATGCAAAACGACTTCTGCCATCCTGATGGCTGGCTGGCGCAGATTGGTGTAGATGTTAGCCCTGCCCGAACGCCAATTGAACCCATCCAGTCACTGCTGCCTGCGCTACGCCAAGCCGAAGTTCCCGTGATCTGGCTCAACTGGGGCAATCGGCCTGATCTGCTGAATATCGCCGCTGGACTGCGGCATGTCTACAACCCGACTGGCGCCGGAACCGGACTGGGCGACCCATTGCCCAACGGTGCGCCCGTGCTGATTAAATCGAGTTGGGCGGCGGCAGTGGTGGATGAACTGGTGATTGAACCCAGCGATATCTGCGTTGATAAGTACCGGATGAGCGGCTTTTGGGATACGGCGCTCGACAGCATTTTGCGAAATCTGGGGCGCAGCAGCCTGTTTTTTGGCGGCGTGAACGCGGATCAATGCGTCATGGCCACGCTGCAAGATGCCAATTTTCTTGGCTATGACTGCATTCTGCTCTCAGACTGCACCGCCACTACCTCGCCTGACTACTGTATGCAGGCGACGCTTTATAACGTCAAGCAGTGCTTTGGTTTCGTTAGCGATTCATCGAGCTTGATCCACGCCTTGAGCGAGTCACAAGAACTGACTTAAAGCAACTGAATCAAATAGATTGAGTTCAGTAGATTTTGTGGGCGGAAGAAGATTTGAATATCGAATTAGATTTTTTAACTTCGCTGGCAAAATTCTGCTGCGCGGCTGGCACAATCGCAAGTTTTATCGGCTCATCAAGCTGCTGGAATCTGGTCTATCATTGATGGCGGCTATTCGATTGGTGTGATATGGCACGGACGGAAAACGTAAGACAGCTTGCCAACTTTATTTGGAGTGTCGCCGACTTGTTGCGGGGGGACTACAAACAGGCGGATTATGGCAAGGTGATTCTGCCTTTTACCGTATTGCGGCGGTTGGATTGCGTTTTAGAGCCAACGAAAGAAACGGTCATGGACTTTTACGAAAAAAAAGTTAAGCCCATGATGCAGGGTTATTTCATTCTAAATAATAACTTGAGTGTGCTCAGACCAAAGCCAGCGAGCCGTTGAGCTTGAGCCATATTCTCAAAACCATTGTGGCGATACAAATTCAGGGCAAAATTGCGCGCTA
>JAHHHV010000075.1 GCA_019359155.1 Pegethrix bostrychoides GSE-TBD4-15B
GAGTGGCAAACGCTAGGATAATGGGCAGAAATTCTTTCGGTAGCAAGTTCATCAGGAGAAACCAAATAACGCTTTCCTGATTTTGCTACCTTTCCTACTCTCAAAATGGATAAAGTCGAGCTCAGAGATCATTGATATTCTCAATAAACGATTTAATACTGATTTTACTGATGCTGATAAATACTTCTTCAGCCAGATTGAAGAAGAGTTAATTCGGAATGAATCCCTGTCGCAGCAAGCCAAAAGCAATTCAATTCAAAACTTCAAATATGGCTTTGATGATGTATTCCTGACGACGCTAATTGAGCGAATGGAAGATAATCAAGATATTTTCACAAAGATCATTGATGAGCCAGAGTTTGGTAATGCGGTCAAGGCGTGGATGCTCCAAAAAGTTTACGATCGCCTGACAGAGGAACCCTCGGCCCCCTGATTGAGCCTGATTGAGCCTGATTGATAAGAACCAACGCATCGCCCTGAGTTTTCTGGTAGATTTTCTTGCATGAATACCAATAGGTGACTGCTAGAGAAATGTCTCACTTCGACTAACCAGCACAATCACGGCCTAAAACACGGCCTAAAATCATGGACTTAACCTGCGTCATTCCCGTCGTCAAAACGCCCACCGACTATCAGGCTTACCGGATCAGCCCGCAGGATACCAACCGACTGGCGATTGTGTTTGACTCCAACAGTGCCAATATGTCGCTGACCTACTGCGTCGAGATTTTTGACGTTGGCGGCAAAACACCCCCGAATCGACATCAGCTGGCAGTCGAAATGTTTTTTGTGCTCAAAGGTGAAGGCTTGGCCACCTGCGACGGCAAATCAGTGGCAATTCGCTCTGGCGACAGCATTTTAGTGCCCGCCACCGGAACGCATGTGCTGGAGAACACAGGCAGCGAACGACTCTACGCGCTCTGCATCATGGTGCCCAACGAAGATTTCGCCGAGCTGATTCGCAGCGGTACTCCGGCAGAGCTGGACGCAGAAGACATGGCCGTGCTGCGGCGCTCAGAGCGGGTATAGCTCAGAGCGAATGTAGAGCAGCAGCCACCTGCCTGGGTTCAGACCAGGCGTTCAGACAGCGCTGGCTGTAGGCTTCCAAAAACCGGATCGAGGGCTGGTAGAAGCTCAGACAGGCATCGTAGACTTGAGTGCTCAGTAGCGTGGGAGCGCCAGCCAGAGAAGGCCGCGACAGCAGCGCATCTGGGATTTGAGCAAAAAAGCTGTCGTCAGCTCCGACTGCGCTGCAAACCTGGCTGAGTAGATCCCGGTAGTTGAGCGGCAGATCGTCAAAAAATAAGAGATGCAGCTGCGAGCTGTCAAAGACTGAGAGCCAGGTTTGCAAAATCTGGTCGTACTGGCCTAAAGCTGCTGTCCTGCCGCTGGTGATTGCCAAAATGGCCTGCTCGTCGTTGAGGTCAGCCAAATTGAGCTGGTGATAGCGGTAGGTCATCTTAATCGCTGACCAAGCTCGCTCAATTGGATTTCTGACCATGAGGAAAATCTGCACGTTGGGATAGTGCTTCTGGAGCGTCTGAATCTGCTCCAGCGACATCACGGCATATTCGGGGGTGATTTCCCCGCAGAGATACTGACCCAGCTCCACAACGGAGCCATGCATGGCGGCATAGTAAAGGCTTTGATGCAGCTTGCCCTGATAAAACTGGTGATTCCAGTGGTTGCCCTCTTTGCCGACTGGAAAATAGAGCTGCGGGTGCATCTTCAGCCTGTCGAACAGCCAGGTTGTGCCACATTTCTGAGAGCCAATTACCAAAAAATCCAGCATGACACCGCTCCATCCCTCTTGCTCAACTTGCTGCCGTCCGCCAAACTACAGCCAAACCATAGCCGGCCAGCCCAGAATCCATCTAGTTCTAGCAGCGAACTCAGATTTCGGCATATTTTTTGTCGCTCGGCGGTTCATTTTTAATTTACGCGAATAGAATTATACGAACGTCAATACTCTCTGACCAAAGTTAAAAGCTTCACGGCAAGCTCTAAATTTTGGCAGTTATTTATTCTTAAAGATCCTTAGGAGCTGTCCATGTTCTACAAGATATTCCGCAAAAAAACGACATGCCTCAAGGCCGGATTCAAGACCAGCTTTAAAGCTGGCGCGATTTCCCTGCTGATGGTTCAGCTGAGCTGCTTCACGGGACTGTTGCCTGCGGCTGCTCAGTTCGAGCCGGAGTCAGACTGGCAGGCTGCCTTACCCGCTACGCAGTCTGACTCCCCCGAAGACAGCCAGTGGATCGCCGCTCAGGTGGACGATCTGAAGCAATCGAGCCAGCAATGGATTCAGATTAATCTCGATGAGCAGCGGCTGACGGCTTGGGAAGGTAGTACACCCGTATTCTCGGTAGTTGTTTCCACTGGACGAGTCGCAGATCAAACGCCAACAGGTGTCTATGCGATTCAGGATAAATATCGTACGGCTCGGATGCAGGGCGAACATCAGGGAACTACCTATGATATTCCTGACGTTCCCTATACCATGTATTTCTCAGGTTCCTATGCGATTCACGGAGCCTACTGGCATGACAACTTTGGCACGCCCGTCAGCAGTGGCTGCATCAATGTTCCCACCGAAGCGGCTGCTTGGCTGTTTGGCTGGGCTGGAGTTGGAACTTCTGTGATTGTTCAGAATTAGCTGTCTAGAATTGGCTATCTAGAATTAGCAGGCGCATCGCGATGATTTTGGCTGGCTACGCTGGCTGCACGATCCGCCGCGCAATGCTGCATGATAATGCTGCACAATACAGAAGTTAATCTTTTGTGCCGACAGCCATCGCCATGCAGACAGACTGGACTCAACCCACAGCATCCCTAACGCAGTCCGCTCAAAACCTGGATGCGACACTCGATGCGGCGCTCGATGCGGCAATTGACAGCAGCCAGCGCTATCTGCTCTCGCTCCAGCATTCTGAAGGCTACTGGTGGGGCGATCTGGAGTCTAACGTTAGCATCACTGCCGAGATGGTGCTGCTGCACAAAATCTGGGGCACGGACAGCAGCCGACCGCTAGCCAAAATGGCGGTCTATCTGCGCGCTCAGCAGCGGTCGCACGGTGGTTGGGAGCTGTTTTATGGGGACGGCGGCGAACTCAGCGTTTCTGTAGAAGCTTACATGGCGCTGCGGCTGCTGGGCGTTCCGGCGAGCGATCCCGATATGCAACGGGCGCGGGCATTTATTTTGGCGCAGGGCGGCATTGGCAAAACCCGCATCTTTACCAAGTTTCACCTGGCGCTGATCGGCTGCTATGACTGGCGCGGCCTGCCCAGCATTCCTGCCGCCATAATGCTGCTGCCGGACTGGTTCCCGGTGAATATCTACGAGATGTCGAGCTGGGCGCGGGGCAGTACCGTGCCGCTACTAATTGTGTTTGACCGCCAGCCCGTCTATGTCACCGAGCCGGCCATCCGGCTGGACGAACTCTATGTGGGCGCAGTTGCTCCGGCTGAATTCACGCGCAGCGGCGACTGGAGCGATCTATTTATTGAACTAGACGGCTGGCTGAAGCGAGCTGCCGACTGGAATCTGATGCCGTTTCGCGCCGAGGGAATTCGGGCTGCCGAACGCTGGATTCTTGAGCGTCAAGAGCAGACGGGCGACTGGGCGGGCATCATCCCAGCCATGCTCAACTCCATGCTGGCACTCCGTGCCTTAAACTACAGCGTCAACGACATCAGCGTGACGCGCGGGCTGGCGGCAATCGACCGCTTTGGAGTCGAAACTGAAGCTGAATACTGGACGCAGCCCTGCGTTTCGCCCGTCTGGGATACCGCTTTGGTAATGCGGGCGCTCAGCGATTCGGGCTTGCCTGCGGATCATCCGGCGCTGCGCCAAGCTGCCGACTGGCTGCTGCGCCAGCAGATTCTCAGCTACGGCGACTGGGCGGTCAAAAATCGCAGCGGTAAGCCGGGTGGCTGGGCGTTCGAGTTTGTGAATCAGTTTTATCCAGACGTAGACGACACAGCAGTTGTGGTGATGGCGCTCCAAGCTGCGCCCAGCAGTCAGCCACAAGAGACTGGACAGGCAATTGAGCGGGCGCTTCAGTGGATTGCCTCCATGCAGTGCAGCGAGGGCGGCTGGGCAGCTTTTGACCTGGACAATAATCAGGACTGGCTCAACGCGATGCCCTACGGCGACCTGAAAGCGATGATCGATCCCAATACGGCAGATGTGACGGCGCGGGTGCTGGAAATGGTGGGGCGCTTGGGGCAAACCAACCTGGGGCAAGCCAGCCTGTCCCAGTCTGCGGCTTTTGCTCAGGCCGATTTGAACCGAGCGCTGCTCTATCTGCGGCAGCAGCAGGAGCCAGAAGGCTGCTGGTTTGGCCGCTGGGGTGTCAACTATATCTACGGTACGAGCAGCGTACTGACGGCGCTGGCGCTGCTGGTTCCCCAGACCTACCGAGACTGCATCGAGCGGGGAGCGGCTTGGCTGGCGAGCTGCCAAAATCCAGACGGCGGCTGGGGCGAGACTGGCCAGAGCTATCGCGATCCGACGCTAAAAGGGCAAGGCCCCAGCACGCCGTCTCAGACGGCTTGGGCGGTGATGGGGCTGCTGGCGGCGGGGGGCTTTGAGGCAGCGACCCGACAGGGCATTCGCTACCTGCTCAGCAGCCAAAACCCGGATGGGAGCTGGGACGAGATCGAAACCACAGGCACAGGCTTTCCCGGTCATTTCTACCTGAACTACCACCTCTACCGCCAGCATTTTCCGCTGACGGCGCTGGGGCGATATCGGGCGGCGGCATCTGGTTGAGACTCAGGTAGACGCAGCCCTGAAGACTGTGCTGAGATTCTGAGATCTATTGGGTGATCCATTGGGTGTTTCTATCGAGCGTTTCTACTGGGTATTTCTATGGTCAAAATTAGATTTTCCGTGATGCAGAGCGGTAGCCTCGCTTGCTGATTGATCCCGATTAAGCATAGTATTTTTGTTATGGTTCTCTGATTTTGCATAGCTTAAATCAATATTTTTGACTAGCAGCCCCATTCTCCCCACGCAATATGACCAATCTGTGGAAAAAGCTGAGCCGCAGGCTAACTCAAGCTGGCAAAGACGAGAATTTTTTGAGTGTGGCGCACTGGCTGGAAAATCTGGCCGCTAAAGTGCTGATTCTGGCCTTGAGTTTGGTGATTCTAATCTCTCTAATTGATTTAATCATCCTGCTTGTCAAAGATATTCTTGCTAGTCCAACTGGATTCTTTGCTAAAACGCTAATCGATATTTTTGGTTTATTCCTAAATATTCTGATTGCGCTGGAACTGCTAGAAAATATCACGGCCTACCTCAAAAAGCATATTGTGCAGGTGGAGCTTGTGATTGTCACCTCGCTGATTGCGGTGGCGCGCAAGATCATCATTTTTGATTTTGAAAAATACAACGGTCTCGATCTGCTGGCGCTGGGAGCCGCCATCTTTGCGTTGTCGCTGAGCTACCTGCTAATTAAATGGACGACTCGTCGCTATGACCGCAGCTAAAGCTTCCAGCCAACAAATGCCATTCACAATCAGCGGTACAATAGGCTGTTGTATTTTGCGTCGTCCGCGCCAAGATCTTTGATAGAACGCTATACCCTGCCCGAAATGGGCGAACTCTGGACCGATACCTACAAGCTGAAAACCTGGCTGCAAGTTGAAATTGCGGTTTGCGAAGCGCAGGCCGAGCTAGGATACATTCCGGCTGAGGCGGTTGAAACAATCAAGGCAAAAGCTAATTTTGATCCGCAGCGCGTCCTAGAAATTGAGGCGGAAGTCAAACATGATGTGATTGCCTTCCTGACCAACGTCAACGAATATGTGGGCGAGGCCGGACGCTATATTCACCTGGGTATGACCAGTTCCGATATGCTGGATACGGCGCTATCGCTTCAGCTGGTCGCCAGCCTGGATGTGATCATGACGCAGGTGGAGCATCTGAGTCAGGCGATTCGCTATCAGGCGCAGCAGCACCGCGACACCGTGATGATTGGCCGCTCGCACGGCATCCACGCTGAGCCGATTACCTTTGGCTTTAAGCTGGCTGGCTGGCTGGCCGAAGTGCTGCGCCACCGCGAACGGCTCTGCGCTCTGCACCAGCGGATTGCCGTCGGCAAGATTTCGGGGGCGGTGGGCACCTACGCCAACATCGACCCGCAGATTGAAGCCCTGACCTGCCAAAATCTGGGGCTAGAGCCGGATGCCGCCTCGACTCAGGTGATCTCGCGCGATCGACATGCCGAGTTTATCCAGGCTTTGGCGCTGCTGGCTGCTTCGATTGAGCGATTTGCTGTCGAAATCCGTAACCTCCAGCGCACGGACGTATTGGAAGTGGAAGAATATTTCTCGAAAGGGCAGAAAGGCTCCTCGGCGATGCCGCATAAGCGCAACCCAATCAAGTCTGAGCGGCTAACGGGAATGGCGCGGATCATTCGCGGCTATGCAGTTTCGGCCTTAGAAAACGTGGCGCTTTGGCACGAGCGGGATATTTCGCACAGTTCGGTGGAGCGAATGATGTTTCCCGACTGCTGCACGCTGATTCACTTCATGCTGGTGGAGGCCACAGATCTGATCAAAAATCTGCTGGTTTATCCAGAGAATATGCAGCGCAACCTAAACCTCTATGGCGGCGTGGTGTTTAGCCAGCGCGTGCTGCTAAAGCTGGTTGAAAAGGGCATGAATCGCGAAGCCGCCTATGCGGTGGTGCAGGGCTGCGCTCATACGGCCTGGAATCAGCCAGAGGGCGATTTCCAGGCGTTGATTCGTCAAGATGCTGAGGTGAACGCCCTGCTCTCGCCCGCCGAAATTGCTGACTGCTTCGACCCGCAGCACCACCTGAAAAACTTGAACACTGTTTACCAACGGCTAAATATCTAGTCATATCTAGTCACTGTTCTAGTCGCTGTCTCGGCTACTAACCGCTGAAAGATCAGTGCGTTAAGAGATGCGTTAGGAGGTGCGTTAGGAGACGTTGGCGCTGGGAGGAGGGTCGGGATTACTATCTGGAAGCTCGACTTCAGCGACGGGCAGCATCTCTTGGGGAGCCGGGGGCATGGGCTGCACCACCAGGCTAACTGCTACCACCCAGGCAATTCCCAGCATCCAGCCTGCCACAATATCGCTGGGGTAATGCACGCCTAGATAAAGCCGCGACCAGCCAATCGTTATGGCAAACAGACCGCCCCCCAGCCAGATCCAGAGTCGCCAGGGTTTGTGAAGCGTCAGCAGGATCAGCGCCACCACAAATAACATGCTCGACATGGCATGTCCGCTGGGAAACGAAAAGTCGGCCAGCGGCGGGTAGTCCCAGAGGCTAGGGCGAACGCGATGCAGCCAGAGCTTGGCGAGATGATTCAGCAAGCCGCCCCCCAGCATGGCTATCAGCCAATAGGTGAGCGAGCGCCAGCGCCGATCCTGGAGCAGCTTCAGGGCAATCAGCACCGTGGCTGGGAACACGCCCCAGGCAGTGCCAAAATTCGTCAGGGTTTGCGCCAGCCAATCAAGTTGGGGGCGAGCCGTGCTGTGGATGGCCGTCAAGATTGCCACATCCCAGTTGAGTCCACCTTCCTGCCGCCAAATCTGCAAGGCCAGCAGGCTAAACACCGCCAGTGGTAAATAGATACCCAACAGCAGCAGCGGTAGCCTGTTTTGACCTAGCCACTGGCGCAAAAACGCTGGGAAAGACTGGGGGCGAGCCATAGGCATTTGAGGCATCTTGTTTAAGAATTACGCTTTAGAGATCATGATCCAGAAACTTATTCCAGAGAGTTATTCCAGAAACTTGCTCAACGATATCCGCAGCATTGATTAAGTTAAACCGCGCCGATTTTACAACAGCAGCGAGAGTAGAAGCTGTATTAAATCTGAGCAGAATCAGATTTGATTAGATCTTAGCCGGATGAAATGTTTCTCCTGACAGATGGATGGGCTAAGCCAGATTTTGTACAGTTCGAGGCATTGAGACTCTGTTTCGGCCATTTGTTTAGAGCATGATTTCAGAGCATGATTCAGAACACCATTTAGGATAAGCCTATGTCGCCTCAAATCCAGCCCGACCCAACCGAAATCGACACCGAAGGCGCACTCAATCAACCAGAAGCGCTACCCGAGCACCAGATGGCCTTTCTCGAAAAGGTGATGCTCGACGGCAACCTCCCTGATCCCTACGATGCTAGAGACATCACCAACGTCGTGTTTCGGATCATGCGCGATCTGATGACGACTGAGGCTGCCGATCGGGTTGAGGGAGAGCTGCACGAGGAAGCTGTTGCCCCAGAAGCTACTGACGTTAAAGCTCTGCAAGAGCTAGAGGTTAGCGATCTGTGGCAGGATACTAATCCGATTGTCGGGCTGCTGAGCCGGGTGCGGCCACCCTGGCAGGGTCCTGGAATCTTCAAAATTGACTCTGATCGATTTCTGTTTCGGGTGGCGAACGAAGGGGGACTGCCGCCAGAGCGGAACGTGAATCAGATTGTTAAGGCGATTTTTAGCGCGACGAAAGCCGAGCTGTCTGAAGCCAGAATCCAAGAGATTGCGGAATGGATGCCAGAGGGCAAAGTCATGCAGCTCTGGAACGAAGCCTAGAGGGCTGCGCTAAACGCCAATCGCTGATTTGTGCCCCTGGCCTTCATGCTGGGGGCGCTTTGGAATTTGGCTGATGATATTGCATCTAATTTGCATCAAAGCGTGAGCCTGCCGCAAAAGACGGCACAATGAAGTGGAACTCACCTGATGCCCGATGCTGGTGCCTGACGCTGATGCCTGACGCTGTGGAAGAGACTGACGCAAATCGTCCCCAAGCTGACTTGCAAGCTCAGGCTCAGCAGGCAATAATCGCGCTGCAAGCCGTCTCAGATGCGCTGGTCTGGGTGAACCAGCTTGGGAAAATCCAGTCCTGCAACCCCGCCTTCAGCCGTCTGGTTCAGCAGCCTGCGCCCCAGCTTGTCGAGCAAGATCTCACCCAACTGCTGCTGCTGAAGGTGCAAGGCCAAAAGCCAACCCGCCATCCTGTGCAGCAATGCCTCCAGTCTCTTGAAGCGCAGCAGATTGACTGTGAGCTAGTCTTGGCAGGGCAGCAGATGATCGAGCTGATTTCAACGGCGGTCTGTTCGCTGCATTTGCCCCGACTGCTGATCTTGCGGCTCAGCCCCGCCCCGCCTACAGCCGATCAGCAGCTAGCCATCCAGTCTACTCAAATCGGCATTTGGAGCTGGGACTTAGGCGAAAACACCGTCACCTGCAACGCTGAGGCCATGGCGCTGCTGGGGATTGAGCCGCAGGCTAAAACTAACAGCTATCAAGCCTGGGCAGAGCGACTGCACCCCAAAGATCGCGATCGCGTCGAGCAGCAGATCCGGCAGGCGCTGACCGTCAATCAGTCGTTTGAAGCCGAATATCGCGTTCTGCATCCCAATGGCGCAGTCTGCTGGCTGCTGGCCAGAGGGCAGGGAATTCGCGAGTTCGGACAGCCCGTGCGGATGGTGGGGATGATCATGGATATCAGCGCCCGCAAGCGCAGTGAAGTGCTGCTGAAGCTGGCCGAAGTTGCTTGGCAAGAGAACCAAGAGCTGCTGGATACGATCATGGCCAACCTGCCGGGAGGCGTGTTCCGCTGCCTCTATGCCCCAGATGGCAGCGTCACATTTGCCTATGCCAGCGATGCCTATCAGGATTTGCTGGGGCTGAATCCAGAGCGGCTTGCCGCTGAGCCTGACCGCTTTTTTGACCTACTGCATCCAGAGGATCTGAACGCCTGGAGTCAAATTATTGAGGCGGCTCAAGTCAAGCCAGCGCCGAGCTACTTTGAATATCGGGTGCTGCTCCGGCAGCCGGACGGCAAAATAGCCGAGAAGTGGCTGGCTCGCACGACGCGGTTCGCCTGGGCAGTCAGCGGTGAATTTGTGGTAGACGGGGTCGATATCGAAATCACTGATCGCAAGCTGGCGGAAGCGGCGCTCTATCAGCTCAACCAGGAGCTAGAGCTGCGGGTTGAGCAGCGCACCCAAGAGCTGATTGCCTCGCTCTCTGAGAAAGAGGTGCTGCTAAAGGAGCTGCATCACCGCGTTAAAAATAACTTGCAAATGATCCAGAGCTTGCTCAGCCTGCAAGCGCGAGCCATTGAAGATCCCCGCAGCTTGGCCGTACTTAGAGAGAGCCAGCAGCGAGTCAAGGCAATGGCGATGGCGCATGAAAAGCTCTACCAGTCTGACAGCCTCGCTCAGATCGACTTTGCCGACTATGTGCAGAGCCTGATCCGCGACCTGCGGCAGTCCTACATGCTCAACAGCGCTATGATTCAGCTCTCGCTTCAGATCGAACCGCTAAAGCTGCCGGTAGATACGGCGATTCCCTGCGGGCTGATCATCAACGAGCTATTTTCCAACGCCGTCAAATATGCCTTTCCAGAGCCGCCTAGTGGCCCCGCGCCGCAAATCACCGTTCAGTTTCTAGCCGATCAGCAAGACTATCTACTGACGGTGGCCGACAACGGCATCGGCATTCCGGCCAGTCTCGATCTCCAGACGACCCGGTCGCTGGGTCTACGGCTGGTGACTGCGCTGACTCGGCAGATTCGGGGAACCCTAGATCTCGATCGCTCAGCCGGCGCCCGATTCACAATTCGGTTTGCCCAAGCCCCGGAATCAGCCGAGCGCAGCTAGCCGCTGCAAATCAAGTCGCCCCAAATCGCCCCAAATCGCCACCAGTCGCCACCAGTCGCCCCAAGTCACCCCAAACCATGCCACCCCCACAAATTTTGGTTGTCGAAGATGAAACTGTCATTGCCCTCGATATTGAAGAGAGCTTGATTCGGTTGGGCTACGGGGTGACAACGGTGGTAGCCTCAGCGGCAGCGGCGTTGACCGCAGTGGCCGAGCGGCAGCCTGACTTGGTGCTGATGGATATTCATTTACAGGGCGAGCAGACGGGCGTGGCTGCCGCCGTCCAGATCCGCCAAGACTATCAGCTGCCGGTCGTGTTTTTGACCGCCCATGCCGATGCCGCAACGCTGGCGCAGGTTAAGTCGGCTGAGCCGTTTGGCTATATTGTCAAGCCGTTTGATCTGCGCGATTTGAGCGTTACGATTGAAATTGCCCTTAGCCGCTATCAGGCCGAAGCGTCGGTGAAGCGGGCGCTGGAGCAGGAGCAGACGCTCAACCAGATGAAGTCGCAGTTTGTCTCGATTGTGTCGCATGAGTTTCGCAATCCGCTCAGCGCCGTGCTGTTTTCGCTCGATCTGCTCGACTATCCGCCGGAAGCCTTCTCGCCCGAAAAGCGGCATGGCTACATTCAGCGAGCCAAAGCTGCCGTTGAGCGGATGAATCAGCTGCTCGAAGATGTGCTGGTGATGGGGGAAACCGAGTCGCGCTGCTTCGACCATCATCCTCAGCCGCTGCCGCTGCTTGCCTTCTGCCAAGAGCTAATCCAGCCGTTTGGCGCAACGCATCCGATGCAGGTTGAGGTGACGGGAATCGGCATGGGCGAGCAGATCAAGCTCGACGAGCGCCTGCTACGGCATATTTTGACCAATCTGCTCTCCAACGCCGTCAAATATTCGCCAGTCGGCAGCCCGATCCAGTTTCGGCTGAGCCGTCAGGCCAATCAGCTCAGCTTCCAGATCCAAAATCAGGGCATCGGCATTGACAAGGCAGATCAAGCTCGCCTGTTTGACTCGTTCTATCGGGGGAATAACGTTGGCACAGTTCCCGGAACCGGTCTGGGGCTGGCGATTGTCAAGCAGTGCGTTGAACTGCACCAGGGACAGATCAAGGTTGAAAGCCAGCCGGGAATGGGCGCAACTTTCACAGTTACTCTAGAGCTATAAACAGCCTGGAGCTACAAACAGCCTGGAGCTATAAACACAGACCAAAAAACAGACTACATAAATACTTAGAGCTGGAGCCGCAAGCCGGAGTTTGGTACAGGCTGACGCTCTAGGGCTGGAGAGATCAATGTGGAGTAATTTGAGCAGTTCAAGCAAAACTATCCTGGTAATTGAGGATGATCTCTTTATTCGGGAGTCGATTCAAGACGTGCTGAGTTTGGAGGGTTACCAGACCCAAACGGCAGCCAATGGCGCTCTCGGCGTTCAGCGGGCGCTAGAGCTGCTGCCCGATCTGATTCTCTGCGATGTGGCCATGCCCGAAATGGACGGCTATGCGGTGCTGTCGGCACTTCAGCAGCATTCGGCCACCGCCACCACGCCGTTTATCTTTCTGACCGCCCGCACCACCCGTGCTGACCTGCGCTACGGCATGAATCTGGGTGCAGATGACTATCTGGCCAAACCCTGTACCGCCACCGAGCTGCTTCACGCTATCACCAGCCGATTTGAGCGGCAGGACGCGCTCCAGAGCCGTTCACAGCAGCAGATGCAGAGCTTGCGCGAGAACATTGCTCAGTCTTTGCCTCACGAGCTGTACACGCCGCTGAACGGCATCCTGGGCTTTTCAGAAGTGCTGTGCCAGGAAGCCGAGACGATTGAGCGGTCAGAACTCAAAGAATTTGCCGAGTCGATTCACACCTCAGCGCTGCGGCTACATCGGCTAATGCAGAACTTTTTGCTTTACACCAAGCTCGAGCTGATCACCCACAGTCCGGAACAGCAGCAGCAGTTTCGGACGCAGCGCACTCAAAGCCCCAGCGCCATTTGGCAAGAGATCGCTCAACAGATGGCCACAGCGCTGAAGCGGACAGAGGATTTGCAGATGCAGCCGTCGGAGCCGCTTGATCTGGTGCTGGGTATGGCCGAGTCTCATTTCTATAAGCTGGTCGAAGAGCTGCTCAGCAATGCGTTCAAGTTTTCTGAACCGGGTCAGTCGGTGGAAATTAGCAGTGGCCTAACGGGTAGCTTGACGGGTAGCTCGACAGGCGCAACAGGCTGGCTCGCAGTTCGCAATCAAGGCCGGGGCATGACACCTGAGCAGATTTCTAGCCTGGGAGCTTATATGCAGTTTGAGCGCAAGAGCTATGAGCAGCAGGGGACTGGGCTGGGACTCGTGATTGTCCAGCAGATTGTTGATCTCTATGGCGGCAGGCTCCAGATTAGTAGCCAAGCTAATGCCATGACCTGTGTTCGAGTTTTGCTGCCAGTTGTCGCCTGCTAGTTTTGGTCTGCCCACTCTGGTCTGTCCGCTCTAGCCTGCTGCACCAGCTGATCTACAGTCTCAATCAGGGCTTCTGGCTCCATCGGCAGCGACAAGTAGGCTTGGAAGCCTGCCGTCGCGATCTCCTGCTGATTTGACTCGCTGGCGTGGTTTACCAACGCTAGAGCCGGAGTCTCACCTCCCAGTTCTGGCACCAGACTGCGGATTTGCCGCAGCAGATGACAGCCGTTCACGTTGGGTAAATCTAGGCCGCAGACCAAGACTTCTGGCCGCCAGCGGGACAGCTTGGCCAACGCCTCGCCTGCCGAACCTGCCAGCATGACCTTAGCGCCTGCCGATTTGAGCACCAGAGCCAGATAGTTTTGCAGGTCAGTATTCTGTTCTACCAGCAAGACCCGCACCTGCTGAATCGACTCTCGCTTGGCGACGGGTGGTATGGGCGCTAAAACAAGCGGTGGAGGAATATCTGCCTCATGGCTCAGCAACGGCAGCGTCACCCAAAACGTCGAGCCTTGGTCTTGGCCAGCGCTTTCTACGCCAATGATGCCGCCATGTAGCTCAACGAGATGCCGCGCGATCGTCAGCCCTAGTCCTAAGCCATTAAACTGGCGCGTAATGGTGCTGTCGGCCTGCCGAAAGGCATCAAACATATAGGGCAAGAACTGTGGCTCAATGCCCTGTCCGCTATCTTTCACCCAGATGCGGGCTAAGCGCCGCTCCGGATCATCCGGTCGAGTTGAAATCTGTTCTAGCTCGACCTGCACCTGGCCACCCGCAGGCGTAAACTTGACGGCATTCGAGAGCAGATTCCACAGAATTTGCTGCAACCGAGCTGCATCACCCGCCACCCAAACTGAGCTGCCTACGCTAGCCTTGATTTCGATCTGCTTATTCTGAGCGGCCAGCTGCACCGCTTTTAGAGCGGCCTGGAGGATGCCTGTTAAGTCCACCTGAGCAATATTTAGATGCAGCTTGCCCTGCAAAATCTGGGAGACATCCAGTAAGTCCTCTATCAGCTGCACTTGCAGCTTGGCATTTCGCTCAATTGCATCCAAGGCACGCTGCGTCATGCGCGCATCGAACTGCTGCGAGCGTAAGAGCTTGACCCAGCCCAAAATTGGGTTGAGCGGCGACCGCAGTTCATGCGACAAAACGGCTAAAAACTCGTCCTTGATGCGCGCAGATGCCCCTGCCTGCACCAGAGCCTGCCTGCGCGCCTGATGCAACTCGCTAACCTGCTGCTCTAGACGGGCGACCTGCTGCCGCAGCTTCGATAGCTCCTGGGTGAGCTGGGCTTCTTCGGTTGTTATGTTGCGTTCAGAAACCATGGGCAGCATATTTACCATATGATAAGTTTATTTTATAAAGATGTTCAGTATTCTCAATCAAATTACGCTTGTTTAATGCTATGTGACCTGTTGAGTCTATCGGCAGCAGACCCGTGAAGGCATTGATCTATGGAAAGAGTTTGAGCCTGCGGTAGTCTTTGAACACTACTGGAACACTGCTGGAACACCCCTGCTAGATCTAGCAATTAGACTTATGCAATAGCCCAGCAGTTCATATTGGACAAACGACGACATGAATGCTGAAGCAGCGCTTGCCTTTCTAGAAATTCAGTTGGAACAACAGCCAGAGCCTCGGCTGAGATTGACCACGATTCAGACTCAGATTTTTTGTAGCTGCTGGCAGGGCGAAACCTATGCCGACATGGCAGAGCGCATGGGCTATGACACTGGCTACGTCAAAGATACGGGAGCCAAGCTCTGGAAACTGCTCTCAGAAGCGCTGCATGAGCGCGTCACCAAAAGTAATGTTGAGTCGGTATTGCAGCGGTTGCAGCGGACAGCGCCGCCGTCTGCTGCGCCTGCCTCACTCCCGCTTTTATCTTCAGAGCCTATATCTTCAGAGCCTATATCTTCAGAGCCTTCAGAACCTTTGCCCATAGAGATGCCAACGCCCTCAGCCGACTGGGGTGAGGCGATTGATGTCTCCCGATTTTGGGGGCGCAGCGTCGAGCTATCGCAGCTGAAGCAGTGGATTTTGGAAGAAAACTGCCGCTCGATTTCGCTTCTGGGCATGGGCGGCATTGGCAAAACGACCTTATCTGTAAAGCTGGCGACAGAGATTGCCCAGCAGGCAGGCTGCGAACGCTTGATTTGGCGCACTCTTCGCAACGCGCCGCCCGTTGAAGACCTGCTGGGGGATTTGATTCGCGTTCTGTCGGGCGGACAGGTGCAGGCTGAAGATCTGCCGCCCGATCTGCCCGGACGCTTGGCGCGGCTGATGTCCTATCTACAGGCTCAGCGAGTGCTGCTGCTGCTCGACAACCTGGAGACGATTTTGCAGGCTGGCGAATATTCCGGCTATTTTCAGGCGCAGCATTTTGGCTACAGCGAACTCCTGAAGCGGCTCGCCCAAACTGCTCACGCTAGCTGTCTGGTGATTACAAGCCGCGAAAACCCCAGAGAGCTAACGCTGCTAGAAGGTGACAGTCTGCCGGTGCGCTCGCTGCGGCTGAGCGGACTGGGGGGTGACGAATCCCGCGCCATCCTGGAAGCCAAGGGCAGCTTCACGGGCAGCGCCGCCGACTGGCAAACTCTCAGCGAGCGCTACGCAGGTAATCCGCTGGCGCTGAAGATTGTGGCCAGCACGATTCAGGATTTGTTTGACGGCAGCCTCTCGGAGTTTTTGACGCAGGGCGCGATTGTCTTTGACGATATTCGGCATCTGCTGGGCCAGCAGTTTGATCGGCTCTCGCAGCTGGAGCAGCAGCTGATGTACTGGCTGACGATTGCCCGCGAGCCGATTTCTGTCGCCGAGTTTCAGGCCGATTTGCTCAGCCCTGTCCCCAAAACTAAGCTGCTGGAGGCCGTGAGTTCGCTGGTGCGGCGGTCGCTAATTGAAAAAACGGGGCAGTGCTACACGCAGCAGCCTGTGGTGATGGAATATGTGACCGACCGACTGGTGGCCGCAGTCAGCGCCGAACTTAGCCAGCCAGAACTCAGCCAGCCAGAGCTAAGCCAGCCAGAGCTAAGCCAGCAGCCCGATCTGTCTACCAGCTTGCTTCAGAGCCACAGCCTGATTCAAGCCACCGCCAAAGACTATATCCGCGAACGCCAGAGTCGCCTGATTGTTGAGCCGCTGATCGAGCGATTGCAGCAGCGGCAAGGAGCTGACCTAGAGCCGCAGCTCAAGCAGTTGCTGATGGCTCTGCCCCGTCAGGCAGGCTATGCGGCAGGCAATCTCCTGAATCTGCTGCGGCAGCTCAAAACTGACCTGAGTGGCTATGACTTGGCGGGGCGCACCGTCTGGTCAGCAGATTTGAGCGATTTGCCGCTGCATCGGGTCAACTTTGCTGGAGCTGATCTGGCCAAATGTGCCTTTGCTCAAACGCTGGGCAGCGTGCTATCGGTTGCCTTTAGCCCAGATGGCCAGTGGCTAGCGGGCAGCGACGGCGATGGCGAAATCCGGGTTTGGCAGACTCAGGACGGCAGGCAGCTCTTGAGCTGTCGTGAGCATCGCGGCTGGGTCAAGTCGATTGCCTTTGCGCCGCCTAACCCGCGAGAGCCGGAGTTTCAAACCCTGGCCAGCAGCGGAGCTGATGCCGTGATTCGGCTCTGGGATCTGGAGAGCGGTCAGTGCTACCAAGACCTGCGCGGCCATAAAAACTGGGTCTGGGCGATTGCCTTTAGCCCCAGCGGTGGCCAGCTTGCCAGCGCCAGCGAAGACGGCACGGTGCGACTCTGGGATCTGGAGAGCGGCGACTGTCTTCAGGTTTTGAGCGGCCATCAGGGCAGCGTTTGCGCCGTGGCCTTCAGCCCGGATAGTCTGACCCTCGCCAGCGGCGGCGAAGATCAAGCCGTGCGGCTCTGGAACTTAAGCAGCGGCGACTGCCAGGTTTGGTCGGGACATCAGGGGCGAATCCGGACGCTGGTGTTTGGTGCTGGCTGGCTGGCTAGCGGCGGGGATGATGGCCGCGCCAGAGTCTGGGATCTGACGACGGGCGAAACGCTGCAAATTTTGGACTGCCAGCAGCGGATCTGGGCGCTGGCTGCTCCGGTCGAGGGAGCGACCAGTACAGCAGCGACCAGTACAGCAGCCATCCCCAGAACGCTGGCCACAGGCGGCGATGATCAGATGATTCGCATCTGGGATATTGCAACAGGCCACTGCCTTTCGACCTTTCAGGGGCATAGCAGCAAGCTCTGGTCAATTGCCTTTAGCCCTGACGGTCAGACGCTGGCCAGCAGCAGCGATGATCAGACGGTGAAGCTCTGGGAGCGCGACAGCAGCCGCTGCATCCGCACCCTGCAAGGCTACAACAACTGGATCTGGTCAGCCGCCTTTAGCCCCGACGGCACTGCCCTCGTCAGCGCCAGCGAGGATGGCAAGCTGCGCGTTTGGGAGATTGCTAGCAGCAGTCATCGCGCCTTAGAAGGTCATCAGGGTCGCGTCTGGACGGCAAATTTCAGCCCCAACGGCGAAATTATCGCCAGCGGTGGCGACGACCAAACGATCCGCTTCTGGCAGGTTGCCTCTGGGAAATGCCTCAGAACGCTTCGCGAACGCTCTGGCCAGATCCGGCGAGTCACCTTTAGCCCCGACGGCCAACTGCTGGCCACCAACAGCGGTGACAGCACCGTGAAACTCTGGGATGTCAGCTCGCTCTATGCTGTTAATGCTGTTGCCACTGCCTCAACAGCCTCAACAGCCTCAATTTCCCGGCTCAGAACGCTGCGCGGCCATACGGGACGAGTCTACGCTATGGCTTTTCTGCCGAATGCGGTGATTACGGGCGGCGAGGATCAGCTGCTGCGGCTGTGGGAGCTAAACCAGGACGATTTAAGCCAGGGTGAATGTCTGCGAGTATTTACAGGGCATGATCGCTATATTTTGGATGTTGCTTGCCTGCCTCGACAGGATCAGCCGGCGCTAATTGCCAGCGGCAGCACCGACCAAACCATTCGCCTCTGGAATGCTGAGACGGGTGACTGCCTAAATATCCTAGAGGGGCATCAGGGCTGGGTTCAGTCGATTGCCTTCAGTCCCGACGGCAAACTGCTGGTCAGCGGCAGCACCGACCAAACCATTCGCCTCTGGGACGTGCAGACAGGCAGCCTGCTCAAAACGCTTACAGGCCACAGCAAAGAGCTGCGCTCAGTGGCTTTTTCGCCAGATGGGACGCTGCTGTTGAGCGCTAGTGAAGATGAAACGCTGAAGCTGTGGCAGGTGGCGACGGGTGACTTGGTGCAAACGCTCCGGGCAGATCGGCTCTATGAAGGCCTGGATATCACGGGTGCATCAGGCTTGAGTGAGGCTCAGCGAGCGACGCTGCTGCGGTTGGGGGCAGTAGATGCCGAGAAGTTTTAAATGTTGCCAAACTTGAACGAGGATAGACTCAATAAGAACTGCTGAAGCGACGAGAAGCGGCGAGTCAGGCTCAAAAAATATCTTTGCGCTTCTGCATCCACCAGGTAATCCCCCAATAGACCAGCGCATGAACGCCCAACATCCCCCAGTTGAGCGCCAGATTCCCAGCTGTGAGATCGTAAACCGGAGTTGGTTCAAAGGGCTGCGGCAAAATGCTGCCGTCTGGCAGGCGCGTCGGCTCTGGCACCAGCTGATTCACATTCACCAGAGCCCCGTAGGCTCCCACCGACCAGCGGCTCAGCATCAGCCAGGACAATTTGCCCGCCAGCCCGTCAATCTTAAACAGCACGCCCGAAAAGATAATTTGGGGCAGCAGCAGCAGTGGCAGGGCGCTGTTCGCCTGGGAGCCGTTTTTGACAATTGCCGAAACCATTAGCCCCAGGCTGAGGCTCGTGAGCAGCGTCAGAAATGATGTGATCCAAACGCCTAAGCTCCAGGGCAGCAGATCTGGCTGCGGGGATTTGAAGCCGATCAAAATTATGGCCAGCATCAGCAGCGCTTGCAGCAGCGCCAGCCCTCCCAGCACCAGTAGCTTAGAGCTGAGGTAGGCCGAAATCCCTAGGTTTACCAGTCGCTCTCTGGCATAGATAGCGGCCTCTTTGACAATCTCTTGCAGCGAACCCGACAGCCCCACCCAAATTGCCGCACAGGTAAAGACAAACAGCACGCGCAGCGCCAGCGGAGCCAGCGTTGGGTCAGGTTCTGCTCCCAGCACCAGCGGGTCTTTATTGCGAACCGCCAGCGTAATCAGACCAATGCCAATCGGAGCCGTCAGCAAAGCCAGCGCCAGATTCACCCGGTCGCGCTGCACGAGCTGGAAATAGCGTTGCGTCAGGAGTTTGCACTGCTGAACTGCCGAGGGCTTCACCTGCTGAGCAGGCGGTTGGGCTGGCGTTCGGCTCGCACTAGATGCCCCAGATGCACCGCTGAGGCTGAGATGATTGGTGATGTATTCCTGATAAAATCGGGTGGTTTGGAAGCGGCTCGCCCACTGCTGAATAATCGATTCATCCTGCTCTAGCTCGTTGTAAATATCGGCGAAGCTGTCAGCAAAATCATCGGAGCTGGCGTTGAAAAAAGTCGGCGCTTCTTTGGGCGGGCCAAAAAAGCAGAGTCTGCCGCCGCGCCCCAAAAACACCACCCGGTCGCAGAGCGTAATGTTAGCGGTCGCATGCGTCACCAGAATAATCGTTCTGCCCTGGTCTGCCAGCTTCCGCAAGAGCTGCATCATTTTTTTATCGAGTCCTGGATCAAGCCCTGAGGTTGGCTCATCTAGGAAAAATAGCTTTGGGTCAGCCAGCAGCTCAACGCCAATGCTCACCCGCTTGCGCTGACCGCCGCTGAGCCGACTCACCTGAACGTTTTGCCGCTTGGTCATTTCGATCTGCTCTAGCGTCTGCTGCACCACAAAAGCCACGTCGGTATCGGGCGGCAGACGCAGTTTGGCGGCGTAGCTTAAGACTTCTACTACGGTTAGCTCTTTGTGGATAATGTCATCCTGGGGCACATACCCAATCTGTGAGCGATAGATATTAAAATTCTGGCGAAGTCTGTTACCGTTAATGTATACTTGACCCGATGTAGTCGGATCAATTCCCAGGAGCGTTCGCATTAGCGTTGACTTACCTGCTCCGCTGCCGCCGACTAGCGCCACAAACTGTCCAGGCTCGATGGCTAACGTAATCTGATCAAGCAGCCGCAGCGGTTGCCCTTTTTGATCCTGCACCTCCCGCACCAGCTGATCCGCATCGAGCCGAATCTGGTTGCCCGGATCGAGAATGCAGAGAGCCTGACCTTGCAGCAGCAGCAGAAACGGGCCGATGTTCAGCGTTGTGCCTTCGGTCAACAAGACCGAACCATTGACGCGCTGCCCGTTGGCAAACACGCCGTTGGTGCTGTAGTCATGCAAAATGTAGTCTTGTCCTGCGGTCTCAAGCATGGCATGTTTGCGCGAGACAATCGGTGCATCTAGACAGAGATCGGCGCTCGGATCACGCCCAATTGTGATTGGAGATTGCCTCAGCAAAATGCGCTGCTGCTGCACTACAGCGGTCGTAGTGCTGGTTGGGTTGTGATAGCTTATCTGCACCTGATCCTGCGGATTCTGGCCAATCCAGAGCTGCATACCATTGGTCAGCAAGAGTCCCTCGGTCGAGGTGATCCGGGTGCGATCGAGAAATAGGCCGTTGGTGCTGGGACGCTGCCCGTCGCCATCGCAGATTCTATAGTCGGAGCCACTGCGACGCAGCAGCGCGTGACAGCTCGAAATGATGTTCCAATCGTCTGGAATCACCAGATCGCAGCGCTGCTGATCGCGCCCCAGATAGTGCAGATCTTGAGTCAGATCAAACTGAAGCTTTTGCCCCCGGTAGCCGAGCGCCAGATAAGGATCTTGCTGAATCTCGGTGCTGGCCTGACTCGACAGATTGCTCATCGCCAGAAATTGCTCATCGCTAAAGGCTGCTCAGGGTTTAGATATTGACTGATACTTGCTTAAGCATGAAGTAGATATCGAGCGTTTGCAAGCGTAGCTGTTGCCCAAAGCCACAAATCACCGCGTCCCGTAGAGTCTGTCGCCCGCATCGCCCAATCCCGGCAGGATATAGCCATGATCGTCTAGGCGCTCGTCAATTGCGGCACTGTAGATGGGCACGTCAGGATGCTGCTCGTGGAAATGCTGGATGCCTTCGGGAGCCGCCAGCAGACAGACAAATTTAATCGAAGCAGGGTTAGCTTCCTTGAGTCGATCGACCGCTGCGACTGCCGAGTTGCCCGTCGCCAGCATGGGGTCAACCACGAACATATCGCGCTGCTCCACATCCAGCGGCAGCTTCAGGTAATATTCAACGGCGGTCAGCGTTGTCGGCTCGCGGTAGAGACCAATATGCCCGACTTTGGCGGTGGGAATTAGCTCAATCATGCCGTCGAGCAAGCCCTGTCCGGCGCGCATAATTGAGACAATCACCATTTTTTTGTCGGCAGCCAGCATCGGGGCGTTCATCTCAGCCAGCGGCGTTTTGATTGGCTCTAGCTTCAGCGGCAGGTCGCGCGTCACTTCATAGGCCAGCAGCATCGCAATTTCTTTAAGCAGACGGCGAAAATCCTGGGTGTGAGTTTCAGCCTGTCGCATGATGGTGAGCTTATGCTGTACCAGTGGATGATCAATCAGGGTAAGTTCTGGCATGGCTTGCTTGAGTTTAGGTGGGGATATGGGGAAGCTGAATCGCTGAACTGAAGGCACATCCGTTTAGAATACGATCATCATAAAGGCTGCACCTCACCATGACCGAAGATCGCGCCAATCCCCTCAAGCCAGCTAAACCCAAGCATATTATTCTCAACTCTCATCAAACCCGCGACAGCGCCAACCTGGTGCCCATCCAGTGGGGAGCCGCCAATCCGCAGCAGCGCGGGCCGATTATTGGCTCGCTGCGCAGCCTCAAATATCGCAATGTGATTGGCACGCACGCCGGGTCTTATGGGGTCTATCGCGCTCTGGCTGTGGCTAGCGGTGTACTTGACCCCACCCACAAAGCCGACCTGACCGACACCTCGCCCGTCGTACAGCTAGGGCCACATCCCAGCTGGAGCGACCCCGACAAGATTGTCTCGCTCGACCCGTTTGGCACATTGGCCGGACAGTCGTTTGGCGAATACGACACCGACAAATACGATATTCTGCCCACGATTGCCATCACCAAGGCGCATATCAACATTCCAGAGCTGAGAGACGAAATTGCTCAGGGGCGGCTGCATGTGGACGGCAAACTGCTCAAACCGGACGGTAGCCTCGTCGTCACCAAAGCCGCCATCGATCCGGTCTGGTATTTGCCGGGGCTGGCCAAGCGGCTGAACATCGACGAATGGGAATTGCGGCGCGTCCTGTTTCAGCAGACGGGCAATATGTTCCCAGAGCTAGTCACTCGCCCCGATCTGCATGTATTTTTGCCGCCAATTGGCGGCACGACGGTCTACATTATTGGCGATCCGGCTGCAATTACCAATCCAGATCTGCCGCTGGCGGTGCGCGTGCATGACGAATGTAATGGCTCAGACGTGTTTGGCTCTGACATCTGCACCTGTCGCCCTTATTTGGTGCATGGCATTGAGGTCTGCGTTCAGACAGCCCAAGAGGGCGGCGCGGGAATTATTGTCTATTGCCGCAAAGAAGGCCGAGCCTTGGGCGAAGTTACCAAGTTTTTGGTCTATAACGCGCGCAAGCGGCAAGAAGGCGGTGATCGGGCGGATGCCTATTTCCTGCGGACGGAATGTGTCGCGGGTGTACAGGATATGCGGTTTCAGGAGCTGATGTCAGATGTGCTGCACTGGCTGGGCGTGACGCGAATTGATCGGCTGGTCTCGATGAGCAACATGAAATACGACGCGATTACCAATTCGGGTATTCAGGTCGTCGAGCGGATTGCGATTCCGCCAGAGCTGGTGCCAGCCGATGCTCAGGTGGAAATTGAAGCCAAGAAGGCCGCAGGATATTACTCAGAGAATGGTGGACTAATGGGTGAAGAACTGGGGCAGGTGAAGGGACGAGACTATTAGGGCAAGCTATCTCTAGCAGCTGCGCTACGTCCGCGCTACGTTTGCGCTACGTCTGCCGCGGCCCTAATCTTGACGAGTTCAATGGTTTTGATGCAGCCAGGATTTCGTCCAGCGACAGCAGCAGATTTTGCTGAAACCGCTGCTGCTGTCGCTCATACCAGCGCCTGGCCTCTGCGCCTTTAGCCGACTTCTCCGCCTCCGAGGTTTGCACCAGCTGCCAGATAGTTGCTTCAAATGCAGCCGGATCAAAGTGAAATCGCTGGTCAAAATAGCCTTCTAGAGTAGTCTGCTGGCTCCAGTTGACCAAATAGCCGCGATCGAAATCAACCAGCTCATTCATTGGGGGAGCATTGGTTGTAATGACGCAGGCTTGAGCGCTCATGGCCTCAGCCATAAAATGGCCAAAGCCCTCAGCTTCTGAGAGGCAAATATGCAGGCCAATCTGGTTTTGGAGCTGTCGAATTTGGTCGTCAGCTAGATAGCGGCTGAAAATCTGGATATTGGGACAATCTGCATAGGCCTCTGCATCGAGAGTGTGAGCCACAACCGTCAGTTTAGGCAGATCAGGATATGCTTTCCAAAACCGTAAAATTTGAGCCGTGCCGCGTCTTCTGTGACTTTTTCCGGCTAGATGAAAAAACTGGCTGTAGTCAGGCTGAGCATCAGGCAGCTTTCGGTCTTGGGCTGTGAAGCCAATCTGCCGGAATCGGGGCGTGAGCTGAGCGAAAATCTGTTCTGCATATGCAGTTTTACAGAGCACCGAGTCAATCGAGTCCAGCAGCGGCACTGCGGCTTGGCCAAACAGCTCTTGATTCGGGATCAGCAGATTCAGCTGCGCTAGATGCAGCAGATGCGGCTGAACTGTCTCTAAAAAAATATTGACATCGAAAGGTCTGACTTTGGCTTGCAGATGAGCGCTCAGCCTTGCGGGCAGAGTGGCGAACAGGCCAAATTTACGCTCAGAGATCGGGTAGTGATGGATCTGATACTGACTGGACAGAGCAGCTTGCATCATCATCGCATCGCGCTTTAGCCCCGTGACCTTGCCAACTGAAGTCTTGTAGATAATGTTAATCCGCTGGGTCACAATAGCAAACTTGGGTCACAGTAGCGTTAGTAATATGCCCAAATAACATGTTTAATAACACGTCTGAATACTGTGCCCAGCAGAAGATGCTCAATCAACTGACGCGCCAAATTCCGGTTCAGCCGCAGTTACTCTTGCAGATTGCCACGCAGCGCCTTCACCTGTCCGCGCTTGGTTTTGCGCTCAAGTCGCCGCTGCTGAGCGTTGCGGGATGGCTGAGTAGGTCGGCGTTTTTTTGGCGTGACGGTGACACTCTGAATCAATAGCTGAAGCCGCTTGAGCGCATCTTCTCGATTCTGCTCCTGAGTGCGATGCTGCTGTGCCTTAATCACAATGATGCCGTCTTTGGTGATGCGGCTGTCGCCCAAATTCAGCAGGCGCTCCTTGTAGATGGGCGAGAGCGATGAGGCATTGATGTCAAACCGCAGATGGATGGCGGTGGCGACTTTGTTGACGTTTTGGCCGCCTGCTCCCTGAGAGCGGATGGCGCTCAGCTCAATTTCATGGCTCGGAATAGCGGTGCGGCTCGTGATTTGCAGCATGGGTGGATGGCGAGGCTTTCGTCTGGACGTGACCTGGATTTCTAGATGGCTCTGGGGCAGTAGTTATGCCTCAACTCCAGTTTAGCGCAGCCTCAGGGGCGAATTGCCAGCCGCAGCTGCTCCAGGGTACGAGGCGGTGACTGCCCTTGCCGCAGATCCGCAGGCAGACTGTCCCAAATCTGCTTGAGCAGCGGCAGCCCCAGCCCCAGTTCCAGCAGGTCTGGCCGACTAAAAACCTGCTCTGGCGTACCTTCTAGCAGCAGTCTGCCCTGATCCATCACTAGCAGCCAGTCTGCCCACCGATAGACAAAATCTAGATCATGCGTGGCAATCAGCAGCGTCGTGCCCTCTGCTTCAATCTGGGTGAGCGCTGCCAAAAACTGCCGCGTCTGGATCGGATCGAGATAGGCCGTGGGTTCATCGAGCAGCAGCAGCTCTGGCCGCAGCGCCATCACCCCTGCCAGACTCACCCGCTTTTTCTGACCGAGGCTGAGCTGATGCAGCGGACGCATCGCTAGCTCGCTCAGCCCAAACTGATGCAGCACTTGCTCAACGCGCTGGGCAATTTCGGCCTCCGGCAGTTCCAGATTGCACAGTCCGTAGGAGACATCGGCGGCAACCGTGGGAGCCACAAGCTGCTGCTCTGGGTCTTGAAATACCAGCCCCACCCGCTGCCGCCACTGATTCAGCGCTACGCGATCGTGCCTGAGTGGCAGTCCGCGCGATTTGATTACGCCGCGATTGGCACGGCACAGCCCGTCAGCCAGCAGAAACAGCGTCGATTTACCGCAGCCGTTTTGCCCAATCAAGGCGGTCTTTTGGCCTGCCGTCAGCTGTAGCGACAGGTTCTGGATGGCTGGCATCTCGGAGAGCGGATAGCTGTAGTCTACGGCATCAAATTCCAGCAGAATATCGGGTCGTTCAACCATATGATTCAACCATAGATGCGCGTCAAAAGCTCCCCGGTCAATAGCCCCAGCCAGCCAGCCAGGATCTCGGTCATATGGCGCTGCGAGTAGCGGTAGAGCTGCGGCTGCCAGAAGCGGAACTGGTGATTGAAGCCGCGCGCCCGCACCCCCAACGTAAGCTGCTGATAGCGTTCTACGGTGCGCTGCAATAGCCCTCGGATCAGCAGGCTAGCACTCTTTAGCGTCAACTGCCGCGTCCGATATCCGCCTCTGGCTGTTTGGGCGAGCAGCAATCGCTGAACGGTATCGGTAAGCAAAAAAATAAACCGATAGGCCAGCAGCAGCAGCTCGACGAGAATGGCGGGACATCCCAGACGCGCAAACAGCAAAGATAGCTCTATGAGCGGAATTGTGAATGCTATGAACAGCAGACAAGCAGTGGAGGCCAGCGAACGGCAGAAAATCTCAGATGCCTGCGCCAGTCCGCGATGGCTTAGATAAAGCTGCCAGTTTGCCAGCGGTATTCCCCAGACTGCATCAGCAGGCAGGTGATCGGCCAAATTCAGGATCAAGACTGGCAGACTCGTTGCCAGAAACGCCATAATTCCCAGCAGAACACGCCGATAGAGATGCGCCGGAACGCCTGCATAATGTACTGTCCAAAAGCTTAGCCAGCCTGCAATTGCTAGCTGTACAGGCGGATGACTTCCCAGCGCCAGCAGCAGACTTCCCGCCCCAAACAGCAGCTTTTGCCAGGGCGGCAGATGGCGCAGCCGATTGGTATAGCTGAGCGTATCAAGCGCATTCATTTTGGAGGATTTTGAGAGTGAGTTTGGGGGCTTATCTGTGAGTGGCTTTGAGAATTACTCTCTGAACGTCCTTTATAGAGACCAATCACGTAGCCGAGTAAGCCTGCGCCCAAAGCGGCCTGCGAGGCAAACAGCAGGCTGGAAATTTCGCCGCTGGGCGGTTCAAACAAAGGTTGAAACCAGGGTTGATACTGCGGCTGGATTTCGGTGATTGCAGCCTTAGCCCGATCATCCGCACCACCAAACTCAGCGTTTCTCACTAGCAGCAGAGGCGTAGCGGCCAGCGCCAGGACGGCCAGCACGAGTAGCCAATTATTGGGTTTGTTAGACTTCATAGCGCGGAGTCTCCTGCTTGATTAAGTTCAGCGTTTCTAGATCCGTTACGTTGTAGGTTCTCAGCCAATTCCAGACCAGTACCGTCAGTAGCCCCTCGCTGACCGCCAGCGGAATTTGAGTGACGGCAAAAATCCCGGCAAACTTGACCAGCGAAGCCATCACCCCACCCGACTCTGCCGGAAACGCCAGCGCTAGCTGCACCGACGTGACTAAATAGGTGAGCAAGTTGGCCAGAGCCGCCGCCAAAAACATCGCTAGCCCCTGCCGTCGGGTGAGTCGCAGCGTCAGGTGATAGATGCCGTAGGCCGCAAACGGACCTGCTACCGCCATTGACACTGCATTTGCCCCCAGCGTTGTCAGACCACCATGCGCCAGCAGCAGCGCCTGAAACAGCAGCACCATCGCCCCCAGCACCGACATCACCCCCGGCCCAAACAGCACGGCTCCCAGTCCGGTACCGGTCGGGTGGGAGCAGCTGCCGGTGACAGAGGGGATCTTGAGCGCTGAGAGCACAAAGGTAAAAGCGCCAGCCAGCGCCAGCAGCAGCTTTAGCTCCGGGTTGGCCTGCGTAATTCGCGTCAGGGAACGCAGCCCCCAGCCAAAAAACGGCAGAAACACCACCCACCAAAACAGCGCCCATCCCGGCGGCAGGAAGCCTTCCATAATATGCATTGCCTGCACCGGAGCGGCTGAACCGATGACTAAATAGCCGCTCAGCCCCGCCATCAGCGCTAGCCTGATGTACGAATTCTGTCTTTTGATCATTCTGTGCCTCGCAGATGAGTCTTTTTTGGGACGGACAATCGGCGGGCGTTCTGACTCTGGGCGACGAGCGACGGCTCAAGGCCCATTACAGCTGCGGGACAGTGTTGGATTTGCACCAAACTTTCCCCATTGCTTCCGGCGGCTGTTCCCCGCCAGAACCGACTATGTGTAGGGCTAAGTATACCAAGTTTTGCTGAACCCGCAGTTCGGCTTAATTTTACTTATCGCTCTAGAGGGCATGAAAAAGCTTGAAAGCATTTGCCTTCAAGCCTGTTTGCGGGTTTCGTTCACGAACTCTAGCCTTGCGTCAACTCTAGCTATCCATCAGCTCACTTGAGCCACGACTTTCGGCACCTATACTTTCAGCACCCAGTCCGGTCGCGTATCGGCGCTGACAAACGAAGCGGGTACATAGTCAATCTCCACGCCCAACGACACAAAGGCGGCTCGAATTGCTGTTGCGTGGGCTGACTCTGTCGAGCCAATGCTGGCTCCTGCCGAAATTAAGGCGGGCGTTTTCAGCTGAGAAACTTCGCTAATGTAGGCAATTGCGGCATCTGTTTCTAGCGCCAGCGCCAGCTTTGCAATGTTCACATCGCTATCGATATTGCCTTCACCCTGTTCGATATAGGATGACAAATCATAGCTGCTCTCAGCTGCAACTGGCATTCCTCCCAAGCTCTCAACCGCGCTAGCCAGAACGTCCCGATGAGCCATGTGGTCAGCCAAGTTGCGTTTCGCTAAGGCCAGCACCGCCTGTCCAACTTCCGTATTGCTCAGTTTGCCTGCCGCAAACTGGTAGGCCCAAATCGCCTGATGCTCATAGTAGAGTGCCCCGTTCAAAATTTTGGCATCGTTAACCTGCGCGGATCTAGAACTAGCCGAGCTGGGGCTAGCCGTCATAGCCAGTCCAACTGCGCCCACCAAGCCTGCTGCACCGCCGCTGGCCAAAATGCCGCGTCGAGAAAAACGTTTGATCATTAGTATCTCCTAAATTCAAAGTCCGGCTCGAAGAGAAAAAACAGCGCTGCTTGACTTCGGCTTTCTGTTGAGTAATACGCAGCACTGCCGCAATTGGATTGCAGCTTCCAGGATTTGATCGCTCAGACTCTAAAAATCAGACTCTAAAAATGCTCAGCCCCATCAAATGCGCGTCCACATCAGGGCGATGAGCTGAGAGGCTGAGGCGCAGCTGCCCGTCCGATAAAGTGACGGCATAGCCGCCGTAGCAAGCCCAATGTCCTAGCGGCAGCTTGCCCAGATTTTGCGCCACTGGGCTGTCGTTGAGCCGCAGTTCGAGCGCGTGCCAGTCTGACTGATAGTTTTCGATCAGCCAGAGGTAGAGTTGATAGCTGCCGTTGGGAAGAATCTGCGTCAGCTCCAGCTTTTGGGGTCGGTAAACGAGCGTATTCAGCATTTGACGCATTGGCTGGCTGGCGTAGGGCTGCGGCAGGAGATTGGTTTGCAGTTGCTGAGCTGCCGGCAGCATCAGGCCAGCCTGCAAAGCACTCTGCTCAGATTCCCAGCGATTGCCCTGAATCGTCAGCGCCTCACCGCCGAAATTGATGCCTTTGACAAATTTGCCGCTGACGGACAAAGCTGGCTCAGACCGAGTTAAATCTTGGAAGAAAAGCGAAGATTGCTGCAAAAGGGAACTGAGTTTGGCGCGCATGAGCTGATACCGGGAGTGATCTGCGTCCCCAAGCTAGCCGTTGCAGCAGATGAACGGCAAGCGCTAAATCCAGCCTGAGCAATTGCGGTCAATTGACGCTTAAATAAGTGAAGCTCAAGTATCCTCTGGAAGTCGCCTGTGTCTGAACCTCTGCCTGATCCGCTCCCATCTCCCCCAAAGCCAGCGCGTTCATTTGCCGGGATTGCCGGAATTGTGGCGGTGGCGACGCTGCTGAGTAAGCTGGTGGGGCTGCTGCGCCAGCAGGCGATTGCGGCTGCCTTCGGGGTAGGAGTGGCGGCAGATGCCTACAGCTACGCCTACGTGATTCCGGGCTTCCTGCTGATTCTGCTGGGTGGCATCAACGGCCCCTTCCACAGCGCCATTGTCAGCGTCCTGTCTCGGCGCAAAGACGAAGATGCCGCGCCGCTGATTGAAACTATTACAACGCTGGTAGTGGGGCTGCTGCTCGTGGTGACGGTGCTGCTGGTAATTTTTGCTGCGCCGCTGATTGACCTCTGCGCCCCCGGACTCAGCCAGACTGAAGTGGGTCAGCAGACGCGCCTGATTGCCATCCAGCAGTTTCGGATCATGGCTCCCATGGCGGTTTTAGCTGGTCTGATTGGGATTGGCTTCGGCACGCTCAATGCAGCAGATCAATATTGGTTGCCCTCGGTGAGCCCGCTGTTTTCTAGTGTCACAGTGCTGATTGGGCTGGGGATTTTGGCCTTACAGCTCGGTTCGACGATTACCGCGCCAGAATATGCGCTGTTGGGAGGCGTGGTACTGGCTTGGAGTACGCTGGCGGGGGCGCTGTTGCAGTGGCTGATCCAGCTGCCAGCCCAGTGGCAGAGCGGCATGGGCAAGCTGCGGCTGCGGTTCGAGTTTTGGCGGCCAGGGGTCAAGGAAATTATTCGGATCATGGGGCCTGCCACCTTTTCGTCGGGGATGCTGCAAATCAACGTCTATACCGACCTGTTTTTTGCCTCGACGATTCCGCAGGCAGCGGCGGCGCTGGGCTATGCCAACCTGCTGGTGCAGACACCGCTGGGCGTAATTTCAAATTTGATTCTGGTGCCTTTACTGCCCATGCTCTCCCGGTTGGCTGATCCCCAAGACTGGGATGAGCTGAAGCGCCGCATCCGGCAGGGGCTACTGCTGAGCGCGCTGACAATGCTGCCGCTGAGCGCCATTATTATCGCGCTGGCCTTCCCAATTGTGCGGGTGGTTTACGAGCGCTATGCCTTCAATCAGCAGGCTTCGCTGGTGGTGACGCAGGTGCTAATTGCCTACGCGGTGGGGATGTTTTTCTATTTGAGTCGGGATGTGCTGGTGCGGGTGTTCTATGCGCTAGGCGATGGCGATACGCCGTTTCGGATTAGCGTGGTGAATATTTTCCTGAATGCGCTGCTGGATTTCCTGCTGGTCAAGTCGTTTGGGGCGGCGGGTCTGGTGATGGCGACGGTGGGGGTCAACGCGATTTCGATGGTTTGGCTGCTGCTGCTGCTGGCGAGGAAAATTAACGGTCTACCCTGGCGCGAGTGGGGCATTCCGCTGGCGCAAATTACGCTGGCTAGCCTGGTTGCAGGGATTGTTTGCTGGGGACTGCGCTGGAATCTGGAGGCTGGCCTGGGGACTGAGGGAATGCTGGTGCAGCTATTGCAGCTCGCCATCGCGGGTGGAGCCGGACTGCTCTGTTTTGGGCTGATTGCTAGCCGCCTGGGGCTGCCGGAGGTCGATCAGCTGGCGGGGCAGATTCGGCAGAAGTTCGGTCGATGAGCCGCCTTGCAAACTTTGCATAGATATTTGCCACCCATCACGATAGAGAAAAACCGTAGTGTTTGATACTGTTTAGCGGGATTTTTGAATTTCAGAATGGTATAGTAACTTTGGATACAGAAATTGTGGATTAGTTTTTTACCTTCTAATAGAAAGAGATGAAAGCAGCGGGTCGTTTGGCAGTAGGTCAGGGTGGAATGGTTAGCAGTCGGTGCGTTGGCATCGGTCGGCTGGCGGCAGGGCTGATGGCGCTGACTTTACTGACCGCAGCTCCGGCCATCGCTCAGGCGGCGACTGTTGAACCCACTGCATCGCCGACCGAACCTGCTGCGTCCGCGCCCCGCACCGCGCTGCTCACGCCTGAGCTAGATAGTCTGCTCTCTTCTAGCTTGCTTTGGATAATCTACCTCAGCTTTCCGACCGGGCTAATCTTGGCCGTCTGGCGCTACGATTGGCAGGCGCGTCAGCAGATGATCAAATTTGTCGAACAGGCAGCAACGCTAGAGAGAATCTGGCAGAATCCGCAGGCTGACTAGAGTGCTGGTTGGGATAATGCTGGTCGGGATGCTAACTGAGGATGCAGATCGCGCTGCCCCTACGCCTGATTCACGCCGAAGCTGATTGCAGGCTGAGTGCTGGGCTTTGGCTGATATTCTCCGGCAGTTACCTTGCGCGACCGCTGAGTGGTGATTAGCGACACCTGAGTGGTGAGCAGAAAGCTGGTAAAGCTGGCAATCACAATCACTGGCACCATTGACGTGTCAGCAATCACGCTGAGGATGACGGTCGTGCTGATGGGCGTTTTGGTAATTGCCACATTTACAGCCGCCATCAGGCAGACCATCGCAATCGTCGGGTGAATCTGCGGGAAGCCCAGCGAAATGGCTAGCCCTACCGCCGCGCCAATGTAGAACAGCGGAAAGATGAAGCCGCCTCGGAAGCCAGAATGCAGCGTGCAGCTAATCGCCAGCATTTTGGCAAGGCCAATCAGCAGCAGCAGCGCAATTCCGTAGGTTGCGCCATGCTCAATGATCTGATCGATCTCTTTCTCGCCAAAAAACAGCGTCTGCGGAAACACCAGCGCAATCAGCCCAATCGCCAGCCCGCCCAAGGTCGCCAGCAAAATCGTCTGGTGATGCAGAGGAGCGCTCAGATACCCCACGACGCGGAAGATCAGCACAAACAGCAGCGCCACCGCCGCCCCCACCGCGCCCAAAACCGCACCCTCCAGCAGGTTGGTCAGCGTCATGGGAGGAATCGACTCAAAGTGATACATGCCGCCAATTGACAGTCCGGTAGTGAAGCGAAACACGGTAAAGCTGAGAATGGCAGCGAGTACGGCGGGGATAATTGCCTCGTAATATTCTAAGCCACGCCGATGCGGAATTTCTAAAGCAAACAGCGCTCCGCCCAGCGGCGCACCAAAAAAGGCCCCCAGCGCCGCGCTCATGCCGCAAAAGGTGAGAATCCGCACGGTCGGCAAGCTCAGCTTCAGCTGAGTGCCAATCCAGCCGCCGAGGCTGCCGTTCACCTGCACCAAAGGCGCTTCCGGGCCAGCGCTGCCGCCTGCGACAATCGAAAACAGCGAGGCCACAATCATGGCTGGCGTTTGCTTAATGTCAATCCGTCCCGGATCATGCACCTTGTCTACGACTAGGGCGACTTCTCCCGGCAGCCCCATGAAGTAGAGCGACAGTCCAACGAGCAGGCCACCGACTGTCGCCGTGCTCCAGACGTAGTTTTTCGCGAGCCATTTGCTCGGCCAGTGGACTTGCAGAAGTTCCGGCAGCTGATGCCAGACTAGATGCATCGAATTTTCGAGCAGGTAATAGTATGCGGTGGCGACCAACCCGCCTGCAATGCCAATCACGGCTGCCCAGAAAATCACCTCAGCGTAGGTTAGCTGATGCTGCTCGGCTATAGATTCAGCCGTAGATTCAGCCGTAGATTCAGCGAGCGGTAATTCGGAATGAGCTGACTTTGGGGAAGTGGATGACATGGGTAGCGTCCAAATTTAGATGTCTAGGGAATAGCTGTGAGCAATAAAAAGAGAAATAAAAATAGAGTTCAGCGCCGCTGGCTTCTCGATTAGAAGTTGGATTGGCGAGCGCCGCTGAACCCTCAGCCTATGAACATTAGCGTTCCTCTGGAGCTGCCGAAACCATTTCTGATCTATTTCTTTCAACATGCTCACCGTCATGCGTACCCGTTGGCTCCTTCAAGAAGAAGGCGTTGATGAAGGCGGTAATTAACGCCACGATACCCAGCATTTGGAAGAAGGTGCGATCACTCTCCGCCCCTTGCGGCATCAGGCTATAGATGGTCAGATAGAGCACCGCACCGACGTTACCATAAGCGCCGACGTTCCCGGCAATTTGTCCGGTGACACGACTCTTAATCAGCGGCACAATTGCATAGGTTGCTCCCTCAGTGGCCATCACAAAGAACGAAGCCAGCATTGTGGCTGCAACGACCAGCGCCAGCGGAATGCCAGAGCCAAGGCTGGCAAAGATCAGATAGCCAATGCCAGTTCCAAACATGGTGACAACCAGTGTCCATTTGCGACTACCAATCTTGTCAGAAATCAAGCCGCCACCGGGACGCGCCACGATATTCATAAACGCATAGGTGCCCGCAACCGCTCCAGCCAGCGCCGCCGCCAAACCATAGCCGCGCTCAAAGAACGAAGGCAGCATCGAAACTGCTGCTAGCTCTGAACCAAAGCAGGCGATATAGGCTAGCTCCAAATTTGCCACCTGCGAGAATCGATAGCGATCGCTGGCTGGATAGCGCTTCTCGCCCGTCATCAGCGGCCTGTTAGCTTTGTAAGCGTTGAAAGCCTGGAACAGATAGAGCGCAACTAGCAGCACGCAGATGATGATAAAAGTGTTGCTGTTAATAAACTGAACCTTGTTCAAGCGCCAAGCAATCACGCCCAAAGCGCCCACCAAAGGAATATTCATCACCATCATCAGCCAGAAGTCGCGCTGAGTTGTCACTTCCATCCCTGCACTGCTCGGCGGACGCTGATAAACTTTACCCGGCGGTGTATCCGATACGTTGAAGAAGTAAATCACGCCGTAAATTGCCGCCACAATCCCGGTTAGGGCAATAGCAAACCGCCAGTTGACCTGACCGCCGGCCATGAAAGCCGCCGCCGCCGCAATAGTGGGCAGCGTAAAGGCCGCACCCGCTGAGCCAAAGTTGCCCCAGCCGCCGTAGATCCCCTCTGCTAAACCAATCTCTTTGGAGGAGAACCATTCAGCCACCATCCGAATCCCAATCACAAAACCACAGCCGACAATGCTCAGCGCCAAGCGGCTGTACACCAGCTGCGTAAAGTTCTGCGCCATCGCAAAGGCCAGACAGGGCACTGCGGCATAGACCAGCAGTGCTGAATAGGTAATGCGGGGGCCAAAGCGATCGAGTACCATGCCGACAATAATCCGAGCCGGAATTGTCAGCGCCACGTTACAGATCGCGAGCGTCCGCATCTGCTCTTCTGAAAGCCCCATCTCGGCCTTGACGGCGGTGGCAAACGGCGCAAAGTTAAACCAAACTACAAACGTCAGAAAAAACGCAAACCAGGTAAAATGCAAGATGCGGTATCGCCCGGTGAATGACCAAATTCCAGCCATAAATTTATATTCCTCCTGAGTAAAGAACGCTCAAAGTTAGCCCCTGTAACTGACATGAGGCTCCGCCTAAATTGCCTCTGACATACGAAGCTACAGCCATCTTGATGACTCATGTCATCACCTGAACCAATCTAATCTGAATGATCTACCTGATTAATCTACCTGATTAATAGCATTGCCATACTTGTTCTATTTACATCTTGCTTGTAGTCGGACAAAAAGCAGGTTATGTAGATTTCTTGTCGGCAGAACTGATTTAAAATCATCGGCGCTGCTTTCACTTCAAGGTAACGGCAGCTTCTCGGTTGATTTGTTTATTTCGATACAAACTCTATAGAGCTATTGATGAACTGCATGGAGTAATGCAGATCCCGCAATATTGATCAAAAATAATCTGAGTCGCAAGGCGATGGACTCTTTCTGTAGCTGAGTACTACGAAAATTTAGGCTTTAGCTGAGTTTCAGTTAAAGCCTGTTAAATCCCCTTAGCCTGCCAGATCCGCACCGTTTCATCTACGCTGCCGCTCACCAGCCAGCCATCTGGACTAAAGCCAATTGCTCTTACGCCCCAAGCGTGGCGCAGACTAGCCTGAAGCTTACCCGTCCAGAGATCCCAGAGCTTGACCGTGCCATCCTCGCTGCTGCTGGCAATTAGATTGCTGGCGGGGGAGACTGCCAGAGCCAGAATGCGGTCGCGGTGAGCTGCAATCACCTTCTGCTGCTCTCCGGTCGCCAAGTTCCACAGCTTCAGCAGCCGATCCTCGCCAGCGCTGATTAGCGTACAGCCTTTCGGGTCGAGCGCCAGGGCACTCACGCCTTCTGCATGGCCTTTGAGCGTGGTGAGCAGCTGGTTGAGGCTGAGGCTCCACTGGCAAATTGATTTACCGCTGCTGCTCCAGAAGCTTTGCCCGGTTGGGCTAAAGGCGAGTCCGGTAATCGGCTGGTGGAGCTGCACCCGGTTAGCGCGCAGCCGCTCTTGCTCTAGATCCCAGATTTGAATCAGGCCATCTTCGCTGCCGCTGACCAAGACGGGCGCATTGGGACTGAGTGCCAGCTTCGAGATGCCCCAGCCCTGTCCCGGCAGGCTGCTGAACAGCTCGCGGTTGCGTAAGTCCCACTGTTTGATGCTGCCGTCGGCGCTGCCGCTCACCAAAATCTTGCCGTTTGGGCTAAAGACTAGGGCGCTGATCCGGTCGGTATGTCCCTGGGGGAAGCGAAACGAGCGTCCCGACCAAACTTGCAATAGCTCGCCTTCTAGAGTCCAAAGCCGAATCGTCTTGTCGCTGCTGCCGCTGGCAATCATCTGGCCATCGGGACTAACGGCAATGGCCGTAACGGCTCCCTGATGTCCGGTCAGCCGATGTAGGCAGCGCCAGGTTGGAGTCTCGCGGTCAGACCGCACAGGCTGAGCCACAGGTCTGGCAGTGGGGATCGGAGCAGGAGCTATTTCTGGGGCTATTTCTGGGGCTATTTCTGGAGCCGCCTCTAGCCTCAGCGCCTGCAAAACCTGATCGACCGTGCCATAACGCTGGCTGGTTGCCCGTTGCAGCAAATTATCCAGCACTCGCCGCAGCTCCATGCTGACGGGCTGAGTAAGAAACTGCCGCCAAACCCAGCGATCCTCGCTCACCGAGTAGAGATCAAATGGGTGCAGCCCGGTTAGCAAATGAATGCAGGTCACGCCCAGGCTGTAGAGGTCGCTAGCAAAAGTTGCCTTGCCCATCGCCTGCTCTGGCGCAACATAGCCTGCACTGCCAATGCTGGTGCCCGTTTTCAGCGGATCGAGGAAGGCTTTAGCCGCGCCAAAATCGACCAGCATGTACTGATGAGCGCCTTGCTGAGCCAGCCGGATCATGTTGGCAGGCTTGATGTCGCGGTGGATCACCTGCTGCTGATGGACAAACCGCAACACGGGCAAAATCTCGGCCAAGAGCTGACGCAGCTGCGCTTCGCTAAAAACGCCTTTACTCAGCAGTTCCTCTAGGTTTTGGCCTGCCACAAACTGCTGTACCAAATATTGTCCTGTCTCATCCGCAAAGTGATCGAGCAGCTGCGGAATCTGGGGATGCGCTCCCAGTCGGCTCAGCAGCTCGGCCTCTTGCTCAAACGCTTCCGGTCGTGTCTCATCAGCCAGCGTCGCGCCGATCAGCTGTTTGATCACGCAAAAATAGTCAGAAGCTCCGGGGGGCTGGCGTGGGTCAATGGCTAGCAGCGTCCGGCCAAAGCCGCCCTGACCGATCACTCTTACCGCCCGGTAATGCCGTTTAGTCAATAAGCTGCCGCAAGCCTGACAGTCAACTGCCGCATCGGGATTTTGGGGCGCGGGACAGGCGGGATTGAAGCAAAAAGCCATTGCGATGCGGTTGCAAAGATGCGTTGAATCTGGCCTCAGGTGGGAACCAGCTCGCCGGGACGCAGCCGCGACCATTTGCCTGTTTCTCGCACAAAGCTCTGGCAGCCAACGACATCCCACTCCATTTCAATCACGTCGTCCTGCTGGCGGATATTGACGTTGATTTCGGGTTCGATGGGCTCAAAGTTAGGAGCATCGGTAAGATGCGGCTGCTGATGCTGGTACTCCACTGCATGGTAGGTCAAGCAGCGATCTACATAGTCACAATTCACGCAAATACACATGGTGAATTCCTCCGTAGGTTCGATCTATCAGTAACAGTCAAGAGACAACAGTCAGGAAAACGAGCCGTGAAGCTGACTGCTTCGCTTTCTGTCACTCTATCTCAGTTTGATTAAAACCGGGGCAGGCGTGACAAAACATTGCTGCCTCGCTGCCCCAACCTGTTAAATTTGAGTTCTAAACCCGCCTCAAACAAAATTCACCTTGCTGTCAGCCTCACTGCCCCCCGCCTCTCATCTGCCCCCTGCGCTCTCTCCGCAGCGCTGGCCGTTCAGCCTAGAATGGCTACCGCCTGCGGCCTATCTGGTGGGCGGCAGCGTCCGGGATGCTCTGCTGGGGCGGCAGGCTGCCTATCTCGACCTCGATTTTGTCCTGCCTGAAGGCGCAGTCCAGACCGCCAAACGCATCGCCAACCACTATCAGGCGGGCTATGTGCTGCTCGATGCCCAGCGGCAGATTGCGCGGGTGGTGTTTGAGGGAGCCACGCTAGACTTCGCTGCACAGGTGGGCGACTCGCTCGAAGCCGATCTCTGGCGGCGCGACTTTACCATCAACGCCATCGCCTACAGTCCGCACAGTCAGGAGCTGCTTGATCCGCTCCAGGGCTATGCCGATCTCCAGCATCGCCTGATTCGGACGGTGCAGTTTGAAAATCTCAAAGAAGACCCGCTGCGGCTGCTGCGCGCCTATCGACAGGCGGCTCAGCTGGGATTTGAGATTGAGCCAGAAACCCAGCGCCAGATTCGGCAGCTCTCTGATTTGCTGAGCGAAATTGCCGCCGAACGCATCCAGTCTGAGCTAGGCTACCTGCTGAGTAGCGCGTCCGGCACGCCGTTTTTGCAGATGGCTTGGCAGGATGGCCTGCTCTCTAGCTGGCTGCCCCACGCCACGGCCAGCTCGCTCGCGCAGATTGAACGTCTGGATCGGGCGGCGCTTGACCCAAGCCTGGCGCAGATTTTAGCGCCCGATAGCCCGCAGAGCAGCTCACAGAGCAGCCCGCAGGCTAGCAGCCGCAGCTGGCTGAAGCTGGCCAAGCTCGCCGCGCTGTTAGCCCCTGATCTGGCCACTGCTGAACAGGAACTTTGGCGCTTAAAGTACAGCCGTGCTGAGATTCAGTCTGTGCTGGCGGTCGTGTTGCTGTTGCCCCAGATTTCGCCCCAGATTTCGCCCCAGATTTCACCTCAAAGGCAGGAGCCAGCAGCCGATTCAAGCGTTAGGTTAAACAGCGCAGATGATTTGAGCACAGATGATTTGAGTGCCGCTCAGCAGTATCGTCTCTTCCGACAGGCAGGTGCCGCTTTTCCAGCTCTGGCTGTGGCGGGGCTGGCTGCGGCAGTCCAACCAGCCGTGATCAGGGCACTGGTCAACCGCTATCTCGACCCCGCTGATCCCATTGCCCATCCTACGGCGTTGCTGAGCGGACGAGATTTGATCACTCAGCTCAAGCTGCCTGCCAGTCCGGTGATTGGCCAGCTTTTGGAGGCGATTCAGCTTGCTCATGCAGAGGGCAAAGTCTCCAGCCGCTCAGAGGCTTTGGCGTTTGCGAGAACCTTGATCTGAAGCCGTGGTTTAAGGCTTTATGCTAAAATTGCAGCTTTGCAGAAGTTTGGCGACCAGCCTTTGTCAGGCCGGTTTAGCTTCTAGAGTTATCTTTTCTCAACTGTCTTATTCACTCTTATTCACTTTATTGAGGTCAAGCATGGCTAAACGCCGCAACCAGAAGAAAGAAAAAGCACTCCGCAACCTAGCCTACGCGCGCAAGTTTCGGAAGCGCACCAACACCGGACGCTTCACCAGAAGACGATACGGTAGTGACGGCAGCGCTCAGGGTGACTCAGACGAGACGGATCAAGAGAACACCCAGGATAACAGCACGGGGGCGGCTGACTAGAGCACCGCAGGGTTCAGCCAGCGGGTTCAGCGAATCTGTTGAGCGGGCCAGTACGGCTATCAAGGCGGTTATCAAGACAGGGCAAGTTGTTGCATCAGCTCTGAGAAGACAGTTTCAGGAGAAGCAGCCTCTAGAGATTGAGCTGAGTTCAGGTTCAACAGCCGCTCTATCTGAGCCGCCGCCGCCAGTCCAGAAGCCAGTGCCGCCTCGATTTGACTGCCGCCACACCAGTCGCCGCTACAGACGAGCGGATGAGGAGCGCAGGCAGACAGAAATCTTTCCAGCAGCGGCTGCCGCACAAAGCCGTAGCGCCAGCGATGAACTTGCAGCGCGGCAGGTTGGCTGCGATCGCGTGCTAAAGCAGTCTCCAGGTTGGCTGCTAACGTTGCAGCAGCCTGCTCCAGCAGCAGGGTTCCAACTGGCTGGAGGTCTTCGGCCTCTAAATGCAGCGCTGCAAACTTGGGTGTACTCTGCACCACGAGCACCGGAATTTGCAAATCGCGGCCTTTAGAGCTTTCCAGACTGATCCAGCTCAGCTCCGGATGATCAATCAACTGAACGGCCTGCCAGGGCAGAATCGCCTCAGTCGGTTCTGCCGGATAGCTAGCAATCACGGTCAGGCAGGGATCGAATTCAGCGCTGCGGATAGCTGGAATTAAATCTGGTAGCTCTGCTGAGAGCGGTTTGAGTAGGGCTAGCGCCTGCGGAGCCGGAATTGCCATCACGACTGACCGAGCCAGCAGTGGTGAATTGGCTGGTGAATCAAACTGCGCTTCTAGCTCTAGCTGCCAGCCCGCTTCAGTCTGGGTCAACCGCTGGAGCCGCTGCCCTGACCAGATTTCCAGCTTGGCGGCCAGCCATTTGGCCACGACAGTCAGCCCGTTCTGAGCAGTATAGTAGGCGACTTTTGGGCTGGAGTGCTCGCCCGACTCAATCACCTCTAGCCGAGTGGGCCAGGGCTGAAGCAGAGATTGCTGGAGCAGCGTTTGGATCAGCAGATGGGTGAGCGCTCCCTGATCTGCGAGATAGCGCACGCCGTGGTCAGCGCAGGTTCCAGACAAGGTTCCAGACAGTCGCCGAGTTGCCAGCCTGCCGCCTAGCCCGCGTGACTTTTCGAGCACCACCACCCGCAGTCCGGCCTGCCGCAGCCGTTGGGCACAGACTAAGCCAGCCAGCCCTGCTCCGACGACCGCTACATCTGCCTGGGTTTCGTCTGCTGCACCGCTTTGCATACTCAATTCCTCTGCTGGGTCTGGGGGCTATTCAACAGTCTGCTCAAGCGTGCTATTCAAGAGTGTTATTCAAGAGTGCTATTCAGTAGAATATGAGACAACGGTTGCGATGCTAACTGCTCGCGGCAAGCAATTGCGCTAGGTTGAGAAAACCCGCAAGATATTTCACGGGCAGTTTAGTAAGGGAATGAGGCTGTGGACGAATTACGAGAAGCATTGGATCTAGCGACCGACGAAGAACTTCAGTCTCTGACCGAGATTTTGTTTCGCCGCAAGTTTAACCCGCTTGACTATGTTTGTACGCCCGAACCAATCGCGATCCAGAGCCAGGAGCGCGAAACCCGGATTGATGCTATTGAAAGCCGCTTTCAGTTTTTGGCGGCAGATGGCTTTACCGTTCTCCAGCGCCGCACGGGCGAAGTCAGCTATCGTCAAGTTTTGGTACAGGTCTGCCGTCACCTGAAGATCTCATATTCGCACAGCCTTTCGACCGAGCATTTAGAGGCTGAAATCTTTTTGTTTTTGCTAAACCGTGCCTGGAAGCAAATGCCTGCTGCTGAGCAAACGACGCTGAACGGCGAGCTACAGCAGGTGGTTTCGGAATCTGAGCTGACGCAGAATCTAGCGGCGGCTCCGGCAGGGCTGCTGGTGAGTGGCAGCGCCATTGCCGCAAATTCGGTGTTGCGAAATCTGGTGCTGCGGTTTATGGCGCGCCAATATGCGGTTCATGCAGCCACCTACCAGGTTGCTCAGGCTGCTCAAGCTGGCGCTCAAGCCATCGCCCAAATTCAGAGTCAGGTGGCGATGCAGACGGCCTCTCGCTCAATGGCGCTGACTGCTGCTCGATACGGAGCTGCCCGCAGCGTTTTTGCGTTGCTTGGCCCCGCCATGTGGACGTATTTCTTTGCAGACTTAGGCTGGCGAGCGATTGCCACCAACTACAGCCGGGTGATTCCGGTGATCTTCACCCTGGCGCAAATTCGCCTGACCCGCATGAGCTACGAACTTGCCTAACGCTATGCCCAACGCTACACCTAATGCTATAAAGCGGCGCTGACAGAACTAGCGAAAAGAAAGCGACAAAAGCGACAAAAGCGACAAAATCAGTCATGTCTGATGTATCTAAACAGGCATCTGGACAAGCCGCCAGACCTGTCTCCTACTACGATTTACTCAGGCTGCATCCCTCGGCCTCAGTGCAGCAGATTCGGCGCGCCTACCGGGACTTGAGCAAGCTCTATCACCCGGATACAACTGAACTGCCCGCCGCGCTCGCCACCGCCCAGTTTCAGCAGCTCAACGAAGCCTACGCCACGCTCAGCAATCCAGAGCGTCGGCTGACCTACGATCTCAAAATCGGCTACTCGCGCCTTTCGGTGATTCAGCCCTTAACTGACCTGAACCGCCCCGTCTCAGAAATTCGGCGTGACGCTGCCTATCTCGACCCGACCGACCGACCGCTTTCAGGTGGCGAGTTGTTTGCCTTGTTTATGCTGGGACTTGTGTTTGTGCTCTGTGGCGGCTTGGTGCTGGTGGTGGGAGTGATGCGCGGCGAGATTACGCTTTAGCTGGCTTGTGATCTAAAACGTCTCAGCAGCCGACTCACTTCGATATCTCAATCTGGAAAGGCGGGCGGCTGGATGCAGCTTGTTTCATCAATGACGCAGGCAATGTTGAAAGAGCTGAGCAATGAATAGCCGGATTCTCGTTGTGAAATTTAGCTCGCCGAAAGAACTTAATGCAGCCGATCAATCCTGCGAGTCAGACTGCTCTGGATTGACCAACTCGCCCAGATCCTGCTGAACGAAGGCGGCTGCGGCTTCAGGGTTGAGCTGATTGTCTTCATGGCGCAACAGCAGCTCAGCACTAGAATCTCTGCTATAAGTTCAGAGGATGCTGATCTTTTGCGTTTGATTAACCTGGAGGCTTATGCAGTCTCGCCGACAAGCTCCGATTCAACTCAAACCAGCGACCTCGTTGGACGTGGTCTATAAAACCTTGCAACCCGCTCCACTGCAAACCCCGGCAGAATTGCAGGCATTTTACAGCGAGGAGATTAATAAGGTGCGCGGGGGCGACAAGATGGAACGCATCCAGCGGCGGCTCGATCGCGCGGCTAACGATGGCATTCCGTTTAAGGCTTGCGTGATGGGACATCGCGGCGTGGGCAAGTCAACCGAACTCTCGCGCTTGATTCAGCAGGTGAAGCATCAGTTTGTGGCGATTCGGATTGAGGCATTGTCGGATCTCGATCCGGGGAGCTTTCGCCCGTTGGATATTGTCTTGCTGATGATGGTGCAGGTCGCAGAACAGACGGCTAAACCGATTGACGAGGATGGAGCCGGACAGCCTCCCTCAGATCAGCGCCTGCGGGAAATTTGGGACTGGTTTGCCACCGAAAAGGAGATCCGTGAGCAGTCGCAGTTGGCAAATTTGACGGTGGAAGCTGGGGCAGGGGTGAAGGAAAATTCCCTGTGGAACCAGGTGTTGGGGTTGTTTGCCAACCTCAAGGGCGACATCAAGTTTGCTTCGACGCGCAAAACCGAGGTGGTGGAATATCGGTTGACTCGGCTGAGTTCGCTGCTGGAGATTGCCAATCGGCTGCTAGATGATTGCAACGGGCTACTGCTGAAAGCTACGGGAAAGCAATGGCTATTTATTGGCGAGGATTTTGATCGGGCAGGGATTCCGGATGAACGGATTACGGAGCTGTTTGTCACCTATGCGAACATTTTTCAAGCGCTGCGAACGCATCTGATTTTCAATTTGCCAATCGGACTGTACTATTCGGCGGCGGCTTCTCGGTTGCCCTTTGCCCAAGACTGTAGCTTTGTGATTCCAGATACGCCGGTTTACAGGGCGGATCATCAGCTCAACTCAAAGGGTTGTTTGGCGGTGGACGATGTTTTGAAATCGCGGATGGATTTGCGTCTGTTTGAGTCAGCTTCAGTCCGGCTTCAGGCCATTGTGGCATCGGGCGGTAACCTGCGAGATCTGTTTGCGCTGGTGAACTATGCAGCAGACAATGCCTTGGGGCGTGGGGCAAGCCAAATTAATGCAGCAGATATGAATGACTCAGTGACGAACCTTCGCAGTGACTATCAGCGCCGACTCGGACAAAGCCCGTATGATAAAGAAGCAATTACCTATAGCCAAAAGGCCGATCTGCTGTCGCGGATTTATAACGGCGACGCTGAAGCGCAGATGACTGATCCGGTCATGTACTCTTTGCTCAATTCCAGGGCGGTACAGGAATTTGTGAACGGCAGTCGCTGGTTTGGGCTGCATCCGCTGGTGGTGGATTTGCTGGTAGGGCAAAAGCGACTGGAACCCCAGGAAGGCGAAGCAGGAGTTCGTGGTGGCACGCAATATATCCCCAAAAGCTAACTTCCCAGAACCTAGACCCGTTCCTGCTTCGCCCGCAATGGGGACTATAGACGACCTGGCTCAACGGCTGACGCGCTGGGGACTGCGGCAGACTGGGGGCTTGCTGCGGGTGGAATATAGCTCTGAGTTTGCCCGCCAGCAGGTGATGCAGCAGGTTAAGCAAGCGCTGCAAGCTCAGCAGATCTCGCTGGAGGAAATCAGCCTGCCCCGTGCCCAGCCGCCTGAAACCGTGGTGCGCTTTTTGCTGGAAGCCTTGGAGCAGAGCCAATCTCCGGTGGTGTCGGTGGTGGGGTTTGCTTCGGCTTTTGGGTCGCAGGTGCCGCTACCGGATGCACTGCGGTTGTTCAACTTCAACCGCGAACGGTTTGTGGCAGCGGGCAAGCTGCAAATTTGGTGGATGACTCCCAATTTTCTGCAAACGGCGATCCATGCGATGCCTGATCTAAATAGCTGGTTTAGTCAGCGCTTGCAGTTGATTGAGCCGATTGCGTTGCCTGCTGATGCCTCGCTGGCTATCACGCGCTCTGGAGAATCGACCGAGGGATTTGTCGCCAATCTGGAGGATGCCAAACGCCGCGTCTACGAGCTGTTGCAACGAGAACGAGCCGCCCAAGCTGCTGGCGCTAGTGACTTGGAGCGTCTGCAAACCTATATTCTGCCAGCTCTGGAGGCTCTGGCTGACGTGGGAGCCGAGCAATCGCTGCACGACCTGACGATGCAATTTGAAGGATTGCTCAACCAACTGAAGTTTAGCAACACGCCAGAAATCGCTACCAGTCTGGGTCGCTTGGCAAATCTTTATGCTGCCCAAGGGCGCTACAGTGAAGCAGAACCGCTCTATCTGCAAGCCTTGGAGATCAGACGCAGCCAGCTTGGGGCAGAGCATCCCACCACGGCCACAAGCCTCAACAATCTGGCAAAGTTGTATCGTGCTCAAGGGCGCTACTCTGAGGCAGAACCGCTCTTTCTCGATGCGCTCAACATCAAACGCCGCCAGCTTGGGGCAGAGCATCCCTCCACTGCTCTAAGCCTCAACAATCTGGCAATGTTGTACGATTCTCAAGGGCGCTACTCTGAGGCAGAACCGCTCTTTCTCGATGCGCTCAACATCAACCGCCGCCAGCTTGGGGCAGAGCATCCCGACACGGCCTCAAGCCTCAACAACCTGGCAGCGTTGTACCATTTTCAAGGGCGCTATGGTGAGGCAGAACCGCTCTTTCTCGATGCGCTCAACATCAGACGCAGCCAGCTTGGGGCAGAGCATCCCTCCACGGCCACAAGCCTCAACAATCTGGCTCTGTTGTACAAGTCACAAGGGCGCTATGGTGAGGCAGAACCGCTCTATCTCGATGCGCTCAACATCAGACGCAGCCAGCTCGGTGCAGAGCATCCCGACACGGCACAAAGCCTCAACAATCTGGCTAATTTGTACGATTCACAAGGGCGCTACTCTGAGGCAGAACTGCTCTATCTCGATGCGCTCAACATCACTCGCAGCCAGCTTGGAGCAGAGCATCCTGACACGGCCTCAAGCCTCAACAATCTGGGTGCATTTTATGTAGAGCGTGGCAACTTCGAGGCTGCCATACCGCTATTGCAACAGTCGTTAGCGATTTGCGAGCGAGTTTTGGGCGATTCACACCCTAATACGCTGGTCCCTCGGCACTGGCTAGAGCGGGCGCAGGCAGGGGAGTGAGGGTGAGCGGTGGGTTGGTTAATCCTGCAAGTCGGGCGGTGGATTGACCAACTCGCCTAGATATTGCTGAACGAAGGCTGCTGCGGCTTCGGGGTTGAGCTGATTGAGAGCCTGCGTGATCTCAGCGACCGCTTCTGCGCTGGGGTCAACCTGCTCATGAAACCATCGATAGACCACATATCGCTGAACGCCAAGCATGACAGCTAGTTTGTTCTGACTAATTCCATACTGCTCTAAGACCCGCCTGAGCGCTTTACCAGCTTTTCCCATGCCCCTGATCCTGTCAGAGGAAGATCAAGCCGTAAATAGAAACATATTTGTGCACATCATGTAAGATGAGATCTGTACACTGATTTGTTTACAGATTATGGCTCAAGATTTCCGATCTGACGACTTTGCAGAACTGCCGCCCGATGCGCCGCTAAATTACGACGCTGCACCCATCCGCGAACCCGTGCGGCTGATCGTGGTCAGCTCGCGCCAAGGCGTAACCCGCATGATTCAAACCCTGCATCTGCGCGGCGTGGTGAGCGCTCACGAATGGAGCGCCCTCCAGCCAGAGCCAATGACCGGCAAATGGATGAGCGTGGCGACCAAATATCTGTCGCTGGGCTAAAGCGCTCAGCTATTAAGCCAGCGTAATTTTGCCCCAGCAAACATCTCAAAATATTGCAAAAAATATTACGGTCTGTTTCAATTCGCGGTATTCCGCCCAGTTTTGGCCGAGGAGCCTGAACTGGCGTGATACGATGCCTTTCGTAGCCTTAAGAGATCGATTTTAGGAGAAAACCTTTGACACTGCGGGTTGCTGTTGTAGGATCGGGTCCGGCAGGCTCCTCGGCTGCCGAAACCTTAGCGAAAGCTGGAATTGAAACCTATCTGATTGAGCGCAAGTTAGACAACGCCAAGCCCTGCGGTGGAGCAATCCCGCTCTGCATGGTGGCCGAGTTTGAACTGCCGCCCGAAATCATCGATCGGCGGGTTCGCAAGATGAAAATGATCTCGCCCTCCAATATCGAGGTCAACATTGGGCGGACGCTAAAAGACGACGAGTATATTGGCATGTGCCGCCGCGAAGTCCTAGACGGATTTTTGCGTGACCGCGCTGCCAAGCTAGGAGCCAAGCTGATCAACGGCACAGTGCATACGCTGGAGATTCCCAGCGGCAGCGGTGCCTATACGCTGCACTATGCTGATCACTCCGACGGCAGCTTAGAAGGCGTAGCCAAAACGCTCCAGGTGGACTTGGTGATCGGCGCAGATGGAGCCAACTCGCGGGTGGCCAAAGCCATTGATGCGGGCGACTACAACTACGCCATTGCCTTCCAAGAGCGGATTCGCCTCCCCGAAGACAAAATGGCCTACTACGAAGAGCTGGCCGAAATGTATGTCGGCGACGACGTTTCGCCCGACTTCTACGCCTGGGTTTTCCCCAAGTACGACCATGTGGCAGTCGGCACAGGCACGATGAAAGTCAACAAGTCCAAAATCAAAGACTTGCAGGCAGGCATCCGGCTGCGCGCCGCTAAAAAGCTGGAAGGCGGGCAGATTATTAAAGTCGAAGCGCACCCCATTCCAGAGCATCCGCGTCCGCGTCGGGTGGTAGGTCGCGTGGCGCTCGTTGGCGATGCGGCAGGCTATGTCACCAAGTCTTCGGGCGAGGGCATTTACTTCGCGGCCAAGTCAGGCCGGATGTGCGCCGAGACAATTGTGGAGTTCTCCAACCGGGGCGCGAGCATCCCGACCGAGGCCGACCTGAAGGTTTACCTAAAGCGCTGGGATAAAGCCTACGGCATCACCTACAAAGTGCTGGATATTTTGCAGCGCGTCTTCTACCGCTCAGATGCCACCCGCGAAGCCTTTGTGGAAATGTGCGCCGATATCGACGTGCAGAAGCTGACCTTTGACAGCTACCTCTACAAAACCGTCGTGCCTGCCAACCCGCTGGTACAGATGAAAATCACCGCCAAGACAATCGGCAGTCTGCTGCGCGGCAACGCCCTAGCGCCCTAGCGCGAACGCTAGACAATTCAAAAAGGGATCTGCTTTTGGCAGATCCCTTTTTTGCTGTGAACTTCTTGCCGTGAATAGAACGGAGAGGGAGGGATTCGAACCCTCGGTACGACCTAAACCGTACAACAGATTAGCAATCTGCCGCTTTCGACCACTCAGCCACCTCTCCATTAAGGCTCACTTAATATAGCAGATCACCACCCAGCCTCCGCAACTGGTTGTCCATCAAGTTTAATAATGTTAATATCGGGTAAAATTGCACCCGCACGCATCCATGGGCAAGGTTCTGGTTTTGAACGCTTCCTACGAGCCGCTAAACATTACTAGCTGGAGACGTGCTGTTGTCTTATTAATCAAAGGGAAAGCCGAGCAGATCGAGCATAACGGTCGCCAGATCTACGCCGATACACCCCTGCCTACCGTAATCCGGCTGCGCCACTACGTCCGGGTGCCCTACAAAGAAATTCCGCTCACCCGCCGCAATCTAATGCACCGCGACAGCCATTCCTGCCAGTATTGCGGCTGCATCAGCGACGGCCTGACGCTCGATCATGTTGTGCCGCGCTCGCGAGGCGGCGACGATTCCTGGGAAAATATCGTCGCCGCCTGCGTCCGCTGCAACGTCAAAAAGGGCAACCGCACGCCTAAAGAGGCCAATATGCCACTGCGACAGGTGCCTCATCAGCCCCACAGCGGTCTGTATTTTGAGGTGACTAAGTACATTAAGAGCGGTGCCCATCAGGAGTGGAAAAAATATGTGATTGGCGGCTGAACATTGCCTCCACTGCGGCTGCAATCGCGTTCAGGCTCCCTCAGAAGAGGTAGATCTTGAGCTATCTGAGACAACGGCTGCTTTTTTTGCCAAGATCAAGAGGTGTTCCTTGATGCTCCGCAATCCCCTAAATCTATTGCCCTCATGATTGAGTCTGTTGCTACGCCCAAGAACGCTACGCCTAAGTCGAAAGCCCAGCCTAGCCAGTCTGCGAATCAGTCTGCGAATCAGCCCGCGAATCAGCCCGCGAATCAGTCCGCCAATCAGCCTGCCAATCAGTCGGGTGAGCAGCGTTCAGGCCCAGAACAGGCCGCGCCCACCAGCCAAGGCTGGATGACCCCGCAGGCGCGCAGCACCACAGAGCAGAAGGCGAGCGAATTCCGTCGGGTGCTGGAACAACATCGGGGTGAACGGCAGCTGGTGGCGCTGCAAGATTTTCCAGATCCAGACGCGCTCTCCTGCGCCTGGGCCTACAAGCTAATTGCCCAGCAGTACGACATTCGCTGCGATATCGTCTATGCAGGCGCACTCAGCCACCAGGAAAACATTGCGCTGGTGCGGCTGACCAACTTGCCCGCTCAGCGCTGGTCGCCGCAGGTGCTGCGCGAGAAGGATTTTTCGGTCTATCAGGGCTGTGTGTATGTCGATAATCAAGGCACGACTACCCAGTTTCAGAGCATTACGCAGCAGGCCAGAATTCCGCTGGTGGTGGTGATTGATCACCATACGGCGCAGGGCGAACTGAACGCTGAATTTATTGACCTGCGGCCACAGGTGCGCGCCACCGCCACGATTTTGACCCAGTATCTCCAGTCGGGGCTGATCAAGTTCGATACCAACAACAGCGAGCATGTCAAATGCGCTACTGCCCTGATGCACGGGCTGCGCTCAGACACGAATCGGCTGATGCAGGCGCAGGAAGAAGACTTTTTGGCGGCAGCTTACCTCAGCCGCTTTTACGACACGCAGCTGCTCAACTCGGTGCTGCAAGCCTCGCGCTCGAAGCGAGTCATGGATGTGATTGAGCGCTCGCTGCGGAATCGGATGCTGCAAAACAACTTTTCGATCGCTGGAGTTGGCTACCTGCGCTACGACGACCGAGACGCGATTCCGCAGGCGGCTGACTTTTTGGTGACTGAGGAGAACGTGCATACAGCGGTGGTCTACGGCATTGTGCATGACGAAGACGACGATCTCGAAGTGGTGATTGGCTCGCTGCGAACCTCAAAAATCACGCTCGACCCAGATGAATTTATCAAAGAGGCGTTTGGCCAAGACGCTCAAGGGCGATTCTTTGGCGGCGGGCGCTCAATGGCGGGCGGCTTTGAAATCCCGATGGGCTTTCTATCAGGCTTCAACGAAGCTTCTGACTACACGCGGATGAAATGGGAAGTATTCGACGCGCAAATCAAGCAAAAGCTACTGCGCTTAGTCAACCCGGATGACGATATTCTCACCTGATAACCACCACGGCGGAATATAGAACTGAGTAGCTCACTGTGGATAGATAAGTAGATATATAGATTGATAAATATAGATTAGTAGATGATTGATTGAGCTGCCCAACTTTAAGATGACGGATGAGATGATCAATAGAATGGCGTTGCCGTCTGCTCAATCTGCTGCACGGCGGTCAAAGCCGCATAGCTCACCCCTGCCGTGCCCTCGCCGGGGTGGGTTGAGTCGCCGACTAGCCAGAGATTGCGGATTGGAGTCCGAGTCGCAAAGCCAAATGGGCCAAAGGTGGGAACTCGCTGGCCAATGCCGCCCACAATGCCGTGATCGCGAGCCGTATACCGCGCAAAGCTGCGAGGCGTAGCGGCTTCGATATGGATAATATGCTGCGGGTCTAGATCGAAATAGCCGGAGAGTCGAGCGATTGCCTGATCCGTATACTGCTGCTTTAATGCCGCATACTCTGTGGTGTTCCACCAGATATCTGGATTGGTAAACGAAGAAGCCACAATTGTGGCACAGCCTGCCGGAGCGCGACCATCCCCCGGCTGACTCACCGAGACAAACAGCGAGTTGTTCTCGGCAATTGGCTCGTCGTAGTCATAGAGAAACTGAAGATGGGGCGGGCAGTCAGCCGGAATAGCAGCTTGCTCAACGCCCAGATAGATGACAAATGCACCTGACCCTGCTGGGAGCCGCTCGACGCGCTGCCGATAGCCCGCAGGTGCTGCGCTGCCCAAAAGCTGCACCAAGTTTTGCACCGTGACGTTTGCGACTATATGATCAGCCGGTTCAGTCCAGGTTTTGCCCGTTTTCTGATTGCAGATTTCGACGGCTGCACTGGTAGCCGCACTGGTAGTCGCACGAGTAGACGCACTAGCTGGCTCCGGCTTGATTTGCTTGACCGTATGCCGCAGATGCAGCTTGCCGCCCTGCTGCGCTAGCGCCTGCACCAGCGCATCACTCAACGCCTGCATACTGCCCTGCAAATGCGACAACCCCTGCGGCTGTTGCGAGACATTGAGCGCTGTAGCTGCATAGAGCAACGCCGTTTGATCTGCCCCAACCTGCGAGTACAGCTTCAGCTGCATGTCAAGAAACGTCTTCAGCCGTCGGTCGTTGAGTCCATAAGCTCGCAGCATCTGACCCACGGTTGTGAAGGTATGCGGCAGTGTCAGCAGCGTATCAGGCCGCAGCGCCTGCGCCAAGCGCCAGCAATCCCAGACGCTGCGCGGCGGCAACACCGGATCGCGCGACTGGAACGCCCAGCTATATCGAAACAAGCTGCCCAAGAGCTGCCAGAACGGCTCGCTGCCCGGAAACTGCCGCTGTCGTTCAGCCTGCCAGCGCTCCGGGTCGCGCCAGACGTTGATGGGCTGGCGTTCACCGGGCAAAAATACGGCGCAGGCGGGATCGCAGGCGGTCGCCGCAGGCAGGGCAACTCCCAGTTCAGCAAAAACGCGATGGTGAATACCGCCCGGTTCTAGACCCGCTACCTGCGTTGCGCCGACATCAAACGTGAAGCCGCGCCGCTTAAACGTAGAAGCGCAGCCTCCCGGCACTAGCGCCTGCTCAAAAACCTGCACCGCATAGCCGCGCTGCGCCAGTAGAGCTGCTGCCGTCAAGCCACCAATTCCCGCGCCAACAACGACGACCCGCTTGCCATCCATTTGTAGTTTTGCTGAGAGTTCGTTACATTTCTTTAATTCTATCTTGCTCAACCCCAGGTGCGAGACTGCCGCAGTCCAGTTCTGCCCTGCCAAACTCAGTGATCAAAAATTGTCTGTATAGCCCCAAATGCCAGTGTGACTCGGCACACAGCCTGTGACTGCATAAGTTCTTAGCTTGTTGATATAGATCAAGACAGATCGATCGAAATAGATCCATACAACACAATTGCTGGAGGATATCGCGATGTCTGCAACTGGAATGACTGTCGTGCTAGCAGCTTTGATGGGTGGCGGAGCCGGAACTCTAGGCGCAATGCTGCTGTTCAATCAGCGCCATAAGCAGATCAAACAGCGGTTTCAACAGGTTCGCCAAGAAATTGACGGGTTGCTCCAGACGCGGACTCGTACAGCGCCAGATGCAAAAATAGATCCAGAAATTTTCGAGACGCTGGAGCGGCTGCACCAGACTATGCAGGCTACGCAAGACAGCATTTTGCAGGTGAAGCAAGATCAGAAGCAGGTTCAAAAACAGCTTCAGGGAGAAGTAGGGGGACTGCGGAAGGAGTTTAATCAGCTGCGCGCATCGATGCCGTCCACTGAGCGCCAAGCCGATATCCAGGCCGAAATAGCAGCCCTCAAACAGCGCCTCGATCAGCTGACGGTCAGTTTGGCCGCCGCAACTCCAAAGCAGATCGGCCTGCCCTCTAAGCCCAGCTCGCTGCCTCCAGCAACCCCTCCAGCATCACTCGCCGGAGTCTCTCCCAAACTAACCGCAGCCGATCCGGGCTTGGAGAACGTGGAGGAGGCGATCAACTGGCTGGCTGCCCACAGCGTCAGGGTAGAGAGCTACCATCAGCCCGATCCGCAGATTGACGCGCTGTTTAATCGATTTGCGCTGGAGCTGGGCAATCACTACAGCAGTTTGGCTGCGCTCAACAAGCAGATTAAGTTCAATGCGGCTAAAGGAACGCGCTTTGTGTTTAGTCTGGCCGACCGCGCTCAGTATAGCCAGAACGATATCAAGAACTGCACGCAGTTTTGCAGCCGCCTGCACGACGCTTCGCTGCTCTCTTTTTACCGATATGACCGAACCAGCAAGTCGATTCAGGCAGCGCTGCATCGGCGCGATGACCTCACGGCTTTCTTCATGGGTAAATGGTTTGAACGCTTTGTATATCGCAAGGTGGCCGATTTTTTGAATGCTCAAGGGCTGGCCTATAAATGCCTGATGAATGCCCAGGTGAGATTTGCCAACCAGGATCGCTACGAGCTAGATTTCTTGTTTTTAGTCGAAGGGCAGCCCGTCTGGATTGAATGCAAAACCAGCGCTGGCCAGAACACAAACTATTTGGCCAAATACTCAGATCATGCTGAGCTGCTGGGCATTCCCAAATTAAGAGCGCTGCTGGTAATTCTGGATATCGAGAAACCTCAGGCTACAGAATGGACGAGCCTCTGGGGCATCAGAGCTGTGACTAAAGATGATCTCATCCCGGCGTTGAGGGAGGCTCTAGCTGCCCCACAGGCGCAGAGTCCCCAGCCTGAGCAATCCTCCGCATTAACCGCTGCCGCCACGCCAATCCTTAGGCTCGTCAAACGCTCAGAACCGCCTGTTTCGACTTCTCCAGTTCCGGATCGTCCAGCGGCTCAGCTTGACGACAGCCTGATCACAGACCAGCTCAAAGCTCTGCTGGTGAAGCGCTCGCTCCCGCCCCATCCGGATCATCGAATGGCAGTCATCCAGGCGCTGATCAAGCTGTTTGGGGAGGAGTCCTATCAGCCTGCTAACTTTAAACAGATTAAAGATACTCTTGCAGAGCGCCTGCAGCTTGCCAAGGGCAGAGTTCAGGATATTCTCAAGGCCATTTCTCGATCGGGCTGCTTTTTAGGCGAGGACGGCAAAACCATCTCGACCTTCAGCGAGCCAGTTGTGGAGCTGCTCTCCTCTGACCCGGATTGGCTGGAGAGTCAGTGTGTGGAGCGCTATGCCGCCATTGCGCTCTCTATAGACCCAGACTACTTCACGCAGTCGCAACATCGTCAGGCATTCCAAAAGGTTGTGGGGAGTACTGTACCGGATGCAGCCGTGCTGGAGCAGCTGAGCGCCGATCTCCAGTCGCTCTCGCAGTCTGAGACAGAAGTCGAGGCCGAAGAGGCAGCCTCATAGCGGTGCCCCGGCGAGTTACGGCGGCGGCAGCTCCTGTAAAATCGTGAAGCGAATATGGTTAATGGAGAGATCGCCAATCGAGGTATCTTCGGGAATGTCAGCCGCCGCAATCTTCTCAAACGAAATGCCTTTGGCGATCTCTGCATGGAACCAAGGCAGCCCCATAAAAAAGCGGGTTGGGTAGGGGCCGCCCTCAGTCACATCGTCCACGTTCGACTCCATCGGCAGCCAGCCGCGCCCCGGCACATAAAACTCAATCCAGACATGGTTGAAGTCGGGCTGTAGAGGCACGCCGCGCTGATCAGGATCGGGAGGGCATTTATAGCGACCGACGGTGCGGCAGGCAATGCCGTTGAGCCGCGCCAGCGCCAGCAGCACACCCACATATTCGCCGCAGGAGCCAGTGCCTCGCTCCAAGGCCACGTCCGGCGTGTCAATATGCGGCTTGATGCTGTAGGAGAGCCGGTCGTAAACATAGTTGCGAATCCGCAGCATTTTCCGCAGCAGGTTGGTCTCAGTGCCGATGGCGGTACGGGCGGCAGCCCGAATCGTACCGGAGTCCATCGCCAAATCGTCGTCATCCACCAGATACTTTTGGCTTAGCTCTAGCGAGAGCGGCGGCAGCTGTTCGACATCTCGCGGCGTGAGCTGGTATTTAATGCCGCGCACCTCCATCAGCGCTTTCCAACCAAAAATCCGCCCTTCTCCGGCAGCGAGCTGATCGAATCGAAACACCGCCACGCGCTGCCCGCCCTGCTCTTCTTCTGTAAACGGCAGACCCACTGGCTCAACTTGCAGCACCCGCTGCCGATCGGTACTCGCAGGCAGGGCAATCCGCCATTCCAGATTCGTCAGCGATATGGCATCGAGCTGCGACAGCTCTTCAACATAGGACATCTCGATCAGGTAGCCATTGGAGAGCGCGTAGCCTTGAGCCGCGTCGTATTTGACATGCAGCGGATGGATAAAGGTGCGGTCGCGCAGGGTCAGCTCTCGCTGGTTTTCGAGGTCGTTGGGGTTGTCGCGGATGTAGTATTCCTCAATCGCATAGGCGACATAGAGCAGATCGGCGCCGCCGTTGGGATCTGGGTGAAAGGCTAGTCCGGAGGGGCAGTCGTAGGGGGTCAAAACGCTAAACCGCACTTCGCCTGTGCCGCGATCCATGCAGTAGACGGAGCGCTCCACGTCATCGCAGACCCAGAGTTCTTCATCGCGGACGCTGAGGCGCTCGATCCCGACTCCCGGCTTCGGAAAGCGGGTGATTTGACGCGCCGTTTTGCGATCAAAGACGGCGATATAGCCCAGCTTTTGCGAGCTGATGTAGACGGCAGATTGCCAGACAGCAACTCCATCGACCGGATAGGGCAGCTCAACAAAGTGCTGAGGCTGAAAGTCAGCGCCGCAGTAAAACACCGCATTGCCTCTGGCAAACCAGATCTGATCCTCCCAGATCGACAGCCCCGACGCATCTTGAAAGGCTTCGACCTGATAGCTGTTTAAAATGCTCGTATCGTCGGTCTGGCTGACCTGCACTAGATAGCCACGCACCCAGTCGAGCGCCAGTAGCCGCTTGCCGTCAGAAGCCAGCCCTTGCAGAGCATAGACCCCAATGGGGCGAATCGTGCGGCGGCTGTAGTCAATGGCAGGAGCAGCCGTCGATTGGGCAGATTGGGCAGAAAGACTCGATTCGAGCAGCATAGCGCGCAGATCTCAGAGAGTCTCCCAATCATAAACAAAACTGCCCAAAACTTATGTACACCGAACGAACAGTTTTAGCAGATTTGGCTGGAAGCTAATTTCCTGAGCGGCTAGCTGCTGGCTAGCTGCTGCTGCCGCAAAGAGGCCGCCGTATAGAGCACCAAGGCCGCCCAGATGCAGGCAAAGGTGATCAGATGCGTCTGGGTGAACGGCTCGCGGTAGAGAAACACCCCCAGCCCCAGCTGAATGCTCGGAGCCATATATTGAAAGAAGCCCAGTGTCGCCAGCTTCAGCCGTTTGGCCGCGTTATTAAACCAGAGCAGCGGCATTGAGGTAATCACGCCGCAGCCGATAAACAGCAGATTCAGCCGCCAGCTCTGGCTCCAGTGGCCTGTCCCTGTACTCGATCCGTAGGCCAGAATCGCAATAGACAGCGGCGTGATCAGCAGTGTTTCAACAGCCAGTCCGGCCATGGGGGCGACCTGAGTCACTTTTCGCAGCAGGCCATAGAAGGCGAACGAAACAGCCAGCGCTAGCGCAATCCAGGGCACAGCCCCAAACTGCCAGATAAAATAGCCGACCCCGACCGCCGCCAGCGCTACCGCCATCTGCTGACTGCGATTCAGCTGCTCTTTGAGAAACAGCAGACCCAGCAAAACGCTGACCAGCGGATTAATAAAATAGCCAAGGCTCGTTTCAATCACCCGATCGGTATTCACGCCGTAAATATATAGCCCCCAGTTGAACGCCAGCAGCAGCGCCGTCAGCAGCAGCGCCCGCAGCTTTTGGGGCTGCCAAACTGCGCGAAACTCGGCTTGCCGTCCTTGCAGCCAGAGCAGGCTACATAAAAACAGCGCCGACCAGAGAATCCGGTGGCTCAGCACCTCAACAGGCTGCACCTGGCTAAAGAACTTCCAGTAGATGGGCAGCAGCCCCCAGGTTCCGTAGGCCAAGATGGCATAGAGCGGGCCAGCATCGAATCCAGCTAGAGGTTTGGTGAAGCGACTCAAAATAGTGACAAACTGAACGACAGGCGGTAAACCATCACGGTAGCGCAGACTGTCAACAGATGACAGATCCCGCAGATGACAGGTTCAGTCTGGCGCAACGCCAGCACAGGTTGTAACTCCGATGCTTAATCCCAAAGAGATCCATGAAAAGATCCATGAAAAGATCCATGAAGAGATCCATGAAGAGATCCAGATAGCAGCGCGCCAGCCCGTTTCGCGCAGTATTAGCCGCGACCAGTATCCTCACCTGCCGCGTCACTCGCTGATCATCTGCGCAGTGCTGGTGCAAAATCCGGCCAACCTGGGCAGCCTCTGCCGCACCGCAGAAGCCTTTCGCTTAGAGTCGCTGCTGCTTGGCGATTTGACGATAGCAGCCAGCCATCCGTTTAGGAATCCAGCCGCCTCAACGCATCTCTGGCAGCCGATGCAGAGCTGTGCGCTGGAGATGCTCCCGGCTTGGCTGGCACAACAGCAGCAGGCGGGCTACCAAATCATTGCTCTGGATGCTAATACTCTCGATGCCAACACCAAGGCGCTGCCCCTGACTCAATTTGCCTTTCCGCTACGCTCTGTGCTGCTGCTGGGGCAAGAGCTGACTGGCATTCCGGACTGTATTTTAGCTCTGGCCGACCAGTCCGTGACCATCCCGCAGTTTGGCCTTGTCGAATCGCTGAACGTGCAGACCGCAGCCGCCATCGCCACCTATGAATATATCCGGCAGCATGGCGGCTCATAAAGAGCGAGAGCTGCTGGCAACTATTGGCGATCAGCCGTCCGCAGAATCCCCAGCGTCGAGACCAGGCCAATGAAGTGAGCCATAATGGTGTTGGTGTTAGCCTGCACCACAAAAATATCGAGCGGATTGATGAACCGCTGGAAGTTGCCGCTGAAGATGCCCACGCCCTGAGCAAACGACTTGGCCACCAGAGATCCGACGATGGCCTGTGCGCCCAAAATCGTCAGCAGCATTCCGACCAGATTAATTCCCAAGCCGATATAGAGAATCCGCAGCACGTCCCCGCGCTTAGGCCGATCCGCAGCATTTCTGAGCTTGCGAGCAATCCGCGTGTAGCGATAGGCCCAGTAAGCGCCCACAAACAGCACCAGCAGACCCAGTACCGCCAAAAAAAGTCCTGCCCCCGTGCCGGGATTGAAGCTGCCAGAGGGCACTTGAGCCTGCGGCACACCCGGAATGGTCTGCACCGGAACAGTTGAGGATGCACCAAAGCTGCCTGCGGCAAACAGCAGCACAATCGCTGACACCACCGCCAGCACAATCTGAATCCAGAAGCTCAGCCAGCCGCCAAACCGGAATGCGGTGACAACCCGACGCAGCGCGGGCGGCAAAGAGTAGGAGTCAATTCGGTTTGCCATAGGTTGGATTGCGGCGACTGCGGCTCAGAAGATAGCTTGTGAGTATCTGTGAGTAAGATATCACTATTGCAGGACTGATCGCTGACGCAGGGCTGATCGCTGGCGCTAAACCTGGATTGCCTGCCGCCGCCAATAGAAAGCTAGCCCGCCCAGACAGAGCAGCCCGATCACACCCGCCAGCGGATTGCCGTCAATCCCAGTTAGCCATTCCGGCGCAGCCTGGTTCAGCTCGGCCAACTGTCCTACATCCACGAGATAATAACCCCAGATTAGTCCTGCATGTAGGCCAATCGGCAGCGCCAAGCGTCCAGGCCGGGTAATCAGGCTATCTGAACTGCGGCGCTGGCTTTGCGTCGAGCGCTTCATCCAGACCAAAATCAGCCCCAGCAGCAGCAGTCCGGGAAACTGCGGCAGCGTGCGAATTACTTCCGGCAGTGGCTTGATGAAATGCAGGACAGCAAAGCAGAGGCTGCTGATCCAAAGCGCAACTGGAGGGCGATAATCCCGCTCCAGCTCGTCCAAGATCCAGCCCCGGAAGACCAGCTCTTCGGCTAACGCAACTCCGGCTGCAACCAGCAACCCTTCTAGGGCAATCCGTCCCAGCCCATGTCCTAGACCCGATGGCTGCTGCCAGTCCAGCCAGCCCAGCCCGCCATAGAGGCCAAACATCAGCATCAGGCAGGCTAGCCCCGTCCCTAGGCCCAGCAGCAGCTCACGGCGGCTGTCGCGGCCAAACCCTAGGCCGTAGGTGCGAAAAATTTGCGGCTCTTGGTACAGCCAACGCCCCCAGCGCTGCATCAAGAGCAGAAAGCCCATAAACAGCAGGGCCATTGTCCAGATCGTGGTTTGGTTCGCATTGCGGCTCCAGAGGGCAATGAAGCCAGCCAGCGGCAACCAGCAGCAGCCCAGCAACAGTAAAAAAGCCAGAATCCGCAGTGGCGCAGGCAGGTGGGCAAGCTGCGCCAGTCGAGCCGTTAGGGGTTTGTTCAACGCTGATTCCGTACCTCAGATCTAGGTTCGCTCAACCGCAGCTAGCATAATAAATGTCCAGTCAGGATGACTCCAGTTCGGATGACTGCCAGCGCTACTCATCTGGCTCAATCGTGCTGGTGAGGCTGTGGTTTTTCAGCGTTTCACAATAGAACTCGGCATGTTCTTGGGCGCAGGTAATGACCAGAGCCACGCCATTGGTATGCGCCTCCATCATGATGCTGACCGCCTGCGGAATCGTCAGGCTAGGCACTGTCTTAATCAGCGACTCTACCACATGCTCCATTGGATTAACGGCATCGTTATGCAGCAGAACTCGGTAGCGAGGAGCCAGCTTGCGAATGGTTTCGGGTTTCTGAATGGTTTCGACGGCCACGGAACTTACCCTCCGTTTTTGGGATTTACGACTAAATTATGCGAGTTCAGTTATGCGAGTCATACGGACGACGAAGATTGACTGGAGAATCTGTTGGGAAAGCCAGCTAGATGCCTGTCAAATTCTACGCCCGACCCAGTCAGACCTAGACTGAGCGGCAGGAGATTTCAAGATTGTTAAGAAACCTCACTTTTCTCACTCTACTTATAGCATCCTGCTCCGAGTTTAGTCTCTGAGTTTAGCTAGAGGTTGACAGAACTTTCACAGTTTAACTTTTGTCAACCTGAAATGCGGCGGAGCCAGATTGATGCAGTATTTGATGCAGTATGTAAGTCTAGAACTCTGAGATCTGGAGCGACAGAACTTAAGGACGCTACGGGTAGAGTTAGAGTCGATTAAAGTTTGAGCTTCGACTCTAAATCTGTTCTATAGTATAGGCGGTAACCGCACCAGGAAAACTATGAGCGCCAACTCATCTCGCCGAGATCTTCGCGTCAACACGTTCGTCAGCGGTCGGCAGCAAAATCCGGATATCGCTGTCGGCTCGCTCGATAGCTTTGTGATCACTTGGCAGAGCGAGCGGCAAGATGGTGACGGATTTGGCATCTTTGGGCGCACCTATAGCCTTTCTGGTGCGCCAGTGGCTAGCGAATTTCAGGTCAACAGCACGACTCAGGGCGACCAGACCGCTGCCGCAGTCGCTGCCGACGGCAACGGCAATTTTGTCGTCACCTGGGCCAGTGATCAGGCGAACGGTCGGGGGCTATATGCCCAGCTCTTTCAGAGCGACGGTCAGCGGATCGGCTCCGAGTTTCGGGTCAATTCCAGCAGCTCTAATAGCTTCCAGCAGCAGAGCAATCCTGACGTAGCCAGGGACGCGCTGGGCAATTTTGTGGTGGTCTATGAGAGCCGAGGCATCAATAACGACAGCTTTGGACAAGACACCAGCGGCACGGGGATTTTTGGTCGGCGCTTCAACTCGACTGGAGCCAGCATCGGATCTGAGTTTCGGGTCAATACAATCACGGATCGCAACCAAACAGAGCCAGCCATTGCCATGAACGGGCTGGGCGAGTTTGTCGTCACCTGGGTCGGCCCATCTCTAGGCGGCAACAGCATTTTTGGCCAGCGCTACAGCAATACCGGCCAGCCGATAGGGATTGAGTTTCAGGCCAACAGCCAAACGGGCGGCAGTCAGACTTCCCCCGCAGTCGCGATTGCGGACAGCGGCGAATTTGTGGTGGTTTGGCAGGGTACAGACGGCGACGATGATGATGGCTCCGGCATTTATGCCCAGCGCTATGATGCCAATGGCAACCCCAGAGGCGGCGAGATTTTGGTCAACGACACAACGAGGGGCGATCAGGTCACGCCCTCAGTCGCCATTGACAGCGGCGGTGACTTCACGGTGGTCTGGTCGGGCGAGCAGAATAACCGCGATACCGTAATCTACGGCCAGCGCTTTTTCGCCAACGGCAATCGGGACGGCAGCGAGTTTGAGGTGAATGACTCTGGCTCTGACGATCAGATTAACCCGGCTGTGGTGCTCTCACCGACCTCTGACTTTGTCGTGGCCTGGGAAAATCAGGACGGCAGCAACTCAGATATTCTGGCGCGAACCAACGTATTCAAGCGCCGCATCCGGGGCACCAACGGCGACGACAATTTAACAGGTGGCGACCAAGGCGACCAGATCTTGGGCAGAGGCGGCATGGATCGGCTGCAGGGTTTAGGCGGCAACGATGTTTTGAACGGCGGCAATGGCGCGGATCGGCTAGAAGGCGGCGACGGCAACGACGTGCTGCAAGGCGGCAACAATGCCGACACCCTGGAAGGCGGCGATGGCAACGATACGCTCACGGGCGGCGGTGGCGCAGACACATTTGTGCTCAAATCCAAGCAGGGCAGCACGCTAATTAACGACTTTGAAGTTGGCGTTGACCTGCTGGGTTTGTCATCTGGAATCAAACGCAAAGATATCCGGATTGAGCAGCAGGGTGAGAACACGATTATTAGCGCCAAAGGCCGCAGACTGGCGACGCTGCTCGGCGTTCAGGCGGCAGATATTTCGGTCGATAGCGATTTCACAAATGCCTCCAGCACCGGCAGACCCATCCGCGGCACCAACAAGGCCGACGAGCTGACGGGCGGCGGCGGCGGTGACGAAATTTTGGGACTGGGCGGCAGGGATACACTCTCTGGACGCGGTGGCGATGACTTAATTGAAGGTGGAGCGGGCGGCGACGAGATCTTTGGCGAGGACGGCAACGATGAGCTGATTGGCGGCAATGGCAAAGACACGCTAGTCGGCGGTAAGGGCGACGACTTTCTCCAGGCCGGTGATGGCAATGACTCGCTGACGGGCGGCGCTGGATCGGATACGTTCTTCCTCCAGCGCAAAACTGGCCGGACGACGATCCAGGACTTCCAGGATGGTGTTGACTCGTTTTCGCTCGATACAGATATCAGGTCGAGTTCGCTAGTCTTTCAGGCGCAGGGCAGCGACACGTTAATTAGCAGCGCTGGCGACATACTGGCGCTGGTCAAGAATACTAGACCCTCGCAGTTCAGCACGAGCGCCAGCGATTTTGTCTAGTCCCTGGCTAGCTTCTGGCAAGTCTTCTATGGGAACTATCGACTGCAATCTGGCTGCAAGCTGGACAGATCAGCTGGGAAAGCTATCATGGAATGCAGTTGATAATTCTTAATATTTCTCTAGATGCTCAACTCTCTTCCCCGCTCTGCGAAGCTGAAGCAGGCTGCAACTGAGTTTGTGACTCAGAAGCTGCTATTTGGGCATGAACCCAGCCTGGAGCTAACGGCCATTTTGATGGTCTATTTTGTCCAAGGGATTCTGGGTCTGTCACGGCTGGCAATTAGCTTTTTTCTCAAAGACGAGCTGGCGCTGGGTCCGGCGCAGGTCTCGGCCTTTATGGGAATTGCGGCGCTGCCCTGGATGATCAAGCCGCTGTTTGGCTTCATCTCAGACGGCCTGCCCATCTTTGGCTATCGTCGTCGTCCCTACCTGGTGCTGTCAGGGCTGCTGGGCACGGTAGCTTGGCTGTTGCTGGCAACGGTGGTGCAGAATGCCTGGTCGGCGACAGCGGCAATTGCCCTCAGCTCTCTGTCGGTGGCCTTCGCGGATGTGATTGTCGATTCGCTGGTGGTGGAGCGGGCGCGGCAGGAGTCGCTGCAAGAGTCGGGATCGCTCCAGTCGATCTGCTGGGGGGCTTCGGCGCTGGGCGGTCTGATTACCGCCTATTTCAGCGGGATGCTGCTAGAGCATTTCACAACCCGCACCGTGTTCGGCATTACCGCGATTTTTCCGCTACTGGTGGCGCTGGTAGCCTGGTGGATCATTGAGGAGCGCACTGAGCGGCGGCAGGACTGGGCAGCAGTGCGAGGGCAGATTGGGCAGCTCAAGGCGGCAGTCACCCAGAAATCGATCTGGCTGCCGACGGCGTTCGTGTTTTTGTGGCAGGCGACCCCCACCGCAGATGCGGCCTTCTTTTTCTTCACCACCAACGAGCTAGGGTTTCAGCCGGAGTTTTTGGGGCGGGTGCGACTGGTGACGAGTCTGGCTTCGCTGGTTGGTATCTGGCTGTTTCAGCGGTTTTTGCGCGGCCTGCCCTTCCGGGTGATTTTCGGTTGGACAATGGTGATTTCGGCGGTGCTGGGGATGACGACATTGCTGCTGGTGACGCATACCAACCGCGCCATCGGCATTGACGACCGCTGGTTTAGCCTGGGCGACAGCTTAATTCTGACCGTGATGGGGCAGATTGCCTACATGCCCGTGCTGGTGCTGGCGGCGCGTCTCTGTCCACCGGGGGTTGAGGCGACGCTGTTTGCGCTGCTGATGTCGGTTTCCAACCTGGCGGGGCTGGTGTCTTACGAGCTGGGGGCGCTGCTGATGCAAGGGCTGGGCATTAGCGAAACTAACTTTACGCAGCTCTGGCTGCTGGTGATTATCACCAATCTCAGCACGCTGCTGCCGCTGCCGTTTTTGGGCTGGCTACCGATGGCCGAAACCGAGTCTGAGCCGCTCGTCTTGCCGCCTGAAGCTGAGCTGGCTGGCGTTGCGCCTGAGCTGAGCTAATCCAAATTTACTAGACCCCCTCACCACCTCACGATTAGGAAATCTGCTATGAGCTTTTTGGGCGAACGCGCAACGCTGCCAAATCCAGAGCTAGACGCAAATCTAGACGCAAATCTGGCCTCTTACGAGCTGCAAGACTGGCGCAAGGGCTATGATTCTCTGCGGACAGAACATGACTACTGGATTGACGAGATCATAGGCGAAATCCCGGCTGAGCTAAGCGGCACGCTGTTCCGCAACGGGCCGGGGCTGCTGGAGATTGGCGGCCAGCCGGTGCATCATCCGTTTGATGGCGACGGCATGATCTGTGCCTTTAGCTTTGGCGAAGGTCGCGCTCATTTCCGGAATCGGTTTGTGCGGACACAGGCGTTCTTGGAAGAAGAAGCGGCGGGCAAAATTCTCTATCGGGGCGTATTTGGTACGGCAAAACCGGGTGGTTGGCTGGCCAACGCCTTCGACCTGCGGCTGAAAAACATCGCCAATACGAATGTGCTCTACTGGGGCGACAAGCTCTTGGCACTCTGGGAAGCCGCTGAACCGCACCGGCTCGACCCGGCGACGCTAGAAACGTTGGGCTTAGACTATTTGGACGGCGTAATTTCACCGGGCGGCGCATTTGCGGCTCACCCTCGGATTGATCCAGCCTGCGAGCTAGATGACGGCGCGCCCTGCCTAGTGAATTTCTCGCTCAAAGCTGGCCTCTCCACCACGATTACGATTTACGAATTTGCGCCCTCCGGCCAGATTCTGCGCCAGCACGCCCATTCGGTGCCCGGTTTCGCCTTCATGCATGACTTCGCAATCACGCCGAACTACTGCATTTTCTTCCAGGCTCCCATGTCGTTCAATCCGCTGCCCTTTTTGATGGGCTTTAAGGGCGCGGGTCAATGCCTACAGCCCCGGCTTAGCCAGCCCACGCAGGTGATCGTGATTCCCCGGAACGGCGGCAAGGCGCAGCAGATTCCGGTCGAGTCTGGCTTTGTGTTCCATCACGCCAACGCCTTTGAGCAGGATGGCTTACTCTACGTCGATTCGGTCTGCTATGGCGGCTTCCCGTCGATTGATGCGGGCGAAGACTACCGTGAGGTGCGGTTTGAGCGGCTTGATCCGGGGCAGCTCTGGCGGTTCAAGCTGAATCTCGCCACCCCAAGCGCCGAGCGAGAGCTGCTAGAGTCGCGCTGCTGCGAATTTCCGGTACTGCATCCCGATTACGTGGGGCGACCCTATCGCTACGTCTATCTGGGTGCAGCCGACCGTCCGACGGGCAACGCCCCCCTGCAAGGCGTAGTTAAGCTCGATCTGCAAACGGGCGAGCGTCAGCTTTGGAGTGCTGCGCCACGCGGCTTTGCCGGAGAGCCAATCTTTGTACCGCGCCCCGGTAGCGATGCCGAAGATGACGGCTGGCTGCTGCTGCTGATCTTCAACGCAGAGCTAGAGCGCTCGGAGTTGGTGATCCTGAACGCGCAGGATTTGAGCGAGCCACTGGCCAAGCTGCGGCTGAAGCACCATGTTCCCTATGGACTGCACGGCAGCTTCACGCCAGAGCGGTTTGGGGTGGAATAGCCAGAAGACCCTCAGCTAGCCATGAATGCCGCATTCGGTTTTGGCCGTGCCGCGCCAGCGACCCGCGCGTTCCTCTTCGCCGGCTTCAGTGGGCGTGGTCAGGGGCTGGTCGCCGATGCTGGCATAGCCCAGGTTATGCAGTGGATTGTAGGGTACGCCATGCTCGGCCACATATCGCCAGGTCTCTTTCTGCGTCCAGCCAGCCAGCGGATTGATTTTGAGCCGACCTGCGGTGTCTCGCTCAAAAATCGGCAGTTCAGCACGGTTTGCCGACTGGTCGCGTCGTCGTCCGGTCATCCAGGCCGTTGCCTTTAGCTCTGCCAAACCGCGCTGGAGTGGCTCGATTTTGGTCAGGAGATGAAACTGCTGCACGTCGCGTTCCCAAAGCGCTTCGCCGTGCTGGGCGGCAAATTCTTGTTGGGTATTGGCCGCTCGGTAAACATGCAGATCGAGGTCGTAGTGCCGCTGAGCTTGGGCGACGAGCGCCAGCGTTTCTGGAAAATGGTGTAGCGTGTCTAGAAACAGCACGGGCAGGGGATGCTTGAGCTGGTGGTAGAGTATGTCCATGATTACCATGCCGTCTACGCCAAACGAACTGGTCTGCACCAAGCCTGCTGGCAAGTTGGCGATGCACCAGGCCAGAATTTCGACTGGATGCGCGGTGGCAAAGCGGCGGTTGAGTTCTTCCAGATCAAGCTGGCCAATATCGAGCCGGTTGATATTGAGAGGTGAGTGAAGCTGCGGTCGCGTGATTGTGTCGCTGGACATTCCCTTCTAACCTGAGTTTGTAGAGATATCTCTCTATAAGAGATCTATAAGAGCATTTTAGCCTAAAGGCACATATTCCGAGCGGAAAACAGGAGAACATGCTGCAACTCATTCTGTACAGTAAGCCAGGTTGTCATCTCTGTGAAGGGCTACAAGAGAAATTGGTTCAGATTCAGCCGCCGCCTGTGCTGGAAGTCCGAGATATTACCAGCCGCGACGATTGGTTTGCCGCCTACGAGTACGAAATCCCGGTGCTGGTGGATGCCGTCTCTCAGCGAACGCTGCCGCGACCCTCGCCCCGCGCCACGGTGGCTCAGCTTGAGAAAATGTTGGCAAAGTATCTGTCAGAATCTCAGCAAAATGAGACAAAATAAGCGCAAGTCTTGATCACGCTGGTCTTAGGAGATGCAGGATATGAAGCTGAGACAACTGCTGGCCTTGTCTATGCCGCTCGCCAGTCTGCCCGACCACCCGGCCTTGGAGTCGGACGTGCAGGGGCTATCCACCAACTCACACGCCTGCCAGCCCGGAGATCTATTTATCGGAATGCCGGGAACCCGCGTGGATGGCGGCGAATTCTGGCCGGGAGCGGTTGCCGCAGGCGCTCTGGCTGCCGTCGTCTCGGATGTCGCCGCCAAAACCCAGCCTAGCTCCTCAGCCTGCCTGATCGCCTGCCCTGACATGACTCAAGCCTGCGCGCGGCTAGCGGCCACTTTTTATGGCTATCCGGCTCAGACAATGCAGCTCGTGGGGGTAACCGGCACCAACGGCAAAACCACCACTACCCACCTGATTGAATATCTGCTGCTGCAAGCTCAGCGCCCCACTGCGCTGTTTGGCACGCTCTACGCTCGCTGGGCGGGCTATCAGCAGACGGCCCAGCACACTACGCCCTTTGCGCTGGAGCTACAGCAGCAGCTCGCTGAAGCAGTGGCGGCAGGCAGTGAGATTGCCATTATGGAGGTGAGTTCTCACGCGCTGGCGCAGGGGCGAGTCGCAGGCTGTACGTTTGAGGTAGCTGTATTCACCAACCTCACCCAAGATCACTTGGACTACCACAAAGATCTTGACGACTACTTTGCCGCTAAAGCGCTGCTGTTTAACGCCGACTATTTGCAGGGTCGCGCGGTGGTGAATCTGGATGATCCCTACGGCCAGCAGCTAATTGCGCAGGCAGCTTCGCCCGTCTGGTCATACAGCGTCGCCAATTCGCAAGCTGACCTCTGGATGAGCGATTTGGTCTATGAGTCAGAGGGCGTAACAGGAACGCTGCATACGCCTGTCGGGGAAATCGCGTTTTGCTCACCGCTGGTGGGGCAGTTTAATCTGGCGAATCTGCTAGCGGCGGTGGGGGCGGTGCTGCATCTGGGCTTGGATTTGGATGCGATTGCGGCGGCTCTGCCTGAGTTTGCGGGCGTGCCGGGGCGAATGGAGCAGGTGCAGGTGCAGGCCAATCAGGATATCAGCGTGATAGTTGACTACGCCCATACGCCCGACAGCCTGGAGAATATGCTGCGCGCGGCGCGTCCCTTTGTCGATCGGCGGCTGATCTGCGTGTTTGGCTGTGGCGGTGACCGCGACCGCACCAAGCGTCCCCAAATGGGTGCAATTGCCGCCGAGCTGTCCGACTGGGCGGTCGTGACCTCTGACAATCCACGCACCGAAGAACCGCAGCAGATTCTCGATGACATTCTAGCGGGCATTCCAGCTAGCGTTACCCCAACCGTATTAGCAGATCGAGCTGCCGCCATCCAAACCGCAATTTTGGAAGCTCAGCCTGGAGATGCGGTGCTGATTGCTGGCAAAGGCCACGAAGACTACCAGATTTTGGGCACCGAGAAAGTGCATTTCGACGACCGCGAGCAGGCCAGAGCTGCCCTGATGCAGCGCCTGATGCAGCGATTGAGTTAGCAGCTAGGATTCCTGAATCGTCTCAGTCTGATCAATTAGCCATTGAATCAACTGATGAAGTAACTGTGAGTTTTGTTGCAGTCTGTGCAATCGAGGCTGTATAGATTACTTAAGAGATTACTTGGATGCATCCACAAAATTCCCTCAGCGTTCCTTCCCATGCCCTCAACCCACCCGCCGGATCAATCGCTCTACGAACTCGCCATCGCGACCGATCCAAGCTTGCAGCTGCTTCAGCTCAGCCCCACCACGTTTAAGTCCATGGTCAGCCTGCTGTTCGATTTTTTAATTGAGCAGTCGCTGCCAGCCACAATTTGGGTGAAGCTGCCGCGCGGCGAGGTCTGGCAAGCCGAGATCGCCCGCTTTTGTGAGCAGAGTTCCGCCCCTTACAGCCTCTATAGCCTGCAAACCGAGCCTAAACCAGAGTTGCCTCTAGCTGCTAGCTCTCAGCCCCCTCTGCCCGTGAATCCGCTCTACCAGACTGTGCCCACCGCCGATATTACGCTGCCAGTAGCCTGGAATCCGTCGCGCCGTGCCGCGAATACCGAAGCTGCTGACGAGCTATTTGACGATTTTGCTGATCTCCCCAGCACCACAATTGACAGGTCCGGCGTTCAGACGCTGCCGCTCTCTGCCGACAGCCAGCTCAAGCGCGAATATTTTGTGCTGGTGGTCTCAGCCAAATTTCAGGGATTGATCTCTGCTTACCGCTCTCGGTTGCTTCAGCCAGAGGGGGGACAGCCATCGGAGTCTAGCGAGCGCATCCATCCGCTGCTGGGGCTTTGCTGCCTTGATCCGACCATACTCCAGCCAGTCTTGGAAACTGGGATTCATGCGGCAATTTGCTCTGGTCAGCCCGATGCGAGCAGCGCCGAACTGCAGCCGCTGTTAATTTCCTGGCAAAGCCTGATGCAAACCTACGAAATGTCTGCTGACCCGGTGCTGCTGGGGCGACTGCTGGCCATGCAGATGCAGCGCCAAGAAGACCTGTGGCGCAGCAGTATGGCACAGCGCCGACTAGCCGAGGCGATGCCGCAGCTGCAGCAGGAGAATACAGATCTGCTGAACGACTTGCAGGGCAAGGATGAGTTTATTAAAAATATCGGCTTGGAGCTTCGCACGCCGCTCTCGACGATGAAAACAGCGCTGTCGCTACTCAATTCGCCCAGCATCAAGCCGCCGCAGCGCCAGCGCTATATGGAGATGCTCAGCCAGGAATGTGATCGCCAGGGTTTGCTGATTTCGGGCGTGCTGGATCTGGTGCAGCTAGAGAGCGGCGCGGATTTGGTGCAGATGGAGCCGCTGCGCCTGTCGGAGATTGTGCCGGGTGTGGTGAGCACCTATCAGCCGCTCGCCCAAGAAAAAGGCGTGATGCTGGCTTATGTGGTGCCCGAAGATTTGCCGCCTGTCTCTTGCGCCACGGCTTGGCTGAGGCAAATTGTGATCAACCTGCTGCACAACAGCATTAAGTTTACGCCCAAGGGCGGACAGGTTTGGGTGCGGGCCAAGCAGCAGGGCGATTTGGTGCAGATGGAGTTTCGCGATAGCGGCATCGGCATTGCTTCAGCCGATTTGCCGCGCATTTTCAACCGCTTCTATCGGGTGCGCGGCATCCCTGAAGACGCAAACGGTGTGGGGCTAGGGCTGGCGATTGTGCGACAGCTACTGCTGCGTTCTGGCGGCTCAATTGGCGTAAGAAGCAAGCCGGGCGAAGGCTCTGTCTTTACGGTTCAGATACCAATCTATCAGCAGTGAACGATATAGAAGCTGAATTATTTAGAGAAGATCAATGCGTAGTCAAGTCAATTATTATTAATCCTTGCTCAAGATAGGTCAGGCTACTCGGCTAGCGACCGCTCAGGGAAGATTCGCACCCCAAAATCCTACCGGCAGATCTGCTGGGCAATTCATGATATGATGGCGCTCGCGATTTGAAGTATTAGGTTGGAGTATCAGGGAGCATGAAGCTGTCCGTTGTGATTCCTTGCTACAACGAATTGGGCACAATCGGGCGCGTGGTGAAGGCCGTGCGGGCTTGCCCAATTCAAGATGTCGAAATCATCATTGTGGATGACTGCTCAACCGACGGCACGCGCGACCTGCTGCAAGCGATGGGTGAGGCCGACCAAATTCTCTACCACTCCAAAAATCGCGGCAAGGGTGCAGCGCTTCGTACGGGATTTGCGGCGGCTACGGGCGATATTGTAGTGGTGCAGGATGCTGATTTGGAATATGACCCGCAGGAATTTCCAGATCTGATTGGGCCAATTTTGTCGGGGCAGGCAGATGTGGTATTTGGCTCGCGGTTTGCGGGCGGGCGACCCCATCGAGTGGTTTATTACTGGCATATGGTGGGCAATAAGTTTTTGACTATGCTCTCCAATATGTTCACCAACATTAACTTAAGCGATATGGAAACCTGCTACAAAGCCTTCCGACGCGAGGTGATTCAGGCCGTGCGGATTGAAGAGAATCGGTTTGGGTTTGAGCCGGAAATCACGGCTAAAGTAGCCAAGATGGGGTGCCGGATTTACGAAGTTGGGATTTCATACTATGGCCGCACCTATAAAGAGGGCAAAAAAATTGGTTGGAAAGATGGCTTCCGCGCTATGTACTGCATCCTTAGATACAATTTGTTTGCCAAGGTTTAGGCTGCTGGCTGTGCCCTGCTGAGACAACTCTACCTGCGAACGTTGCCCATGCCCAATCTGCCATCGCGACTCTTTTCACGCTATTTTCTAGTTTTGTGGGTTGCGATACTCTTGCTGCTCTCATTTCGATCTTTTGCAGCGTTCAACACGCCATTTCTAAACTCGGATAGCGCTGTTCATGTCTTGATGGCCTACCATTTTCAGTGGCCTGACGATCTCTATTACTGGGGGCAAAACCGATTGGGCAGTTTGGTGCCGCTGCTCAGCCATCTTTTATTAAAGATCCTGCCGCTGCGCCCGGTGGCCGCAGTGTCCTACGTTCAGTACAGCCTGTTGCTGCTTGGATTCTGCTGCTTTGCGAGCTTATGCAAACGGCTGATCTCCAAGCTGATCTTCGCGCTAGTTTGGTTCCTGCCACTGGGAGAGTTCTCAGAGCTGCTTTCAGTGGGTCAACCCTATGGGCCACAGCTCGCGTTGATCGGTGCTGCATGTGCTGCCATGAATCAAATCATCGTTCACTCAGAGCAGCCTGAATTGAAGCGACAGGTTTTGATCACGCTGGCAACGCTCAGCCTATTTTTGAGCCTCTGGGTTTCTGATTTGAGCGTGGTTGTTTTGGGACTGCTGCTGCTGTTCGGAGTCGGGATGTTAGCGAAGCAGATTCGCAATCCTCTCCATCAGAGTCATTGGCTTTTGGGAAGCCTACGAGCACTAAACGTCCATCGATTTGATCTGCCGAACATTGCGATAACGTCAGGGCTGGGTCTAGGCTTTGTTTTCTATGCCAAAGCTCATGCTGAAGCCGCTAGAGGATATAAATTTCTGATCGGCACACCAGATCAAATTCTAGAAAAAATTGGCAGGCTATCAGCCGATCTAATCCACAGCTTGACCTTTCAAACTGAAAGCTTTTTTTTGGGATTGCATACGCTGCTGGCGCTAGGATTCATCGGTTATCTAGCCTATTTCCTACTCGGCAGTCAGTTGAGCAAATCTGCTGAAAAAACTCAGCTGAGAGTCTCTTTATCTCCCTGGTTTTACCTATTTTTTTCTAGCGCAGTTCTAGGATTTGTTCTCTTAATTCTGGTAGATTGGACGTATAAAAATCCCAATCTCAGATACTATACGTTTGCCTATATTTTTAGCTGGCTGACGGTGCTCGTCTTCGCTGAAGGCTTGAAACCACAGATAGCCAAACAGATAGTCAAGCTCTATACGTTGCTCGCTCTAATTGCGCTAACGTCTAGCCTGAGCTTGCCGCCTAGAACCTTTCAGCTCAGCACCAAAACATCAACCATTCAGCATCTAGAACCAGTGCAAAGTTTGGGCAACGCAGGCTTGATCGGGAGCTACTGGACTGCTTATCTCAGCTGTGCTGTTAATCCAGCCCAGCTCAACTGCACGCCCTACGATAAAAAAGGCAGATCGCCCTGCCTAGTACCGCCGCAAAAACAGCAGAAAATTGGCTTTGTGCGCTGCAAACGCTGCATTGCCGAAACGCTAGATTCTGAGTCAATCTATTTGATCCGCGACGAATGGCTAGACGAATTTCCATCTGAAATTCAGCAGTTTAAGCAATGTTTGGTCAAGGTGGGCGAACCGCAAAAGGTTGGGCCGTTGGAAATGGCGCTCTACAGAAAGCGCAGCTTGAACTAATACTCTAAACCTAATACTCTAAAACTCTCTACAGACTATGCTATCTGATAAAATTCTTGTACTCGGTGATGACATTAACACCGACGATATTATTCCAGCCAAGCGCGGCACCAATCTCGATCCGGCGCATCTAGGTTACTATGCGCTAGAGTATCTAATTGGTGCAGGGCAGCTCGCCAACTACGAGATCATTGAAGCAGGCGAAAACTTTGGCTGTGGCTCTAGCCGTGAAATTGCGCCGCTAGCCCTGAAAGCGGCTGGCATTCAGAAAATATACGCTCGCTCGTTTGCCGAGATTTTTTACCGCAACAGCATCAATATTGGCCTGCCGCTGGAAATTATCGGCGAGCAGCGCTCTAGCCCCATTGAGGCCGCAATTGTGGCAGCAGGCGGACTGTTTGCATTTAATCAACAGCGGCTCAACGGTGCGGCTTTGCCCGTGGGCCAAACTGCCCCTCGTCCCATGACGCTTGCCGAAAAGCTGATTGCGCGGGCTGCGGGGCAAGCCTACGTGCAGCCGGGAGAAGCGCTGTTGGTCAAGGCTGATTTGGCAATGTCGCATGATGCGATTGCGGGGCCAGTTGGGGCGTTGTTTCACCAACATTTTGGCGCAGAAGCGCGGCTTTGGGATGCCCAGCGCCTAGTGCTGGTGGCAGATCATTTTATTCAGATTAACGAGATTCGGCCTGATCCGAAAGCGATCGCAATGCATCAGCAGATGGTTGAGTTTGCCCAGGCACAGGGCTGTCATTTGCTGGATGTGGTGTCGCCCGGTGAAGCCGCTGGCATCTGCCATGTGCTGCTGCCCGAACGTGGCTTTGTCCATCCCGGCATGGTGATTGTCGGAACTGATTCGCATAGCTGCACCTATGGCGCGTTCGGCTGCTTTTCGACCGGGATTGGCACAACCGATATGGCCAATCTATTCGCGACGGGCGATCTGTGGCTGCGGGTTCCGGCGACGCTGAAGCTGGAGCTGAATGGGATTTTGCCAAAGCAAGTCAGCGCCAAGGATATCATGCTGTTTATTTTAGGGAAAATTGGCTGCGATGGCGCAATCGGTCGTGTCATAGAATTTTGCGGTGAGGTCATTGAGAACTTACCAATCGATGAACGGATGACCCTGGCGAATATGGCAGTCGAGTGCGGCGCGGTTTCTGGCTTAATTGCGCCAGATGCCCAAACTTGGGACTATGTAAATGCCAAAGGCCATCTGAACGCCAGAGGCCACATGAACGCCAGAGGCTATGAGGCCGAACCAATCAATCTAGCAAGCGATCCAGGAGCCGAATACGAGCGCCTCTATCAGTTTGACCTCAGCCAGCTAGAGCCGCAGATTGCCCGTCCGCCCCAGCCCGATCAGGTTGTGGGCATCAGCGAGATGCAGGAGGTGAAGATTACGCGAGCCTTTATTGGCTCCTGCACGGGCGGCAAGCTGTTTGATTTAGCGCAGGCCGCCGCAGTCTTGCAAAATCGGCGGGTGGCGGCAGGCGTGAGTCTGTTTGTGGTGCCCGCGTCGCAAGCGGTACGGCAGCAAGCTGAGGCGTTGGGCTATCTCAAGACACTAGAGCAGGCGGGAGCGCAGATCCTCAAAAGCGGCTGTGGAGCCTGTATTAATGCGGGTCAGGGGGTTCTGGGCGCAGCGGAGGTCGGCATCTATGCGACGAACCGGAATTTTCGGGGACGCAGCGGCGATCCAACCGCCCAAAACTATCTGGCCTCGCCCCGAACTGTAGCCATTTCAGCCGTGAATGGGCGAATCAGCGATCGGTTTGAGGATTAAGCCGCTTTAATCTTGGTCGTTCCCTAGCCCTGCTTCGGCAGTGAGAATCCCGCGCTCCAGCATTTCGACGACCTCTTGGCGAGAAAAAGAGCGCTGCTGCTGAATCGAGAGGATTTTGATCGTGGAGCGCAGTTGTTCGTACTGGCTGCGGCTGAGCGGGTGTTGCAAATGACGCTCAAACAGATACTGAAAGTTGCTGGCTCCGCTGCATTTGCCAAACCAGATTTCCGGCTCGGCCTGCGGAAAGATCGAGTAGCTTTGGCGGTCGCGCAGAATTGAGTTGACGTGAATGCCCGTCTCGCAGCGCTGTGCCTGAGCCGAGTAGGGCGGCGTGGCGTAGACTTGGAGCTGGTGCAGGTAGTCGGTGACCTTTTCTAGCGCGTCGTAGTCGATGCCCGCCACCTCCCAGCCAAACCGCAGCCGCAGCCCGTTTAGCACCTGTTCGAGCGCGACATTGCCTGCCCGTTCGCCAATACCGCCAAAGGTGCCCGAAATGCCCGTCGCGCCAGCCCGCACTGCCTGAACCGTGTTTTCCAGCGCCAGTCCCATGTCGTTGTGGAAATGCACCGACAGCGGAGCTTGCTGGGTAGATTCGAGCAGGTCACGCATCCAGATGTAGGTTTTTTCGGGGGTGAGACAGCCAACCGTATCGCAGAGCAAAAACTGGTCGAGATAGGGGCGAAACTGACGGATTGCTTCAACTAGAAAATCGAAGTCGGCGCGGCTAGCATCTTCAGCGGCAAAGCAGATTTTGAGATCGAGCTGGGTGGCGTATTGTAAATGCTGAAGCACGGTCTCCAGCATATCTTGCCGCGCCTGAATAAGAACCGATTTTGGAATCGCATCGTCAACCGTTTTGTGGCGAAACTGGGGATGGTGGCGCAGCCGAGCATCGCGCAGAAACAGCAGCCGATCTGAAACCGCATGAAACAGGATAATTTGCCTGACTCCGCAGGCTTTGGCCTGATCGATCAGCTTTTGGATCATCAGGGTGGAAGCTACAACCTGGTGCCCTAGTCCTGACTGGATCAGCGTTTTGACCAGATGCTCCTCGGTCGGGTGAATTGACGGCATCAGGGCAATCTGATGCACGCCCGTCTGGGCGATGAGCTGTGCTAGATGCCGCTTGGTTTTGGCTTCAAAAAAAACGCCGACCTGCTGTTCGCCGTCGCGGAGCGTTTCATCAGAAATCTGTAGCTGGACTGTCTCCATAAAATCGGTGCGAATGCTGCTGTGAACATCAATAGGCCCAGGAAGGCATGGTAAGATCGCCAATTCTGCTGTATTTTACCGCAAGGAGAACTCGTGATCTGTCTATCAGATTGGCTATCGAACTGGTAAGGCAAGCTGGTGAGACAAGCTGGTGAGGCAAACTGGTGAGGAGTGGATGAGGAAGATGGAAGAAATACCGCAATCGATCCTGACGGGGCTAGCCCTGCCTCAAGGCTTGATCGAATCGATGACGTTACCAGACCTGCTCTGTCGGGCGGCGGCTGGCGCTGCTGGAGTTCGCTATCTGGATACAGTAGACAATAGCCAGTCACAACTTCAAAGCTATGCAGATCTATTGCGCGAGTCAACGGCGGTCTGGCTTCAGCTCAAATCCGCCGGATTGCAGCCTCACGATCCGGTAATTCTACATTTCTCAACCAATCGCGGTTTTTTGACTGCCTTCTGGGGCTGTTTACTCGGCGGCTTTCTGCCCGTGCCGATTGCTGTTGCCCCAGACTACGCAACCGACAACAGCAAAACGGCACTGCTGCATCACGCCGCACAGATGCTGGGTGAGCAGATGCTGGGTGAGCAGATGCTGAGCGAACCCCTACTGCTGAGCGAACCCGCCATGCGGCCCATTCTGCAAGCCTACTGCCAGCGCACTGGGCTGAAGCTGCGGCTGATGACTGCATTTCCCGCACAGGACACTGAACCCACTGAATTTAACGCTGAATTTGACGCTGAATTTCACCGAGCCAATCCGGACGATCTGGCGCTGCTGCTGTTTACTTCCGGCAGCACGGGCCACCCTAAAGGCGTGATGCTGTCCAGTCGTAGCCTGCTGACAGTAGCTTACGGCATGGCAACTGTGAATGATCTCACCCGCGACGCGATTAGCCTCAACTGGATGCCGCTGGAGCATGTGGCGAGCCTGGTGATGTTTCATCTGACACAGGTTTATGTCGGCTGCGAGCAGATTCAGGCGGCGAACGGGCTAGTGCTGCAAGATCCGCTGCGCTGGCTGGATTGGGTGGATCAGCAGCGAGTGACGCATACTTGGGCACCCAATTTTGCCTACGGGCTGATTGTCGATCGGGCGGCGACGGTGCAGCAGCGAGCTTGGGAGCTAACCTGTCTGCGCTGGATGGGCAACGGGGCGGAGGCGGTAGTGGGCAAGACGACTCGGCAGTTTTTAGAACTGCTGGCGGCTCAGGGCTTGGGGGATGTGGTGAGTCCCGGCTATGGCATGTCGGAGACGGGTTCGGGAATTGTCCATGCACAGGACTTTGCGCGGCAGTCCGAGACGGTGAATGTGGGGCAGCCGATTCCGGGCGTGGCGGTGCGGATTGTGGATCAGGCGAATCAGCCCGTGCCGCAGGGCAAAATTGGCAGGCTTCAGGTGGCGGGGCAGAGCCTGATGCTGGGTTACTATCAGCGTCCTGATTTAAATGCAGCAGCGTTCACGGTGGACGGCTGGTTTGATACGGGGGATTTGGGGCTGATTCAGGCGGGGAGCCTGACGATTACCGGGCGGCAAAAAGAGGTAATTATTCTCAACGGCGTGAACTACTACAGCCACGAAATTGAGGCGGCGGTGGAGGAGTTGGCGGCGGTGGAAGCGTCGTTTACGGCGGCCTGTGCGGTGCAGGTGGCGGACAGCGAGCGGCTGGCAATCTTCTTTGTGCCAAAGGGCGGAGCGGCAGTGAATCCGGATTTAATTAAGTCAATTCGGCGGCAGGTACTGCGCCAAATTGGGGCTACGCCGAGCTATGTGATGCCGGTCGAGCCGTCCGAGATTCCGAAGACTAATCTAGGCAAGATTCAGCGGCAGCAGCTAGGGCAGCGGTTTGCAGCAGGCGAGTTTGTCCAGAAACTGCGGCAGATGGATTCCATCATGGCGCTGGCTTCGGCTCAGCATTTGCCCCAGAATCAACGGCAGCAGCAGATTGCCCAGATCTGGCGCGAGGTGCTGAATCTACAAACGGTGGGCACAGAAGACAACTTTTTTGAGCTGGGCGGCAATTCCTTGCTACTGATGCAGGTATTGCAGCGGCTCCAGCAGCTTCAGCCGTCGATTTCGGTGATGACGCTGTTTCAATATCCGACGATTGCGGCGCTGGCGCGTCACTTAACTCAGGCAGATCAGGCAGAACCCGCCGTTCGTCCTGCCCGCCGAGCCAGAGCGGAAACTGCTGATATTGCCGTAGTGGGCATGGCCTGTCGGTTTCCGGGCGCAAATTCGATTCAGCAGTTTTGGCAAAATCTCTGTGCAGGCGTTGAGTCGATTTCCTGGTTCAGCGATGCCGAGATTCTAGCTTCAGGGGTCGATCCAGCGCTGGTTCAGCACCCCAACTACGTCAAAGCTAGCCCCATTCTCGACTGCGACGTGGCTGCTTTTGATGCCGATTTTTTTGGCTACAGTCCCAGAGAGGCTAGCCTACTTGATCCACAGCAGCGATTGCTTTTAGAATGCGCCTGGGAATGCCTGGAAGACGCTGGCTATGACCCGTTGACCTATGTCGGTGATATTAGCCTCTATGCAGGTGCATCAGCCAACACTTATTTACTCAATCATGTCTATCCGAATCGACATCAGCTCGACGAAAACGATTCGCTAAACGTGGTGACGCTCAGCTCACTGGGCGGGTTTCAGCTCACGGTTGCCAATGACAAAGACTACCTGACCACGCGAATTTCGTACAAGCTGAATCTGACGGGCGCAAGCGTGAACGTGCAGACTGCCTGCTCTACGTCGCTGGTGGCGGTGCATCTGGCAAGGCAGGCTTTGCTGAACGGCGAATGCGATCTGGCGCTGGCGGGCGGCGTGTCGGTGCATACGCCGCAAAAGGTGGGGCATCTGCATCAAGAAGGCATGATCCTCACGCCCGACGGTCACTGTCGCGCCTTTGATGCTGCCGCAGGGGGCACAATTTTTGGCAGCGGCGCAGGGCTGGTATTACTGAAGCGGCTGGATCAGGCGATTGCGGCAGGCGATCGGGTGTATGCGGTGATCAAAGGCTCGGCAATGGGCAACGATGGTGGCGAGAAAGTGGGCTATTTGGCTCCTAAAGCCGCAGGGCAGGCGACTGTAACCGCTGAAGCCCTTAACATTTCTGGGATTACATCTGAGCAGATTGGATATATCGAAGCGCATGGAACCGGAACAGCATTGGGCGATCCGATTGAGATCTCTGGGTTGACTCAAGCATTCCGGCTGAGCGGTCAGCGCAGGCAGCACTGTCCGATTGGATCGGTGAAGACAAATCTCGGCCATCTGAATATTGCGTCAGGGATTGCTGGATTAATTAAAACTGCGCTTTGTCTCTACCACAAGCAGCTTCCGCCTAGCCTGCATTTTGAGCAGCCCAACCCGCAAATTGACTTTGCAAACAGCCCGTTTTATGTCAACAGAAGGCTGACCAAATGGCACTCAGAACAGCCTCGATACGCCGGAGTCAATTCATTAGGGATTGGCGGAACTAACGTGCATATGGTGCTGAGTGAAGCTGAGCCAATTCTCTCCAAAACCAGCTTGCAAGATCACGTTCTGACGCTCTCTGCCAAAACTGAACCTGCGCTGCAAGCGTTAGTTCAGCAGTACAAAGCGTTCTTGACCCAACATCCTGAAACTTCGCTAGCAGACATCTGTTTTACAACCAACGTTGGACGAGCGCATTTTGAGCATCGCTGGGCGGCTGTAGCTGGCTCAAATGCTGAGTTACAGCAGAGTCTAGAAGCATGTACAAGTTTCCAGAAGTCCGATCATTCTAACAATCATTCTAAAATTGCCTTTCTGTTCACAGGGCAAGGATCGCAATATGCTGAAATGGGACGTGAGCTATACGAGAGCAACTCGCTATTTCGAGCTAAATTAGATCGCTGCGATCAGATCTTGCAATCTGAGCTGGACAGATCGATCTTGGACGTGATCTGGACAGGGGATGCACTCAATCAAACGCGCTACATGCAGCCTGCCTTATTTTGCATTGAGTATGCGCTGGCAGAGCTGTGGATGAGCTGGGGCGTGATGCCTACAGTCGTAATAGGGCACAGCATTGGCGAATATGTGGCAGCCTGCATTGCCGGGGTATTTCGCCTGGAAGATGCGCTGAAATTGGTGGCGGCGCGAGCCAAGCTCATGCAGTCCTTACCGACTGGCATGATGGCGGCAGTTAGGGCTGATCATCGGCAGGTTCAACGCTGGATTAATGCCGCCGATCTGGCCGAGCAGATTAGCATTGCGGCAATCAACAGCCCCACAAATACAGTCATCTCTGGCTCAGCGGCGGCAGTGCAGCAAATGTTGACAGACCTGGAGGCAAAAGGCATTTTAGCGCAGAGGCTAGAGGTCTCTCACGCCTCTCACTCGGTCGAGATGGAGCCAATTTTGGCCGAGTTTTGTCAGGTGGCGCAGACGGTTGACTATGCGCTACCGCAGCTCAAAATCATCGCGAATCTGACCGGAGAATTTGCGACCAGCGAAATTGCTACGCCCGACTACTGGTGCCAGCAGGGGCGGCAACCCGTCCAATTCGCAGCCGGAGCCGCATTGCTCCCAGAAACCTGCTCGATTTGGATTGAATGTGGTGCAAAGCCAGCGCTGATCAGCATGATGTCTAATTCGTCAGCGCTCATGCTTCCTAGCCTATCTCCCAAATTATCCAGCTGGCGTTCTCTACTCAGCAGTCTATCTCAGCTCTATCGCTGCGGCATCTCAATCAACTGGGATACCTTCCACGCCGCTCAAATCAATCAAAAACCACAGCGAATTTCATTGCCAACCTATCCGTTCCAGCGACAACGTTACTGGCTGGACGCAATCCCTACTGCTTCACCCAAGAATTTACCCACTGCGGAATTCCATCCGCTGCTAAATCGGCAAATTCGCTCACCTCTTAAAGATGTCCTGTTCGAGACTGAGCTTTCAGCCTATTCGCCAGCTTATTTGGCTGATCACATCGTTGACGACCAGGTAATCTTTCCGGCAGCGGCTTTTGTGGAGATGGCGCTGGCTGTCGGTGCAGCGATTTTAAAGACTCCAGCCCTGAGCATTCAAAATCTCACAATTGAACGTGCTCTAGTCTTAACTGCGACCAAAACCACAGTACAGCTCGTATTTAATCCAGAGACTAATATATTCCAGATCTATAGCCTAGATGATTTGGAAGTTTGGCAGCTGCATGTTTCCGGCATACTAACGGCAATAGCTGCTAGTTATAGATTAGTTGATCTGACAAAGCTGCAAAAAATGTTCTTAGAAGAACATTCTGCCGCTGAGCATTATAGACAGTGCCGTGAACAGGGACTCAACTATGGCGCTAGTTTTCAGGTTGTTCAGCAACTATGGCGCAAAGATGGCGAATCGTTGGGCCAGCTGAAAATGCCGAACCCAAACGGCCATCATCTACATCCAATTTTGCTTGACGCAGCGTTTCAGGTGATTTCTGCGGCATTGCCAGAGCAGCTGCGCTCAGCCAGCTATTTACCCGTCGGGTTAGAGCAATTAGAGTTGCTGCATCAACCAGCCAGCTCATCCGAGTTCTGGAGCCATGTGATGCTGCGAACCGAAGCCGAGCAAATAACGGCTGATCTTCAGCTCCTCGATCAAGCTGGCCATCTAATCGCCGCCATTCATCAGCTCAGACTCCAGCCGACTCAGCATATCGACTGGAAAGATTGGCTATACAGAGTGGAATGGCGACTCCAGCCGCATCCACAGCGATGTTCACAGGAAAATTCTCTGCCAAACGGCATCTGGATAATTTTTGCAGATCCGCGGGGAGTTGGTGCAGCGCTCGCCGACCGATTGCAAGCCGTCGGTCAAACTTGTCAGCTTGTATATCCCAGCAAATTCTATCAGGAACAAGATAGCGTATTCTATCTGAATCCCTCTGAGCTGACCGACTTTGAGCAGATGTTGATCCAGATCGGAACACAAGGTTCTGTGCGAGGCGTGATCCATCTCTGGAGCCTCTACTCTGAAAATCCCAAGCAAGGCTGCGAATCAGCGCTCCATCTCGTCCAGGCTCTAACCAACGTGGTGCTGCCGCATTTGCCGCGCTGCTGGTTTATAACCTGTGGCGCACAGGCTGCGGGTCGCAGCGTTAGTCATCCCATGCAAGCCTGCCTGTGGGGAATGGGGCAAGTGATGGCCTTAGAGCATCCAGAATTTTCGCCTGTGCGTGTTGATCTCGACCCAGAACAATTAGCGCAGGCCGCAGATTTACTGTTCGCTGAACTGCATCATAGCCACGAAGACCAGATCGCGTTTGCTGCCGGACAGCGATATGTGGCGCGACTGGTGCCGATTCAGCCAGACCGCAAAGCTGGACAGCGACTCGAAATTTTGCAGCGAGGTAGCCTAGACGCACTGCGCTGGCAGGCAACGCCCCGCCGAACGCCTGACCCAACCGAAGTTGAACTGCGAATTTACGCCGCCGGACTCAACTTTCGCGACGTTTTGAACGCGCTGGATCTCTATCCGGGAGAGGCTGGGTTACTGGGTCTAGAAGCCTCTGGCGAAGTCGTCGCAGTTGGCTCAGCCGTGCAGCATTTTAAACCGGGCGATGCCGTAATTGCCATTGCCGCAGGCAGCTTTGGGCAGTTTGTGACCGTCGATGCAAGGCTGGTTGTCCGCAAGCCAAATCTACTTGACTTTGCTGCCGCTGCTACCTTGCCGACGGCATTCCTGACGGCGCATCACGCGCTCATCGAACTTGCCCAGCTCAGAGCAGGCGAACGGGTGCTCATTCATGCAGCAGCAGGCGGCGTGGGTCAGGCCGCAGTCCAGATTGCTCAAGCCCTCAAAGCCGAAATTTTTGCGACGGCTGCGCCTGCCAAATGGCAGGTTTTGCGCTCGCAGGGGATTCAGCAGATCTTTAGCTCGCGCAGTCTTGAGTTTGCCCCCGCAGTCCAGGCGGCAGGCGGAGTTGATGTCGTCCTCAACAGCCTATCGGGTGAATTTATTCCCCAAAGTCTTTCTGCCCTGCGGCCAAACGGTCGGCTGATGGAAATTGGCAAAACCGGAGTTTGGTCGTCTGCTCAGGTCTCCGAACTCCGGCCTGACGTTGCCTATGCGCTGGTGGATTTGGTGCAGATTACGCAGCAGCAGCCCCGGCATATTCAGGCCATGCTGACCCAGCTCTTGCCGCAGTTTGAGTCAGGTCAGCTTCAGCCTTTGCCCATGACTCGCTTCCCGGCAGCGCAGGCGGTTGAAGCATTTCGGCAGATGCAGCAGGCTCAGCATGTTGGCAAGATTGTCTTAGAAATGACCAGCTCTCTCCAGAGAGATCCTGAAAAACCTGCCGTTCGAGCGGAAGCTGGCTATTTGATCACGGGCGGCTGGGGCGCGTTAGGATTAAAGCTGGCTCGCTGGTTAATTGATCAAGGGGCAAGGCGGCTGGTGTTGGTAGGGCGGAACTTGCCTGCTGTTGACAAACTTGAGGACTTGAGGCCAAGAGCGCAGCTAGAGATCGTTCAGGCCGACGTTGCAAATTTTGAGCAGATGAAATCTGTATTTGATTCACATGAGATTCACGCTGTCTTTCACGCTGCCGGAACGCTGGATGACGGAACATTGCAGAATCTGACCTGGAACCGTTTCGAGGCGGTGATGATGGCGAAAGTTGAGGGGGCCTGGAACTTGCATCGCCTAACCCAAGCCCAGCAGCTCGATCACTTTGTGCTATTCTCTTCAGCCGCCTCACTCATTGGCTCTACCGGACAGGCCAACTATGCTGCCGCGAATGCCTTTTTAGATGCGCTGGCTCACTATCGTCAGGCCAATGGGTTACCCGGACTCAGCGTCAACTGGGGCGCATGGCAGGACGACGGCATGGCCGCTCAGCTCCAGCTTGCTCCAGGCATGGCCGCAATTGCACCCGCAGCAGGGCTGGAGATTTTGGGCATTTTGTTGCAGCAGTCGCAGCCACAGGTGGGCGTTTTGCCGATTGACTGGCATAAATGGGCGAGTCCTGATTGGCCGTTCTTTTCTGAGTTTGACCGCGCCGATTCACCGCCGCCTTTCTTACAGCAGCTTCAGGCCGCCGCCGCACCAGAGCGACTGACGCTACTGCTCGATCATCTCAGCCAGCAGATTGGCAAAGTGCTCGGTGCTGGCAGCGCAGTCGATCCGCAGCAGGGTTTATCAGATCTGGGCATGGATTCACTGACTGCTGTCGAACTCCGCAATCTGCTGCAAAAAACCTTCGACTGCCGGCTCTCGTCAACGCTGCTGTTTGATCACCCAACCCTGATGGCGCTAGCTAGCCACCTGCTGCAACTGCTGGGTCTGAACAGCATGGGTCTGAACAGCATTGAGGCTGAGCCAGCGCCTCCCTCATCCGCGATGCCAACAGCCTCCGAGACAATCTCTGAGGCTGCTGCTGAACTGCTGCTGCTGCAAGAGTTAGAGCGCTTAGGTGAATAGATTTTGCAGCTTAATCGGTGACGAGCGGCCCCAGTACGGATCTCGTCGAGGTTGCCGCCGCCCGTTGAGAGATCCATAACGGTATCTGCGCCATAGTTAACGGCTAGCCGCAGCTTGCCAACTTCAATCTCTTATAATTTGCTGACTGAATGCGCGTAGATTGCCAGCTGCGCCCGGTTCCGCAGGCCGAGCCGACTCAGTAAATGCGTCACATGCGTTTTGACCGTGCCTTCTGAAATAAACAGCTGCTGAGCAATATCGCGATTGGTGGAGCCAGCGCCAATTAAGTTCAGCACCTCCTGTTCTCTGGGCGTAAGGTGGACGATTGCAGCGGCTGGTATCAAGGCAGGCGTTGGGCTAGCGGGCTGCGCCATCAGTTTTTCCATCAGGCCGGGAGCCAACTGGCTATAGCCGAGCTGCACGAAGCGAATTGCCTGAGCCAGCTCCTCTGAGGGCATATCCTTGAGCAGATAGCCTTTTGCACCGGCGCGCATCGCGTCGGCGACATACTGGTCGTCGTCAAAGGTGCTGAGTACCAGAACTTTAATATGCGGGTATTGCTGAGCAATCGTGCGGGTGGCCTCTCTGCCGTCCATCACGGGCATTCGCAGATCCATTAGCACTACGTCAGGCTGGAGGGCAACCGCCTGCTCTAGCGCCACCTGACCGTTGTTGGCCGTGCCAACAATCTCCAGATCGGCCTCCAAAGACAGCATCGCCTTCAGCCCTTGACAAATTAAGTCCTGATCATCGACAAGCAACAGGCGAATCATCTGGCCTCCCGCTGTATCTGCCGCGTCTCTAGGGGCAGCTCAACGCTGATCCGGCAGCCTGCCCCGGACTGGGTTTCGATGTGAAAGGCTCCATCCAGCGCCGTAACCCGCTCTTGCATACTCTGAAGGCCAAAACCAGTGTTGCGGGTCGGCAGCTTGAAGCCTCGGCCATTGTCGGTGATCGTGAGCCAAACGCAGTCTGGCATTTGCCGCAGGTACAGCTCAACCGAGCTAGCTTGAGCATGTTTACAGATGTTGGTGAGCGCCTCCTGAATCACCCGGTAGAGCGTTTTTGAGACCGGATGGGGCAAGAGGCAGTGTAGATCAATCTCAGGCGTGACGCTGATGCCTGTACTCTGACCAAAATCTTGCAGCAGCTCTGCAATGGCCTGTTCTAGCGGTATCTCGGCCTCTGCGTCAGCCCGCAGCGCATGAACCGACTGCCGCACTTCCTGCATTGCCACCGTGCCGAGGCGGTGCGCCTGCTCCAAAAACGGCTTGGCCTCAGTCGGGCTATGTGCCCAGAGCTTAACTGCGGTCTGGAGCTGCACGTTGAGCGTGGTCAGGGCATGGCCTAGCGAGTCGTGAATTTCACGGGCGATCCGGTTGCGTTCTTGGACAGCAGCCAGATCTTCAACCTTTAAAGAATACTGCTGGAGCTGCTCGTGAGCTGAAGCCAAATCTTCCTGGGTTTGCCGCTCGCTGAGCAGCGTATGCACTAACTGCGAGACAAAAAACATGCCCAGCCCAAACATCAGCACCTCAGCCACCTGATGCATCCAGATTTGCTGCTGCTCTGCCCCATTCAGCATCAGGGGCGTTAACCGTCGGATATACTGCATCTGATGCACTAAATACATCAGCATCGACAGCCCTGCTACGATCCAGTGTCCGGGCGGCTCAAACAAAAAGCAGCTGCGAATCAACACAATTAGATAGAGAGTCGGCAGGATATGCAGATAGCCCAGCGTCGTGCCGTAAAAAATTAGGCCAATCTCGACGGCAGTGTACAGGTAGCGCATCGGCGTTTTACCGCTAGGCATCATCCAGCCCATGATGCTCAGCGCCACCAAAATCAGAATATGCTGCACCGGGATGCTTTGCCGCTGCCAGGCTTCGATCGCGGCCATCAGCCCGCAGCTTCCCAGCATCAGCCACTCGGTGTAGAGCAAAAAACGGAAGGGTTGGGGCTGGGCTTTGAGCTGAATCCGCATCGGGTTTCGCATCGGGTGAGGTTGAGCGCAACACTCTAATAAATACTGCGAATTGGCTAGAAATTCCAGAGCTGGCCAGATTTTTACAACTTTCGTTGAGGCTGGAGCCGCTCGACTCAGACTTTAGTCAGGGGTATGCAAAATGAGGTAGTGCTAAAAATTGCGACCTTCTTCAGATGGTGTGGCAACGGGAAGTGGCCTAAGATGCAGCTATGGAATTTGAGTTGCCCCCATAGGAGAGTTCCGATGAATGTCACGCAATTCGGCTGAGCTTGGTTACACTCGCCGCTATAGCCATCCCAACGCTTGCCCAATCCGCGACAGCTCATGAGCGCTGCGGCGACAGGTGATCAATCTATACCTGTCAGGCTCCCGACTCAGCCCCCAACAGTGCGGCAGGCAGTCCAGCCGGATAAGCCTAGATGCTGAAAGCTCCCGAAGCTGAATTATTTGACTCGCAAAGCCAGCGGATTGGATAGCTTAAAACCAACGTTAGTGCGCCCCAAGAAAATGCAATTCTCTGGCCTTTACTTCAGGTAAAATTGCATTAATACAGTCGACAGTAAAGCACTTTTAAATAGCTGCGATGCGGCGCATCAAAATCAAGAAATGTGCGTTAGCTACTCGGTAAGTTGCTATCTTTATAGTGAGTAAGAATAAGCAAATATTATATTAAGTGAAAATCAGCTAAACTCCTTACCCTTGTGATTTCTACGCTCTGCACTTGTGGATTTTGTCCTCAGGTTCAGAGCATTTTCTTTTGGAGTTTTTGAGTATTTTGTCCACTAAAACTAATCCAAAATATTTCAAGATTATCTGACTTTTTCTGACTTTTGCAGACCGACATATCGAATTGCAGAATTTAGATTAGATGCATGGTTAAACAAGGCAATGAGCTTAACCAGAACCCACTTACTCTAATCTAACAAAAAGGACAAAAAACAATGGCACGGATTGATGGAACGAACGGTAACGATCAGTTGTTTGGCACTTCCGAAGCTGATCTGCTAAATGGGTTAGCTGGCAATGATTTGCTGATTGGTGACGCTGGTAACGATATCCTGGATGGCGGTACGGGTGTAGACACGATGCGCGGCGGTAGCGGTGACGACTTCTACCTCGTTGACTCTTCAGCAGATGTCGTCATTGAAAACGTCAATGACGGTGTGGATACAGTTTCTACCACGGCTAATTTCACGCTTGGAGCCAACATTGAGAATCTGCTGATGAGAGCCGGGACGATTGGCGTGGGGAACGAACTCAACAACCGAATTGAGCTGCCCGCTGCCACTTTGACTTCTTCTCCTTCAGTCAGCCTCTCTGGTTTGGGCGGTGACGACACGCTAATCAGCGGTGTGGGGAATGACACACTCGATGGCGGCACAGGGAACGACACGATGAACGGCGGCGCTGGTAATGATCTCTATCGGGTAGATAGCGCGGGTGACGTGATTCAGGAAGCTGTGAACGGCGGGATTGATACCGTGATTGCAACGGTAAACCATACGTTAGCGGCAAACGTGGAAAACCTGACGTTGTTTAATGAAATCACCAACAGCGCTGCCTTTAACGGCACCGGCAATGAGCTGAATAACGTGATTCTCGGCAACGCTTTCACCAACATCCTTCAGGGTCTGGCAGGCGATGACACGCTCGATGGCGGGTTTGGAAATGACATACTCGAAGGTGGAGATGGCAATGATGTCTTAATCGGCGGATCTGGCAATGACACTTTAAACGGCGGAGTTGGCAACGACCGAATGCTAGGCGGATCTGGCAATGATGTCTACATTGTGACTGACGCGGGTGACATTGTGGACGAAGGGAGCGGTGGCCTCACTGGTAATATTGCTTTTGGCGGTCTCGATCTGGTGCGCTCTACTGTTGACTTTGCGCTGGGTCTCAACGTAGAGAACCTGACGTTGGAGGGCAATGCAGCCAATGGCACTGGCAACGAGCTGAACAACGAAATTATCGGCAACAGCGTGGCTAATGTGCTGGAGGGGCAGGCCGGAAACGACCGAATTCTGGGCGGCAACGGCAACGACATCCTGCGCGGCGGGCTGGGCAACGATAACCTGCAAGGCGATCGAGGCAAAGACGTGATGACGGGCGGCGATGGCGCAGATGGATTCTTCTTCGACCTCAACGCCCCCTACAATCAGGCGGCGATGGGCAAAGACGTGATCAAAGACTTCACGGCTGGCGTAGACCGAATTGTGCTGGATCAAACCACCTTCGGGCCAATCACTCGTGCCGACATTGGGCTAGTGGCTGACGATGCCGATGCGGCGATTAGCGTCAAGAAGATTCTCTATAGCGAGGAAACAGGGCGGCTGTTCTTCAACGCCAACGGGGCTGCGAAGGGCTTTGGCAACAACGGCAGCGGTGGCTACTTTGCCACCTTGCAGGGCGCACCCAGCCTCGCAGTTAGCGATATCGTGATTCAGGCTTAGCCTCCGAAAGCTTTGACTCAACTCTGACTTCTAGTTCCGGTCTGGCTTCTACCCAAAGCCAGACTTTTTTGCTGAGGTGTTAATGGGTAAAATCCAAAAAATAAATGTATTTTTAGATACAAAATTGATTTTTTATCGAAATCAATGTTTTTAATTCACAGAGGCTTCAGCAAGTTTATTTTTTTCTAACCTGGAGAGGCCGATCTGCCTCCGTATGATCAAGCAGAACAGGGACAGAATTCTGAGTAAGCTACGCATCTATCCGGTTGGCAGACAGGCTATTAAATGTCGTTCAGGCGTTTTATCACAGGCTGTCAATCCAGAACCGATCATTCAAGGCTGTGCTTCTACCTGCAACTGTCATGACACAGAGTGGGAAGCCGCAGTAGATCTAACTTGAACGAGCTGAGTGCTTGCAAGCGCGGTTTTGCCCGCATTGCTTCAGCGCGACCATCAACGTGAACTATTTCCTGTTGTTTTTCTTAGGAGTCCAAGTTTCATGCCCTTTCAACCCGGCACAGAATTTTCGATTAGTTCCAGCACTACTTTCTCCAATACTCCCTCTGATGTTTCTGTTGCAGCAAACGGGGCGTTTGTCGCCACCTGGATTGCTGGCGGTAGCGCCTATGCACGTCGCTTTGATGCTGCTGGAGTTGCGCTAGATGCAGCCGATATTTTAGTGGGCACAGCCGACGCGGTTGCAGTATCAACTGCGGCAGACGGCAGCTTTGTCGTAGCCTATAGAACCGGCACCGACGCTTTTGTCCAGCGGTACAGCGCCGCCGGAGTCGCAGCAGGCATTCCGGTTGAAGTTGGCTCGCCGGGCATTCCGGATGACATTCCCGTTGGTACTCCAAGTGATCAAGGGGGAGCAGGCATTGATGTAGCCTCCTATGATGACGGTTCTTTTGTGGTAGCTACCCAGTATCTTGATCCTGGCACAGGAGAAGAATCTATCCGACTTCAGTCGTTCAGCGCTGCTGGTGTAGAAACTGGCAGCACCACAGTTGGCGAAGCTGCTGCTGGCACTTACTACAACTTCAACCCGACAATTGACGTGGTTCCGGCTGCCAATGCCAGCACAGCTCCTTCAGTTGTCTTAAGTTGGCGCGGTGGGCTGAATGGCACGGATGACATCTTCTTTGCCAAATTCAACAGCAGCTTGGCTCAGCTGGGCGATATCGAAAACCTGACCGCTGAGACAGCCATTGCGAATAATCCTTCTGTGTCAGTGGATGCAAACGGCAATGCGGTCGTGGCTTGGGGAGCCTTCGTCAATGGCCAAGACATCTTCTTCAAGCAGATCACGGCCGACGGTACGGTTTCGGATCAACAAACAGTGTCTGGGCTAGCTGGAGACCAAACCAAGCCCAAGGTAACTGCTGCTGACGACGGGCGATTTGTCATCACCTATCAAGACGGCACCACTTTCTACCAAACTTATCTAGCGACCGGAGCCGTCGATACAGTATCCGGTGATTTGGCTGTTCAGGATGCAGCTGTTGCCATCAACGGCGCAGGCACGCAGTTTTTGATCACGGGCGCAACCGGAACTGACTCTCCGAAAGGCCAAGCCTTCACTACCCCAGCCCCCACGATTGGGTTTTCTACCGTCGCCTATGACACGACTGAAGGTGCCGCAGCGGCAATTGTGCTAACCCGCACGGGTGAGACGTTTGCTTCGTCTCAGGTGCAGCTGAACATTACTGGCGGTACTGCAACCGCAGGGGCAGATTATGACAACACGGGCTTTCCGCTCACCGTTAGCTTTGCCGCAGGTGAGGTGAGCAAAACCGTGAATTTGGCAACAGTTCAGGATGCGCTGGTGGAAGCTACAGAAACGATTACGCTGAGCGCAACAGGGCTGTTCAATGCGACAATCGGCACCGCCGGAACCACTACGGTCAACATTCTCGATGACGATGTAGCAACTCCCACACCCAACCCAACTCCCACACCCAATCCGACTCCCACGCCCAATCCGACTCCCACACCCAACCCAACTCCCACGCCCAACCCGACTCCCACACCCAACCCGACTCCCACACCCGTTGACCCCCTCATTGGTGGCAGCGGCAATGATACGCTAGTTGGAAATCGCAGCAGCAACAGAATCGTCGGTAATGACGGTGATGACGTGCTTTTGGGTCGCGGCGGTCGCGACAATCTGACAGGCGGTGCAGGCAAGGACAAGTTCGTGTTTGATATTGGTCGTCGTTACAAGCAGCAGGTGATGGGAACTTCGGTGATCACCGACTTCACGCGGGGCGACGACGTAATTACGCTCGATCGCACCACCTTTACTGAACTCAGTGGCAAGCGCCTCAAGCGCTCTGATTTTGACTCGGTGAAGAATCGGCGCGAAGCGGCAACTAGCGACTCGCTGTTTACCTACATCCGCAAATCGGGTGCGCTGTTCTATAACGAAAACCAGGATGCATCTGGCTTTGGCAAGGGCGGCAAGTTCGCTGATTTGACCAATGGTCTGAATCTAACATCGAAGAACTTCTCGGTGATCTCTTAAATTCTCGAACGTTTGAGTTATTTTGAGCGGCTCATAAAAGCGGCGCAGGGAATTCAAAACCTGCGCCGCTTTTGGTTATTTTTCAGATATACCTGAATTTAAGCAGGAGCAGTGCCGATAACGCCGCCCAGAAGCTGAGAGAGAAATCCGTTGATGATGCCCAAAATAATTGCACCTAGAATAGCGCTAACGATACCGTTACGGAGCCGAAACCCTTCGATTAACTTAGCGGTTAATCCGAAGATAAAGACGCTGACTAAGAACGAGAATAAACCCAGCGTGAGAAAATTGATTGGTGCGCCAATAAATCGTAGAATGGGCGCGAGAAAACCGTTTAGCACACCAAACACCGCCCCTGAAATCAGTGCCTTGCCGGGACTATCGACCTCGACACCCAAAAATGGGATATATGACATGATCAATAGGCTAACCGCCGTAATTACGGCTGTAATCAGAAACCCAACTATGCCACCCATCTTTACTTTTCCTTAACGCAAAAATCTTTTCAAGAATAGTAAATGGTACTGTTGATGCCCTGTCAATAAACCGCATAATCTTTTAATGTTCTGGGGCAGTTTGCTTATTACTTCGACATGCTTTTGTGCTGCTGGATACCGCTAGCGTTGAGCAAGTCAGCAACGGTGGGGCAAAGGGCAGGGAGATCGAAGCTGGCGGGGCTGACGGGCGTTTGGTAAGTGAAGTGGCGATAGCTGAGGCAGAACCTGTCCCAGTCGGCCATCTGAATCCGAAAGAGTTTGATAATCAGGTTGGCGAGCGGGATTGAGAGCGGGATGCGAAAGAAGATGCGCTTGCCGAGATAGGCGCAGACTTGCTCGACGGCTTGGTTGACGGTGAGGGCTGGGTTGCCGAGTACGATTTCGTGATTGGGGCCGGGGTCAGGCGGGAATTCGATTAGGTGGAGGACGACTTGGGCGATGTCTTGGGCGTGCAGAAAGTGGAAGCTGGCGTCGGCTTTTAGGAAGCGGATAATGTCGATCCAGCGGGTGACATCTTGGATGCCCGCAGAGATGGCGGAGTAGGGTTTTTGGCTGTTGCCGCCGAAGACGAGGGTGGGGAATAGGGTCGTGACTTGGGGGGCGATGGCGAGTTTTGGGATCTGCTGGTGGCAGAGGTATTTGGATTTGATGTAGTCGGTGCCGTAGGTTTCGGCTTCGGGCAGGGGTTGGTTTTGCTGGTTGAGGATGCTGGAAGTAGAGAAATAGAGGACTTGCTCGCAGTTAATTGGGTCGAGCAGGTTCATCAGGCGAAGGGTTTTGGTGACGTTGGTGTCGTGGGTTTCTTGGGCACCTCCCCAGGATGTGGCGGCGAGGATGGCGCAGTTGACGGTTTTGAGCAGGCGACCAACGCGCTCGATTTCTTGCATGTCGCCCTGGATGAGGGTGATGCCGGGGCGGGCATTGTAGTCGAATTTGAGCTTTTGAGGGTCGCGGACGAACAGGAATAGATCGTGATCGGTTTGGTGGATTAGCAGATCGGCAATGTAGTGGCCGATGCAGCCGCTGGCGCCGGTCATGAAGATCCGTTTGGAGGGCATGGTGAGGGGCGATGATTCAGGGTGTGAGGTTGTTATACCTGATTTTAGGGGTTTGGGCTAGGGGAGATGTTGGGGTTGGGCTTTGGGGTAGTTGCGGGGATCTGGGGAGCCGAACCGAAATGCTTGGGGGGGTTGCCCCCAAACCCCCAGCAGGGGACGACAGCGTCCCCTGCAACCCCTCACAAAGTGTCGTGTTTGTAGAGCGCCGGAGATAGGGGATGGCGTTGCAGGGTGGCATTCTCTGATCTGCGTGGCGTAGAACTAAGGCAGGTTTCTGGCCTTGCCCCACGGAGGGACAAGTTTAAAACCCCACGCGGCGAAGCGGAACTTAGGTACATGCAGATACGCCCTTAGTCGGGGTTGTAGGGGCGGACTGCCGTCCCTGCCGGGGGTTTGGGGGCGAGCAGCCCCCAAGCATTTCGGCTCGGCTCCCAGATCTCCGCCACAAGCCAGCCCAAATTAAACCGCTGCCAACAGCCGATCCACCTGCTTCGCCGTCTCAAAGAAATAAGCCGCATTCGCTTCAGGTGTCTTCGGCAAAATCCCGTGACCCAGATTCAAAATATGCCGCTGCCCCTCAGCCTTACGAATCGTATCCAAAATCCGCTCCCGAATAAACGGCTGCGACCCAAACAGCACGCAGGGATCAATATTCCCCTGTAAGCCAATATCTGGCCCTAAGCGCCGCCGCGCATCCACCATATCCACCGTCCAGTCCACGCTGACAATATCCACCCCCGACTCACCCATCAGCTCCAGCACCCCGGCACTGCCGCTAATGTACAAAATCAGCGGCGTATCCGGATGCGTTGCCTTTACCTGCTGCACAATTCGCTGCTGATACGGCAAGGCAAAAATCCGATAGTCCTGCGGGCTGAGCTGTCCCGCCCAAGAGTCAAACATCTGCACCAGCTGTGCCCCGGAATCAATCTGGTAGCGGACGTAGACTGCAATCGAGTCAGCAATATGCCCCAAGAGCTGATGCAGCATCGCTGGCTCCGAAAACGCCATGCTCTTAATCGTGGCGTAGTCCTTCGAGCTTTTGCCCTCAATCGCGTAAGCCGCCAGCGTCCAAGGCGCACCTACAAACCCCAGTACCGTTGACTCATTGCCCACCTCTTGGCGCAGCGTCTGCAAGATCTGGCGAATAAACGGCAGCGCTGTTTCCGGCTCCAGCGGGCGCAGCGCATCGACCTGAGCCTGCGTGCGAATCGGCGGCTCAATCATCGGGCCTTTGCTCTCAATAATGTCAAACGGGATGCCCATCCCTGGCAGCGGCGTCAAAATATCGGAAAACATGATTACGCCGTCAGGCTGAAAGGCTCGCCAAGGCTGCAACGAAATCTCAATGGCCAGCTCAGCAATCTCGGAGCGATCGCGAAATGACGGATACTTGTCGCGCAGATCGCGGTAAACCTGCATGTAGCGTCCGGCTTGCCGCATCATCCACACCGGCGGGCGATCCAGCTTTTCACCTCTGGCAACCCGCAATAAATAAGGAACCTGATTTGATCCGATCATTTCAACCCCGTGCCAATATAGACCAGTACAGCAATTTTCAAGCGCATTTTTCAGCTTACCTTGAAGGCTGTCGCCGTCTGAGCAGCCAAATGCCAAACTGTTACAAAATTTCAGATAGTTCTGCCCTTCGCTGTTCCTATGTCGCGTCCCAGATTGCGGCTGGAAGTTAGCTCTCGCCAATATTCCAGCCGCTAAAGTGAGTGGCCGAAACCTATGCTGACCTAGACAGCAGGTACCGCAATATTGAATATCAGCAGCAGCAGCAAACTGCCGAACTCATGCGTCTTAGCTGATGAATCGCTTACGAAGGCTCTTCCTTCTGCCGCTTTACGGGCTTGGAAATGGGCGGGCGGGGCGTTGAGGGTGCAGGTGATGCAGGACGCTCGCCGGAACGTTCGCTGGGACGCTCGCTCCGATAGGGTTTGCTGTCGCGTCCACCGTCTCTGCTGGCATCTCTGCCGCCAGCCTGATTATCCCACCGCCGCTTGGGTGGGCCGCCTGCACCGCGTCTGGGTGGGCCACCTGCACCGCGTCTGGGCAGTCTGCCGCCTCGGCTGCCTGCGCTGCGTTTTTGAGGCGGCACCATGCCGATTTGGGTGGCTTCTGTAATCAGCAAATCGCTGCTTTGACGCTGTACCTGCATATCCCAGAAATAGCCGAGTGCCTTGCCTTTGACCTTGCCTTTCAGCGCCACCTTAAAGGCTTTGCCTTCGGTTTCTCCGGGCTTGGGCGCACGTCGAATCTTCACCATCAGCCGCTCTTCTTCTTCCGACTGGTAGACCACCTCGCCGCGAACAGAGAAGTAGCAGTCGTCAAGATCTTCGGTTGCGACAGGTTCTTCTAGCGCTTCTGGTTGAACTTCTGGCTGGGCTTCTGGTGCAGATCCTGTCTCGGCTTCAGAGTCAGATTCCGCTGGCTCAGTTCGATTCAGCCGCTCTGGCTCCCAAACTCCCACAATTTGCATATGCAGATCCATATCTTTTTCACGGGTGCGCGGATAGACGACCCAAAGGTGCGACTCTTCCAGGCTGATATGCTTTTTGACTAGGCTCATGACTCGCCCCAGCAAAACCGAGTCAATTAAGACCTCATCATCTGTCAGGATAAAGCCGCGCGTAAATTGCTCTTCAGACGGCATATATTTGCCGCGTACGAGGCCAATAGCGCGATACTGCATCGGCTCGCTGGCGGGCGGAATCGGCTGCTGACGCAGGCTGGCAGCAACAGGTTGAGCGGCTTCAGGTGCAGGCGCAGCGCTTGACTCAGGCGCACTAGCCTCAGCCTCAGGCGCAGCGGCCTCAGGCGCAGTAGCTTCAGCTAGCTCTACGACAGAGGTAGCCTGAACTGTATTAGAAGATTCGGAATCAGAAGATTCGGAATCAGAAGATTCGGAATCAGAAGATTTAGATGACTCAGGTAATTCAGATAGAGCATCTGAATCTACTCGCTCTGGAGTTGGAGCTTCCGTAGACTCCTCTGGAGCTGCTTCGGGTGGTTGCTCCACAGCTTGTCCAACAGGCTTCGCTGGAGCAGATGGCGGCGCAGTGACAATAGGTTTCGGTGCAGACTGAGCGGCTTTCGGTGCAGACTGAGCCGCAGGCGCGGCGGGTGCAGCAGGTTCAGCGGGCGGTACAATACGGGTTGGAGGAGGGACAAGTACAGATTTAGGCGTTGGATCAGTCATGGGTTCCGCTGGTGAGGAAGGTTCGGGGGCTGGATTCGCTTGAGCCTTTGCCCGTGATTGGGCAGATGGGGCCGATTGGGCAGACGAGGCCGATTGGGACGGGTGAGAAGATGAATTTGAATCGGGACTCATAGAACCTCCTTGAAAACCTGCTTGACAGCAGCGAACTGTCTATAATCTGTCCACCTACCGTTAAGCCACTATTCAGCCACCACGCAGCATTCAGCTACACTATCAGCAGCTACCACCAGCTTAATGCGAGTCCGAGCCTGCCGTTTGCCGAAGCCGAATTTAAAACCCTGCGTGAGTTCAACACTAGGTTAGCATTCAGGCTCAGCCTCCTTCTGTAATCAGACCGCAATCAGCCATCCAGAATCATCCGGTGAGCCTTGAGCCGATCAATTCATCCAATTTGTTTATACAATCTCAGCGCGTCCGAATCAGGGATCTCCTAGGGAGAATTCTTTCAGGACTTGGACTACTCATACTAAATTACTCGGTCAGAAATTGCCAATTTTAGGTAAAACAGATTTGGAGATTTGATTAATCTTGATTTAGACCTAGATTTAAGTCAATTTTTTCGAGTTGTTTTATCCTAAGCACTTTTATCAGTGGGGAAAATCTGTGTCTAAGTCTAATCAGTCTAGTAAGCGAAATCGCTGGCTCAGCATCTTGGTCATGTCGATCGGACTGCTTGCCTTTGTGGGGTTCTCGGTGGTGCTGCCCTTTAGCGGCGCGTTTCAGCAAAACCAGAGGGCGGCGACTCCACCCTCGCCCACTCCGGGCCAGTCTCCAACTGCTGATCTCGAAGCGCAGGCCAAAGGCTACGAGATGGTGCTGCAACGCGAACCAGAAAACCAGACGGCGCTGCGGGGGCTCGTCGAGACACGAATTCAGCAGGGCAAGCTAGATACGTTGATTGAGCCATTGCAAAAGCTGGCCGATCTCAACCCCGACCAGCCAGACTATACGGTGCTTCTGGCCCAGACTAAGCAGCGGATGGGCGACCCAGAAGCCGCTGCCGAACTCTACCGCAGCACTCTGGAAAAGCATCCCGGCAACGTCAACGCGCTGAAAGGGCTGAGCGACCTGCTGATGGCGCAGGGTCGTCCGGAAGCGGCAGTCGGGCTTTTGCAAGACACGATTAAAACGGCAGACGAAGCCAACAAGGCCGCGCCTGGAACCATAGATCAGGCGGCAGTGCAGCTTTTGCTGGGCGAAGTTTATGCCCGCCAGGATCGATTTGACGAAGCGATTGCCACCTATGACCAAGTGAGTCAGGCGAACGCCGAAGATTTCCGCCCCATCCTGGGCAAGGCAATTGTGATGAAAGCTCAGGGCAAAACCAGTGAGGCCGAACCGCTGTTTGCCTCAGCCACTGCGCTAGCGCCAGCCCAGTTTAAGGATCAAATCACGCAGCTGGCCACGGCTTCTCCTTCGCCATCCCCTGCAGCCAGTCCTGCGAGTCCAGAAGCTAGCCCAGAAGCGAGTCCAGAAGCGAATCCAGAGGCCAGCCCAGAAGCCAGTCCCTAACAGGCTTACGCTTCGCCCAGATAGGCTTTGCGAACCGTTTCGTTTACCTGAAGCGCTTTGGCATCACCCGTCAGGACAATCTCGCCCGTTTGCAGCACGTAGCCTCGGTCAGCGACGGTCAGCGCCATCCGAGCGTTTTGCTCAACCAGCAGGATCGTCATGCCTTCGGCGCTAATTTCTTGAATGATCGAAAAAATTTGGCTGACCAGCATTGGCGCTAGCCCCATGCTAGGCTCATCGAGCAGCAGCAGCCGGGGACGCGCCATCAGCGCTCGACCAATCGCCAGCATCTGCTGTTCGCCGCCGCTGAGCGTGCCGCCTTTTTGGGCAATTCGCTCCTTGAGACGCGGAAACAGGCCAAACACATGCTCTAGATCAGACTTAATGCCGGGTCGGTCGCGCCGCTGAAACGCCCCCATCTCCAAGTTTTCTAGCACCGTCATCCGGGGAAAGATCATCCGGCCTTCGGGGCTTTGGGCAATGCCGAGCCGCACAATTTCCTCGGTCGAAATAGTGCCCAAATCGCGGCCTTCAAACAAAATTCGCCCCTGCTTGGGTCGCAGCAGCCCTTGAATAGTGCGAAGCGTTGTCGTTTTGCCTGCGCCATTGCTGCCAATCAGCGTCACCACCTCGCCCGTCTTGACGCTGAGCGAGATGCCCTTGAGCGCCTCAATATTGCCGTAATAGCTATGCACATCCACCAGTTCAAGCATGGGTTCCTTTCATCTATCCTTCTGTACTGGTATCTTTGAGGCTTTCAACCCTGCCGTTGAGCGGCTCGGGGGCGGGTGACTCAACGGCAGGCGAATCTTCGTCTTTGCCCAGATAGGCTTCAATCACACGCGGATTGGCGCGCACTTCATCCGGCGTGCCCTGAGCAATTTTGATGCCATATTCCATGACGCTGACCCGATCAGAGATGTCCATCACCACTTTCATATCGTGCTCAATCAGCATCACCGTCAGGTCTAGCTCGTCACGGATGCGGTAGATGAAGCGAGTCAGATCGGCGGTTTCGTTCGGGTTCATGCCAGCAGTCGGTTCGTCGAGCAGCAGCACTTTTGGGTTGGAGGCTAGGGCGCGGGCGATCTCCAGGCGACGCTGATCGCCGTAGGGCAAGTTTTTGGCCGATTCCTGAGCGCGTTCGGTGCCGAGTCCCACGTAGTCGAGCAGACTAAAGGCGGCGCGGCGGGCGGCGGCTTCCTCGGCCATCACTTTAGGAGGGCGCAGCAGCGTGCCCAGCAGACCGGTCTGCATCCGGCAGTGGCGACCCACCAGCACATTTTCCAGCACGGTCATGTTGCCAAACAGCCGGATGTTTTGGAAGGTGCGGACGATGCCGTAACGGGTGAGCTGGTGTGGCTCTGTGCCCGTAATCTCGCGGTCTTCAAAAAACAGCTGGCCAGAGCTGGGCACGTAGAGTCCGCTCAGCATGTTAAAGAACGTGGTCTTGCCTGCGCCGTTGGGCCCAATCAGGCTGGCGATCATGCCGGGTTCCAGCGTCAGATCTACGGCGTTGACCGCTACCAGACCGCCAAACCGCATCGTCAGCTGGCGGGCTTCAAGTAAACTCATCCGGCGCTCCTTACATCTGCAAGTGAATCGTTGGCGGCTGGATCTGGCTCATGCAGCTCGGCTCGGCGCTGGGCACTGGGCACTAGACCTTCAGGGCGGACGATCATCATGATCACCAGCACCAGCCCAAACAGAAACAGCCGCATCTGGATCGGGTCAAGGCTGGTGGTAATAAAGTCACGTAGGGCTGGACTGCTGATATTCGGCAGCACAGAGGTGTTCAGGATGCCTTTCAGCACCTCAGCTAGCTTGGGCAGATAGAGCCGGTCGGCAGCCATGATGATGATGCAGCCCAGCAGCACGCCCGTCATGTTGCCCAAGCCACCTAGAATTACCATGCACAGGATAATCACCGACACCGAGAAGTCAAAGACGCTGGGGAAAATAGCGGTAATGTAGGCCGCATAGAAGGCTCCGGCAAACCCAGAGAAAGTCGCGCCCATCGCAAAGGCCAAGAGTTTGGTGCTGACCCGGTTGATGCCCATGGCGCTGGCGGCTAGCTCATCTTCGCGGATCGCTGCCCAGGCGCGACCCAAGCGCGAGTCTCGCAGTCGGCCAATCATAAACATCGAAAACACGACCAGCAGTAGCACCAAGTAGTACCAGGGAAACGGACTGGTGCCAAACGTCCCGACAATCGGCAGCGAGGGGCGACCAATCGGGTTGATGCCCGTTTCGCCGTTGGTCAGGTTAAATGGCTCGGTGCAGCCGACCAGGCAAATCGCCAGCTCAGGGCGGTTCAGCAGCGTGGCCAGCAGGCTAGAAATCGGCTCGGTGATTTTGATTTCGGTGAGGTTGCGGAACACGATCGGGATAATTTCGCCGAAGCCCAGCGTCACAATCGCCAGATAGTCGCCCCGCAGCGGCAGAGTCGGCGCACCTAAGATAATCCCGGCAATCGCCGCCACCGCTGCCGCAATCCAGATCACGATCCAGAAGTTCCACTCAATCCCCAGGTGCGCTGAAGAGAGCATCCCGGTAGTGTAGGCTCCAATCGCAAAAAAGGCGGCATAGCCCAAATCGAGTAGCCCTGCATAGCCGACCGGAATGTTGAGTCCTAGCGCCAGGATTGCAAAAATCTGGATCTGAATCACGGTGGCAATCCAGCCCGTCTGAGCAATTTGATCGGCAAACGGAAAGATCAGCAGCACAAAGGCCAGCGTCAGCCGAGTCGCCTGCTTTTGGGCTGGATTGGCCAAGCCCTGAAACGCCGCCATCAGCACCGCAGAGAGCACTGCTAGCCCCAGTCCCGCCAGCCCAAACAGCAAGGCCGTCCCGAAGGGGATTGCGGGTCGTCCCGACAGCGGCAGCAGCAGCAGCCCTTCCAGCAGGCTGGCCACCAGCAGCCAGATGCCCAGCCCCAGCCCAGCCGTACCGCCAATTTGCGCCCCGGTTTTGGGATTGGCGATCAGCTTGGTTTGACTGCTCATATAGCCCATGCCAGTGCCCAGCAGCCAGCCGATCACCGCGCCACTCCAGCCGCCAAACAGCAGCACCGTCAGCGCTCCCACGGCTCCCAGCACGCTGCTAGAGCGAATCAGCTTCAGGATGTTCATGCTCTTCTGCTCCTAATCTGAGGCTTCTATACTTTTTCCTGAAGGTTTTCACCCAGCAAGCCGCTGGGTCGGAAGACCAAAATCAGCACCAGCACCCCAAACACCCAGGCATCTGTCCAGCGGCTTGAGAGGTACTGGTCGCTGAGCGCCGAGAGCAGGCCAATCAGCACGCCACCCAGCATCGCGCCCGTGATATTGCCAATTCCGCCCAGAACTGCCGCCGTAAAGGCTCGCAAGCCTGCCGTAAAGCCCATCGTGAAGACGATGGTGTTGTTGTACAGCCCCACGAGCAGCCCCGCCGAACCAGCCAGCGCCCCACCAATCAAGAATGTGAGCACGATGATTTGATCGACGTTGATGCCGACAATCTTGGCCGCGTCTCGGTTTTGGGCAACCGCGCGCATTGCCTTGCCTGCCGGGGTTCTCTGCACAAATAGATTGAGCGCGACCATCAGCACAACTGCTACTACCAGCACGACAAGATCTTTCACCGTGAAGTCAACTTTTGACTCGATGCCGATGGCTTCTAGAATGTCGTTGCGGGGCAGCAGATCCGGGAAGCTCTTGGGAGCGGCGGCAGTGTTGCCCATAATCGGAATAAACGAGCGCAGTCCGCCCCAAAACAGGCCGAGGTTTTGAAAGATAAACGACATCCCAATCGCCGAAATTAGCGGCGCGAGTCGCGGGGCATTCCGCAGCGGGCGGTAGGCATAGCGTTCGGTCAGCACGTTGAGTCCGGCGCAAAACCCTGCCGCGACCAGCAGCGCCGCCAGCATTGGCAAAATCGAGGTGATAAACGGCGCACCGTCCTGAACCCCAAAAGCGCCCATCACCGTTAGGGCCGCAAATCCACCCAGCATGTACAGATCGCCATGCGCGAAGTTAATTAGCTCAATAATGCCGTAAACCAAGGTGTAGCCCAGGGCAATCACAGCAATAATCGCGCCGTTAATCAGTCCCACTAGCAGCTGCGTGATCAGCAGCGACGGGCTTTGGCTAATATCTTTGACAATGCGCGGCAGATCGAGTCCAGCCACCGGGCCTAACAGCAAAATAAAGTAGCCGACCATTACGTACAGAACAATTCTCTGCCACTGCTTCATGAAACAAGCCGTCAACAACGGGTAGGTTTTGGGTGGGTAGGGATAGGGAGATAGGGATAAGGCGGAAAGCAGCGAGATGCGATTTCAAACATCCAAAAAGGGGGACAAATGCCGCAGCACCTGCCCCCACTCGGCTCAAGATGCTGGTCTATTTGGCATCGAGCGTTTCTGCAAAGACCCACTTGCCGTCCTTGACTTCGCTGCCTGACATCTTGGTGCTGGTGGTGTCGCCGTTGGCATCAAAGCTCCAGTTGCCCAGCAGCCCCGGAAAATCTTTGGTTTCTAGGATGGCTTGGCGCACCGCGTCCCGATCGTTCTCGCAGACTTCGCCAATCGCATTTAGCACCACCTGAGCGGCCTCGTAGCCATAGGCGGCATAAGGCTCTGGCTCAGAGTTGAATTTGGCTTTGTAAGCGTCGTACCACTCTTTGCCCTTGCCGGTTAGCTCTTTGGGTGGGATGCCGCCAAACGTGGCATAGACTCCCTCTGCATCTTTGCCAGCCGCGTCGATCAGCGCCTGTTCGTTGATGCCGTCTGGCCCCATGAACTTAACTTCGGTCATGCCGACGTTCCGCATATCTTTGATCAGCTGTCCGGCGTTGTTTTGGGTAATGCCGCCAAAGTAGATCAAGTCAGGGCCAAGATCCTTGATTTTGTTCATCACCGCCCGATAATCAGCGGCTTTGGCGTTAATGCCTTCTCGACCCAAAACTTCTAGACCCAGTGACGTTGCGGTCTGTTCATAGACATCAGCGATGCCTTTGCCGTATAGCTCTTGGTCATCTAGGATGTAGACCTTTTGCACGCCCAGCGATTTCGTCCAGTTGGCGGCAGCCGCGCCTTGCAGGTCGTCAGCAGGCACAACGCGCGAGTAGTTGCGCTTGCTGTTGGGGTAGTAGGTGTCGGGTTCGTTTTTCTCGCCAGTTCCGGGCTTGGTGAGACCGGGATAGGTATTGGCGGGACTCACCATCATCAGGTCGCCCTGGTTAAAGATTGGGATGGCGAGCTTGGCGGCTCCGGAGTTGAAGGTGCCAATCACGGCCACAATCTTGTCGTCCGCCACAATTTTGTTGGAGTTGGCTGTCACCTGGGCGGGATCCCATTTACCCGCAGCAGCAGTTGCGTCGTCGTAGGTCTGGAACCCGACTTTCAGCTTGCCGTCACAGGTGGTGGAATTAATTTCGTCTAGCGCCAGCTGGATACTGTTGACAATCGTTTGGGTTTGGCCGAGGGAACTGCCCGTCATCGGCAGGCTAGAAGCAATGACGACATCGCCATCGGTGGAAATGGCAGGGGCTGAAGAGGCGACAGGACTCGCTTCTGGACTGGCGGCAGTCGTGGCGGGGCTTTCGGCTGTGGTCGTAGTGGAGGGTGTACAGCTCGCGGCAAAAGAGAGCAGACCTAGCATTAAAGCAAACTGTTTCAACGAAGCCTTCATGAGCAACACCTTTTCTGAAAATTTATATTTGGAATTTTGATTCACTACTTGTATCACAACTGTACCGCTTAGGAAAGCAGCAAATTTAGCGGATTGAGATAGAAGTGTTTGCCCAAAAACACAGCGGCAGCACCAGAGCTGGCGGGTTTCGCAGGCTCTATGTCATTTTATTTCTACGCCATTAAAAAATGAGGTGAGCTGTGCTACCTCATTTTCTGGATTGTAATGATGTCGGTAATGATTTGCAGGAGATTTGCAGGAGATTTTCGCCAACTCACAGCAGACAAACTTGAACAGGCAGAGCCGAACCACTGTGAAACTATAGCCGCATCTGTTTAAGGCTGCTGCGTGGATCGCTGCTGCGAATGCTGCGGAGCTGCTCATAGAGCTGATGTTCACTGTCGCTGAGAGCTGGCGGCGGCACAATCATCAGCCGCACCATCTGGTCGCTGCGCTCGCCACTTGCGGTTCGCCAGCCTTTGCCGCGCAGCCGCAGGGTTTGGCCAGAGCGGACATTTGCCGGAATGTTCATCGTGACGCTGCCGTCTAGGGTCGGCACTTCGACCGCAGCGCCCAGCACGGCTTCATCTGGAGTAATCGGCAGCTCGCAGGTGAGGTTATCGCCCTCAAACTTGAAAAAACTGTGCGGCTTGAGTTCAACCACCAGGTAGAGATCGCCTCGGCGGCGGCTGACTGGGTTGATCTGGCCTTTTTCCTTGACCCGAATTCGGCTGCCCGTTTTCACGCCTGCCGGAATCCGCACGCTCAAGGTCTCGTTGCCCAGGCTGAAGCGTCGCTCAACGCCATGGAATGCTTCAGCCAGCGTCAGACTCAGGGCTGACTCCAGATCTTGGCCTGCGCCTGCCGCCGGATCGCGGTAGCCTGAAAAGTCGTTGAAGCCGCCGGGGCTTGTGCTTCTTGCGCCTCGGTAGCTATAGCCCTGTGCGCCAGGGGTATTGCCAAACCGCCCTAGTAACTCGTTGACAAAATCATCAAAGCTGCCGTACTGGCTAAAGTCAACGCTGTTGGGGTCAAAGCCTGCGCCGCCCGGTGCGCCGCTGCTGCTGCCCATCCGATCCCAGTATTGGCCGTACTGGTCGTATTTGCGGCGCTTGTCGCTGTCGGAGAGCACCTCGTAGGCTTCGTTGATTTCTTTAAATTTGGCCTCGGCAGACTTATCGCCTGGGTTGACATCAGGGTGATGCTTGCGAGCTAGCCGCCGAAACGCCTGCTTGATCTCGTCCGCCGTGGCCAATTTGCTCACGCCCAATGTTGCGTAATAGTCTTTGAAGCCAGTGGTCGCCATCACCCCAGTTCCTTTAAACAGTTAAACAGTTAGATAGTTCATATATTCTGATCTCACCCTACTGATTTCTATCGCTCAGTTCGGTTCGGTTTTTGCTGAGCTATTGGGGCGATTGCCGTACTCTGTCCCAAGTTTTTAGCTTCCGGTTTTTTGGCTTGCAGGCTTAGCAGAATTTTGCGGCTCAAGCTATCCTTGGCGCTGCCCAAATCTAGAGCGCTGCCATAGTGTAGCAACAGATCCAAACCTTCGCTCAACCTGGGCGGACTGCTCCGCAATTGCTGATACATCCGTCGAATCACGGGTTCCGGCACTTGACGGAGCCGCTGCTGGTTGCGATCTAGGCAAAGCGTCAGCGGCGGATTGAGCCACAGCCCCACGATTTGATCGTAGCCAATCTGGCGAGCGAGCCGAATCACGGCTCGGCGGGCGCTGCGGCGGCTATTGGTTGCGTCATAGACGGTGGGGCAGGGGAACGCGGCCCGCAGCTTCTGCTCAACCGCCTGCCCAATCAGGCTCCAGTCGCCCTGAACTGACTCACGGCCAAATAGCGCTGCTCGAATTTGATCGGTGGATACCAGGCTATAGCCTGTCTGCTGAAGCTGCTGCGCCAGACTCGATTTACCGCTGCCTGGAACGCCGATTAGCAGAATTAAGAGTCGCAATGCGGAAATCTGGCTCAAGCGCTTCCGGCTGCTCGCCTAGATGATCGTGCCATCGCCAATCACCGCATTTTTGAGCGTCACGACAATGCCGCTGCGGATGTAGAAGCCTAGATCTTCGCGCTGGGCTTCTTGCACGTTGTCTTTGTTGATGATCTGCACATTGCAGCCAATCCGGGCATTCTTGTCGATGATTGCTCCGCGCACGAGGGTATTCGCGCCAATCCCCAGCGGGATTTGGGTTTCACTACAGTCCGACTGCCGCTCTGAGAAGGGCTGATAGTAATCTGCGCCCATAATCAGCGTGTCCTGGATTGTGCTGCCGGACTCAATGCGCGTCCGAATTCCTAAGACCGAGTGATGCACCTGACAGTCTTTCAGAATGCAGCCATCGCCCACAATCGCATCGGTGACGGTGCAGTTGAGCATTTTGGTGGGCGGCAGCGAACGTCCGCGCGTGTAGATCGGGGCAGTTTCGTCATAGAAGCTAAAGGCTGGACGCGGCTGATCGGTCAGCGACAGGTTGGCCTCATAGAATGCCTTGATTGTCCCAATATCTTCCCAGTACCCGTCGAACAGATAGGTCTGGACGTGATGCGTTTCGGCAGCGGCGGGCAGAATTTCTTTAGCAAAATCAGTTTGATCCACCGACTGCTTCAGCAGTTCGGTCATGGTTGCCGCATTGAACACATAGATGCCCATAGAGGCAATGTAGGGCTTCTGGCGCGCTTCTTCAGCTGTCAGCCCCAGCTTTGTCGTATCCACCTGGGCTTTTCTGAGCGCCTCACCCTTCGGCTTTTCAATAAATGAAACAATTCGTCCAGACTCGTCTGTTTTGATCAAGCCAAAGTCAGAGGCGTTTTCTTCGCCAATGGGCAAGACGGAAATCGTGATATCGGCGTTGGTATCGCGATGGCGCTGAATAAACTGGCTGTAGTCCATGCGATAGAGATGGTCGCCAGAGAGGATCAAATATTCGGTGATTTCGCTGTCTTGAAACAGCCAGAGATACTGCCGCACGGCATCGGCGGTGCCCTGAAACCAGTTGGGGTTTTCGGGGGTTTGCTGAGCGGCCAAAATCTCGACGAAGCCCTGGTTAAAGGTGGAGAAATTGTAGGTGCGCGAAATATGTCGGTTCAGGGAGGCCGAGTTGAACTGGGTCAGGACGTAGATCTTGAAGATATCTGAATTGATGCAGTTGCTAACTGGAATATCAATCAGGCGATATTTGCCCGCAATTGGCACGGCGGGTTTGGCCCGCAGCTTGGTCAATGGGTACAGCCGGGTGCCAGCACCCCCGCCCAAAATAATGGCAAGTACGTTTTTCACAATGACCTCTTAACTGCCTCTTAACTGCCGTTAAATAACTGCTTTACATTCGTTCGTTTCTTACCCTTAGTGTCTGATGGGAGGTAGCAGTTGGCAAGTGTCTAGAGGGAAGAGTTTTTGTCTGAGCTGTGAGTCCAGCTTTCGTCTGGCTCTTCAATCAGGCTCTCGAGCGCCATCTGTAAATCCTGCGTCAGCTGAGCGCTGGCCTGACGGCGATTGGTCTGGTAGTCTGGCCAGCGCTCAGAGACAGCAATTGGCTCGCCGACGGTGAGTTCAGCTCTCTGCCGTCCTAGCAGCGGGCGCGCCGTGGCATCCTGGCGCTTCAGCTTCGTGACCGTATCCCAGATCAGCAGCAGCGTTTCGGCCAGACGGTTAGCGGTTGGCTTTTCGAGAATGTAATGTCCCGTGACGCTGACAAAAGACTCAACGAGCCGCATATGCCAGAGTCGCAGGTCGGCTTCTTCGGCAATCCGGTCGGCTAGCCCCCGCTCGGCGGCAGGCGCGTTAGGTTCTAGGTCTTCGCGAAAAATTCGCTCCCAGCCCGCCTGCTCTATCCGGCGACAGCGGTCGGTAACGCTGCCTTTGGCGGGCAGCCCCAAAAACTGCTCGGCTACGGTCAGCGCGGCGTTGAGCAATGCCTGTAGGCGCAGCGTGATCTGCGCGTTGCGGGAGGCGGGCAGCGGTACAGATAGCGTCAAATCCTGGTGATAAAACTTGCTGTAGAAGCGCTCCATCAGCGAGAGCAAATGCTCGCCCAGCCTCAGCAGCCGCCGATAGAGCAGCAGATGTTCTGGTTGAATGGAGGCGGTAATCTGCGGCAGATTCGCCTCATTGCAGAGCGGCAGGCCACAGTCGGCTTCGAGCTGATCCAGCAGGGTTTCTATCGCCTGCCAAGGCGGCGTGATGTAGTGATACCGGATGCCCAGCGGCACAATGAAGACTTGCTCAGAGCGACCGGCTTTTTTGAGATCTTCAGCGCACCAGAAGCCAAACTGGGCGATGCCGGGTTCGATCGGGCTGACAATTTCAGTATGGCCGTTGGTTGCGCCTTCGGGGGCCGCCATCATCGGGAATTGACCGTTGGCAAACAGGTGGCGAACTGAGCGCAGCCCCGCCAAATCGACCCCGCCCCGGCGAATTGGCGTGCCGCCCAGCTGCGAGAAAAACCAGCCCACCTGCGAACCTGCCCAGAGCGGAATGCCGCGATCGTAGACAAAATGGGCGTGAATGGGCTGCTTCAGCGCTACGCCCTGGGCTTTGGCGGCAGCTGGCACAGCCTGCGACAGCAAATTCAGCAGGCAAAACGGGTCGTTGACGCTGGGGTGGCGAAAGGCGATCATGAACCGTGACTCGCCCGCCTGAAACTGGCGGTATAGCTCTACGAGGCGCTCTGGATTGCGGACTTCGATTTCGGCTATTTTGACTCGCCAGCGCGTCCAGAGCGGCAGCAGCGTTCGGGCAGTCTGATAGACCAGTGGGTTAAAGTCTGGGGCAATAAAGGCTAGCGGGGGCTGCACCTGGGTAATTGATTCGGGCAAGGGGTTCTCTCCGATAAGATTCCGGCAAAACTCTGGCAAAACTCCGGCAAAACTCTGGCCAACCGAATGAAAACAGAGTAACCCAGCCAGGGTGACGCAGCTATGGCCAGCCGCCAAGTTCCCCTATTATTCTCAAATCCGGCGACTGCTCAAATCAATGTGAGCGGCACGAAGCGAGTACTGTAGAAGTCAGGTTGTGAGGTTGGGTGGAGCGAGATGCGGACAGCGGTCGTACATGAGTGGCTGGTCACTTACGCCGGATCAGAGCGCGTGGCAGAGCAGATGCTGCTGCTCTATCCCGATGCCGACCTGTTTAGCCTGGTCGAGTTTTTGCCGGATGAGCTAAAGTTTTTTATTCAACATCGCCCAGTTACCACCTCGTTTTTGCAGCAGTTGCCGTTTGCCAATCCGCGCTTTCGCGCCTACCTGCCGCTGATGCCGCTGGCGATTGAGCAGTTTGATCTCTCAGACTATGATTTGATTCTCTCCAGCAATCATGCGGTGGCCAAGGGCGTGCTGACCCGCGCCGACCAGCTGCATATTTGCTATATGCATACGCCGATTCGCTACGCCTGGGACTTGCAGCAGCAATATCTCAAAGGCGCTAACCTGACGCGCGGCCTCAAGGCGGCTCTCACGCATTTGGTGTTGCACTACCTGCGGCTTTGGGATCTGAGCACCGCCAATCGGGTCGACTACTTTGTCGCTAACTCGCAGTATGTGGCGCGGCGCATTCGCAAAACTTACCGCCGCGAGGCTGAGGTCATCTACCCGCCCGTGGCCGTTGAGCGGTTTAGGCCGAAAGCGGCGCGCGATGACTTTTATTTTGTGCTGTCGCGGTTTGTGCCCTACAAGCAGGTGGGCTTGATTGTCCGCGCCTTCAATCAGCTCGGGTTGCCGCTGATTGTCGTGGGCGATGGAGCAGAGCGCGATACTTTGCGGGCATTGGCAAGCTCCAACGTCCAGATTCTCGGCCCTCAGCCAGAAGCCAGCGTGATTGACCTGATGCAGCGCTGCAAAGCCTTTGTGTTCGCGGCGGCTGAAGATTTTGGCATTTCACTGGTGGAGGCTCAGGCTGCGGGTGCGCCCGTGATTGCCTACGGCAAAGGCGGCGCTGTCGAAATCGTCCAACCCGGCACGGGGCTGCTGTTCCCGGAGCAAAGCGTCGAGTCGCTTATGGCAGCAGTCAGAACTTTTGAGGCGGGGTTACAGTCTGGGCGACTAGAGTTTCCAGTCGAGAAGCTGAGCAACAACGCCGAGCGGTTCCGGCCAGAGCGGTTTCAGCAAGAGCTACTCGGCTTCATCGAGCGCAAATCCGCAGAATTTCGGCCAGAATTTCGGCCAGAATCTCAGCTTGATGCCCTACAGTATTAGCGTGAGGAGTATCTAACCGTAATGCAGCTGAACCGCACGCTATCTCCAACGCTCGTGGCGCTGACGCTTTCGACGCGCTCTTGGCCGACCTATGCCGTAATGATTGGCTCTGACTTGCTGGCTTTGGCTATGGCCGGCACGGCTGCCGTCTCTACCCGACTCGCCTTTGACGGTCAGTTTCCGCCGTCGCTCTACTGGCAGATGTTCCCGATTCTGGGTCTGTTTGTGGCGGCCTATGCGCTGGTGGGGCTATATCCCGGCGTGGCGATGAGTCCGGTAGACGAAATGCGCTGGATCTGCCTGACCACGACGCTAATGTATCTGGTGCTGGCGGCGATGGTATTTATGCGGCGCGAGGGTGAGATCTATTCGCGCGGCGTGTTCGTGATGGCCTGGGTGCTGTCGGTGCTGCTGGTGATTGCCTGCCGAGCGACGATGCGGCTGCTGTTTGCCCGCAAGCGCTGGTGGGGCTACCCGGTGATGATTTTGGGGGCTGGCAAGACGGGCAGCATGGTGATCCGCACGCTGAAGCGTCGTCCGGGCACGGGCTTGAGGCCGGTGCTGGTGCTGGATGACGACCCGCAAAAGCATGGGACGCTGCATGGCGTGCCGGTTGTTGGCGGCGTGGAGCTGGCTCCTGGACTGGCTCAGACCCGGAAAATTCCCTATGCGATCGTGGCGATGCCAGGTGTACCGCGCGATCGGCTTTTGAGCCTGCTGGAGCGCTATGGCAGCAGCTTCGCGCATTTGCTGGTGATTCCCGATCTGTTTGAGTTTTCTAGCCTTTGGGTGGAAGCCAAAGATATGGGCGGCCTGCTGGGCTTGGAAGTTCGCCAAAGGCTGCTGCTGCCGGGGCCGCGCCTCGCCAAGTTTTCGATTGATCTGGCTGCGACGCTGGTGGGCGGGCTGCTGGTGCTGCCGCTGATTCTGCTGATTGCGCTGCTGGTCAAGCTGGATTCGCATGGCTCAGTGTTCTACAGCCAGCTGCGGATTGGTCAAAACGGCGAGCAGTTCAAAGCCTGGAAGTTTCGGACAATGGTGCAGAACGCGGACGAGGCGCTGAAGGACTATCTAGAGCGCCACCCGGAGCAGCAGGAAGCCTGGGAGCGTGACCACAAGCTGAAGCGAGATCCGCGCGTCACCCCCATTGGTCGGTTTTTGCGGCGCACGAGCCTGGATGAACTGCCGCAGCTCTGGAATATTTTGCGGGGCGAAATGAGTCTGGTGGGGCCGCGCCCGATTGTCGACGAAGAGATCCCGCGATATGGCGATAAGTTTCCGCTCTACGTCAAGGTGATTCCGGGGCTGACGGGGCTGTGGCAGGTTTCGGGACGTAACAACATCACCTACGAAGAGCGGGTCAGCCTAGATGCCTACTATGTCCGCAACTGGTCGGTCTGGCTGGATGTCTATATTTTGCTGCGGACAGTTTGGGTAGTGCTGACGGGCGAGGGGGCTTATTAACCCGCTGACTTACGGCTTATTCACCGCTTATCCACTCATCTATGCTGCGGTTAACTGCATCGGCTCGCTCATCAACCCTCTTCATTTGGCGGCTGTTTCGCTTTAGCTTTGTTAGCTTCCCGTACCTGATTTTTGCGGTATTTCCGGGGCTTGCGGCGGTGATTGGCCTGCTCTGGGCGAAGTTTCGGCGCTCGGCGCTCGATGCCACGACGCGCAATCTGGTCTTGCTCATTACGGGTCTGCTCTGGCTGAGCTGCCTGTTTGCTGCCAACCGGGGCGAGGCGTTTTTGCAGCTCTTCAACTTTTATCCGTATCTGCTGCTGTTTACGGTGCTACCTTATTTACTCAACGGCACAGCGCCCTTGGCACGAGTTGCCACTGACGTGGTAATTGCCGCGATCCCAATCAACCTCATGGCGGCTGTTGAGTATCTGCTGCGCGCACCCCAAATCCCGGCATGGCTGAAGCGCACCGAGCTGTCGCGCTGGTTTCGAGCCCGTCCGCATAAAGAGCGCGCCATGGTGATGTTTGGCCATCCTAATGCGCTGGCGGCCTATCTGGTGCTGGTGTTGGGGCTAGGGCTAGGGATGATTCTGTACAGTCGGATCAATGCGGTGGCGGCGGGTCAACCTAAACGCAAATTTTCCTGGCAAACTGCGCTGATCTACTTCGGCAGCTGCTCTTGCCTGCTGGGAGTTTTTGCGTCCGGGTCACGAAACGGTCTGCTGGTGGCATTCTCGCAGCTTTTGATTTTTAGCCTGTTCACGTCTGCGAGCCGGATCATGCTGGGGCTGGGCGCAGTCGGCTTGCTGTCCGCAGCGGTTGGGCTGGGCGTGGGCGGACGTAACCTGAACCAAATCGACTGGGCCAGCGATCCGCGCCTAGGGGTCTGGCACTTTGCGTTAGATCTGCTGGCGCAGCGTCCCTGGCTGGGCTGGGGCTTAGGCAACTTCAAGCTGCAATATCCGCCCGGACTGATTCCGGAGTACGAGTACATCGCCCATCCGCACAACTTCTGGCTGCTGCTGGCGGTTGAGGCAGGTATACCGGTGCTGCTGCTGTTTTGCTGGCTAGTCGGCAGAATTTGCGTTCGAGCCTTGCAGCAGCTCAAGACTGCCCCGCCAGCTGAACGGGCGCTGCTGCTGGCCTACCTGCTGGCTTTTTGGGGCTGCTTGGCTTTTGCGCTGTTTGATGTCACCTTCTATGACGTTCGGATCAACCTCACTCACTGGGTGCTGCTGTCAGGGCTATATAGCCTGGTGCCTCACTCAGTAGACTCGGTTCGCTCAGCCAACTCAGCCGATGCAGCTCACGGCGAGCGCTGAGCCATTACCTGTCGCTGCAAGTTCAGCAAGCCCCGGTCGTAGATCTTGGCCTGCTTCAGTCCAGTCACCGTCTGGTCGAGGTAGTCAGCCGCAGAGCCGAGTTCGCCCTGAGCGGTGGCTAGATGATGAACCGTCGTGGCAAAGTCTAGCTCGCCCGCATAGGAAGGCAGGCTGCGATTGATTAAAAAAGCAATTGCAAACAGGCTGCCCTCTGGCGTATTCACCTTCACCCAGCGCGGGATATAGGAGCCAACCACCATTTCGCGCCGCCAGAGTAAGAGCAGCTCGGAGCGCACCAGCTCTGGCGCAATTTGATAGACAATGCCGCGACAGCAGCCGCCCCGATCAAGTCCCAGCATCAGCCCTGGGTTTTCGGGTGTGCCGCGCCCTAGCGGAGTCCAAAGGCAGAAGCGGCGGTGCCACCCATGCATTTTGCCCACCTGCCGCTCTAGATAGTGCATGACCGGGTTCCAGATCAGCGAGCCATAGGCAAACACCCAAACCTGATCGCTGGGGTTTTGGCGCAGAGTTTGCTCAATTGAAGCTTGCAGCTCGGCTTCTGTCCAAACCCGTAGCCCCAAGTCGGCTCGCGCTAGCAGCTTTTGTAGTCGTCCAGTTTCGAGATCGGCTCGCGTCAGCGTCATGGTGGCAGCGATTGTGGCAGCAATGGTGGCAGCGATAGACAAATCTGAATCAGAGTCTCCGCCTCTGGCCTATCAGTGTAGCTGTTTGGATTGCCAGCTCGGCGTTACAGATAACCTGTAGATTGTTGACAATCAGCAAAGATCTGCTTATGCTGTGAATCATCGTTACCGGGAAGCATCTATGCTGCAAAACATCGCCCGCCCAGGCGATCTGCCCCATGCACTGCCGCCACAGCCAGCCGACGAGTCATCGCTGCGCTTGGATCTAGCCGCTGCCTATCGCCTGATTGCTCGGTTCAAAATGGCTGATCTCATTGAGACGCATATTTCCGTAAGGCTGCCGGGATCTGAGCATTTTTTAATCAATCCCTACGGCCTGCTGTTTGAAGAAATCACGGCTTCTAGTCTCGTCAAGGTCAATTTGCAGGGTGAAGTTCTATCGGATGACAGCATTGAGCCAACCGCATGGCAAATTAACCCCGCCGGATTTGTGATCCATAGCGCCATCTATCCGGCTCGTCCAGATGCGGGCTGCGTCTTGCATACCCATTCGCCCTATGTAATGGCCGTTTCGGCTCTGCAATCTGGCCTGCTGCCGCTCTGCCAAATCGGGCTGCAATTCTACAACCGAGTTGCCTATCACGACTATGAAGGAGTTTCGCTAGAGCTGGACGAACAGGAGCGTTTGGTGAACCATCTGGGCAACAAAAAAGTGATGCTAATGCGAAATCATGGGTTACTAGCTGTGGGACGCACGGTAGCCGAGGCGTTTCACCTGGCATACTACATGGAAAAAGCCTGCGAAGTTCAGATTCGCGCCCAGTCTACGGGCAGTCCCCTGATCGAGCCTACGCCCGCAGTTTGCGAAAAGTCGGCAAGGCAGCAGGAGAGTGAGCAGCTTGGCGAGCTGCAATGGCAGGCGCTACTCCGACTGCTCGACCGCGAAGCCCCCAGCTATCGACAATAAACCATGACTCAACCTAGCCTTACCATCACGCCGCGCAGTCTTGATATGCAGGCTGCCGATCTGCTGCGCGAGCAAATTCTCAAAGGCCGTTTTGCTCCGGGAACGCGACTGTTGGAAGTCGATCTGGCAGCTCAGTTTAGCCTCAGCCGGGGCACGATTCGCTCCGCCTTGCAGCAGCTCACCCATGAAGGACTGGTCGTCCAGTCTCCCTATCGCGGCTGTGCGGTCTGTAGCCTCAGCTCGCAGGATGCTTGGGAGCTATATACCTTGCGGCAGGCGCTAGAAAGTCTAGCGGCTCGGCTCGCCTGTGATCAGATTACGCCGCAGCGCGTTCAGGCATTGCAGTCAGGCTTGGAGGCGCTGGCGAGGGCGGCAGAGCATCAGAGTTGGCAGGAGCTAGCCGATGCAGATTTTGTGCTGCACCAAGAGATCGTCGCAATTTCAGCGCATCGACGGCTGCAAGCTCAATACAGAATTGTCGAGCAGCAGATTCGCCTCTACATTATGGCCAGCAATGCCCTCCGGCCTAACCTGACTCAGATTGTGGCAGAGCATCAGCAGCTAGTGGCGGCAATTGTCTCTGGCAATGCGGAACTGGCCGCCCAAGTTGCCAAAGATCACAACAGCGATGGGGCAATGCTCGTCGAGCAGCTGCGTCAAATAGAAAGACATACAGAAAAACAAGCGGAGAATTAAATGAGGAGTGATCGAATGCTAGACTTTAAGCGCTATAAAGTATTGACCTTTGACTGCTACGGAACACTAATTGACTGGGAGAGTGGAATTTTGAACGCTCTGCGTCCTCTCCTAACCGCACATCAAATCCAGCTGGCAGACGACCAGATCTTGACGGAATATGCCGCAATCGAGGCTGAGCTGGAGGCAGGCGCATATCGGCCTTATCGCCAGATTTTAGAAGGGGTTGTCGAGCAGTTTGGCCAGCGGTTCAACTTTCAGCCCGAGCCCGAAGAAACCGCCGCCCTGCCCGATTCAATTCAAAACTGGCTGCCGTTTGAAGATACGGTCGCAGCCTTACGGCAGCTTCAGCAGCAGTATCGGCTAGTCATTCTCTCAAACGTAGACGATGCTCTCTTTGCTGGCAGCGCCAAGCATCTGCAAGTTGCGTTTGACGACGTGATCACAGCCGAACAGATCGGTAGCTACAAGCCCGCCCTGCAAAACTTTCAGGTGATGATGCAGCGGGTGGGTCTGCCGCAAGACCAGATCTTACATGTAGCTCAGAGCGTTCACCATGACATCCAGCCGGCCAGTTCGCTCGGACTCTCCACCGTTTGGGTAAATCGCCGCCAGTCGCAGGCCGGAGCAGGCGCAACGCCAGTCGCTGAGGCTGAAGCAGACTTGACAATTCCCGATCTGCAAACGCTAGCTACCCTAACGAGCAGCGTCCGCCGCTAGCTAGAAATCTGCTGCTCCTGCAAGCTGGAGTCCTGCAAGCTGGAGTCGGGTACGCTGGAGTCCGGTAAGCTGGGATAGTCCGTGTAGCCCACCGCGCCGCCGCCATAGAACGTTGCCGGATCAAACGGAGTCAGTGGGGCGTTACGCCGGAAGCGCTCTGGCAAATCTGGATTCGAGATAAACAGCTTGCCGTAGGACACTAGATCAGCCTCGCCGTTCGCAATCACCGCCTGACCTTGAGCAAAATCGTAGTCCCAGTTGACCATGAGATTGCCGTGATAGAGCGGCCGAAAATAGCTTGTGGGGACTGGCTTGCCACCATGCCGCAAATCGGACTCGCTCGGCTCTAGCAGATGTAGATAGGCGAGATTGTAGCGGTTGAGCTGCTCTACAAAATAGCCAAAATGCTGTTCTGGATCAGAGTCGCTCATGCTGTTAAAGGTGCTGCTGGGCGAGAGCCGAATCCCGACCCGATCAGCGCCCCAAACCTCAATCACAGCCTCCAGCACCGCCAGCGGCAGACGAGCGCGATTGGCAATTGAGCCGCCATATGCGTCAGTGCGCTGGTTTACGCCGTCCCGCAAAAACTGGTCGAGCAGGTAGCCGTTGGCGTTGTGGACTTCCACGCCGTCGAACCCAGCCTCTAGAGCGTTAGCGGCTCCTTGGCGATACATTTCGATGATGGTCGGTATTTCGGTGGTCTCCAAGGCGCGCGGGGCAACAAACGGCTGCTCGCCCTCGTAGGTGCTGGCCATGCCCTCAGCCGCAATGGCACTGGCCGAGACTGGCTGTTCGCCGTTGGGCAAGAGCGAAGGATGCGAAATCCGCCCGGTATGCCAAAGCTGTAAAAAGATCCGCCCGCCTTTGGCATGGACAGCTTGCGTAACCTGCTTCCAGCCCGCAATTTGCTCAGCTGAATGAATGCCGGGAGTTGCCGGATAGCCCACACCATGCGGCGAAATCTGAGTCGCTTCGCTGATAATCAGGCCAGCCGAGGCGCGCTGCTCATAATACAGAACGTTCAACGCCTGAGGCACATTGCCTGCACCTGCTCGGTTGCGCGTCAGCGGTGCCATAATAATCCGATTGGGCAAATGATAGCGACCGAGTTGAATCGGTGAGAATAGATCAGTTGTCATAGTGCTGTAGTCCTACTGAGTGGTGCTATTCTAATCAGTGAACAGTTTTAAGATGTTTAAGGAAGCTTAAAAAATACTTTAAATTTTTCATACAAAGAACTTTTACGGAGCATTGATTGATCAGCTGATGAGAGTGCTAATCTATCTAGCTCCGAGTCAGGTCAACGAAGCGGCGCTTGGCAAATTTAGAGGTGCTTTTCCAGAGTGGAGGCGATGGTAGATTTAGGAACCGCTCCCACCACCATATCGACCTTTTGCCCAGCCTTAAACACCATCAGCGTCGGGATGCTGCGGATGCCGTATTGACTGGCCACGCCCGGATTTTGATCCGTGTCAAGCTTCACGACCTTAATCTTTTCGCCAAATTGACCCGCGATTTCTTCAACAATCGGGGCGACCATCCGACATGGCCCACACCAAGGTGCCCAAAAGTCTACAAGGACAGGAACCTCGCTCTTCAAAACGTCCTGCTCAAACGATGCGTCGGTTACCGGAGATACGGATGACATCACTGCCTCCTAAATTAGTTGTTTTATATTTCGAAAATCTCGAACAACTAGAATATAGTCTAATTTGTGCCATAATGCAACTGTTAAAAAATCCAACTGCCAGCTGATATCTAGCGCTAGCGCGAACTTAAAAGCCAGAGCTTGTCCGCGAGTTTTAATTGGACAGTTTTAATTGGACAGTTTTATTTCGATAGACTAGAGTCATGAGACTGGTTTTCCATCCTGATCAAAAAGATATCTCGCTGGCAGGCGTGCTCTACGCGCTAGGCGATCCGGTACGGCTGGAAATTGTGAAGTCTCTGGCTGAACGAGGCGAGCTGTCCTGCGCGGCGCTCGACTGCCAGGTGCCTAAATCTACCATGTCTCACCATCTGCGTGTCCTGCGCGAAGCGGGCGTGCTCTGCTGTCGCAAAGAGGGGACTCAGCATCTCAACTCGCTGCGCCAGTCGGATCTCAACGCACTCTTCCCCGGCTTGCTCGAAGTCGTGCTGCGCTCAGTTGGACAGCGTTCCTGTCCGCTGCGGTTGCGCTAGGGCCTTGAGTCGCTTCTTGAGTCGCTTCTTGAGTCGCTTCTTGAGTCGCTTTAAGCTAGCAGTAGGAGACTAGCGCCTAACTGTGCCAACAAAGCCGGACGCTTTAAACTGCATCAGCTTGAGCGGCGTTGGCTGATTGGCGGGCACCGAAATCCGCAGCTCAAACTCGCTGGTGCCGGGAGGAACTTCTGCAATCGATCCCAGCCGCGTCCGGTTTTGCAGCACCGGATTATCGTTGGCATCATAGATGCGACCAAAGATATCGGCATTCACAATCGGCTTTCCCGAAGTATTTTCGGCTTTGCCCGTCACGATATAGCAGCTGGCGGCTAGAGGGCTACCTGCGGCGATTGTCCCGACAGCTATTTCTGCCGGACAGTCATGATAGTCAATATCGCTCAGCTTAATCTGGATAACGGCTAGCGCTGCTGGAGTAAACGCCCAGCTGCCTAGCCACAGCCCCAGGGTTGTCCAGCAAACCGTAATCCCCAGCGTCAGCCACCGATTTAGCGACCGACTCAAGCGCTGCATTAACCCGTTCATAAACTTTCCTCTCCGCTGTCTCTCTCAGCTTATCGTGGATTGGCCTTCAGCTTGTTTTCTGGCTGATGGCGAGCTGCCTTAGCTTTCTGCTTTAGCTTTACAATAAAAAGAGCAATCAACAGAGCTATCGAGCTGGCATTAAACCCTATGAAACTTAAGCGAATCGGGCATGTCGCAATTTCTGTTCAGGATTTAGACCGGGCAACTCAGTTCTACCAAAACTTGGGGATGGATCTAGTCTGGAGAGATGCTGACTGGGCCTATCTCAAAGCAGGTGAGGACGGACTGGCCTTGCTAAGTCCGCTTTACAGCCAGTCTGGCCCTCACTTTGGCTTTATCTTTCACGAACGTGCTGAGGTCGAAGTAGCCTATGAACAACTTAAGGCTGCAGGGGTGCATCTGAGCGAAATTCACGAGCATCGAGACGGTACGGCTTCATTCTATGGCCGCGATCCAGAAGGCAACTGGTTCGAGTATCTCTATGAACCTGCCCCTGTTTTGGCCTAGTGTTTTAACTGTTTTAACCTTAGCTCGACTTTATCCATCTAGGCTGCGTAGCACAAGAGGCTAGACCAGCAGTCTAGGAGCGCTTTTGGTACTTTTACAATGTCGGTTGTTTGAGTAGAT
>JAHHHV010000076.1 GCA_019359155.1 Pegethrix bostrychoides GSE-TBD4-15B
TCCTGTGAGGCTATTGAGGATGCGGGGTTTGTGCTGGACTAGGGCATAGCTGAGCATGGCAGGCTCCCAGAATCTGAGCGTCTTCTCTGATGAACATCTTACCTCTATTACAGATTAAGTCTAATGCCTTCAGAGCAAGCATTCTACGTTCTGCGGGGCGGTTCTTGGGGCGACGATCCTCGGGACTGCCGCTCTGCCTCTCGCATCAACACTGATTCGGGATCCCGCGACAACCTCGACGGTTTTCGGGTTGTTTGTTCGGCATCGAGGCTCTCCTGAACCCCGGCAAAAATAAACAGCTAAAATGAAATCGTGATGGCAGTTCCGATAGGCTTAGCGCCAATGGTCGAATCTCAGACTGGTTTTTCTCAGGCCAACTTTCAAGACGAGTTTGATGTGATTGTGGTGGGCGGAGGTCATGCGGGCTGCGAAGCGGCGCTAGCTTCAGCGCGATTAGGCTGCCGCACCCTGCTGCTGACGCTCAACCTCGACAAAATTGCTTGGCAGCCCTGCAATCCGGCGGTGGGCGGCCCCGCCAAGTCTCAGGTGACGCATGAAATTGATGCGCTGGGCGGCGAGCTGGGCAAAATGGCCGACCGCACCTATTTGCAAAAGCGCGTGCTCAACATCTCGCGCGGGCCAGCAGTTTGGGCGCTGCGAGCACAGACCGACAAGCGCGAATATACCTCGGTCATGAAAACAATCGTCGAAAACCAGCCCAACCTCTCCGTGCGCGAAGGCATGGTCGTCGATCTGGTGCTGAACAAAACAGGCGAAGTGGCCGGGGTAGAAACTTACTTTGGCGTAGCCTTTGGCTGCAAGGCCGTGATTTTGACCACTGGCACGTTTTTGGGCGGGCGGATTTGGGTGGGGGATCGCTCAATGGCCGCAGGCCGCGCTGGAGAGTTTGCCGCCGAAGGACTGACCCAGACGTTGACCCGACTCGGCTTTGAAACCGGACGGCTAAAAACCGGCACGCCCGCCCGCGTTGATCGCCGCTCGGTAGACTACAGCCAGCTTGAGCCGCAGCCCGGAGATGCCGAAGTTCGCTGGTTTAGCTATGACCCAGCAGCTTGGGTGGAGCGCGAGCAGATCCCTTGCTACCTTACCCGCACCACCCCAGAGACGCATCAGCTAATTCGAGAGAACCTGCATCTCTCGCCCGTCTACGGTGGCTGGGTGGATGCCAAAGGGCCGCGCTATTGCCCCAGCATCGAAGACAAAATCGTCCGGTTTGCCGACAAAGACTCGCACCAGATCTTTATTGAACCCGAAGGCCGCGACAGCCCCGAACTCTATATTCAGGGATTTTCAACTGGCCTACCCGAAACGCTCCAGCTCCAAATGCTGCGGTCGCTGCCCGGTCTAGAAAACTGCGTCATGCTGCGACCCGCCTATGCGGTGGAATATGACTATCTGCCCGCCACACAGTGCTACCCGACCCTGATGACCAAAAAGATCGCAGGTCTATTTTGCGCGGGGCAGATCAACGGCACAACGGGCTACGAAGAAGCCGCCGCCCAGGGCTTGGTCGCAGGCATCAACGCCGCCAGACTGGTGCAAAACCAGCCGATGATCATTCTGCCGCGCGAGCAGAGCTATATTGGCACGCTGCTGGATGACCTCTGCACCAAAGACCTGCGCGAGCCGTATCGGATGCTCACCTCGCGCTCAGAATATCGGCTGCTGCTGCGCTCAGACAACGCCGATCAGCGGCTCACGCCGCTAGGCCGCGAGCTAGGGCTAATTGACGACCGCCGCTGGGGGCTATTTGAGCGCAAGCAGGCCAATATTACTGCTGAAAAAGAGCGGCTGCACGGCACCAGAATTAAAGAGCATGAGCCATTGGGGCAGCAGATTTTGGCTGAAATGCGAGAGGCGATCAAAGGCTCAATTACGCTGGCAGATCTGCTGCGTCGTCCAGGGTTTCACATGGCGGATCTAGATCGCTACGGTCTGGGAAATGCAGCTCTGTCGCAGGCAGAACGCGAAGGAGCTGAAATTGAGATCAAATATGCGGGCTATTTGCAGCGCCAGCAGAACCAGATTGATCAAGTTGCCCGCCAGACCAATCGGCCTCTGCCTGCGGATTTGGACTACGAGGCAATCAGCACACTCTCGAAGGAATCACGCGAGAAGCTATCAAAGCTCAAGCCGCTGACGGTTGGCCAAGCGGCTCGCATCGGCGGCGTAAATCCGGCAGATATCAACGCGCTGCTGCTCCACTTAGAAGTGCAGGCGCGGATGGTGAGCGTCTAGATAGGATCTGGTCTATAGCCTCTCTACAGCTTCGTGCCGCACTCCGGGCAGAACTTGTTTTGGGGCATATTTTCAGCGCCGCAGCTGCCGCAGGCCACTGGCTCAGAGGATAGCTGCTCTGGCTGCTGAGGGAGTCCCACCATTTGGGCATTGCTCTTGCCGGGAGCCACCATCGGGTAGCAGTTTTCATCCCGCTTTACTCGCACGTCGAGCAGCACGGGGCCGCTGTGCGCCAGCATTTCGGCAATCGCGCCCTCCAGCTCGTCGCGCGCCTCGACAATCATTCCCTTCACCCCAAAGGCTTGCGCCAGCATCACAAAGTCTGGCATTCCTGGCTCCATGTTGGAGGAAGAGTAGCGCTCGCCGTAGAAGGCTTCCTGCCACTGCCGCACCATGCCCTGCCAGCCGTTGTTGACAATCACGGTTTTGACCGCAATGCCGTATTGCCCCAGCGTTCCCAGCTCTTGGCAGTTCATCTGAAAGCTGGCATCGCCGCTAATGCAAACTACCTGTTCATTGGGCATGGCCACCTTTGCGCCCATCGCGGCGGGCATCCCGAAGCCCATGGTTCCCAGTCCGGCGCTAGAGAGCCAGCGACGCGGCCCCATCTTCAAAAACTGCGCCGCCCACATCTGATGCTGCCCAACATCGGTGCTAAAAAAGGCGTTGGGAGCCTGACGACCCACCTCGGCAATTACTTCTTGCGGCGAAATCTGGTCAGGGTAGCTCGGAGCCAGCAACGGGTAGTCTTTGCGCCAGCGGTCGATGCGTTGCAGCCAGCTCCGCGTCTGGTCGGGATTCACGGGCTTGCTGTCTTCTGCATCGCGCTGGAGCAGGTCAATTAGCACCTGCCGCACATCGCCCACAATCGGCACCTCCGGGACACGGTTTTTGCCAACTTCTGCCGGGTCAATGTCGATATGGATCACCTTGGCGCGCGCCGCAAACTCGTCGAGCTTGCCCGTCACTCGGTCATCAAATCTGGCTCCTACCGCAATCAGCAAATCGCAGTCGGTGACGGCAAAGTTGGCATAGGCCGTACCGTGCATCCCCAGCATTCCAACCGAGAGCGGGTGGTGCTCGTCAAAGATGCCCAGCCCCATCAGCGTCGTAGTTACGGGCAGGCTGTAGCGCTCGGCCAGCTCTTGCACCTCGGCATGGGCATTGGCCGAAATCGCGCCGCCACCCACATAGAGCAGCGGGCGCTCGGCTTCGCGGATCAGCTTCAGCGCCTGGATGATCTGGCGTGGATTGCCTTTAACCGTAGGACGATAGCCGGGAAGCCGCACCTGATCTGGCTCAACCGGCAGATAGTCAAATTCCTCAACCCCGACATCTTTGGGGATGTCAATCAAGACGGGCCCCGGACGACCAGTTGCCGCAATGTGAAATGCGTCAGCCACCGTCTGCGCCATCTGACGCGGGTCGCGAACCACATAGGAATGCTTGACAATTGGCAGCGTGATCCCGTAGATGTCGGTTTCTTGAAAAGCATCACTGCCAATTGCCGGACGCGGCACCTGACCTGTGATAATCACCATCGGGATCGAGTCCATCTGAGCGGTGGCTATCCCGGTGACCAAATTCGTCGCGCCGGGGCCAGAGGTGCCAAAGCAAACTCCGACCTTCCCGGTTGCTCGCGCATAGCCGTCGGCCGCATGAGCCGCGCCCTGTTCGTGTCGCACCAAGATGTGCCGCACATGGCCTGCTGCTTCGCTGCGGTACAGCTCGTCATAGATGGGTAGAATTGCGCCGCCGGGATAGCCAAAAATATGCTCGACCCCGTGCCGTCTGAGGCTGTCCATTAGCGCGAAAGCCCCCGTAGCGCGAGTCGGGGTGACTTGAGGCAGGACAACCGGAGCGATCACAGGTGTTTGCAGCGGGGAGGGAAGGACTTTACGCATACTTTTAGGTCAACCTAATTCTGTATCTATTCTGTATCTGCTGATGCACAAGCGTTGCGGATATTGTTCAGTCTAAGTCTGAGATGGGCTTCCTGTCGAGACTCTAAATTTGCAGCCGTTAGCCTTTATTCTAGAGCCTCAAACGAGTTCAGCGCGGTGGGTTTGAAGGGGCTGAGCCGATCGTTTTTAGTCATAAGCTGTGTCGCGCCTGTCAGGGTTTCATGATGCGGCTCAGCGATCTTCTTAGCGATCTTCTTACAGTCCGCTCGATGGCCGCCAGCGCCGCATAATCCCCCAGGAATGGGAGCAGAAACGCCAGCTAGGCTTGGAACGCTCTGCCCGTCCCCCATTCTCGAATTTCCCAGACTCGAACCGGACAGGCTCCCCGCTGATCTGCCTGAGGTACAGTTTGCAGAACTCGCTGCTGCACCAGATCAACCGTCAGGTCTGAAGGCGACCAGAGGGCAGTGCTTTCTCGCCAGGGCAGCGTCGAGCGCTGAATTTCCCACGGCTCTCGACCGGCTTGACATCGGCCAAACGAGATTTCGCAGCCGAGATAGGTTTGCTGGTCTTGCAGCGTAGTCGCAGTCGCCAAACAGTCGCTCAAAGCATTTGCAGCAGGCAGGGCAACCGGACGATTTTGGCTATAGATAAAATAGTCTCCAGCAATCACCAGACTGGCCTGCCAGGTGACATCTTCTGCACCTTCTGCCCAGACCAGTGCCGTGTAGTCGCCAGCGCCATCGTCAACTTTGCGCCACTGCTCGCGGTAGACCTGATCTACGCCGTCTTCAATCAAGATATCGTCCTGCCAGTACAGCAAGCCTAGATCTCGATCGGGCTGCGACGGCTGATAGTCAATGTATCTCAGCCATTCACACTGGCCTTGCTTAAACTGGTCTTGCTTAAACTGAGCAATGCCTGCAAAACCCTGCTGCTGCGCCAAAGCCAGAGCCTCTTCGGAAGTGAGTGAGGCAAAGCTAGCCTGTCTGAGGTCAGGACGGTCGATCGGCAGACGCAGATCGCCAAAGCAGGCAGAGGTTTGCAGGTAAAAGACCTGCGTTTGGCTGCCAATCTGTCCATCTGCGGTTTCGATGGAAATTCGCTTCCACAGCCCTCTCAGCCAGTCAGGGACAGAACTCGTCATGATTGCCTCGCCTCATTGGGTCTTGCCTCATTGGGTCTCGCCTCATTGGGTCTCGCCTCATTCCTGAGCAGGCTGATTACTGAGTAGCTTGCTGGATCTGAGCGTCAAAATACTCGACTCGGTACTTCAACTGCTGAGCAATCTGTAGCCCTTGCTGAAATGCCGCCACCGCCTGCGCCCGTTCACCCTCTAGCTGATAGAGCTGCCCAATCTGGTCATAGGTGTTCATCATGCCAAACGAGTTGTAAGACTGGCGGTTCACATCTAGCAAGAGCTGATAGACGACCAGCGCATCCGCAGGGCGATTCAGCGTCTGATAGAGCTGGGCGAGCCGCTGGAGCGCATCAGCGGCATAGGCATATTGCTGCACCGAGCGAGCGACCGCAAAAGCCTCTTGATAACTGGTTGCAGCCATGTCCGGTCGATTCAACTGGGCATGGCTGTCCCCCATTGCCAGCTTAATCGCCGGAATCGGGACAAAATTATTTTGCTTTTGGTAAAGTTCGACGAGCTGTTGCTGCGCGGCAATCGCCTGCTCCGGCTGACTGTTTTCCTGGTAGATCTCCGCGAGCTGAGTCAGCGCCTCGACTTCCTGCTGGCGATTGTCGGTAGCGCGAGCGAGCGTTAGCAGCTCTTCGTAGGTGAGTGCCGCATTCGGATAGTCAAACCAGGCCAGCTGAATCTCGGCTAGCGCCAGCAAAATCTGCTGCTGCTGAGCCGTATCCTGCCGCCGCTTAGCGCGCTCAAACAGCGTTGAATAGAGCGCTACTGCCTGATTGCGAGCCCGAACTTGCTGATAGGCCTGGGCAATTTCCAGCAGCAGGTCATAGTCGATCTCGGCGGGCGGCTGGGTGGGCGGCTGGCCTGGAGCATCATCAGGTGCGGCATCAGGCGCAGCATCAGGCGCAGGCTGGTTCCCCGGCAGTCCAGGCAGGCCAAGCGGCAGTCCGGCCTCCTGCTGAATCTGCTCCAGACGCAGCGTGATGAACCGCAGCTCAACGCTCTGGCTCTCGCGCCAAGCCACGGCTCCGACTCGCGCCAGTGCTGCAACCTCTTCACGCGGACTCAGATAGCGCCGCAGCCGCAGATCGCGGTTGAACAGCTCCCAGGCTCCCGGCAGATCTCCCGCCGCTAGCTTTGCCTCTGCCTGCGCTTGCAGTTCGGCCAGAGCCGCCCGCAACAGGTCTTTCTCCTGCGGACTCAGCGGCCGATCCACCACCAGTTCGGGCAGCAGCGGGTCGGGCTGTGGCTCCAGCGGATTGATCGTCGGGTCAAGCGCAGGCGGGGAGGCTGCCGGATCTGTGGCATCTGGGCTGGTAGGCGGGTTTGGATCTGCCGCCGGGTCGAGTTCCTGAGCCAAAGCTGGAGTCAAGATTGGGCTAACCCCAATCGACCAGCCGAGGCTGAGCGCGCAGAAAGCCAGCAGCAGTGAATTACGGGGTCGTAGCGGGAAGAGTCTGAAGCAGAGTTGTCGCATAAAATTTGCAGCGTCATGCGTTGAGCATGAATCAAAGCGCCATCTCGATGGTATGACATAATCTTGGTACGACATCTTGTTACAGCAGTTTAGTTCCGCCTGAGCAATCAAGAATTTGCCAAAATTTGCTAGAACCCAGTGCCAAAATTTGCCAAAATCCAGAACTCTGCCAAAACATGAAAATCTCGAACAGTTTTTCAGATATCTGCCAGTGAGGGGGAGCTTGTGAAAGTCATGGTAATCGGCAGCGGTGGGCGCGAACATGCGCTGGCCTGGAAACTGCTTCAGTCTGAGGCTGTGCAGGAGGTGTTTTGCATTCCAGGCAATGGCGGCACGGCTCTGCTGCCTCGCTGTCGCAATCTAGCTATGACCCTAGATGACTATGAAGGCATTAGTCGGCTGGCGCTAGTGAACAATATTGGGCTGATTGTGATTGGCCCAGAAGTGCCGCTGGCAGACGGCATCACCGACCATCTGCTGGCTCAGAACCTGACTGTATTTGGCCCCACTCAGGCCGGTGCCCAAATCGAAGCCAGCAAAGCCTGGGCAAAGGCGCTGATGACCGAAGCCCAAATCCCAACTGCGGCAGCCCAAACCTTCGAGGCTGTGGCTGCGGCCATCAACTACGTGACGGCGCAAAAGCTGCCGATTGTCATCAAGGCAGATGGTCTAGCTGCGGGCAAAGGCGTGACGGTAGCAGCGACGCTGGATGAGGCGATTGAGGCGATTGAGCGCTGCTTTAGCGGCCAGTTTGGCGCAGCTGGAGCCCGCGTTGTGATTGAAGACTGTTTGCTCGGTCAAGAAGCCTCGCTGCTGGCTGTCACTGACGGAGTGACGATTCGCCCCCTGCTGCCCGCTCAAGACCACAAGCGGATTGGCGAGGGCGACAGCGGCGCCAATACAGGCGGTATGGGAGCCTACGCCCCAGCTCCGATTGTCACGCCTGAGCTGATGCAAAAAATTCAGCAGCAGGTGCTAGAGCCAGCCCTAGCTGCCCTCCAACGACGGGGGATTGACTACCGAGGGGTGCTCTATGCGGGGCTGATGATTTCGCCAGAGGGCCAACTTAACGTGATTGAATTCAACTGTCGGTTTGGCGATCCTGAAACCCAAGTCGTGCTGCCCCTGCTCGAAACACCGTTAGCGGCTTTGCTGTTGGCCTGCGCTCAGCAGCGGCTCGCTCAGTTTCCACCGCTCAAATGGCGCTCAGAGGTGGCAGTCTGCGTCGTGGCGGCAGCTCCGGGCTACCCGGATCAGTATCCCAAAGGCGCGGTGATTACCGGGTTAGAAGCTGCTGCTGCCGCTGGAGCCACCGTGTTTCATGCGGGTACCCGGCTGAAGCAAGCCCTAGTGACGGACGGCGGGCGGGTGCTGGGCGTGACGGCAACCGGGGCAGATCTGGAGGCAGCGCTGCAAAAAGTTTATCTGGCCATGCAGGAAATTCGGTTTGAGGGCATGTATTACCGCAAAGACATTGGACATCTGGCGCTGAAAGCCGAAGCCTAGAGCCGCCACGAGGCCCTGTATGTGAAGCTGGCGCAGGCGGAGTTCTATGGTGCTCTGTTCAACTCCTAATTCTTGATTTGGCAACTGCTGGAGATGAACCTATTTGTTCTATCAGAACTAAAAGCTGGCTACACGCAGGTGGGCTGGACAATTAATCGAAGTTTCGAGTCGGCTCTAGCTGAGCTATTTAAGCCAACTTTCATTTATCCAGTCGGCAACCCTCTAGCGCAGCAGGCTCGGATCATTGGCCGAACGCTGGGCTTTCGGCCTGAGCGAGTTGAGTTTTTGGAGCGCTGTGCCCATCGGCTGAAGCCGCACTACAGCATCCCAGAGCTGCCGATTCTGCCTCAGGGACAGGGGCCAAATCTGCTGCTCGTGGTGGGGCTGCTGCCCGAATTCTTGTTCGCGATCCAGACCCTAGAGCCGCTGCTGAGCCAGTTTGACCTACGGCTTGCCTATCTGCTAGACAGCTTTGCTCCCAGCTGGCTCACGCCATCTCTGCTGCCGCAGTTTGATCATTTGTTTGTGATGAGCAGCGAGCTGGCTGATGCCGTCCAGCCACTCGGTATTTCTACCTCTTTTTTGCCGCTGGGGATTAAAACAGATGGCTTCAAGGTGCATGATCCCCGCTGGATAGATGTGATCAACTACGGCAGAAGCAATCCCGCCATGCATCAGCAGTTACAGAGCCAGTTCAACCAGCCGGACAGCTCGCGTCTTTATTTTCATTCGACCTTTAGCTGCGCTGAAGTGTTTGACCAGCGAGAGCACGACATGCTGATGGGCAAGCTGTTGAGTCAGTCTAAAATTAGCCTCTGCTTTGAAGCCAGTCAGCTCCGCAGATTTTGGGGCAGCTCGCCGCTGCTCTATCGCTGGCTAGAAGCCTGGGCAGCGGGCTGCACTATAGTCGGGAAAAAGCCGTTTGGGGCGGGAGTGGCCGAGCTGATGGACTGGCCAAATAGCGCCATCGATCTGCCTGAAGCACCTGCCGACTGGCTACCGATGATTGAAATGCTGCTGGATGATACCGCTTTGCTTGCCCAAAACGCTCAGCGCAACCGCCAGGAATGCCTGCTGCGTCACGACTGGCGCTACCGCATCAAAACAATGCTGGAGACAGTTGATCTGCCGATTCCAGAGGCGCTGAGCGGGCAAATTGCTGACTTACAGATACAGTCATCCAGATCCAGTCATCTGGGCTAAATCTCGGCTAGCTGCGCCACAGCCGCTCTGCATGATGCCGCATGTGATCAGCCATGAAGCTGGCGATAAAGTAGTAGCTGTGGTCGTAGTCGGGCTGGATTCGCAGCTCTAGCGACTGATTCACTTGAGCGCAGGCTTGCTGAAATAGCTCTGGCTTCAGCTGCGGCTCTAAAAACGGGTCAGCGCTGCCTTGATCAATCAAAATCAGGTGGTCTAGCTGCTGACTCAGCACAAGCTCGCTAGCATCGTAGGCTTTCCAGCTCTGCGGGTCTGCACCCAAATAGTGACTGAAAGCCTTTTGCCCCCAAGGACAGCGCATTGGAGCCGCGATGGGGGCAAACGCCGACACTGAGACATATTGGCTAGGCTGCTTGAGCGCAGAGATTAGCGCCCCATGCCCGCCCATTGAATGGCCAAAGATGCCCTGTCGCTCAGGCCGCACAGCAAAATGCTGGCGGATCAAGTGGGGCAGCTCGCAGGTGACGTAGCTGTACAGGCTGTAGTGGTTTGACCAAGGGGACTGGGTGGCATCAACGTAAAACCCAGCGCCGCTGCCCAGATCCCAGCTGTCGGCTTCACCGGGCGTGGCGTTGTTGCGTGGGCTGGTGTCGGGGGCAACCAGCATCAGGCCATGCTGAGCGGCGAGGCGCTGTGCCCCGGCTTTGGACATAAAGTTTTCTTCGGTGCAGGTGAGTCCTGAGAGATAGTAGAGCACTGGCACTGACTCAGAGGCGGCCTGGGGCGGCAGATAGACCGAAAACCGCATCTCGGTGCGGCAGGTGGAAGAGGCATGTTTGTAAAATTCCTGCTGGCCGCCAAAGCAGCGGGTTTGGCTGACGCGCTCTAGTGCAGATGCCATAGATTCTCCTCAAGATTTCTTCTCAACCTCTGTTCTCGAAGCCCTCCTCAAAACGTTAAGACCGTCCGAATCGCCTCGCCTTGATGCATCAAATCTAGCGCTTCATTCACCTGCTCAATCGGCATAACGTTGGTAATCAGATCGTCGATATTTAGCTGGCCGTCCATATACCAATCGACAATTTTCGGGACATCTGTGCGCCCGCGCGCGCCGCCAAACGCCGTGCCCTTCCAAACTCGCCCCGTCACAAGCTGAAACGGGCGGGTGCTGATTTCCTGCCCAGCCGCTGCCACGCCGACAATTACGCTCACCCCCCAGCCTTTGTGGCAGCATTCTAGCGCCTGCCGCATCGTGTTGACGTTGCCAATACACTCAAAGCTGTAGTCTGCTCCGCCCTGCGTCAGCTCCACGAGATGCCCCACCAAGTCACCGTCGATCTGGCGCGGATTGACAAAATGCGTCATGCCCAGCTTTTTGGCCAGCGCTTGTTTGCGGTCGTTGAGATCCACGCCGACAATCATCTTGGCTCCTACCAGTTTGGCACCCTGGATGACGTTGAGTCCAATGCCGCCCAAGCCAAACACAACCACATTGGATCCCGGCTCGACTTTGGCGGTGTTGATCACGGCTCCCACGCCAGTTGTCACGCCGCAGCCGATATAGCAAACCTTGTCAAACGGCGCGTCGGAGCGGATTTTGGCCAAGGCAATTTCGGGCAGAACGGTGTAGTTGGCGAACGTGGAGGTGCCCATATAGTGAAAGATCGGCTGACCGTCGATCGAGAAGCGACTAGTGCCGTCGGGCATCACGCCTCGCCCCTGGGTGCTGCGGATTGCCTGACAGAGATTGGTCTTTTGGCTGAGGCAGTAGGCGCAGTTGCGGCATTCTGGCGTGTAGAGCGGAATCACATGATCACCCGGTTTAAGAGAGGTGACATCTGCCCCCACCTCGACAACGACACCCGCGCCCTCATGCCCCAGGATGGCCGGAAACAGACCTTCGGGGTCTTTCCCAGAGAGCGTGTAGGCATCGGTGTGGCAGACTCCCGTAGCCTTAATTTCAACGAGAACCTCGCCCGCTTGGGGGGGCTGAAGCTGCACGGTTTCAATTTTTAGCGGCTGACCAGCCTCAAACGCGACGGCTGCTTTAATCTCCATTTTCTCTCTCCTGCTCTCAACAGATCCCCAGATAGTTGGCTAGTTGGCTATAGGTTGGCTATAGGCTTGCTGACTATCGCACATTTACGAGGCTGTTTCTACTCGTTTATCTGATATTTATCAAAGATCAAAACAAAAGTACAGAGAATTCACGACTGATATTATTGAAGATTTGCAGTGAGACAGATCACATGAATCACCTAAACAAAAGATTTAGAATGCCTATAGTGATTCTACGGAGCCAGCTTGCTCGGATATAGATTACCGATTTAATACTCATAAAATTATTTCTGATCAGAAAGATTAGTTAAAAGACAGGTATATAGAAAATACTGAAAATACATCCGGAGGGCGAATTTAGGTAGCGTATTTTGGATTAGCGTTCTCAACGCGATTTGTACAGAGTTGTGCATTCAAAGGTGCAGATTGCTGTGCAGATCACTCGTTCGTAAGACTCTATCCACTCTGCTATCCATTCGCTTTTTAGGAGCAGCTATCTATGGCGACCAACTCCGCCTTTGTTGATCAAGTTCTCGTTTTGACCAATCAATTCCGTGCCCAAAACGGTCTAGCGCCGCTCAAAGCCAACTTGGAGCTAAATGCGGCGGCTCAAGCCCATTCTGCTGATATGGCAAATCAGGACTACTTCGACCATATTGGCAAGAATGGCTCTAAGCCTTGGGATCGGGCCAAGCTAATCGGCTACGAAGCCCGATCAATGGGCGAAAATATTGCGGCTGGCCAGACCACCCCCGAATCGGTCGTACAGGGCTGGATCAATAGCCCCGGACACCGCGCCAACCTGCTCAACGCCAGCTTTACCGAACTGGGCGTTGGCTACGAATACCTGGCCAACGACACGGGTTCGGTCAACTACAACCGCTACTGGACGCAGCTATTTGGCAGCGGCGACACCAACCCAGCCTCCAATCTGCCCGCCTCTACCCCAACCCCTAGCCCCACTCCTGCCCCAGCTCCTACGCCTAGCCCCACTCCCGTTGCTCCAGCCAGCGACGACCTCACCGGAACTGCCGCCAATGACCAGCTTTTGGGAACTGCGGCCAACAATCGGATTTCGGGGCTGGGCGGCAACGATTTGCTCAACGGCAGAGCAGGCAACGATACGCTGACGGGTGGCGCAGGCCAAGACTCCTTTTTGTTCAGCTCGGATCGGGTGTTTGCCAGCGGCGATTTTGGCCTGGATCAAATCACAGATTTCCAGCGCGGCACTGACAAAATTCTGCTGGATAAAACCAGCTTTGGCAATATTTCTAGCAGCCAAATTGCCATCGTTAGCCAGGATTCTCTCGCCGCCCGCAACAGCCGGAAAATTGTCTACAGCCGGGGCACAGGCCGACTGTTTTTTAACGCGAATGGTTCGAGCAATGGCTTAGGACAAGGCAGTGCCTTCGCAATCATTGATAGTGACGGCAATGCTTCTACCGCAGCACCGGCCCTGACCCGCAGTGACTTTCAATTCGTGCTGTAGAGAATCAAGCCCTAGCTACCTCAGTGAGTTCAATCACGTTACCGTCTGGATCTTGGACGAACAGCGCGGCTCGCCCCGAAGCGCTGAGCTGGAGTTTGCAGCCCTGTGCCGTCAGATGAGTTTTGACGGCCTCCAGGTTTTCGACAGCCAGCGCCAGATGCGGGTTGCGTCCCCATTTTGCGGCATCTTGCAGCTGAGGCGCGTAGCTTTTGTCCTCAATTAAGTGAAGCTGAAGCTTGCCTAGCTCATACCAGACACCCGGATAGCTCAGCGTCCGGGTGATTTTGTTGAGTCTCAATATGCCGCCATAGAACTGCTCGGCCAACGCCAGATCGGAAACCAGAATTGCGGTGTGCAAGTAGTGAGTAATGTTCATAGAAGATCGTGAAGCCTGCGGGATTTCCCCATAATAGAAGCAGAATGGAAGCAATGCTTTCTGGCTCCACCCCAACCTATCGCCCAACCTATCGCCCAACCTATCGCCAGACCCGACCATGCAGACTTCGCCGGATCGCCTTCTCAATCGCCGCTTCGCTGAGAATTTTCTGCCCGTTCCCGCCACCCACTGCGCACCGCTGGGCAGAGTCGCGCCGCCGTTTGAGCTACTGAACGTGGCAACTGGCGAAAAGCTGCGGCTGGCCGACTATCAGGGGCAGCCTGTGTTGCTGGCCTTCACGCGCATTTTCACCGAACAGCACTACTGCCCGTTTTGCTTTCCGCATCTGCTGGCGCTGAACGAGGCTTACGAGCAGTTCCAGCAGCGCGGAGCCGAAGTGCTGCTAATCAGCAGCACCGATCCAACGCAAAGTCAGGCGGTGCGGCAAGATCTGGGGCTAAAAATGCCGCTGCTCAGCGATCCAAGCTGCCGTAGCTTCCGGCTCTATCAGACGGGGCAGGCTTTAGGCGCACCGCTGCCGGCTCAGTTTTTACTTGACGCGACAGGCCGCATCCGGTTTCGGCATCTATTTTCGTTTATTGACCCGAATGCCAGCATCCCGCGATTGCTCTCGGCTTTGTTAAGGATCTGAAGGTACGACTATTGCGTATTGACGCTGTTGATCATGACTTCGCCCTTCAGCATCCGATTCGCCGCATCCAGCAAGACTTCTTCGAGATAGGGCTTCGTGAAATAGCCTTTGGCTCCGAGCTGAACGGCCATCTGTCGATGTCGGTCAGCGCCGCGTGAGGTTAGCATCGCAATCGGCAGGTGACTGAGGTTTGGATCTTTTTGAATGCGGGAGAGCAGTTCCAAACCGTCCATACGCGGCATTTCAATGTCGCAGAAGACGAGATCACAGGGCAGGCCAGAGCGCAGCTTTTCCCAGGCTTCTTGGCCGTCGCGAGCCTGCTCCACCCGATAGCCAACTTTGTTGAACGTCATGGAAAGCAGTTCGCGCACCGTAATCGAGTCGTCCACAATCAGCACGGTTGGCTCAGTCTTCTGAATCTGCTCAGGCGGCTGTATAGCCTCGCCCATATCCCAGAGCGAGGTGGTACCAGACTCGCGGCGGATGCGTCCCTCCCAGAGATCGATCAGCTCCAGCACGTCGGCAATCGGCATGATGCGGCCATCGCCCAGCACGGTTGCGCCTGCAACTCCTAGCGGCTTAGGCACGGGGCCTTCAAGCTGTTTGATCACGATTTCTTGCTCGCCCAGCACCTGATCGACTTGCAGCGCCAGAAAGTTGCTGCTGCTCCGCAAGATCACCAACGAAATCATGTCTTCTTCTTGGTTGCCGCCATAGACGCTGCCGCGCCCCAGCACCCGGTTGTAGCGCAGCAGATCGGAGAGCGTCTGGAAGGGCAGCAGCTCATCACGCCACTGAATGCAGGGTCGCTCCTGATCGTCGATGATCACCCGCTCTCGCGGCACGTCAATCATATCTTCTACGCCATCCATTGGGAAGGCGATGCGGGCGCGGTTACTGATGCAGCAGAGGGCTTTGGAAATGCTCAGCGTCAGCGGCAGACGAATCGTAAAGGTCGTGCCTTTGCCGATGGTTGAGTCAATGTTGATGGTGCCACGAATTTCGTTGAGGTTGTTGCGTACCACGTCGAGACCCACGCCGCGTCCCCGCAGATCGTCAACTTGGTCGGCCGTGCTGAAGCCGTGATGGAATAGCAGGTCGTAGGTATCGAGTCGCGTCATGTCGCGAGCCTGGGTAGCCGTAATCAGCTTCTTAGCTAGCGCTTTAGCTCGCACAGCCTCAGGGTTGATACCTGCGCCGTCATCGCCCACCGAAATCACCGTCTGGTTACCCTGATGAAAGGCTCGAATCGTGATCCGTCCGGTGGGGGGCTTGCCTGCGGCGATCCGCTCTTCTGGGGTTTCGATGCCGTGCGCCACCGCATTGTTGACCAAGTGCGTCATTGGGTCATAGAGCAGCTCGACGATCATTTTGTCGATCAGCGTGTCTCTGCCTTCGATCAGCAGCTCAGCCTGCTTGCCATACTTGAGCGAGTTGTCGCGCACGCCTCGCGTCAGGCGGTCGGCAGTCTGGGCAAAGGGCACCATCCGCGAGCGGGTTAGCCCTTCCTGGAGCTGTGTTGTGATCTGCCGGAAGTTGCGCGTCACCTGGTCAGTTTCTTCCACCACGAAGTCGATGTCAGAGGCTGACTCACGCACCCGCACAATCAGCTCAATCATCTCCTGAGAGAGCGTATGAAAGCCCGTGAAGCGATCCATTTCCAGCGCGTCAAAGCTGGCTCCGGTGACGTGATTGGGCTGGGATGAACCAAAGCCGCTAACGGGCAGCATGGGCATGCCGCGTCGTCCTGAGAGCAGCGAACTCTCTAGCAGCGAGCGCTCATAGAGATCGCGCATCCGCTGCCCTACATCGCTGAGCTGCTGCACCTGATAGAGCAGATTGTCGAGAAACTGCCGCAGCCGCTCTTCGGCCTGTTCTAAGGTGTTGCGGTTGACGACCATCTCACCCACCAGATTGTTGAGATTGTCGAGATGCTTGACCGAGACCCGCATGTTTTGCTCGTTGATGCCGCCTCGACGATTGGGGCGACGATTGGTGTTCGACTGAGATTTGCGGGCAGGCGAGTTGCTGCCGCCTAGCGCTTGATCTGCATCTTGAAGCATGGCTTCGAGGTCGCCAAACTCATCGTCGGGAGCAGCTTCGGCTGGCTGGACAGGCTGGGCTGGCTGTTTGAGTCGAGCAGGCTGAGTGGCTGCAGGTAGCTCTGGAGCATCGCCAATTAGGGCTTCTAGATCAGAAAAGTCCTCCGCGAAGCTATCGCCTGCAAAACTGTTTTCTGTAATATTCTCCTCTGACTCATGGATCGCCGTGATGGGCGAGGAGTCTTCAGCCAGCATGGCGGCTAGATCATCGAACTCGGCTGGTTCTGCAATCGCTTGGTTTGAGTTGCCATCGGCCAGCATTAGGTCAAAATCGGCTGCTACTGAGTCTATAGATGCTGAGTCCATAGATTCTGCATCGTCAGATGAATGACCGTCTGAATGACCTAGATCTAAATCGCCCAAATCTAAATCGCCCAAATCTAGATCGCCTAAAGCAGCCGTCGAGTCTGGGAAATCGATCAGATTGGGCAGATCGGCGCTCGATGAATCAGCGCTAGACGCATCGCTGTCAAAAAAACCATCTAGCGATATTTGATCAGCCAGCTGATCGGACTGCTCGGTTGGGGCATCAGCAAACAGATCATTAGATAGTTCCAGAGATTGCTCAGAGTTGGAGTCTTCAAACGCCAAATCTAAGCCTGCATCCAGATCGATATCTGTATCTGTCGTCTCCACCAGGCTAAAATCATCCCCTAGTCCAAAATCATCGTCAAAGTTCAGCGCATCGTCTGACTCTGGAGTTGATTCATCTAGAGCCGCCTCATCCGGAGCCGATTCGCCACTGAGCGCCAGCCCTGCCGCACCCAGCCCCGTTGCACTCAGCCCCGTTGCACTCAGCCCTGCTGCAATACTTGTGCCCAGTAGATCAAACGTGCCGTCATCTGCGGCTTCGTCCAATGATCCTGTTGGCTCCACTGCCTGATCTAGCGTTAGTGGATCTAAATCTAAGTCCAGATCGAGATTTTCAGCGTCGTCTAGCTCACCGAAGTCCAGCACTGGTTCGCTGATTGAGCGATCTGCTTCAGCGTCCAGCAATCCCAAATTTGCTGCCTCATCTGCGCTTGCTCCTAGCTCAAAGTCTGTGCCAAATAGTTCCGGGGTCAAGTCATCTAGCCCGCTGTCATCTAGCCCGCTGTCATCTAGCCCATCCACTTCGGCTTCGGTTGAAGCAGTCCCTGACGAGTCTTCGCCAAAATCAAACTCGCTAAAATCGAGATCCTTTAGCTCAGAGGATGCCGATTCAGCGCTATCGAAGTTAAGCGGCTCGTCTGGAGCCAGATCATCTGGACTTTCAATATTCTCAGTCGGCGCATCTATCTTCAAACTACTGAAGTCCAGAGCAGACTCAGGTTCTACTGGCTCAGCATCAAAATCAAAGCTGAAGCCATCATCCGACTCAGAGAGATTCAGCGACTCCAGGCCACTCAGCTCCTCGTCTTCCGCTGCTGCGCCTTCAGAAGATAAGTTGAAAAAATCTAGCTCATCGCCATCCTTCGAGGATTCCACAGCTGTTTCTGGATCAAATTCCAGATCGTCGGTTGAGAGATCCAGCGCATCTAATCCATCTGCTTCAGGCAATTCATCTGCTGATGCAGTGTCAATCAGCATCTCTGAAGGATCTTCAGCTGGACTGGCTGGCAATGCTTCTAGCCCAGATTCCTCAAACCAAGCTGAGTCCTCTTCAGCCGTAGCTTCAAGCGCAGCAAATGGATTGTCGGTTTCGGATTCTGGCTCTAAAGCTTCTAAGCCGATAGCCTCTAAGTCAATGCCTGGATCGGATGAGAGATTTTCTAGTGCCAAGCTTTCAGCATCCGGCAGCTCAAATTCGGTTAGCTCAGGCGATTCTAGATCGATGGCTTCGAGTCCGGGCAGCTCGGCTTCTAGATGCAAGTCCACTGCACCGAGATCCAGCGCAAACGGATTGTCGAGTTCGGTTGCTGAATCAGGCTCAGAGTCAGCATCGGAGTCAACATCAGAATCAAAGTCAAGCTCAAACACGTCATCTTGCGCCAAATCTTCTAAACCTGCTGCCGAAGCCGCTTCAGAGGTTATCTCAGCAGCTGTTTCGGTCGTTTCAGTTGTTTCAAAAGCAAGCTCTGCGACCGGATCTGCGAAATCTGCCAGATTCAAATCACCTAATTCAAGATCAGCATTGGATGCAAAGGCATCAAACTCTAGATCTGGACTCTCTAGATCTGGACTCTCTAGACTATCCAAATTATCCAGACTTTCTAGATCCGGAGCAGCAGTCGGCGACTGATCAAATAGGTCAATTGACAGGTCATCTGCACCTGGATCATCTAAGTCCAGCTCATCTGCACCCAATTCAAACGGTGATTCCAATGCTGTCTCTGTTGGGGGACTTGAATCAAACAGCTCGGATCCAGGCAGCGAGTCAAAGCTTAAATCAGTCTCTAAAGACAGTTCTCCGAATGGATCGGCTAGATCGGTCGAGTTAGCTTGATCTACATCGGCTGTATCGGCTGTATCGGTCGGGTTCATCAGATCAGCTGGATCATCATCTAGCACAAAGGCATTCTCCGGTATCTCCTCTGAAATAGAGAACAGATCGTCTAAGTTCTGCAAGCTGTCAGTTCCCGACTGGGTGATGTCTAGCTTGATTTCCGAAGTTGGCTCGATATCTAGAGACAGCTCGGCTTCTGGCTCCAGCGAGATCGCAAGCTCGTCATCTGTCAAATCAAAGTCTTCTAGTGCAAACAGGTTCTCTGCTGCGGCTAAATCTGCTAATGGCTCGGCCTCGGGTGGCGGATCTGATAAGTCCTCCGCAGGCAAGCCCGTAGGCGCATCGCTGTTGAAGCTTGCATCAAACTCGCTGAAGTCAAATTCTGATGCTGGAGCAGGTGCAGCGCTGCTGCTCAGCAAATCTGACCAGTCAGACTCAAGTTCTCCTGTCGAGGAGGTTTCGAGAGCTATTGCATCAGACTGGGACTCTGCTGAGCCACTCGACTCGCTCAACAGATCGGAAAAGTCGTCGTTAAAGTCATTAGCCGTCTCTAGCTCTAGCTCTGGCTCAGCACCGTTGATGCCATCCATCACCTCTTCTTGCCAGTTCAGCTCCAGGCCAGAGTCTTCGCCCTCAAACAGATCGGCCAGACTGTTCAACTCTGAGCTGCCCACCTCTGGCCCCATCTCTGGCCCCACCTGGAGACTACCTAGCCCAAGCTCAGGCGCATTTAGGGTTTCAGAAGTGCCAAAGGCTGCCTCGAACGCATCCAGCTCGCCCAGCTCTAGGTCAGAAGCCACATCCATTGCTGGCTGACTGCTGCCAAAAAAGTCGTCAAAATCGCTGTTCCCTGTCGGGGGTGCAGACAGAGCCGCAGACAGCTCTGGAGAGAGAGCTGGAGCGTCATCTGGATTGTCAGACAGCTCAGACAGATCCGAGCTGCCTGAATCAACGCCAAACAGGTCAAAGTCGCCGTCATCTAGACCGACATCTGCACCCAGCAGATTGGCTAGATCGGCGTCCGACACGCCATCGTCGGCAAACGAGTCTAGCTCTGGAGGCAGTAGATCGAGTAAGTCATCGCTAGCAGACACATCTAGAGAGTTGCCTGCCAAGATCTGCTCTTGAGCATGTTTGATATCTTTAATCACAATCGGAGCCAAGGTCCGATAGGTGTTGTCAGCGTTGAGGATGACTTGTTCGGCGCTACCAACCAGGTCGCACCATTCAGGCAGATCGAACTGTTCGCCAGCCTGCGCCAGCGTCTGGCAAATCACCTGAAGCTGCTGGCGGCTGGCATCTGAGTCAGGCTGCTTAAAGAGTTGCAGCATTTCGCGCAGTCGGGCAGGCACGTCATTTTGGAAGACAAACCGCAGGGCGCTTTCTTCGCTGACTGCCGGGACTGGCTGCGCTCGAACCGCTGGCGCGGCGGCTGTAGCTGCTGGCGCTGTTACAAAGCTGACATCTTCGGGAGGTTGCATTCCCGACTGGCTGACAAGCTGCTCAAGGTGCTGATTCAGCGCCACAAAAACTGGCTCAACAGCAGTCATCGCCTCCTCAGCCTTGTCGTCTGTGAGGCCAAAGGGTCCCTGTAGCTGCTCAACAAGCTCTTGGAGCGTGTCATAAACCCGCAGCAGCATAGTTTCTAGCTTTTGATCAACTTGCAGAGCACATTCTTTAAGAACTTTAAAATAGTCTTCGAGTCGATGTGCTGTATGTTGAATACTGGTCAAACCCAACATGGCGGCACCGCCTTTGACAGAGTGTGCCGCCCGGAAAACTTCGTTGGCCATCTCTGAGTCTTCGAGGGTGGGCTTCAAATTGAGCAGCGCTTGCTCAATCGTGCTGAGGTGATCCTTTGCCTCCTCAATGAAGTAGCCCATGATCCGCTGTTGTTGTTCCGACAGCATATGCATTTTCCTCTAAAACGTTGGGCAAAGACCCAAGACAGAACTGACAGCGCTGCTAGCCTAGCGCAATCGAGATGTAATGAATCAGGTTATATCTGTTGAGAACCGACTCCACAGACTCATCTCAAAACTTGACGATCTGTAATGGATTCAATGTACCCGATTCCTTCTAGAACGGCATCAACCCCGGCCATAAACTCTAGCGGAATCTACTAAAAATCCGTCAAATATACGGATGTATTTCTGTTTCTCTAAGCCAGCTTTTTAGGCTGCTGAAAATTTTTTGGGCAAGCTCTGAGCTACGGCAATACTTGCCAGTCTGGACAGCTATCTGTTTCAACGCCGTGAGGATGCATGGCGCAGACCAAGAGATTGCCACCGTAAGTCTGGCCGTGATAGTGGCAGCAACCCTGACAGGCCGCCGGAACAGTTGGCGTTTCAGCAAGGCGTTCGCGGTTAATCTGGCGTAAAAATTCGAGATAGGCTTCAGCATCAGCAACCCGGTTTTTTTGTTGCCGACTGCGAGTCAGCAACAGCGTAGTAGTGCTGTAGCCCATCAGTCCAGCACCAACGACTGAAGCCGTCGCTTGCACAGTCGGGTTTTGGGCGCGTACTGCAATCAGCAGGCTCAGCCCCGCCAAAATGCTGCCAAATACTGTTTTCGCTGTCATGGCCTCAGAACCGATTGGGCAACGAACTCCTTCCTAGACTAACCAACCTGCCGCCTAAAAAGCTACGCCAAAGACCTGAAATCTTGCTTTAGATTGAGCAGCGCGCCCCTGATCAAGCAGCGTCTAGGCTGGGCGGTAGCTGCTGAAGGTAGCTAGACCAAGCCGCCAAAGCACTTGGACTAGATTCAGCTTTGAATTGCAGCAGGGCAACGCCATCTTGGAAGTCAATTATCCCATAGCGCTTGGTCAGCAGGTCAGAAACGCGCTCGACGGTTTGCTTCAGGCTCTTGCGGTAGTCGGCAAAGGCTGGCTCATACTGTTGAAGATACCAGAGGTCAGCAATGGCATACGTGACTCGTAGCGTTTGGGCATTGTCGTCGCGTAGCCGCAGCATCGGGAACCGCAGCACCTCTCGCCGATTGGAGAGATGCGCCACGATATGGTCGGTTGCCGTGACGCTGGCCTGATCTGGGATTTGCGCCAGCAGCGACCGAATCGCTTGGCTGTGCTCGGCCTGCCGCATAGGCGAAACATAGACCCAGGGCTGGATCGAATCAGGAATGATAAACGACAGAGCGCGGTTAGGGTTGGCCGTCACGGTGAGCAGTAGCGACAGGGCAATGCAGCCTGCCCAGAACTGCCGAAACCGCCGCCGCTGAAACAGGGCTGGATGGGCTGTCCACCAGAGAATTGCCCCGTAGAAGAGGCCGGGTACGAGCGTCATCGCATAGCGCAGGTGCAGCGACAGCGAGGTGATCACCTCTTGCTGAATCAGAATTTTCAGCATGGGAAATCCAGCCAGCAGCCAAGCGCTGGGAGAGATCACGGTGACAAACGCCAGCGGCAGCCATTGTCCCAGCAGATAGCGCAGCGTCGGGTCGAAGGGTGTGAACAGCTCTTTAATCAGCCGAATTGGGTTGCTGAGAATGCCCCACAGGACTTGCAGCGTCGAGGCCTCAGGGCTGTCTACAAACTGCCCAAACTGCTCAATCATAAACCGCTGTGAAATATCGGCAGAGAACAGCGGCATGACCAGATTGGTCAGCAGCAACATATAGGCCAAACTCAGCCCGCAGAGCGTTCCGCCTAGCCGCACCTGCCGCCGACTGGCCAAAAAATAAAAGCCTACCCCAAACAGCACTACGCCGCTGTCTTCCCGCACCAGCAGCGTCAGCAGCGCCAGCAGCCAAACCCCTGGCCAAAACCGCTTTTCGTAAGCTAGCAGCAGCCCAAAAATAAACAGCGGGATCTGGCAAATATCGTGAAAGTTGGCGACTGTAGGACTAATCACCGCAATTGCCGCGTAGAAGCTGACCGCAATCCAGGCCGCAAGCTGTGGCGGATGATCATGACGCGCTAGGGCATAGAGCACCAGTCCAGCCATCGTCACCAGCGTCACTTGCAGCACTGACAGCCCAGCTGGGGAGGGAAACAGCGCATAGAATGGCAGCCAGAGCAGCAGCGCGGGCGTGAAATGCTGACCCAGACGGCGGTAAGCCACGTCCGGCAGTTCGCCCTGCATGACCAGGCTCGATTCGGTGGAGGAGAGCGAACTTTCAAACAGCCGACCGTGCAGGCTATTCCAGAACACCTGATTGAAAATGCCTTGATCAAACGAAACGTAGGTGGGATAAAAGCTGTAGTAGCGTTGCAGTACCAGCAGGACACAAATCGTCCAAAATAGGGCGGCAGCGAGTAGCACTGACGATGGCACGGGTGTGGCTTTTGGCAATCGAAACTTGGGCATCCAGAAGCGCAGAATCAGGACAGAAGTAGCTTCAAACAATACTTCAAAAACAAAATTCAGACAATAAAAGACGCGGCTCAGCGCGTCTCTATGAATCCAAACATCAAACCGAATCTCTAGCTATTTGAGAATGCCGAAATAGAAGGCTGCAACCAAAAAGTTGCCTGCCAATAGCACCAATGCCCAGAAAGTGCGGAATGTATAAGGGGGCTTAGCGGTCGGGGAAGCTTTAGAAGTCATGACTTACTCTCCTTGCGTTAAAACATAAACTAAGTTCAGATCAAGACAGACGACTGGCTTAATTATTTTTTAATTATCAACCAGTACGGACTCAATGTTGGCATCTAGTGCAAAAAAAATGCTGTAGCTCCAGGCTGATTTCTGCTGCCGCTGGCTCTCAACTCCCGCCAATCTCTACGACTCTGCCTCTCCAGCGTGATACGAGCTTCGCACCAATGGCCCAGAGCGCACCTGCGAAAAGCCCATCTGACGAGCGACTTGCCCAAACTGCTCAAATTCGGCAGGTGTCCAGTATTTTTGCACTGGCAGATGCGCCAGCGATGGCCGCATATATTGCCCCAGCGTCAGCCGATCGCAGCCCACGCTGCGCAAGTCTTGCAGCGTTTCGATCACCTCGGCCTCAGTTTCGCCATGTCCCAGCATCAGACCAGATTTGGTTGGAATGGCTGGATCGATTTGCTTGACTAGCTCCAACACCCGCAGCGAGCGCTCGTACTTTGCGCCGCGCCGCACCACGCCTTGCAGCCGCCGCACGGTTTCAATGTTGTGGTTATAACAGGTGGGCTGCGCTGCCACAACCGTCGCAATTCGCTGCTGCTGGCTATTGGCCTGATGTTCAGCGTCACTCGTACCTCCCCAGAAGTCGGCAGTCAGCACCTCAATCTGCGTAGCGGGATTTTGGTGACGAATTGCCGTCATCGTCTGAACGAACCAGCCTGCACCCTGATCCGGCAGATCGTCTCTGGCCACTGAGGTGAGCACTACATAGCGCAAGCCCAGCAGACTCACGGCTTCCGCGACCTTCTGCGGCTCTTCGGGATCAAGCGGCATTGGCGCATGGCCTTTGTCCACCTGACAGAAAGCGCAAGAGCGGGTGCAGGTTGGCCCCATTAGCAAAAAGCTGGCCGTGCCCCGCGCGTAGCATTCGCCGCGATTTGGACAGCGACCTTCTTCGCAGATCGTATGAATCTGGCGCTGCTTGATGATCTGCTGCACGGTAGAAATCTCGCTGGCTTTGCCAATGGGTCGCCGCAGCCAGTCTGGCATTTCTAGCAGCGCAGGCCGAGGAGATTTCTGAGCAGAAGTTTGAGCAGAAGTTTGAGAATCAGAGAATATCTCGAACGGGATCACGATGGCTTCCAAAATTGCGAGTGGGGCAAGTGCGAGTGGGGCAAGCAGGTCGCCAAGCAGGCAGCAGATAGAGAAACAAGCTCCGAAGGGGGCGAAGACGTTATCCTTGAGATTGGAGCGCTGTTCGCTTACTAGCTTAGGTTAAGTCTTGGGCTGATCACCTTTGAGATTCTCAGCATGATTTTTTGGCTGCTCTTACTTGGAATCTTTACCTACTTTATCGTGCGTCGCAGCGTGGCGAATGTCACCAAAACGCCCGTTTGGCTGCTGTGGCTGGTGATGATGCTGCCTGCCTTCGTTTGGACGGGCTGGGCAATTTTCAACCCAGACGATCGCCAGATTCCGCTGCTGCTGCTGCTGCTGCCTTTTGTCTTCAGCTCTATTACCTATCTGGTGTTAGTACAGCGCGGGCGGATTACTCGGCCTACTGCTCAGACTGATCCGCCTTCTGCTCAGCTATCTGCACAGACTGCACCAGCCGCAAATCAACCGGCAATTCAGGCGATCAGCCGCGAAGAGGAAGCCCATCTGCAAAACTGCTTTCCCTGGTCAGTTTACTATTTGCAAAACATTGAGCATAAGCCGCAGGCTTTGATCTGCAAGGGGCAGCTTCGCACTTCGCCCGATCTGGCCTACAAAACGATTGCTGAGAACGTCAAAGGCTATTTTGCCGATCGGTTTTTGGTGGTGTTTCAAGAAGGGCTGAGCGGCAAGCCGTTTTTTGCGCTGGTGCCCAATCCGCAGGCAAAGGCAGTCGATAACTCAGCTAAGCAGTCTGCTGTGACTCGTCCGCTGCTGGCGCTAGGGCTGCTGGTTGCGACCTTGCTAACAACCAGCTTGGCAGGCGTGCTGATGGCTAACCCCAGCCTAGACAAGCCCAATTTAGCGCTCTTGCCCAGCGGCTTGCCCTATGCGCTGGCGCTGCTGGCAATCTTGGGGACTCACGAGCTGGGACATTATTTAGCGGCTCGCCACTACCGCATTCAGGCAACGCTGCCCTACTTTATTCCGGTGCCGCCGCTGCTGGCCTTTCCATTCGGCACATTTGGGGCATTTATCCAGATCCGCTCGCATATCCCCAACCGTAAGGCGCTGTTTGACGTAGGGTTAGCAGGGCCGCTATCTGGCTTTATCATGACGCTGCCGATTTTGGTCTGGGGACTGGCGCACTCTACGCCCGTGCCGCTGAGTGGAGAATCGGGATTGCTCAACTTCGAGTCGTTTAAGCCAACGGCTTCGCTGCTGCTAGCGCTCTTGAGCAAGCTGTCGCTGGGGGCTGGGCTGGGTGCGGAAACGGCGCTGAGGCTACATCCAGTGGCCATTGCGGGCTGTCTAGGGCTGGTGATTACGGCGCTAAATTTGATGCCGGTAGGGCAGCTCGATGGCGGCCATATTGTGCACGCCATGTTTGGGCAGCGGCGCGGTGCCAACATTGGTCAGGTGGCGCGGCTGCTGCTGCTGCTGCTGGCCTGGGCTGTGCAGTACGAGTTTCGGTTCTGGGCGATTCTGCTGCTGTTTATGCCGGTGTACGACGAGCCAGCCTTGAATGATGTCAGCGAACTTGACAATGGCCGTGACGTTCTAGGATTGCTAGCGCTGGCTGTGCTGGTGATGATTATTTTGCCTGCTCCAAGCACCGTGACGCGGTTTTTGTTTTAGACTCTTTTGTTTTAGACTGCTGAGATAGCTGTCGTTTGTGAATTCAGCCCTACCACTAGAGAGCATCGGCGAGAGGAAAACTGATGACCCAGGATATTCGGCAATGGCTCGCAGAAATTAAGGGGCTTCAGCAAAAGCTGGTTGAGGTGCAGCAGGAGCGCGACCAGGCTTACAGCAGCGCCACCAACTGGCGCAATCTCTACGAAACTGAGGCCAAACAGAGGCGCACTGAGCTGCAAATGGCTCGCGAAACAATCGATGCGCTCAGAATCGAGCTGGAAACCTTGCAGCAGCCCAGCCCAGACGCAATCACCTACGATGAGTTTCTCTATCAGCAGGTTGAGCAGTGGCAGCAGCCGGAAGAGCTGAAGGCGCAGTTGCTACAAGCCTTGCTAGAGCGAGATCGACTGAGTCAGTCGTTAGAAGAAGAACAGCAGGCGCATCGGCAAACCCGCCAAGACCTGACGACGGCGCTGGGCGACACAATGGATCTGCTGACTAAAACCAAGCAGGCAACCCAAGCCAACTTGGCGCTCGATCCCAATCAGCCGCTGCCCGATAACGTGGTGCTGCTGCGTCAGCCAGCCGTCAGCCAGCCTGACCAGCCCGAAAGCAATTCTAAAAGCCCATCACCTGAGCGACCGCAGCCTGATTTGCCTCAATTCCAGTCTTGAACTGATTTTGGCAATGCTTGATCGCAATATCTGGATCTTTGAGGCCGTTGCCTGTCAAGACGCAAACCACCTTGCTGCCAGTCGGCACTTGGTCTTTGACCTTCAGTAGTCCGGCGACTGAGGCAGCGCTAGCAGGCTCGCAGAAAATCCCTTCCTGAGCCGCCAACATTCGGTAAGCATCTAAGATTTCTGCGTCGGTGACGGCATTGAACTGGCCTCGGCTGGCTTCTTTGACGGCAATTGCCTTGTCCCAGCTGGCCGGGTTGCCAATCCGAATCGCGGTGGCTAGCGTTTCCGGGGTTGCCACCGGATGCCCCGAAACCAGCGGCGCTGCCCCTGCCGCCTGAAAGCCCATCATCTGAGGCAGACGGTCACTGCGGCCTTCTTGGTGATATTGACAGAAGCCCATCCAGTAGGCCGAAATGTTGCCTGCATTGCCGACCGGGATGCAGAGCCAGTCGGGTGCGGTTCCCATCGCATCTACGATTTCAAAGGCGGCGGTCTTCTGGCCTTCGAGTCGATAGGGGTTCACCGAATTCACCAGCGTCACCGGATAGTGCTCGGACATCTGCCGCACGATTTCCAGCGCCTGATCGAAGTTACCCTGCACTGCCAAAACCTCGGCTCCGTAGAGCAACGCCTGCGCCAGCTTGCCCAGCGCCACATAGCCATCGGGAATCAGCACATAAGCCCGCATTCCGGCACGTTTGGCATAGGCGGCGGCTGAGGCTGAGGTATTGCCCGTGCTGGCACAAATCACCACTTCGGCTCCGGCTTCTTTGGCTTTGGATACCGCCATCGTCATGCCCCGGTCTTTGAAGCTGCCGGTTGGGTTGAGGCCGTCATATTTCACCCAAACCTGTACCTCTCGGCCAATGGCGGCGGCAATCGAAGGCACTGGAATTAGCGGTGTATTGCCCTCATGCAGCGTCACGACGGGCGTTTGATCCGTCACGGGCAGATAGCGGCGATAGGTTTGAATCAGCCCTTGCCAGCCCCGCGTCGGGGCGAAGTGAGCCGAGCTAGCAGCTTGATTGATCGAGCTACCAAAATTCACAGATGCCGAATTTATAGATGAAAGACTTGCGGTCACAGCGTTCCTAACCCACTCGACTTAGACAGAATGCCCAAGAGACGATTCAAGGCATCTTACCAGTGTATCGCGATTGGATTACTTAGTCCGATCACTTAATGCGGCGAGTTTGCGGCGAGTCGGTTGGGATCGAGGAAATCTCCATCGCGTCAGGCTCAGCATCCCGCATCAAGCGAGGATAGAGCAGCAAAAAGAAACCCATCCAGGCCAAAATCGGCACCGCCACTAGTCCTGTCACCCAGATTCGATGCAGCAGCAGCCAGCTGCCGCCAATGATCACTAGGCCAGTCAGCAGGATTGACCAAGGCTTACACCACCAGGGCTTATAGTCCCAGACGCTCATGCCCGCGCTCCCGCCCAGACCCGATCGCCCAGTGCGTCAGGTCGGCTAAATTCCACTTTGCGATAGGGCAGCGGCTTCACGCCTCGCGTCACTTGGTTTACCCACCAGACCTCGTGCGTTGCCACATTGCCAAAACCTGCCGTGCTCATCCAGTTATTCAAGTCACCCGCCGCATAGTCTTTCATGTAAGGCTCTTCAAAGATCTGCGTCAGCCAGTCGCTTTGGCGCAGCGTCGCCTGATTGCCGTCTAAAATCAGCACCTCGCCACCGGGCTTCAGCAGGCGGAAGGCTTCTTGCAAAATATTGCAGGCGACCAACGGCGGCGTTTCGTGAAACAGCAGCGAGGCCGTGACCAGATCGAAGCTGGCATCGGGAAAGCCCGTTTGCTCAGCGTTGCCATGTTTAACTTGGATATCAAGACCAGCTTCCGCAGCTTTGTCGGCGGCTACCAACAGCATGTAGGGCGAGAGATCTAGGCCAATCACCTCAGCTTGCGGAAAAGATTTCTTGAGCAGAAGCGTGGTGGAACCCGTGCCGCAGCCCAAATCTAAGACCCGACGCGGCTGGCAGCGGACACGCTCAATCAAGCCGCGACGCACCCAGTCTTCATGCGGCGGCAGCAGATATTGCGTCACCGGATCATAGGTGATGGCTGCATTGACGCTGAGATAGCCACCCTGGATGCCGTGAAAATTTTGATCGTAGTAGGCTGGGTAAGCAAGACTCGGCTGACGCAACTGCTCACTGTCGGCCTCCCAATCCCGGCTCTCGTAGTAGCGCCGCAGCGCCTCGCGGTCGATCAAAAGGTTGAACATTGGAGCTAGAAACCGTTCAAACAGAGTATCTGACTGGGTATCTTGCTGAGTGGCCATGGGCGGTGAATTTAGGGGCGATCCAGAGCTTTCCATTCAAGAGTGTAGTGAATTTCCACGAAAACCGCAGAATCAGCGCTTGACGAATGAAATGTCAAACACTACAAATGTAGTATAACACCAAGCTAGGGGAATCCCCTGGGTGAGAGAACGAAAGTTGGCCGTAACGCCTCTTCAGCAGCCGGATTAAGTGGGGCAAGCTGGCGTTGGCTTCAGGGAAAAGGCTCTGGCTATTCTGGGTGCAGTAGAGACAACTAGAAACAACAGCGCCGAACATTAGGACGCAGGTAACATGACTTACGAACAGCTCAACCTCGCGGCTCCCAAGCCAGTCTTCTCCTGGGCAAACCACCCGCTCGGAAAAGACGAAACCCAGATGGCCAAAAATGTGGCCTCACTGCCCTTTGTGTTCAAGCACGTAGCGCTCATGCCGGACGTGCATTTGGGCAAAGGGGCGCTGGTCGGGTCGGTGCTGGCGACCCAAGATGCAATTCTGCCCGCTGCGGTTGGTGTGGATATTGGCTGCGGCATGAGCGCCATCAAGCTGCCGTTTCGGGCGCAGCAGCTCGACGGCAAGCTGAAGCAAATCCGACGCGACATCGAGGCCGCAATTCCGGTCGGCTTCAATGACAATAGCGAAATCGAAAAGTCGGTGACTAACTGGCAGGGCTGGCGCGATTTCAAAGATCTGCATCCCGGCGTGCAGGAGCTGGAGGCAAAAGCAGCCAGGCAGCTCGGATCGCTGGGTGGTGGCAACCACTTTCTGGAAGTTTGTCTGGACAGCGAAGACCAGGTTTGGCTGATGCTGCATTCGGGATCGCGCCACATTGGCAACATGCTGGCGCAGCGCCATATCCAGACGGCCAAAGATCTGATGAAGCTGAGCGAAATCAAGCTGCCAGACCCGGAGCTAGCCTATTTTGTGCAAAACACGCCAGAGTTTGCCGCCTACTGGCACGATCTGCAATGGGCGCAGAACTACGCCAAGTTCAACCGCGACGTAATGATGGCGCGCTTCCAGAAAATTCTGGAGCAGCATCTAGCGGGCGGGCGACCGACGCAGCCGCTGCTCCAAGTCAACTGCCACCACAACTACGCCGAAAAAGAGCAGCACTACGGCGAGTCAGTTTACGTCACCCGCAAGGGAGCTGTGCGTGCCCGCGAAACAGACTACGGCATCATTCCTGGCTCGATGGGCGCAAAGTCGTTCATTGTCAGAGGCAAAGGCAACGCCATTAGCTATTGCTCTTGCTCACATGGCGCAGGGCGGCTGATGTCGCGCAACAAGGCCAAGAAAACCTACAGCCTGGACGACTTAGTGCAGCAAACCGCCGGCATTGAATGTCGCAAAGACGAGGGCGTCATCGATGAGATTCCAGCCGCCTATAAGCCTATCGAGCAAGTCATGGCTAACCAGGCCGATCTCGTCGAAGTGGTGGCGACGCTGAAGCAGGTGGTCTGCGTCAAGGGTTAAACGCGAGATAGAAAATTCGGCTTAGAGGCTGCTGTGCTTCTAGGCCGATTTTTTTGGATATGTTCCAGATGTTCCAGATCAGAATTTGCGCTAGTCCGGGTACCAGAACATCCCTTTGATCCCTTCTGGATCAGACATGAAGCCCAGCGTCCGGTAGAACTCCACCACCTGCGGGTCAGCAAACAGCGTGATATTGCTGATATCTTCGCTGCGGAGTCGCTTGATCATCTGCCGCATCAGCGCCTTGCCCAAGCCATTGCCCTGAAAGTCAGGATGCACCACGACATCCCAAATCGTGGCGTTAAACGCATGGTCAGAGGTGGCTCGCGAGAAGCCGACCAGCCGCCGCTGTGTGCCCCGCTGCTCCCACATTGACACCACTAGAAAGCTGTGCTGGATGGCCTTTTTTACCTTCCGCAAAGGCCGCCGCGACCAGCCCACCGCATCGCACAATTCCTCTAGCTCATAGAGATCAATCTCTCGGTCGGTGCTGAAAAAAACGCGGGAGTTGCCGACCGTCATCATTGGAGTGGTGTAGCGTTCGGATTCTGCGGGCTTTGTGCCGGCAGTTGCCTCAGAGGCACTAAATAAGCTCTTCCAAAAGCCCATGCTGGTCGCTCAGGTAGTACAGAGTTAAATCACAGTAATAGTAAGTATAGAGCGGATCTCTCGTATGATTCTGACATCGCCGATTTGCGCCGATGAAAGCCGCAGATTGGCAGGATCTGCCGTGAAAGATTCTTGGCTAGAGCGGGCTTTATAGATTTAAGTCTTTAATATTGGGTATTCACTGCTCTCTATCATTTGTTCTCTATTATTTCATCGTCATCAGGCCGCCGCAGGTTTGCAACGCTCATCACCTCAGGTTAAATCTCTCTCCAGCTTATGGCTTCAGGGCTGAAATCGTCTACGCTAGATTTGCTCAAACGCTTTAACCGAGCGTTTCCGCAGTTTTATGAGCAGTTTGTGGGCAGCGAGATCCAGCTGCAAAACTTGAAGCTGGCCTATCAGCTTTACAAAACTCGTCAGGCTGTGATTGAGCTGACCTCTGAAGGCAGCAAGAGCGCCCTGCACTTCGCCTATCGCAACCAGTCGTTTTTGCTCAGCGATATTTTTGGGGTGCTGGCCGCCTATGGCCTGACCATCCATACGCTCAGCCTCTACGGGCAGATTGAGCCGCCGATGCTGGTGTTTGTAAAGCTGGTGGTCTCGCGCGGCGGCAAGGCGCTCAGCCCTAAGACTTCTGAAAACGTCTGTCGGGCAATCCGGGAGGCGCTGGCGGGGCGCTTTGAAGTGGAAGAAATGCTGGCGGTGGAGTTTAATCTGGACGCGGGCTTGGAGCAAGTAGAAACCGATTTTTACGTCGATCCGGTGTTTCACCTGCCCGCCCTGCTGATCGAAGCGGACAACCAGCCAGGACTGTTCTACAAAGTCATGTACGCGATCTGGCAAGAAGATCTGCTGATTGTCAACGCGAATCTGCTGGTCTGGCGCGGTCGGACTCGCCTGATTCTCTATTTGCTCGGCCCCAACGAAAATCTGATTCCCGAATATCTGGGTCAGAAGATTGCCGAGGGCCTGCGACAGCGGCTCTTAGGCCGAGCAAATGTTTGAGAGGTTGCAGATTTAGTCAGCCTCCAGCTCAGTTGGAATGCCCAGAATCGGGCAGGTGAGGCAAGGCCGGAGCTGCTGCACCAGCGCGTGGTTGACATCGCTACAGCCAACAAACAGCAGATCAGCCGCCTGCGCCTGCGCCACCTGAAGGAGTTCAGTCGCCACCGCCCCAAACCGCAGATGCGCCTCCACCGCGCCCCGCCATTCGCCCGAAAGACAGCGCGCCTGCCACAGAATCCGATCAACCTGGTCGAGCATATTCGGCTGAAGGTGCATCGGCAGCTGACGTTCGGCCACCTGCGTACCGCCCCGCTGCGGCTGCAATAAGGCATCGCTGTCACACCGGAAGCCAAACTGCTCGCTCGCAGATCGCAGGCAGGTCGCCGCATCTGGCTGAACGGCGAGATCGAGCGAGTTATAGCAATCCATCACATAGACGACATGCACAAGCACCTGCTTGCCCGTCGCCTGCCGCGTCTGATGCGCCATCCAGAGCACAAAGTCCAGCGCAGTTTGGCTGTTGGGCGAGCCATTGTAGCCAATCACAAAATTGCCCGTCGCCTCTGGGGTTTTGTGAGCGTTAACGCCGGGATAGAGCAGCATTTGCTCACCTAAATTATCCTGTCCAAGCGCGCCTTGAAGACGCAGCAGCATCGGTTTAATGTTCATAGCGTAAGTGCGAGGAGAACTCGGAAAATAGCTCGAATTAGGAGTAAGTTCAAACGGAATTGGCTCTACAGAGGGAGCATCGCATCAGAACTCCCGCTCCAGATTTTGCTCATCTCAAAAGACGAACCAGTGAGCGCTGCCGAACTATCCATGCTAAGCCGCTCTGACTGCGCTCAGCGTGACAGGCCAATATTGCTCAATCTCATTTCAGTTAGTTTCTAGTCAGGTTCTAGTCGATTTTTGAGTCAGGCACCGACCTTAGTTAGCCCGGTTCCGTTCAATCCAGTGACGCATATCATCAGTCTCCTCAAAAGTTAACAACCAGTACAACAATCGGTCTTTCGCTGATTGGACGGTCGGTTGGAGATGCTGACGAGAGCAGGAAAATTCTGTCTCTTCGATCTCCCCTCACTGCCGACGAAGTTAGCTGACGGGCTAGGGCTGAGAGGTGCCCCTTCTAGCTTGTCGCTCTAGAATACGCCCCAGATATGGTTCCTCCGCTTCAGCTATGTTCCTTCAAAATTAGGAAACAGCTGGATTAGGCTGGGTTATTTAGACGTTGATTACGCTCCATCTTTGACAATGTAACACCGCCTCAGGAAAGCGTCAATCCACAGACCCGCAATCTGGCTGTATCCCTGATGTTGCCTGAGTTTCAAGCAAGATTTGTATACAGTATTTTGTCTGCATGGATGCCACGATTCAAGACCAACCCTTGATTGCGAGCTGCTGAGCGCTAGCTTGAGCACTTTAGGTTTCCTAGCGACTCGTGCAGCAACACTAAGACTACAGCACGCTATCTGTAGCAGTAGCCCGCAGGTTTTGGCAGCGCAATAGTTCAGTAACGCTCAGACTGCGCTGTTCGATTTCAGCCACCGCCTCGATGGCCGCAATCAGCGCTTCTGTGGCCTCAGCTTTCTTGTAGCCACGCCGCTGAGCCACCTGTATCGCTTTTTCATCAACGATCATTTCCGCTTCACTGCTGCGGTTTTTACGCCAGATTTGAGCCACGGCCAGCGTTGTTAAGCCGCTAAAGGTCACAATGCCTGCTGCATTGCCTAGCAGTACTTCTAATAGAGTGAAGGCGGCCCCTGCGGCTGCAAGTCCCTGATAGAGTTCGGGCTTAAACCACTGGATTGAGGTGAGGCGACTCGCAGCCCGCAACAGCAGCAAATCGCGCTGCGGCAGGCTGAGCTTTTGCCAGAGATCGAAATTGATCCGAATCGGGCGGCTGTCTTGGTCAGGGCGCGGTAGCCGGGTAAAAATGACCGTAGGCTGGTTTGGATCGCTGATAATTTTGCAGTACATCCGCCCGGAAGCTGGCATTAGCTCGACAAGACGGTTAATTTCAGCGCCAAACTCACTGACAGATGTAGTGCTAGCAGCGCTAGATTCAAGGCTCGATTCAGACATAGATCCAGTCCTCACGGGTACTCTTACTGGGAGCTACTGCAAAACCGCTCAACGCAGCGCACAAATAGCTCAACGCCAACTCCCAGTGCCGTTTCGTCGAAGTCAAATCGGGGGTGGTGGTGCGGATAGGTTAGCCCTTTATTTAAATTGGCTGACCCCAAAAAGAAATAGCAGCCCGGTACAGCCTGTAAAAAGAACGACATATCTTCGCCGCCCATCGTCTGACAGTTGGGGACAATTCCGGCTGGGGTTTCAATCACAGTTTCGGCGACCGAACGCACCAGATTCACAACCTCGCGGTGGTTGATCACGGGCGGATAGAATGCCCGATAGTCGAGGCTGTAGGTCGCACCGTGACTCTGACAGATGCCGCCAATAATTTGCTCCATCTGCCGCTGAAAAAATCCTGCCAGCGCCGGGTCAAAATAGCGCACCGTACCGCTGAGCTGGGCGCTGTCGGCAATCACGTTATGGGTGTGACCTGCCTGAAATTTCCCCACCGTCACCACGCCAGCTTGCAGCGGGTCAAGATTGCGCGCCACAATCGCCTGCAAGGCACTGACAATCTGTGCCCCCACCAGGATTGAATCCACCGTCTGATGCGGCATTGCGCCATGTCCACCTTTGCCTTGCAGAGTCAGCTCAAATCCCTCAACTGCCGCCATCAGCGCTCCTTCGCGCAGCCCAATACTGCCCAGCGGCAGGTTATTCCAGAGGTGTAGGCCAATAATTGCATCTACGTCAGGCTGTCGCAAAACGCCCGCTTCAATCATCGGCTTTGCGCCTCCTGGCCCTTCTTCAGCAGGCTGGAAAATAATCTTTACCTGCCCTGTAAATAGCTCAGGATGCCGCGATAGATAGTAGGCTGTGCCCAGCGCGATGGCCGTATGTCCGTCGTGGCCGCAGGCATGCATTCGCCCTGGATGCTGCGAGCGATAGGGAACTGGATTTTCTTCCTGGATAGGCAGCGCGTCCATATCGGCTCGAATGGCCAGCACTGGCCCTGGAGCCTGCCCTGGCAGCAAGGCCACAATTCCGGTTCCGGCAATGCTAGTCTGATGCTCAATCCCCCAGTCTTGCAGCTTTTTCTGGATCAGCGCAGCGGTCAAATGTTCTTGAAAGCCCAGCTCTGGCTGCTGATGTAGTCTGCGTCTCCAGTCGCTAAGCTGTGGCTGCAAGCTCTGAATTTCTGTCCGGATGCGGGAGGAGTCGATTGAAACAGGAGCTAAAGCTGAAATCATAGTGCCGCTCACGGAGCTGATATGCGTCTCATGCAGTTAATCTTAGTCTGTTCATCTGGCCTTGGCTATCTGGTTCAATATGACTGAGCCATTCCACCTCTTTCCAGCTCATCTGCAAGCCCCTCTGCCTCAAGCGCATCCATCTCAGGCGCAGATGCAGGTGCGGCTAGCGCTACCGCAGGATCGGCGGCAAATTCGGCTGCTGCTGCGAGACTACTGTCACCCCAACTATCACCAAACCAGCCGTTCAAGAACCTGGGCGTATTTCGGTCTGGGGCTAGCTCTGTCCGTGGTGCTGCATGGGCTGCTGCTGACAGGTAGCCTTCAGCTTCTGTGCTTGGGTCTGCTGGGATTGGGGGGGCTGGTGCTGATTAGCTGGCTGAGACTGCGGCTGTTTGCAGACTGGCAGCACTACTGGGTGATGGAGCGAGAGCAGCGGCTCATAGCCTGCTCCCGACTCACCTGCCATCACACCTATGCCGTGCTCTCGGATGTGGTTGTGGCCGCAGACTGGCGACAGCTTGGCGTTGGCTCTCAGCTTTTGTCAGGCATTACGCTGCCGTCAGACCGACCGATTTACCTAGCCTGCCGCTCGGAGCTAGTTGAGTTCTATCAGCGCTTTGGCTTTCAGCCGTTCTGTCCCAAAGCGCTAACGGCCTATTTGAGACGCGAGCTAGGTCTGCAAGACCGACAGTTAAACGTACTTTGCCGCGCTCTATCACCTAAATCTTGAGTTGAACTGGAAAAAATTTAAATTAAAAACTTTAAAAAGAAAAAAGCTCTTGGGCGTCTTTCCGTGTTTCGACTCCAAGAGCTTTTTCTTACTTTACTCCTCACACTCCATCTAACATACCACAGATTCTCCAGAGCGCCATAGGTTTTTCAAACAATTTTTGGCAGGAGCGTCATAGGCTTGCCATCTGCACGACATATAGCCCGAATGCCTAAGCGCTTGAGCGCAGGAGTTCTAACCCTGGCAAAATTTGCTCTAGCGCTAGACCAGCCGCCGCTCGCGTCAATTGGGGCAGACTGTTGGGGTCAAGCCGGGGAATGTAGCCCAAAACAGGTTTGCGGGTCAAGGACTGGATCAGCTCGATGGAGTCCTGTAAATCCTCCTGCAAATCCCGGTCTGCCTGGTTGTCTGGATCAGCGCGGGCTGTGCGGGGCAGCTCGTTGAGGATGATGCCTTTAAGGTGCAGCCGCGACTGATTGGCGAGTGCAACATTGGTGACTGCATCGGCCACTAGATTGGGCTGCACGGGGACAACCAAAACGGTCGGAATTCGCCAATCCCAGGCCAAGTCTGCCATCGTAGTTTCAAAGGTAAGCGGTGTCCCCAAGCCGCCAAATGCCTCTAGCAAGACTAGCTCGTGCCGCTGCTGGGATTGCTGCAAGGTTTGCCAGAGCTGCTCGAAATCAATAGGGTCGCCTGTGGTGGCCTCTATCGGCGGCAATACCGCAGAACGCAGCAGAACTGGCGTAATTTCGCGGACAGGCTGAGCCAGATTAAACAGGCGCTTGAACCGCTCACAGTCTAGTTCGGCTGGCTCCGACCGCTGGCTGAGCCGCTCAAAGTCAAGCGGTTTGATAACGCCAGCTGAGCTTGTTTTGTAGCGCTGCCAGTAAGCCATCAGAGCCGATAAAACGACTGTTTTTCCAACCTGAGCGCTGGTTCCGGCAATGAGTAATGTCTGCAAAAATCACTCCTAAATGTCAATGAGCCTGAGCGTTGAGCCTGAGCATAAAGTAGTTTTAGCTCGCTGCGAGCCTTAAAGTCTGAAAACCAGACACTAAAAAATCAAAGTGACGAATCAGCCGCTTGCAGTTAGTATGAGTGAGGGCAGATATTACTCTAGCTCATCAGATAGCTCGTTAGACATTGATTAGATCGACGAGATCACGCATCGGGATGTAGCGCAGCTTGGTAGCGCGCCTGCTTTGGGAGCAGGATGCCGCAGGTTCGAATCCTGTCATCCCGACTAGTTTCAGAGATCGAATAGGGCGAAGTCCCTAAACAGTCTCTAGAAACCGTCTACAACGAATACCTCTACCCAGAGAGTTTGATGCCAATCAGCGCTTTGGTGGCCGTCAGAAAAGAGAGATCTGAGCGATAGTTTTGCAATCTGTGAGACCTACTAAATAAGCTGAAACGTATGTCTAGTAAGTGTCACATAATCCTGTAGGGCTGCTTTGCGGTATTTAGGTGTAAGCTCAGTCGGCTCGTATAATCAGAGTCTGAGGCGGTGAGCTTTACTCTAAGGCAAACCAAAACAATAACTACATAACTCTGTCGGGATATGCGGTTATATCATAGGTATGGTCGAGCTATGGACTGGCACTTCGGTAGTGCCCTAAAGGGCAGGATGAATGGAGGGGAGGTTTTGAGCAGGATTGTGCTGATAGCGAAGCATTCATGTCCGAGTTGTGGACGACAAGAGATTAGTCGCAATAGTCACCCCCGTCATGGCCAGCAAAATTACAAATGTCGCAATTGCGGTCGCCAATTTGTCCTTGATCCACTGTGGAAATCTATCACCCCAGAACAATATGGTCTAATTAAGCGGATATTGCTGGAGCGCATCTCTTTAGCCGGAATGGCTCGCGTTCTACAAATCTCTGAGGACTAGGTGCCGGACAAAAGCTTGCAAAAGGATGCCAGGAAGGGGTTTCATGAGAATTACCACATTCAAAACATGAGACCTGGAGGTTTCCGATGTAGCCATTCTCGCTTGACACAAACTACTTTACAAACCCTCATCTTCTCCTTTAACTCCTACTCTCCCTGCCCTTCAGGGCACTACCGTGCCAACAATTTGAAAGCACACCAAGAGCTAAAGCGCCTTTATGTACCTCTATTGTGGTAGATGCAAGCTTTTTCCCGTCTGCTTCTGCGATCAATCCCACCTTGACCCTCGTTGCCAATGCCCTGCGCGTTGCTGATCACCTGAAGCAGCGGCTAGGTGCTGAAGAATCACGCTTCACGGCTGCGGTCTAAAACTGGGCTTCGGCCAATTAACAGCCTGCTAGCTCTCTCAGACGCTCGACTGTCAGGATATTATTATCTGCTTGGGTTTGAGTCTGTGCCTGATCAAGTTGCATAAACCGCTCGATTTGCGCCTCAGTATACTGCCGCATATCAGATTCGTGCTGATATGCCTTTGTCCAATCCACGATCCAGTGCAGCGTGGTTTTGATATCGAGCTTTGGCATCCAGCCCAGGATGGCGCGGGCTTTGGTGCAGTCCAGCTTCAGATAGGTGTTTTCATGGGCTTTCGGCGGCCCGTCCTGCTGCCAGTTCAAGCCGTCACCCCACTGTTCATACAGCGCATCTGCAATCCAGGAAACAGGCTTAACGTTGATGTCATCGGGGCCAAAGTTCCAGCCTTCGCCATAGGCTGCACCATCGCTGTAGAGCCGCTCGGCCAGCATCAAGTAGCCGTGCAGTGGCTCCAGCACATGCTGCCAGGGACGGGTGGCATGAGGGCTGCGAATCAGCACCGACTCGCGCCGCATCATCGCCTGCAAAATATCTGGAATTAATCGATCTGCCGCCCAGTCGCCGCCGCCAATCACGTTGCCAGCGCGCACGGTGGCCAGCGCTACGCCATGCTCAGCGTATTGGGCTGGATTAAAAAACGAATTGCGGTAGGAGGCAGCCACCAACTCGGCGCAGGCTTTGCTGCTGCTGTAGGGGTCGTAGCCGCCCAGCCTGTCTGATTCCCGGTAGCCCCAGACCCACTCGCGGTTTTCGTAGCATTTGTCAGAGGTAATATCGACCACGGCCTTGACGCTAGCGGTCTGACGCACCGCTTCCAGCAGATGTACCGTGCCCAGTACGTTGGTGGAGTAGGTTTCGACAGGTGCCTGATAGGAGCGACGCACCAGCGGCTGAGCAGCCAGGTGAAACACAATTTCGGGCTGGAACTCTGTCATGGCCTGCTGAAGCGCTGCCAGATCGCGCAGATCCCCTTCAACTGAGGTCATGCCTTCTGCGACATGCGCCAGCTCAAACAGGCTCGGATTGGTGGGTGGCTGTAGCGCGAACCCGGCAATCTCAGCCCCTAAGCTTTGCAGCCAGAGCGAGAGCCAGCTACCCTTAAAGCCGGTGTGCCCGGTGATAAAAACTCTTTTGCCGTTCCAAAACTCACGATCAATCATAGATAGCTCTCCTTAAACTAGTGGCCAGAAACTAGTGCCCAGACAGGCGGCATTCCTAGCTCGCTGACCAGCTGCGCTCGTCTCATAGCTCTAATCTGACAGCTGGGAATGAAATCTCGATGAAATCGCTCAGGCTTAGATTGGCTTTGCCTTTGAGAGAGGTAGCAAAATGGTAAACAGACTGCCTTTACCCGGTTCGCTCTCTAAGCTGAGACGACCCTGATGCTGCCGGACAATCGCCTGAGTAATCGCCAGCCCCAGTCCCGATCCGCCCTGCTGCTGCGATCGGCCTTGATCAGTCCGGTAAAACCGATCAAAGATCCGGCTCTGTTCATCTGGCAGAATTCCAATACCTGTGTCTTCGACCTGAATCACAGCATGGCTGGCGCTGCGGCTGAGTCGAATGGTCACCTTACCCTGAGCTGACGTATAGCGAAGAGCGTTGCTGAGCAGGTTGGAGATAGCTCGATAAATCTGCTCTGGGTCGGCAGTAATCTCAACTGGATTGTCAAAGCCCAGAAATTTTAGCTGGATCTGAGCGGCCATTGCCAGCGCTGCAAACTCATCTTCTAGGTCTTGCAGCAAGCTGTTGAGGCAGCAGGGTGCTAAGGTTCGACTGCCAGCCGACTGATCGAGCTGCGACAAGATGAGCAAATCCTGTACGAGCTTCGAGAGGCGATAGTTTTGGCGATTCAGAATTTGAAAGGCTGCTTTGGCCTCTTCTAGCGTCAGGTCGCTAGAGCGCAGCGCGGTCTGCACAATCGCCTGCAAAGCGGCCAAGGGCGTGCGTAGCTCATGCGCTGCATCTGCCGTAAACTGCTGCATCTGTTGATAGGACTGCTTAGCCGGACGCAGCGCCAGCCCTGCCAGCCACCAGCTCGCCAGCCCCACCGCTCCAATTCCCAGCAGCACTAGCACCACCAGCGCCAGCTCGACCCACATCAGATACAGATCGAGACTGTTCAGCGAATGGGCGATCTGGATCATGCCCCAGTTTTCGCCCGCACCGTTGAAGAGCGGAAAGATCTGATTGTGGTAGTATTTGCCGCGACTATCTTTGAAGCTGCGCCAAAGCTGCGGCTCCTGGCAGGCAAAGTTTGTCGCGGGCAGCTGTAAGGAGGCCAAGACTTGCCTAGAGCCATTGATGAACCGAATGCAGTAGTCTTGCCCTTCTAGATTTCGCAGCAGCCTCACCTCGATCGGATCGGGAGCTGAGAGCTGAGTCGCCTGCTCCAAGATCTGCGAGCAATCTGAGGCCTGCAAACATAGATTGGGCAAGAGTCGCTGCGCCATCGGATCAAGCTGACCGGGCTGCTGAAGCGCCGGACGAATCTGGTTGCTGAGCCGACTGGCCAGTTGCTGCATTTCTCGCACCAGATTCAGCCAGCGAGCATGGACAACCAGCCGATGAATCGCCAGCCCGCAGATTAGCAAAATCAGCGCCATGATTCCCGTATACCAGGCAGCTAGTCTGCGCCGAGACAGGCGAAAGGGCTTGTGGGAGGGCGGGTTGGACATGAGCTATTGGCGCATTAGCAGTAGTCAGGATTGAGGCGATAGCCCATGCTGGGCAATGTTTCGATGAGATCGGAGCAGCCCTGTTCAGCCAGCTTGCGCCGCAGCAGCCGCACCTGCGCCGCTACCACATTGCTGCCCACATCAGATCCCGATTCCCAGAGCTGAGCCAGCAGCTGATCTTTGGTAACAGTCTGACGGGGATGGCTCATGAAATATTCCAACAGCTGAAATTCTTTATGGGTCAGCGAGATCAGAACTTGTCGCTCGCCCTGCTGACAGTAGACCTGTCGCTCAGTGTAGTTGAGCAGAATTGAGCCGAACTGAATCTGCTGGGTTTGCAGGTCGGGAGAACGGCGTTGGAGCGCCCGCAGCCGCGCCAGCAACTCTTCCATCTCGAAAGGTTTAACTAAGTAGTCATCAGCTCCAGCATCAAGTCCGGCAATCCGGTCTTGGAGTCGATCGCGGGCGGTCAGCATCAAGACGGGCAGCCGATTCTGGCGCAGCCGCAGCCGCTGACAGAGTTCGATCCCCATGACGTTGGGCAGCATCCAGTCAAAAATCGCCAGACTGTACTGGAGATCTGGACTTTGCAAAAATTCCCAGGCTTCGCGACCGTCCTGCGCCCAGTCCACTATATATCGTTCCTGTTTGAGCGCCCATTTAATAGCAGTGCCTAAATCGGGTTCATCTTCGACGAGCAGAATTCTCATGGCTGGGTCTTGGTGCAGGGTCTTTAGTATTTGTTTCTGTGTATTGGTTTCTAGGATAGAGCGTGCAATTAAGCTGAATGGATTGCCCTGCCTCAATTGTGACCAGATTTCTGGCCAGCTCTGCCTAAACCTGAGCCGAACTTACGCAGCCTTAATTTCTCTGAACGCCAAATAGACACATAGATGCTAGCTTCGTCAAGAAGGTGGGAACCCTTGATTTGACCTTTGAACTGCCCAGACAGGTGGCTCGTAGAATCTCCCAAAGTTCGGCAAAATAGGGGGTATATTCCCTCTATACCAGAGATCTAAATTGTGATCTGGAATACTAATCGGGGTGAATTGAAGCCGACTGGAAAATTTGTAAAGTCTCTGGCTAGCGAGATTCAGGGTTTGGGATGTTTTTGATCTGGAAGCTCAGCACCTCAGCACTACCTAAGCATCTATGACAGCTTCAATTTTTCCATTGCCCCCTCAAGATCACTCGGCTCATAGCGTTCCTGATAGCGCTCTGGGTCTAACTGCCATAAACGTGACGGCCATGAACGCCATCTCAGAGCCGGCCCTACTGCAAACAGTTGGAGAAAGGCCGCATCAGCTGAGCGCACCAATCAGCAGCCTGACACCCGCCAAAAAAGCCTTCTCTAGCTTCCTAGCGCCTTTGACTCAAGACACCTTTAAGCAGGTGGTCACAGACGTGGAGCAGCGGCTGCGGGTGGTTAACCAGACCCTTTCGATTTTGGATGATGTGCTGGAGTCGCAGGGCTTTGATGCCATTCTCAACGAAATGCTGCGCTCGATCACGCTAAAAACGGGCGAGCTGCTGAACGCCGACCGCACCACAATTTTTCTGCTGGACGAAGAGCAAGACGAGCTGTGGTCGATTGTCGCTAAAGATGAGACGGGCGCAAATCTGGAGCTGCGCTTCCCCAAGAACGTCGGGATTGCCGGAGAGGTGGCCACTCGCCGCGAGGTTGTGAATATTCCCTACGATTTTTATCAAGATCATCGCTCGGCGGCAGCACAGGAATTTGACCGCAAAAACAGCTACCGGACTTATTCAATGCTGGCGCTGCCGCTGCTGGATGAGCAGGGCGATCTGGTCGCTGTGGTGCAGCTGATCAACAAGCTGAAGCCTGTACATGACCCGCTGGCTGCTTTAGACGAAAAAATTGATGCCGCTGGATTCACGGCGAAAGACGAGCAGGTGTTCCGCGATTTTGCGCCCTCGATTCGGCTGATTTTGGAGTCTTCGCGCTCGTTTTATAAGGCCACACAGCAGCAACGCGCCGCCTCAGCCTTGATGAAGGCTACCAAAGCCCTCAGCCAGAGTAGCCTTGACCTAGAAGAGACGCTGGCAAAGGTGATGGAAGAGGCCAAAGAGCTGATGCAGGCTGACCGCAGTACGCTCTGGCTGCTAGACACCGAACGGCATCAGCTCTGGACGAAGCTGCCGATTGACGGCCAGATGCAGGAGATCCGCATCCCGATTGGCGCAGGCTTTGCTGGACAGGTGGCCACCACGGGTGAACCGCTCTTGATCCCGTTTGATCTCTATGACCATCCCAATGCCGACATTGCTAAAGAAACCGACGACAGAACAGGCTACCGGACTTGCAGTATGCTCTGCATGCCCGTCTTCAACGCCGACGGCGAGCTAATTGCCGTGACGCAGTTGATTAACAAGCGCAAGCCGGGTGACTTCCCTGACTACGACCCCAGCTGCTATCCCGAAGCACCAGACTGCTGGCGAGCCAGCTTTAACCGGGGTGATCAGGAATTCATGAAAGCCTTTAACATCCAAGCGGGGGTAGCGCTGCAAAACGCCAAGCTGTTTGACACTGTGAAGCAGCAGGAGCAGATGCAGCGCGATATTCTGCGTTCGCTCTCGAATGCCGTGATTTCCACCGACCGCACCGGACGGATCATTGCCGCCAACGAAAGCGCCAGAAGGCTGCTGGGCTTGGGCGAGCATGAGTCTTTGCAGGATCGGCAAGTGGTGGATCTGGTTCAGCTTGAGCAGGGGGACTTTCCGCACTGGTTTGCCGCCGCGCTCAGCCCCACCGCCGAAAAGAGTCGCCAGCAGTATTATCCCGATCAAACCCTGCTGCCCGTCACCGGACAGGAACAGCACAGCGTGCATCTGTCGATCAACACAATTGCTGACGCGAACGATCCGGGGCGAGTCTCCGGGGCGCTGGTGGTGATGGACGACATTAGCGACGAAAAGCGGCTGAAAAGCACAATGTACCGCTACATGACCCAAGAGCTAGCTGAACAGCTGCTCAGCAGCGGCGATGCCAAGCTAGGCGGCGATCGCAAAGAGGTGTCGGTGCTGTTTTCGGACATTCGCAGCTACACCAGCCTCACCGAGAGCATGGAGGCCGAAGCGGTGGTTGCCATGCTGAACGAATATTTTGAGACAATGGTAGATGCCGTGTTTGCACATAAAGGCACGCTCGATAAGTACATTGGCGATGCGATCATGGCAGTGTTTGGTTCGCCGCTACCGCTGGAAGATCATGCCTGGATGGCGGTACAGACGGCTTTAGAAATGCGGAGCCGCCTGACGGTATTTAACACCGAGCGCCCTACCCATCGCAAAATCAAAATTGGCATGGGCATTAACTCGGACTCGGTGATTAGCGGCAACATTGGCTCCAGCAAGCGGATGGAGTTTACAGCGATTGGGGATGGGGTGAATCTCGGCTCGCGGCTGGAAGGAGCCAGCAAGCAGTACGGCTGCGATATTGTGATTAGTGAGAGCACTTATCTGCCCTGCGCTGATCGGGTTTGGGCGAGAGAGCTAGATCGGATCTGTGTCAAAGGCAAGAGCCAGCCGGTCAGCATCTATGAGTTGGTTGAGTTGCGCTCTCAACCGCTAGATGCGCGCAAGCAGCAGGCGATTGAGCTATATCACGAAGGGCGGCAGCATTATCTCAACCGCAATTTTGTGCGGGCCATGGGCGCATTTGGCACGATTTTGCAGGAGATCGACCACCAGGATAAAGCGGCTCAACTACATTTGGAGCGCTGTAATCACTGGTTGACAAAACCGCCAACTGACGCGGAATGGAGCGAAGGGGTCTGGACGCTGAAGGAAAAGTAGGCTGCTAGTTCAATGGGCAGATCTTAAACAGCCAGATCTCAAACAGCCAAGTCGTCGTGACTTTGCTCAAGCTGCTGCCAAAGCGTTTGAATCCGCTCAAACGACTCGGCAGCAGACAGCTTGCCGTTTGTTTGCAAGCCGCTAATTACGCTGACGCGCTGTGAAAACTCTTGCAGATTCGCATTAAACAGTAGAGTCTGAGGACGCAGATCGCCGTGGTAGCGGCTGCGAGGAAACAAAAAGTTTGATGTATTCACGGCGTTTAACTCCTAATACCTGATTCAATCTTGCAAACTCGCTCCTACAAGCTCATTAGGTGAAGGGAACGGTGTTTGATAATCTTTTCTTAATCTGATTTTAACCAAATCGTTTGGCTCTGCCTATATCGTTTGATGTAGTTTTGTGCTGTGAATTGGTTGCCGCAGAGCGCTAATCCTGCTTGGCTCGGCCTGACAGTAGCGCTTGCAGCTCCTGCCTCAGCTCGTATTCTTCTTGGTGCAGCGCCTCTAGTCGCGCCAGCACTTCGGACAAGCGGTTCGCTGGCGGCGGCTTAGAGGCAGGCAAAAACGGACGCAGCAGCCGCCAGCTCATCCACCAAATGCCCTCCGCCAGCAGAATCGGCAGCTTGAGCAGCAGTAGCCAGAAGCGCTCGGTTAAGCCCGCCACAGCTCGCAGCAGTCCTGCAAACAAAAACAGGGCCAGCAGAACTGCTGCCAGCAGCCAGAGCGGATGCGCCAGCAGCCAAGCCGCGAGCGGATGCTGAGCGATCCAGTCTTGCAGCAGGGCAGTTAGCGATTTCCAAAGGTTATCCAGCAGGGATTGGCCGCTCCAGTCAAACATTACACCCCTAGCGCTCGCTGCATCTGCTGATCAATCACCTGCCGCTGCTCCGCGTCATAGCCCCAGCGCTGCAAAAACGTCGCGTATTCGCCGCTACCGGTGGCTATGCTCTCGCGGAGCTGGATCGCCTGCTCCCGAACCTCAGCCATCTGGACTTGCTGCATCAGATGGGCTGTGCGCGCCTGCACTTGGTCTGAGCCTTGCGCCATCGCCTCGTTTTGGTTGCGCCGATGCGCCACCGCCATCGCGGAGGACATCGCCAGATTCTTGACCAGCAGCTCTGGCCCGTTCGGCGCCGAACGCAGGGCGCGAATCACGGCTGCGGAGGGCTGATCTGCTAGCGGACAGTCGTCAGTCAGGTACGTGACAAAAAAGCCACGTGCGCCGTTGGCGCTGCTCAGCAGGTCAGTGAGCGTGGCCTCTAGATCAGCCTCCGAGATCTGAGCTGCCTGCATTTGAGTCATCAAAGACTGGGTGAAGGCAATCGCCTGCTCAAACGTGATTGCCTCTGGAACCGAAATTGTATCTGTCATGTTTGCTCTAGACCCCGCTAATTAACGTTAGAATCGACGGATGGGGTAGTCCAACTGTACTGCCTGCGGAGATCAGCTTGGCGCAGCATCAACTATGGCAATTATTTCTTCTCGGCCACAACCCTCTGATTCAAATTCTAAAGCTTTAGATTCTAAAGCAGAATCTCTGGCGGAATCTCGGGTTGCTCAGAGCCAGCGTCAGCCAACCTCGACCTATAACTGGAAGAACGAACGGCTGGCCAAGCTGGATGCCAAGTCGGCTGACTCATCAGAAGTGGATGAAACGCTGCTGGAAGCTGTGGCCAAACCTGATGAGCTGGGCAAGCAGGAGGAAAAAATTCGTCCGCAGCGGCTCCAAGAATATATCGGCCAGAAAGCGCTCAAAGAAGTGTTGGATATTGCGATTCGAGCCGCTCAGTCGCGCCAGGAAACGTTGGATCACCTGCTGCTCTATGGCCCTCCCGGTCTAGGTAAAACCACAATGGCGCTGATTCTGGCCACCGAAATGGGGGTCAACTGCAAAATTACCACCGCTCCAGCCCTAGAGCGTCCGCGCGATATTGCGGGGCTGCTGGTTAGCTTGCAGGCGGGCGACGTACTGTTTATCGACGAGATTCACCGCCTGCCTCGAATCACTGAAGAAATTCTCTATCCGGCAATGGAAGACTTCCGGCTAGACATCACGATTGGCAAAGGCCAGAGTGCCAAAACCCGCAGCGTGCCGCTCCAGCGCTTTACACTAGTTGGGGCGACCACCCGCGTTGGGGCGCTGACTTCACCGTTGCGCGATCGGTTTGGCCTGGTGCAGCGGCTGCGGTTTTACGAACTCGATGAGCTAACCCAAATCGTGCTACGAACTGGCGATATCCTCTCCACACCAATCACCGCAGCCGGAGCTGCCGAGGTGGCCCGTCGCGCTAGAGGCACACCCCGGATTGCCAACCGGCTGCTGCGGCGAGTGCGAGACTTTGTGGAGGTGCGCGCGACGGGCGCTGAAATTACCGCAACGCTGGCAGCTGAGGCGCTAGAGCTGTTCAACGTTGATCCCTGCGGCCTAGACTGGACAGATCGGCGGATGCTGACCTTTATGATCGAAAACTTCAACGGGCGACCGGTTGGCCTCGATACGCTGGCAGCGGCAACGGGCGAAGATGCCCAAACTATCGAGGAGGTCTACGAGCCGTACCTGCTGCAAATTGGCTACTTGCAGCGCACCCCTAGAGGCCGCATCCCTACGCCTGCCGCCTGGAAACATCTAGGCTATCAGCCGCCGGAGAGTCAGCTCACGTTGATCTAGCTGCTATCACCCTGCCAACACCTGCTCAGCCGTCAAACTCAGCTCTGGAAAGAGGCTAGAGCGAATTTGGCTGCTGCCTTGAAACGCTTGCAGTTCGTACTCTCCATCAATCAGGCTGCAAACGGTGACGGTGGGCTGCTTGGGGTTGCCGATGAAGCGTCGCCCGCCGAAGGCCGCGTAGTCTACGATCCAGTATTCGGCGATGCCGAGGGATTCGTAATCGGTTAGCTTGAGCGAGTAATCGGTCTGCCAGTTGGTGCTGACCACTTCGACAATTAGCTTGATCGATTTGCCTAGCGTCAGGATTGAACCGCTTTCCCAGCGCGGCTCATCGCTCAGGGCTGGTTCGTCTAAAACAATCAGGTCGGGTTCATAGCCTGATTCTGCTTCGGCTGAGCGGACGATGCAGTCTCTGGGGATGAAGTAGGGAAGCTGCAATCGCCGAATTTCCAGAAAGAGTTCACCATTGATGAACCCTGCAACTTTTGAATGTTGTCCGCGTGGTTTTGGCGTTTCTATAACTCTGCCGCGATGCAGTTCGTAACGGTGCTCTGAAAATTCTGGGATTGCTGTAATAAAGTCATCGAAGCTAATAGGTGATTCTGAAAATTGCTCGCTCAGTTGTGCAGCCATCTCATCACCTCTTGCAGCTACTTGTGAAATCTCTCAAGGATTGCGCTATTTACTTTTCTCTGGCTTGCTTTCTGATTTAGATAATTGCTCTTGCTGGATGGCGTTCAAGCGCTCTTGGATCAGCCGCCGCAATTTTTGAGAGAGCGATAGCTCTTCCCACAGCGGGTTATCGGAATAGGCTGCCTCAATTTCGGCTCTCAAGCCTTCTATGTCTACCGTGACGCGATCTGCCACAAGCTCGATCTGCCTTTTGCAATGGTTCATTTCCAGCTTACCTTTACAGCTCTGCACCAAGTTGATGTGATTCAATGTGATGCAATTGTATTTTACTGCATCATGATCTACAATTTGATGCAGAATTCAGATGGAGTAATGGACAATGCCCCAGACCAAACTTGCTGAACTCTACCGCCCCTTTCTAATCGTGGCTGATTTTCCGGGTCAGTTGCCCAGAGCGATTGCTCGCACCTACAACCAGGAGGATGCCGAAGACCAGATCCGATTTCTGAAGCGGCAGATTGTAAACGGCGCGTTCTATATTGTCTACGACCCAGAGCCGCTGCGGCTGCGGCCAGATTAGCGAGCGCAGGGGTTGGTGCTCTTTGCATGAACGGCGATGCGCTGAGTAGGAAGGCTGGTGTAAAAAGCTTGAACGCTAAATCTTTTTGCTTGGCGGTTGACTCTTTTTGCTCGGTCATTGATGCTTTTTGCTTGGCGATTGCAGCTTTTGGCTTGAACGGCGATGCTCTGAGGGTGAAGCGCCAAGCAAAAGAAATGGAGCGTGATGCTCTGAGGTCAATCACTGGAGTTCTGAGCATCATCGTTGTCACTTTTGGCTTCACTCAACAGCCCAGCGGCTTTAGCGCTCAACATGCCGAAGACAGTCGTGATGCCCAAATTCCAAGTGGTGTTGCAGGTTTCAAACACGCGGGCTTGTTCAGGTGTGAGGTTGCCTTTGTCAGAAAGCCAGAGGGAGCCTACGCCAGAGAGCAGCGTGAAACAGACGGCAGTGAAGAAGACTTGCTGGAAGGTGGAGGAGAGTTTGACAGGTTTCATGGGGAATGCGTTTTGTTTTGACTGAATATATTCATGGTGGTTCTAAACGTCTGTAACTCTGTCTAGGCAATGTTTTAGGGCTGTAGAACTTTTGTCTACAATTTGCCTAACTTTTAATGGGGTGGCTTACCATAGGCAATAAATCCCTGTTTTGCAATGGCAATTCAAGCGACTCCATCAGGATTAGAGCAAGCAAAGGCAGAATATGCTCGACGATTTACGAGCCATGAGACAGTTGCTCATTTGGCAGGTGTCTCTCGATCGACTGTAAGCAAGTTTTTCAATAAAACGCCTATTCGGATTGACAATTTCCGAGCGATCTGCGAGGTTTTAGCGCTCAGTTGTGAGACTGTTGCTGGTTTGGATGCTCTTGCTGCCAATCCCAAAACGCTAGAGTCACGACAGCCACTTGATGTGGATGAACTTATCGCTCAACCCGAAGTGCCAGAACCGGATACACCAGAGATAGATCAGGTTACGGCTTTTCTTCAGGTAGTTCGCCAGCATTGCTTCGATACTGTTGAGCGTGATCATAGCCAGATTCAACTGCTCAATCGGCGGCAAATTTCAGTTAGTCATCTCTACGTAGATGTTTATGTCTTGGAGGACTTATCCAGCGAAACCTATATCAATCCAAAACAACTCTCGCCAGATTATGACTCACAAACTGATCGTCTCTGGTTGGGAGAACGTAAAGATCAGGAACCCAGAAGCGGTGTAGAGGTTGCAGTCAAGAAAGCGCGGCTGATGATTTTGGGTAAACCAGGATCAGGAAAATCTACATTTTTAAAGTATCTTGCAGAAGCTTGTCGGCAGGGCGAATTTTGTTCAGGCTATATTCCTATCTTGATCATATTGCGAGAGGTCGATGTTCAAGAATTTGATTTGCTGAAGCTAATTCAATCAGCATTTGATCTGGATTTAGTCAGTACCGAGCAAACACAGCAAATCCTGAAGCTGGGTCAAGTTCTGATCTTGATAGATGGTTTAGATGAAGTTCCACAAGCGCTGCAACGCTCTGTGCTGAATCAGATTCGTGACTTTAGCCGTAGGTATAGTGCCAACAAATATATTCTGACCTGCCGGACTCAGACTGCTGACTACATGCTACCCAACTTTGATTATGTTGAAGTCGCTGAATTTGACGAACCTAAAGTCACTCAATTCGCCGAGAAGTGGTTTGCCGCATTTTCAAATGGCAATCCGGGTGCCAATCTAAGTGAGAATTTTCTGAAAAGGCTCCTCTCACCTGAGCAAGAAAGAACGGCAAGATTGGCAGTAACCCCCGTACTACTCAGCCTTGTCTGTTGGATCTATACCAGTTGCCAAGACTTACCAGCCAAGCGTTCAGAGCTGTACAAACACGGTATTGAGCTACTTCTGAAAGACTGGGATAGAAAGCAAGGAGTACAGCGAGATAGCAGTCATCCAATCGTGGATCAACTCACGCCAACCGATAAACAAAATTTGCTGAGTCATCTGGCGCTTCGCAAACTGGAGCAACCTGATAATTTCACGCTATTTGAGCAAGATGAAATCTTGAAACTGATCGCTGATTATCTTGGAATTAGCCTTGATGACAGTGAGGCAGTTTTGCGGTCAATTGAATCTCATCATGGTTTGCTAGTTGAACGAGCAAATGGTTATTGGTCGTTCTCGCACCTGACGTTTCAAGAATATTTCGCCGCTCGCGAAATCGTAGAATCTCGCGATCTGGAAGTGCTGCCACGCTTTGCGAAAAACCTCATAGAGCAACGGTGGCGAGAGGTGTTTTTGCTTGCTGTGGAGATGCTGTCTGAAGAAAGAGCTGATGAGCTAGTGTGGCTGATGCAGCGAGAGATTGATCAGTTGCTGGCAGGTGATGAGAAGATTCAGCAGTTCTTGCATTGGGTGCAGCAGAAGTCGAGTTCCGTTGATGTTCCTTGCAAGCCTGCTGCGGTACGTTCTTTCTACCTCAACCTTGCCATCCACCCCGCCCACGACCCCGCCCACGACCCCGCCCATGACCTCAACCTCGACTCGGCCCTTGCCTTCTCTCTCACCTACGTCTCTATCTATGCTCGCAACTTCTATTACGTCTTCGATTTCGCCCTCAACTGCGCTCTCGATCCAGAACTAGAGATCGAACTACAACAACTTAGAAATAAACTGCCTAACAGATCTAACGGCAATCGAGAAAGCTTCAAGCAATGGTCGCAAGAAAAAGGGCCAGACTGGCGCGAGCAATTACGCGCAGTGGTGATTGAGCATCGTAATATTGGGCACGATTGGCAATTTAGCAAAGAGCAGGAACAGCTCTTGAGCCAGTGCTATGACGCAAACAAACTGCTGGTCGATTGCTTGAATTTGCCAGATATTTACGTCAGTCCGAGCGTGCGGGAGGAGATTGAAGCGACACTGCTGTTACCGTTGGTAGCCCCCTAAATCCCCCAATTCTGGGGGACTTTGAGTAGAAACTGTAAAAGAGGCAAATCCATAAAGAGTCTGAAAATCATCGTCGAGAAACATCCCGGCGGATACGTGTGAGACTTAGCGAAGTGACACTCCGAAGCTTGCTGTGATTTGGAAGTTCATTTTATAGATTTTATGTGATCTTCTCTGAGCCAGTGCAGTCAAACAGATGCAGGCCAAACTGCTGCGAGAGATCTTCGCAGACCTTCACGCCCCGGACGCTGTTGCCGCGTTCGTCTAGCGGCGGCGAAAATACTGCAATGCCCATCCGGTTTGGAACCACCACAATAATGCCGCCGCAGACTCCGCTTTTGGCCGGAAGACCGACCAGATAAGCCCATTCGCCCGCAAAGTTATACATGCCGCAGGTATACATAACGCTGAGCATATCTCGCACGTATTCGGCAGGGACAGCCTGAATGCCAGTGAGCGGATTTTTGCCACGATTGGCTAAGGTGGCAGCCATCATGGCTAGGTCGCGACAGTCAACCATCAGTGAACATTGCTGGAAATACAGATCGAGCGCCTCGTCTATATGCTCATCAATCATGCCAAAGTTGAGCATCAGGTGCGCCATCGCCCGGTTGCGGTGCCCGGTGCTGCGCTCAGAGGTAAAGGTGGGCATGTCGATATAGCTTTCGTGGCCGATGTAGCGCTCAAACATCGCCAGCATTCGATTCAGCCGATCAGTCGCTCCCTTACCTTTGATCAGGCTAGTGGTGGCAATCGCGCCAGCATTCACCATTGGGTTGTAGGGGCGTTTGGAACGCTCGTCTAGCACAATTGCATTAAATGCATCCCCAGTCGGCTCGACCCCAACTCGATCTAGCACGCGCTCGCGCCCATGATCTTCGAGCGCTAGCCCATGTACAAAAACTTTGGAAATCGACTGGATTGTGAAGAGCTGCTCGGTATCGCCCACCTCAAACCGTTGACCGTCAACGCCCATGATGCAAATGCCAAACCAGTCGGGGTTCGCCTTCGCCAGTTCGGGAATGTAGCTTGCAGGTTTGCCCTGATTGAGCGAACGATAGCGCGCATGTAACTCATTGAGCGTATGTTGCAGATGATCGGCTTGAATCAAGTTAGGTGACGGCTTCGGATATAGATTGATGGGGAGATCAGGGGTCATGGGTTTGGGCTACCGGCATTGCTGCTCGCTTGAAAAGTTGTCAACAGCCAGCGGCTAATGGCTCCGTCGTCCTCGGTTTGAGAACGCCTCAACGCTTCTTCTACCAAGGCAAGCGGCAAGTTGGGCAACACTCCAGAGGTGCGAATTGCAATCGCTTCCCCTGTGGATAGGGCAAATGCAGTCACCTGACTACTGCTCACGTTTGCCACCCAATATTCTTTGACGCCTAGCCGCTGATACAGCTTTTGCTTGCGGTTTAGATCATCTTGCAGCGAAGATGCGGAAATTTCAACGACGAGCGTGGGTGGAGTTAGATTATCTAAGTTGACTGGGGCATTGTTGTACGGTAGAGATCTGAAGCTTTCGCCAATATAAAACGCAATATCTGGCTGCGCTTCTTGAACCCTCGTTTTTCGGAAGGTGGTGTTAGTTAACTCTTTGATTGGAATCATCTTGATTGTTGCGTACAGAACAATCACGGTTGAAACAATCGAGTTATTGCTTCCATGTGCAATACCAAGTGGAGACATTTCAATCCTCATATCGCCTTGGTCGTAATAAAACCTGCCGTTTACCAAAGTCGGATCGTCGGCAAAGGTGAGGAAATCTTCCCAGTCGGCCTTAACCCAGGTGTCAGTGGGGACGGTGGTAATCAAGAGCAGTGGGTTGACCATTGGCTGGACTCCAATCAGGCGCTATCTTAATCTTAGGCGACCGTCGGCAGGCTGCACTCCTGTCATAACCCAGCTTGGTAAAGCCTGATCGCATTGGTCATCGTTTGGTGACAGTTTTGATCTTCAGGCTTGTGGGTTGCCCTAAGCAATCGCCTGCTAAAAACCTGCTCGACCGGTTACAGCACCAAGCCCAAGTGTTGGCGTTTATGTATGACTTTCGAGTGCCGTTTGATAACAATCAGGCAGAGCGAGACTTACGCAAGATGAAACTGAAGCAGAAGATTTCAGGAGGATTCCGCTCCGTCGAGGGGACTCAAATGTTCAGTCGGATTCGCGGCTATATTTCAACCCTCAAGAAGCAAGGACTCAATGTTTTGGATGCCCTCAAGCAAGTCTTTTTGGGCAATCCAACCATACCGACTATGCTTCAACCTGAGTAGTTACGATTTATCTATAAATCTTTTGCCCAATCGGCTACCACGCTAGGCGAGCCGTACCACAGCCTGCCTGCTTGTGGCGAATGCCAGACCTGCTCCAGCGTCAGGTTTTCAGCTCCTGCCAAATGCGCGGCCTCGATGGGCGTAATCCCGTCACCCCAGCAGTTGCCCTGACCGCTAGTCATTTCGTAGCTGCTGTAGGTCAACCAGCTGCCCCAGATGCGCTGGCCGTAGGCTGCTTTGCCCGCCACGCAGCGATAGCGCAGTCCCGGCTGAAGGGCACAGTGCGTCTTCACAAAATCGAGGTTGCGCTTCGTCCAGCGCTCTTGGCTGACATGCGGCGTGCCCAGCGTCACCAAAGCTTTTACCTGAGGATGTGCTTTCCAGAGACAACCCTGCCCCGTATCGCTCGGGTGAATGTCATAGGGCACTTCGCCCAGATAAATCCGGCAGATCCAGCCACCGGCCGAATGCCCCACCAGATTGACGGCTGCACTGCCAGTTTGCTGCATCACCTGCTGCACGGTTTGGTCGAGCTGCTGCAAAATTGGCCGCATGGAGCGTCCGCCCAGCGTCGGCAACCAGTCACGACGGCGCAGCGGCACAATCTGGACTGGATAGCCCAAAGCCTCCAAGCTCTGCGCCATTTCGCGGTAGGGCAAGGCGCTGGCGAGGTATCCAGGCAAAATAACCGTGGGCAGCAGGGGGCGGGGCATTAGGCAAACTGGCTCAGCCACTGAATAATTTCGGCGTTCACGACTTCCGGACGCTCGTCATGCGGACAATGACCCGTATCAGGAATCGGCACAAATTTGACTTGCCCAGATTTGTCAGCCTCAGATTTGTCAGCCTCAGACTGGTCAGCCAGCTTCCGGTATAGCTGAGCGCCAGCAATTGGAGTCCAGGGATCTGCCTCGCCCCAGAGCACTAGCAAAGGCTGGGTCACTTGCGGCAGCAGCTCTTCCGGTCGGGGACCAGGTGGCGCGCTGAGAATCGCGGCAAACACCTTTTGAGCGCCCGGATCGCAGGAGGGCTGATAGAGCAGATCAATTAGCTCGTCGGTAACGGCGGTGCGGTTGCGGTAAACCTGGTGTAGTGTCCGGCGCAGGCGCGGCTTTTGGCGAATCCGGTTAAACAAAAAGGGGCCGATCAAATCAGAGCTGACCAGCTTGCCAAAACCAGCCATGACTAAACGCAGCGGCAGGTTCAGCTCTTCGGGGCGGTGATTTAGGCCGCCTGCGGCATTGAGCAATACACCGCCTTTGGCCATTTCGGGATGGTGAGCCAGCATCGTCAGGCTGAGCAAAGCGCCAATTGAGTTGCCCACGAAGACCGCAGGCTGCTGCACCAGCGCCGTCCAGAAGTCGGCCAACAGCTCCTGCCACAGCTCAATGCTGTAGTCGAGCAGCGGCTTGTCAGATTTGCCGAAGCCCAGCAGGTCAATCGCAAAAACCTGATATCCAGCCACCGCCAGCACGGGCAGATTCTGTCGCCAGTGGCCAATCGAAGCGCCAAAGCCGTGGATCAGAATTAGCGGGATGCCCTCACCCTGAGCCGCGTAAGCGATACGGTAATCGCGCCAAGTCCAGAACTGGGTATTTATGGGGGCAGCAGGCAGAATTTGAGTTGTCACGAGAGCCGATTTTAATTTACCTTTCTTAAACTATTCTAATAGATAGTCAGGTCAGCACTACTGGGTCGCTGCTGATGAGAACCTGTCTGGTGAGAAAACTGTCTGGTGAGAAAACCGTCTGGTGAGAAAATATGCCGCACACCATCGTAACGAACGTCTGTGAAGGGGTTGCCGATTGTGTAGATGCCTGCCCGGTCGCCTGCATCCACGAAGGTCCCAGCAAAAACCAGAAGGGCACAGACTGGTACTGGATTGATTTTGCCACCTGCATTGACTGCGGCATCTGTCTCCAAGTCTGTCCCGTCGAAGGGGCAATTCTGCCAGAAGAACATCCCGAACTGCAAAATACGCCCAGCTAGTAGTCTATCAATCTAATGCTGCCGCACCTGCTGGCGAATTAACCGCTGGACGCTGGTGACCGTTCGGTTCAGCTCGTGGCTCTGGCGTTCGGGATTTTGTAGATAGGCCTGTTGCTCTTCTTCAATCATCTGCACATCCTGCTGCACCAGACCATCTAAAATGCGCTGGGCTGAACCAAACAGCCGCGTTTTCAGGAATCGCCGGAAGCCAATGGGCAGCTTATGCAGCTTGTCAAAGGCGTTGAGCGAGGTGAAGTGAATCAGATAGGCGCGGGTCGCAGTTTCAGAAATGGGGCAGAGCAGGCAGCAAATTTTGAAGTCTTCGCCCAAGGTCGCCACCCAGTGCGGATAGATATAGCTCACGTCTAGCGGCTCAGGGTGAAGCTGGCGCAGGGCTGGGAAAAACAGCTGGGAAATTGACCAAATCTTGTCAATTTTGTAGTAGCTCTGCGCCTGATAGTGAGCATCCACGCGCTCAGGCGACTCCTCAAGATCTTGCAAAACCGGATCCGCCCAAGCCTGATAGTCCTGATGCAGATGCCCGTGATACATGTCCATCAGGTTTTCCATCAAAAATGAATAGTGCGCCTTGCAATCAATCAGCGAGACGGTAGCGATGTAGTTGAGGTGATCCCATTCGGGCAGACCCAGCAGCGGTACGGAGTCAGACAGAGATGGCTCGCCCGGAAACAGCCAGACAAAGCCATCTTGCTCGCGCACCGGATAGCCTTTCAGCTGCGCACTAGGCAGCTTTTGGCACTCGCTGAGGTAGGGAACTGCCACGCAGGCTCCGCTGCCGTTAAAGCACCAGCCGTGATAGCTACATTCAAGCTGGTCGCCCACCACCTTGCCGTGGCTCAGCTTCACCTGCCGATGCAAACAGCGATCTTCAATTGCCTGGATCTGCCCTGCCTGATCTCGAAACAGCACAATTGCCTGATGCCAGAGCGTCAAGCCCAGCGGCGCAGATTTGACTTCCGAGCTGCGGGCGACCACATACCAGTGGTTGAGATTGATCCCCCAGCGCTCGGACTTGCGGAGCTGGGCTGGGGCTGGAGTAAACTGCTGCATCCAAACTTTCCAAACTTTCCTAGATCGCTTTTAGCTAGTCTAATCGCCCAGATGTGAGGTCTGCGCGTGATTCCCTGCAAAATGATAGATAGAACTCCGGAAATTGTGAATAAAAGTAAAGACAACGGCTCAGCAACTAACGTGCTCTGATGCAGCCGCAAATCAAGAACCCCGCTGCAAGCAGACGGGGTATGAACAGCCACAACTCTTGTAGGATTACACTTATGCCCGAAGGGGCGGGGAATCGACCCGTGACCGGATTGAAAACTGACAGACCACTAAGATGAAGCTTGCAGTTCGTCTAATTTGGCCAAGACTTCTTTGCTGTGCAGATTGGGGCGAACACCCAGAAAAATGGCCGAGAGCTTGCCCGCTGGATTAACAATGTAGGTATGTCTGAGCGAGCTGTAGCCCAGCCAGGAGCCGTAGGCTTTGCTCACTGCACCATCGACATCGGCCAAGAGCGGAAACTTTAGCCCTTCCGAATCACAAAACTCAGCGTGAGAGGCCACATCATCGACGCTAACGCCCAAAACCTGCGTGTTTCTGGCCATATACTGCGGCAAATCCTGCTGGAAGCGACGAGCCTCGATTGTGCAGCCCGGCGTAAAGTCCTTGGGATAAAAATAAACCACCACCCACTGACCGCGATAGTCAGCTAGAGAAATATCGCCTTCGCCGCTGTTGGACGGCAGCGTAAATGTCGGGGCAGCTTGACCTAGCTCAGGCTGGGTGCCCCCCATGGCCACAGCAGGCGAAGCGCTGAGCAGCACAGCCACAGGGCTGGCCAGCAAGGCTTTCAAAAGGACGCGACGTGAGGATTGCATAGGGTTAGAACGGACTCTGATAGCGATTCTAATAAAAGTTTACATAAGTTTGCGTTGTTTGCTGCCAGCTGCTCTAAAAACCTGATCAAAAAACTAATCAAAAAACAAACCAAAAAACAAACCAAAAAAGGCGCAGATTGGCTGCGCCCTCAGTCAAACTTTCGATTTAGAGATGCTGGTCTACCTCTAGCGGTCAGGCGGCAGCATCACGCTGTCGATGGCGTGAATCACCCCGTTGGTGGCCGTAATGTCCGGCTGAATCACGTTCGCTTCGTTCACCTTCATTTCGTCACCCGTACCGCTGACCGTGATTGGCGAGCCTTCTGCCGATGTCAAGTCGCCCGCCTCTAGATCGCCAGAAGGATAGGCTCCAGCCACGACGTGATACTTGAGCAACTGCACGAGCAGGGCGCGGTTTTCGGGCTTCATCAGCTCATCTACCGTCCCGGCAGGCAGCGCCTCGAATGCGGCATCGGTGGGAGCAAACACCGTGAACGGGCCTTGACCTTGCAGCACTTCGGTTAGCTCGGCTTCGTTCAAGGCTGCAACCAACGTCGTGAAGGTATCGCTGGCGGCAGCGACATCAGCAATTGTGCCCGTGGTGGCCGCAGTTTGGGGAGCCGTGGGGGAAGCCGGAGTCTGGGCTTCAGGCTTGGCGGGAGTCATGGGTTCGGTGACCTCCGGCGCTGTCGTGCCCGGTGTTGTGGCACCCGGTGTTGTAGCACCCGGTGTCGTCACGCTGGGTGCGGTAATGCTAGGCGGAGTGATACTGGGCGCGGTGATGTCGGGCGCAGTCGGCGCGGTGGGAGTCGTCGGCGCAGTGGGAGCCGGACTAGATGTGCCCGGAGTTTGCGCGATGGGAGCAACAGGGTTCTCGATCGACTGAGCGCCAGATGGCTGTGAGTTGGAGATCTGCGGGTTTGCAAGAGCCGACCAAGTGGTGACGCTCAGGGCTGCACCAGCAGTCAAGCCGATCAGTCCTAGCCTGCGCCGCATTAGTCTCGTCTGGTTAAGTGAAGTCATGAAGGCTGTCCTCTGTCTTAATTGCACCGTGAATTACAAGCTGAATCACAAGTTGCTTGAAGCATGTGAAGCAATTGCAAAGTTGCTTTCCAGTTGATGACGGTTCGGTTAAGGTTCGGTTCCTGAACTTGACATTTGAAGTTTTGATGACTATCAGCAGAATTGCCACAAACTCTGAACAGTTAGCCCATAATCTCTGCTAAAAGACAGAGGTGCAAGCAGCCAAATTCCGGTTGCCGCGCCTCAGCTGCACCTAAAGTAAGCAGCAATTCAGCGGTACTGCTTCAGGCTGTCTCCTATGAGGCTATGGTTCTCCAGCAATCTGCTGTAACGTAAATAGGCGACGAGCCAGGGACTTGCCTGCATTTTTTTAGGAGCCTGTATTTTTTAGGAGACCGTTATGCTGGAGCTACATCAATTTGAGTTGTCGCACTACTGCGAGAAAATTCGCCTGATCTTAGACTACAAAGGCTTGCCGTACCGCAAGGTTGAAGTCACGCCTGGAGTTGGGCAAATAGACCTTTACAAACTCTCTGGGCAGCGTCAGGTGCCAGTCCTCAAAGATGGCGCAGAGGTGATTGCCGACTCCACCGCCATCGCCAAATATCTTGAGCAGCGCTATCCAGAGCGACCTATTCTGCCCAGTGACCCCAAGCAGCGCGCCCTCTGTTTGATATTGGAAGAATGGGCTGACGAATCAATCGGCCTCAACGCGCGCAAGGCAATGGTGGGGGCATTCAACCAAAATCCTGCCTTCCGCAAGGCGCTGCTGCCAAGCTCAACCCCCGATTTTCTTAAAAATCTTGTCGAGGCATTGCCGCGTGAGGCACTCGATGTGCTGAGTGTTGGGACAGGCTTTGGCCCAGATGCCGTCAAAGCAGCGCGGCAGGCAATGCAGCAGAACCTAGAATCGCTCTCGGTATTGCTGCAAGACAACTCCTACCTGCTGGGGGATGAGCCGACTCTGGCTGATTTTGCAGTTGCTGGCACCTCTATGTACATCAAGTTCCCTGCTGGTAACTATCTCAACATTCCAGGGGCGCTGAAGGATATGGGCGTTCCAGGACTGGCCGACAACCCTGCCTATGCGCTGTTCTGGGCATGGCGCGATCGGATCTACGCCACCTATCGCAAAGTCGGGATTCCCAGCGAACCCGCTTCAACTCCCGGCTCTCGGCCAACTTCAATTAATATTGACTAGCTCTTGACTCGCCTGTTCACAACTCAAGCAGGCCAACTACCAGGCAGCCAACTACCAGGCAAAAATGGCATTTCGTGGCGAATGGGCAGCGCTGACAGCCGCTCTATTGTGGGCAATTGCCTCATTCCTCTACGCTAGATTGGGCAAGCAGATGCCAGCCATCTGGCTCAACTGGATCAAGAGCAGCATTGCAGTGGGTCTGATTGGCCTGACGCTGCTGCTGCGTCCAGATGCCCCTCCTCAGATTGGCTTTGGCCTGCTGGGGCTGCTGGGGCTGAGCGGTGCGATTGGGATTGGGCTGGGAGACTCGCTGTTCTTTGCTGCGCTGCGCGATTTAGGCGCAAGGCGGGCACTGCTGCTGGAGGCCATTTCGCCACCGCTGGCCGCAGTTCTGGCGCTGCTGTTTTTGCAAGAACGGCTGGCGCTAGCGGCTTGGGTTGGAATTTTTCTGACGGTGGGCGGTGTAGCTTGGGTGATTGCCGAACGCCAAGCTGATCAGGCTGAAATGCGACTGCGGCGCGGCGTGGGGCTGGGGCTGCTGGCGGCGCTGGCTCAGGCGATTGGAGCAGTTTTGTCGCGAGCTGCTCTGCTCGAAACATCAGTCAGCCCCTTGTGGAGCAGCTTGATTCGGCTGACGGCAGGGGCGCTGCTGCTGCTGCCTTACCTGCTGGTTAAACTCGCTAAAGGGCCAGTGCCCCCACAGAGTAGCTCGATTAATCAGAGTAGCCTGTTCAGCCTGCTGCGCTCTGGCCAGTTTCTGCTGAGGCTGGGCGTAGCGTCGGTGCTGGGGACTTATCTGGGTATCTGGCTTCAGCAGACGGCTTTGAAATTTACCGCAACGGGCATTGCTCAAGCGCTGATTGCCACGAGTCCGCTGTTTAGCCTGCCGATTGCCGTCATGATGGGTGAACGGGTAAGTGGGCGGGCGGTGTTAGGGGCAGTGGTAGCGTTGGCAGGAGTCTGGCTCCTGTTTGCGGCTGGATCAGGCCAATGAAAAAGCCAATAAAAAAGTAGGGAGATCCCCTACTTTCTCAAGATTCTCAGCTAGTAGCCTCTTTGTTGTCCTGTTGTTCTCCTAGACTTGGCTAGACTTCGAAACTAGGCTTTGAGGCTCTCAGGCTTAAGGATCGGTCGTCTTTTTGCCTGTGAACTTGACGGTCGCAGGCTGCGGATTTTGACCGATGCTGCGCGGTACGCTGTTGACTGCCGTGCGCCCCTCGTTCACCTTTTCCGGGAAAACGCCATCTGCTGGGTGCAGATATTGGGTTTCGCCGCTGGGATAAACCCGATAGATTTTGAAGTCTTCAATTTTGGGCTTGAACTTGGTGCGGAACTGAGCGCCCAACGCTAGACACTGCTCTTTGCGCGCAAGATACAGCAGGTTTTCGCCTGACCGCATCGTGGCCGCGCCACCTGTCGGCATTTCAAACACCTGTTCTTTAGGACTTGTCCAGGTGATTGCGTACTTTTCTTCTTCTTCTGCCTTGCTCAGCAGACCGCCGGTGCTGCCGCCGAAAATAGGAGTCTGACCCGTAAGAGTTTCTGCCATAAATCGTTCTCTGAATTCGCTCTTGTGAACGTTTTCCTGGAATCCTATCACCGCCTTTGTACCCAAACTGATCTTTAGCGGTGAACTGTAACAGTTCTTCAGGAAAGGCAGGCTTAGCGATTCGGCTCAGCTACTCAACATAGGGAATTAGCTGAAGAGAACCCAGCCCCAAATCTTGCTCCGTGATGGCACGGGCTTCAAAGAGCGCCATCATATCGTTGAGCTGTGGGTTGCCGCGTGAAGCGCCCTTGAGACCTCTGGCAATCACCAACCCGCAGAAGCCCTTAGTTTTTTTGCAGCGCTGATCCCACTTTTTACGCGCCTGAATATGCACCGGATCTTGCTCATAAAACTCGCCAAATAGATGCAGCTCGCCGTCTTGGGTCTGCAAAATGCCCAGGTCGTACTGTTCTTCAGAGAGCGGATCTTCGCCCGGATTGAAGCAGATGGCCTGGAGTCCGCCCGCCGCCTGAATTTCGGCAATTAGCGCCTTGGCTTTGGGGCGCGAGGTTTGGATCAAAATCACCGGGAAGCCATCTGCGCCGCGCGTAAACTGATCGGGGCTAGGCTGGTGCGTCTCGACCACCTGCCGCAGCACGTCAAAGGTGTCCCAGGGCATCGCGCCTAGGCTGTAGAAGGCATCATCCGGGATTAGATCATTGTGCAGCATCGGCATCCCTAGATCTAACTCGGACTCAGCATCAGAGTCGCCCATCGACATCTCAAACAGCTCAGCAGCTACCTCAGGCAAGGTTGAAACTGCGACGCTGACGGTTGGCTTCGATTTGCTCAATTTGCTCGATTTATTTGAGCTGTCTGTTTGGGTCGAGCCACCAGGAGCAGGAATCCGATAGCGGCTGCTGAGAGCTGGAAACGTCTCAACGTCCAGCTTGGAGAGATGCTGCTGAAAGAATCGCTGCAATGCAGTCAGCGCCACCAGCAGCAGACGGGCTTCTTCTTCATAGAGCACAGGCCGCATTCCTTCGAGCGGATGTAGGTTGCCGAAGCTGGGTCGAACGCCAGTTTGGGCAAAGAGCTGGGTGATTGGATTATCTGGATCACTTGGATCATCTTCGGGTTCTAGATCGAGATAGGGATCGAGCTGGTCAAAGGTGACAAACAGGCAGTCTTGCTCCAAGAAAGCTTCTTCGAGTGCCTGCGGCTGGTCGCTGGCGGCCATCACCTGTCGGCGGAATTTTTTGAGCGAATCGAGCGAGCGGTAAAGCAGCAGGCCATATTCCATGCCCAGCATCCCCAGCGTCGAGACATAGAGCGTTTCGACATCGCCGTAGTTCAGCTCCACGGCAATGATTTTCTCTTCATCGAGTACTACCCAGGGTTCGCTGTCCCAAATCTGGCGCGTCACCGTCAAAATCGGCTCAGCGTAGTTGGGCGGCAGTTCGGGTGGCTGATCGGCTCCAAGGCTCTGCATCCCCTGAAAAATCTCGTCGATCAGCGGCAGATCGGCCACGTAGTCTACCGTGATGCCCAGCTCTTGCAGCACGCCGCGCAGGAAAAATTGCAGCTCCCGGTCGCGCACCAGGATCTTTTGTGGACGAGCAGGCATCCCGGCTCCCTGCGGCGACTCCATGGCTTGCAGCAACGCTCTGACCACCGCCTCATGCCCCGCATCCGACGAGACGACATCCATAGCTCGCACCAGTCCTTCCATGCCGTCCACCCAGAGAATGCAGTCGCCCTGCCGCGAGTCGGTTTCGAGACTGCGAATCTGCCGATCTAGAACTCGCCGATCGCCTTCCCAAATGGCTGGAATTTGGCGGAGTTGCTGCAAGCGACGGCGAGTAGAACTGTTGAGAGCATTCATAGCTGAAAATCGTAAAGGTGAATTGGCGATTGACGGCGGGTTAGGGGCGCGGGTTAGGGGCGAGCTAGCAGGAGATTCCCAAAAATTGCGAACAGCTTTTGCAGAGGACAGGGAGAATCCGCTACCATCAAGCTAAAGATAGTCTACCGATTGCCAGCAGGTTTTAGGCTGCTCAGGCCTCGACTGGACGCTCTCGCTTAACTCTCGATCTAAAGCTAGCCGCTCCTCAGCTCTATTTGAACTGCATTGGGAGTATGCTAGCGATTCATTTGTTATTTAGCTCTAATCCAGCGCCGGAGAGTTTTAATCTCTATGACTCAAGCAACTCAGCCTCAAACAACTCAGCCTCAAGCAACTCAGCCGACCCAACAGCCTTCACCGCCGCAGCGCGGCATCCTGATGTCAGAGGCTGCCCTGCGTCACGTTCTAGCCCTGCGCGCCAGTCAAGGTAAAGATTTATGTTTGCGGGTCGGCGTGCGTCAGGGCGGCTGCTCTGGCATGTCTTACATGATGGACTTTGAAGATCCGGGCAATATTCGCGATAACGATGAAGTCTATGACTACGACGGCTTCAAGGTTGTCTGCGACCCCAAAAGTATGCTCTACCTCTATGGCCTGATGCTGGACTACAGCGACGCTTTGATTGGCGGTGGCTTTCAGTTCACTAACCCCAACGCCAACCAGACCTGCGGCTGCGGCAAGTCCTTCTCATAGCCCCATCTGGGCTGGCTCACCTCCAACAAGCTGGCTCAGATTGCGCTTAACCGCTTGAATTGCTAAACTGCCAGTCGCTGAGTTTTGATATGCTTGGCGACTGGCAGCATTTTTTTAAAGCAGTAGTTTTTATCAGAAGAAGAGCATGGCAGAGAAAAGCACGACAGAGACAGTTGAAGCGCTGTTTGATCAAGGGCTAGAGCGCTATCGAGCCGGAGAATCAGCCGCTTCTTTACTGCCAACATTCAAAGAAGTCTGCGAGCGAATGCCCAAGAGCAGCTCGGCTTGGACCTGTCTGGCATGGCTCTACCTGCTGGACAGCAAGCCAACTCAGGCGCAAAAAGCAGCGCAAAAGGCAGTCAAAATTAATCCGCAAGATCCTCAGGCGCGGATCAATTTAGCGATTGCCATGCTCGAAACAGCTCAAAAAGGTCTGCGCGAACATGTCGAAATATCCAGTCAGCTGGTGATGGCCGTACCGGAGCTGAAGCAGGAAGTTGAGCAGAATTTTGAAGATGGGTTAAGCAGAAGACCCGACTGGAAGAGCCTAATTCGGGTTAAGGACTGGATTTTTGGCGATTGATGCTGGTGTTTGATGCTGATGTTTGTTAAATCTTTGATGGCAGCCAACTTCGGCTGATGTAAAACGCAAAACTTAATGTCTTCGTCTTAATCATTCCTTGAATTTGTTCACAAAATTACTGAATCTCTAATGATAAGATTCAGTGAAGTTGGAGATGAGTTGCGCTAATGACTCATCTCTAATTTTTAGATTCTGCACCGCTTGAAACGAGATTTCTCAAATTTCTGACATTGAATCCTTGGTATCGCTTGATATCACTTGACACTATTGAAATCCTAAGGAGCTAAGAGCATGAGCGGCAACAACGTTGAAGTTAAGCAAGACACTCGCAACCACAAAGGCTTTTTCGTAGATCAAGGTCAGTATCGGTTTATGGGGGTTGACCAGTCGGGCTGGGCGCTGATCTGCATTGATGATGCAACCTGTCACTACGTCGATCCAGATAACCTAGAAGAAATTGAAGAGCTGCTAGAAGGCTAGTTTCAGGATGAGTCTCCCAGTGAACGATTTGTTTCACGGTTGGTCTATAAGACTACTTCTGGAAATATGGCTGCTACCTCAAGGGGTTGCGGCCATATTTTTTACATGTATCTTTTACGGGGAAGTAAGTTGCTAAACTACCATCAGCAGAGTACTTTAAAAGTCAGCGAACGCATCTTTAAACATGCAGCATAAATTTTTAGAATGGCTGAATCTGGTGCTGATGGCCGATCTGTTTCTGGTGCTGTTCAGCTTCTTTTGGCTAGCTGCGGCGGTAATTGGGCGGAGCCTGAATTTATCGCTGGGGCTAGATCTCTGGTATCAGCTCTGGCAGCCCGTCTTCACGCCCGCCATCGGCATTTTGATGGGCGGCGCAATTTTGAGCGGCATCACTAGCTGGCTGAGTAAGCGTTTTGCTAAGCCAACTTAAGGCTCTCTGAGGCTAATTTGACTCGGTTCAGACTGAGTTTCCGTTGCTCTTACACTCTCTCATCTTCTCCTAAATATTTAACGGCAACTATGTTCAAGCTCCCTGCTCGCGCTCGATTTAAGTCCGATCTCGTCTGCTTGAGGTTTTCCGCTGCTGCCAAGCTGGCTGGCTTTAGCCTAGTCGGCTTGCTGATTGGGCTGCCTGTTGGGAGTGGCAAACTCGCAGTCGCCCAAACTGATCCCAGCACTGGCTACACAGGCGTACAGATTCCCTACAGCTCAATTACGCCAGTCAACGGCAGAATCACGATTCACTTTATCAACGAAACTGGCTCGGCCATTGACTATCAGGTGATTGATGACACTGAATATCGCAGTTTGCCGGGACGCTCCCAAATGACGCTGGAAAATCTGACCACGCCCACCACTTTCACCTTCCGCCGCGCCGACAACGGGTTCTTGCAGGTCACGATTCAGCCTGACTCCCCCAAGGCTGGAACGCTGACGATGCGGGTGCGCGAAACGCCCGACTTCGCGGCTGACCGGACTTCAGTCTATGTTGACCAGCGCGGCAGCGTATTTCTAAATTGAGCTGGATCGCGATTGCATCTGCGCTAAAAGTAGCAAGTTTTGCAGTTTGATCTTCAGACTGCTGCTGGCTCACGCTATTATTTAAGACAAGATATTCAGCAAAGCTCCTCGTTCGCTTGCGCGATTAGCAATTCAATGGCTGGCAGCAGCTTGACTCAGCCCATAAACGCTTAATTTTCCGGAGATGGCTTCCACTCTGCTGGAGTTTACTCTAGTTGGAGATGGCTTTAGAGATCAGCGAGAGACTTATCAGGGAGTTCTCGCATAGCCAAGTTTGTTAACCTTATATTCTCATTCATATTGGCATGTTCGATTTGCTGTTTCAGAGTAAGCAAGAGCTGCTGGGCACGCCACACCGTCCGCTGAAGCAGGATCGCGTCTTAGCCGCAATCGACGTGGGGACAAATTCAATTCACATGGCGGTAGTGAGAGTTCAGCCAGAGATTCCGGCATTCACAATTATCGCTCGCGAAAAAAACACCGTCCGGCTGGGCAACCGCGATCTTCGCACCGGCAGACTGACTCCAGAGGCCATGGATCGCGCCCTATCGGCACTGCGTCGCTGCCAGGAAATTGCCAAAGCGCTGAACGCAGAAGAGACGGTTGCGACGGCTACTAGTGCTGTCCGCGAAGCGCCCAATGGCCATCTCTTTTTGCAGCAGGTAGAAGCCAAGCTAGGGCTGGTAATTGACTTAATCTCCGGCTCTGAAGAAGCGCGTCGCATCTATCTGGGCGTACTCTCAGGTATGGAGTTTAACGGTCAGCCCCATGCAATTATTGACATCGGCGGCGGCTCGACGGAGCTGATTTTGGGAGATGGCCATGAACCGCGTTCGCTCAGCAGCACCAAGGTGGGGGCAGTTCGACTCACCGCAGAGCTGGTGCATACCGATCCGATTAGCAACTCTGAGTTCAACTATCTGCAGGCTTACGTGCGCGGCATGATGGAGCGAGGAGCCGAAGATCTCTGCGCTCATCTCAGACCCGGAGAGCTGCCCCGACTGGTGGGAACCTCCGGCACGATTGAAACTTTAGCCACGATTCACGCTCGCGAACGGCTGGGTCTGGTGCCCGCCTCGCTGAATGGCTACCAGTTTAGCCTCAAAGATCTGCGGGAGCTGGTGCATCGACTGCGCCGCCTCAGCTATGCGGAGCGGAGTGCGCTCCCTGGTATGTCTGATCGCCGCGCCGAAATTATTGTGGCCGGGGCGCTGATTTTGCAGGAGACTATGGCGCTGCTGGGGCTAGAGCAAATCACCATCTGCGAACGTGCCCTGCGCGAAGGCATCGTCGTAGACTGGATGCTGACGCATGGTCTGATTGAAGATCGGCTGCGCTATCAGGGTTCGGTGCGGCAGCGCAGCGTTCTGAAAACGGCTCACAAATATCAGGTGAATCTGCGGCATAGCGAACAGGTGACCCAGTTTGCCCTGGCGCTGTTTGATCAGACCCAGGGTATTTTGCATGACTGGGGTGAGGAAGAGCGAGAGCTGCTCTGGGCAAGCGCAGTGCTGCATAACTGCGGCCACTTTGTCAGCCATGCCGACCATCATAAACACTCTTACTATCTAATACGCCACGGCGAACTCTTAGGGTATACCGACGTAGAGATTGAGACGATTGCCAACTTAGCGCGCTATCACCGTAAGGGTGGTCCCAACAAAAAACACGAAAGCTACCGCAGCATTGACAGCAAAAAGCATCGAAAAGTGGTTGAGCAGCTCAGCTCGCTGCTACCGCTAGCCGTGGCGCTAGATCGCCGTCAAATTGGAGCTATTTCTCAAGTCTGCTGCGACTTCTCAGTTCAGCTCAACGAGATGCAGCTCTGTCTCAAGGCCAGTGATCCAGCCGATGACTGTGAGCTGGAGCTATGGAGCCTAGACCAAAAGAAAGGCAGCTTTGAAGCCGCTTTTGGCCTGAAGCTTCTGCCGCTTTTGGTGACCTCCTCACAGCCCATATAGTACTGATCTGCACAAACGTGATGATGGCAGCTTTCATTTACCTGTCACGGCGCACCGCAATCAACGTGATGTCATCAAACGGATCAATTCCAGCAATATGTCGATGTACCGCAGCGTCGATGTGATCGAGCAGGCTAGCTGCCGAGTCCATCGAAACCGATTCGACGAGCTGACAGAGGCCCTGCTCGCCGTAGCGCTCGTGATTCGGACTGCGAGCATCGGGAACGCCATCTGTGTAGCCCAGCAAAATATCGCCCGGTTCAAGCTGCGTTAGCTCAATCTGAAACTTGGCATTTGGAAATACACCAACTGCGGGTCCAGTTCGATTCAGACGCTGTTTGATGCCGTTCGCATTGCAAATTAACGGTGACTCATGCCCACCATTAATATAAATCAGCTTGCCTGTAGATGGATCAAGCACGCCAAAAAATATTGTCGCGAACATATTAGTGCGACAATGCGTTTCAGCAATATAGTTATTGGTGCGCTCCATTGCGTTCTTCAGTGCCTGAGTGCCGATGCTGGGCAGGCGGGACTGCTTATTCTGCCTGTCTAGCTTGGCTTGAGGCGAATTGTCAATCAGAGAATCTAGCAGGTTCAACGTATAGTTTTGCTGGGCGAGAACCCGTAGGAAGCTGCGAAACAGCGACATAAATAAGGCCGCTCCCACGCCTTTATCACATACATCTGCAATCACAATGCCAATGCGCCCGTGCCCCATCGCAAACGCATCATAGAAATCGCCAGCCACCTCGCGTGCTGGATAAAAGCGAGCGGCAATTTCCCAACCTTCGACCTGAGGCAGCGTTTCCGGCAAGAAGTCAAGCTGAATTTTGCGTCCCACCTGAATTTCCTGCTCTGCTTTCACCCAGTTCGCCTGATTCTTGCGGAGCTGTCGATCGCTGAGGGTGTTGCTAACTTGCACAGCAAACCACTGCATAATCTCGCAGATGGCAGCATCAAACGTCAGAATCTCGCTAGTTTCTGGATAGCACGCATTCATCAGCTTCAAAACGCCCAAAATCTGTCCGTCGCTGTCCCGAAACGGCACCGCTAAGCTGGAGACCGAATGATAGCCATAGTCTTGGTCAAACTGCCGATCGTTACTCAACTGCGAGGCTAGACTCCAATCAGCAGTTGCGATAGTGCCTGTTACAGCAGCCTGAGCGACTAGAGACTGAGCGGAGGCAAGTAGGTCGATAGATTGGCATTGGGAGGATTGAAGCCAGCTTAAATTGAGCTGTAGCGAATCAATCTGCACGGCCACACAATCGAGGCTGCTAGCAGGCGCTGTGTTCGGCTCATATAGGCTGGGATGCAAATATAGAACCCCGGCATCGGCGCGGCAGAGTGACTTGGCGGTGAGCAAGATTTTCTCAACTAGATGGGGCCAATCTTCCCCAGCCGATAAGCTGGCGCCAAAGGCCAACAGGTCGCGCATTAAGGCATTGGCGCGCTGAAGTTCAGCAGTAGGATTCAAAATTACTCCGGTCATATGCAGTCTCTACTAGCCCTGGCTCGCTTGACATTAAAAATATTGCGGTTGCGGTTGCCTGCTCGCTCATAGCGAAACTGATCTACGCCCTGAATCGCTAAATAGACTCCTAAGCCGCCCATCTGACGTTCCGCCAAGGGGCGCTGTAATTCTGCTGTTTCTATGGCCTGAGTCTGCTGCGGATCATAGAGAATCGCATCGTCTTCTAAGACAATTTCGAGTTGCTGATCGTCAACTACGGCAGAGATAATAATATCTCCCTCGCATCCAGCCTCTTCGTAGCCATATAAAATAATATTCGTGGCAATCTCATCGACTGCCAACCGCAGCTTGTAGGCGGCTTTCTTATCTAAACCAACCTGAGCAGACGCAGTGATGACAAAATCTGCGATTGGTTTGAGCGAGTCTAATTTGCCCGGTACGGTTAAAGATTGCATGATTGCTCTCAAAGCTTACCTAAATCAAAGAGCAGATCGGATCGGTAAATCATCCATATCTGATCTGCTCGACTAGAAGTTTCAATATCAAGCAGTTACGGCAGTATCATAGCGATCAGCAATAATTACGCTTTGATCAAAGCCCGTCTTCTCTAGCGTCTCTAGCACCATTTCTTGAGCTGCCACGACATAGACATCTACATTCACGCCCATCTTCTGCTTAGCAAAGATCAGAACTCGCAGTCCTGCACTGGCCATATATTCTAACTCGCTCATCTCCAATACCAAATGCTCAGGATTTGCTGCTGCTGCTTGCTCAATCTCCTGCCGAAATGCGGGAGCAGAAGCTGCATCTAGCTCACCCGCAATGCTGATAATTGCCGTTTTTCCGTTGATTTGAGTCGTTGCACTAAATGACATAGGATTCTCCTGTGAGGTAATGGATAGTTTTAAGGCGACGTTGAACAGCTATCTGCCAACCAGAATCGCCACTGAATGATCGCGCATGAGTAGGCCATGCTGATGTTCAAGTTCCGGCTCAACCCCGATCGCAAAGTGATCAAACGGCGAACCCGTATTGACCGAAACGTGCCACTTCAAGCTGGCAGGCAGTGCTGGGACTTCAAACCACTGCGTATCCCAGTACATATTCATCGCCACATAGATATAGTTGTCTGTGACGCTTCCTTGCTTAGCATGTTTGCCGCAGAGCATGAACGCCAGAGTCCGGCTCGCTTCTGACCAGTCCGCCTGCCAAGCTTGAGTACCATGCCAGCTAATGTCAGCATAGCCACTGCCAACATAGTCACGGTTCTGGAAATGGTAGCGGTTACGCAGTACGGGATGAGCCTGACGGAAATGCAGACAGTGGCTGACAAAGTGGAATAAGTCTTGGTTAGTTTTGAGCAGATCCCAATCCAACCAATTCAGTTCGTTATCGTGGCAGTATGTGTTGTTGTTGCCATGCTGGCTACGCCCTAGTTCGTCACCCATTAGCAGCATTGGTACACCCTGACTCACCATCAGCATGGCGATGGCGTTGCGGATCTGGCGCTGCCTTAGAGCATTAATACTGGGGTCTTCTGTCCAGCCTTCGGCTCCGCAGTTCCAACTTTCGTTGTCGTTGCTGCCGTCGCTGTTGTATTCACCGTTAGCTGCGTTATGCTTACCGTTATAGGAAACTAAATCTGCCAGCGTAAAGCCATCATGCGCCGTGATGAAGTTGATCGAGGTGGCGGGGCCACGTCCGGCACTGGCATAGAGGTCAGGAGAGCCTTGCAGACATTGTGCCATTGCTCCCACTTTTCCAGCATCGCCCTTGAGAAACTGGCGAATATCGTCGCGATACTTGCCGTTCCACTCAGCCCAGCGTCCGTAAGCTGGAAAAGAGCCAACCTGATAGAGCCCGCCCGCATCCCAAGCCTCAGCAATCAGTTTGCATTTGGCCAGAATCGGGTCAAAGGCCAGCGTTTCCAGCAGCGGCGGATTTGCCAATGGTGCGCCCCAAGGATCGCGTCCCAAAATCGAGGCCAGATCGAACCGAAAGCCATCAATATGGTATTCACTCACCCAGTAGCGCAGGCAGTCCAGCACAATATTCCGCACAATTGGATGATTGCAGTTGAGCGTATTGCCGCAGCCGCTGAAGTTAAAGTAATAGCCCTCTGGGGTCAGCATGTAGTACGTCTTGTTATCGATGCCTCGAAACGAGATGTATGGCCCGTTTTCGTTGCCCTCGGCAGTATGGTTAAACACGACATCCAGAATCACTTCGATGCCGTTCTTATGCAGATCCTTGACCAGCGATTTCAGCTCATCCACCTGCATTCCATATTTGCCTGTAGCCGCATAGCCCGCTTTGGGTGCGAAGAATCCAACCGTGCTGTAGCCCCAGTAGTTTAGCAACAGTTCGTTGGTTTCGGGGTGGCAACGCGAGTTCTCGAATTCGTCGAATTCAAAAATTGGCATTAGCTCAATCGCGTTCACGCCCAGCTGTTTGAGATACGGAATTTTGTCGCGAACTGCGGCAAATGTGCCCCGGTGGGTTTCCTTCACACCTGATGAAGGGTGCTGGGTAAAGCCACGCACATGCATCTCGTAGATAATTTGATCTTCGGGCGGAATCTCCAGCGGACGATCGTTGCCCCAGTCAAAATCATCGAAAGCTAACCTTGCCCGATGCTGGTAGGCATTGCTCCAGTCCGGTTCTATGCCCCAAACATCCCGTCCACCAATAATTTTGGCGTAGGGATCCATCAGGATCTTCTGGGGATTGAACCAATGCCCCTGCTGGAAATCAACTGGGCCATCCATGCGGTAGCCATATTCCAGATTTTCGTAGTCGAGATCAAAGACAATCATGCTCCAGACATTGCCAATCCGAAACTCCTCTGGGAACAGGATTTCAGCGACTGGTTCTGGCTGATGGCGTTTGAACAGCACCAGCGTGCAGCTTGTGGCATGGCTGGAATAGATAGAGAAGTTAACACCGCCTGCAATCAGCGTCGCTCCAAACGGCAGAGGCCGCCCGCAGCGCAGCCGATAGTTGCCAGAACTGTGAGTTGGATGAATATCAATGCGTTCCATATTGCCTCCTAATGCTTCGATAAGGCCGGAGCCTTCAGCTGTAGCAGGCTGAAGGCGGCCTCTAGCTCATCGGCAACAGTGAAAAACTCTAGGAAGCCGGTGATGCTCATCGTGTCCTGGATCTCTTCCATCAGACCAACCAGCACGACCTGTCCAGACTGCACTGAGACCTGCCGATAGACCGACAGCAGCATCCGTAGACCTGCACTCGATAGGTAAGCCACCTGCGTCATGTCCAGGATCATCTTGACATTGGGTGCTGCCGCCGCTAGGACATCAGCCTGCACTAGTGGAGCCGTACTGCCGTCAACATCGCCAAGCAGTTCGATCAGCATGACGGTGACAGCAGTATCGCTCTCGGCACTAGTCGTCACAATTGATTGTTTTTTGAGCTGCATCTACTCCCTCCCAGTCGGCATAATTTGCACTTTCACCTTGACCCGCTCTGGGCTATTTGGCAGGGTCACTGTCAGCGATTCAGCATCAAACTGATCATAGGGCTGACCGTTGATAGAGCACTGAGAGATCCGAACGCTGCCGGGTGGGAGAATATCAGGTGAGACACGCAGAATATTATCTGGGAAACTCTGGGGATAGGGCTTGAAATAAAGATCCATTGGCTGCTGAGTAATCAACAGATTGGTGTAGACGGCGCTGAGATAGCATAGCTCAGTCGAGTGGTAGGCACTCATTGAATGCGATCCTTTGAAGCGCTCTGTGCCCAGCAGGAAGGGCATCCCGTTGGCCAGCACGTTGAAATATACTGCCCCGTCGTCATGGTCGAGAAAGAAGGCATTGTAGAAAGCAGCAGCTTCGCGGGCGTGACGCAGATAGTTAGCTTGGTTTAACGTGCCGTTGAGAATCAGATAGGCCAGGATAGCCTGCTCTTGCTGCCACCAAGCCTTGCGGTCGTGCCAGACAAAGCGATGCTGCTGTTCTCCCGGCTGCGTGACGCGCTCTACGACATCATACCAACCGCCGCGCTGCTGGTCGCTCCCCACCTCTGGCATCAAGTCCGCGATCTTTTCGGCCAATTCCACATACTCAGGTTTAGGACGGAGTGACTGCATCCGCATTAGATTCCAGGCAATTTTGAGGTTATGCCCAACCACTGTCCGATCTTGCTGCCAGCCCCAGCTGCTGTCATGGCTCCAGTCTTCGTGGAATTTCTCCTGCACGAAGGGGCTGTTGTCGTAGTCGGGGAAGTACTTGGCGATCGTGTCAAAGGTATCTTCCAAGAAGTCGGCGTATTTCGGATCGCCAGTCGCCAGCCAGAGATTAATTAAATAGGCTGGAGCGTGATCGCCAACCGAGTTCCAGTTTTTGCGGGCGCGATTCCACTTCAGCGATTCGGCGCGCGGATCAAGCGTCAGCGGATCGATATGCGAGAAATAACCGCCTTGCTCTCTGTCTATGAAGAAGCGGTCAAACAGCGCTACCGTCATTTCGGCATCTTTGAGAATGCGCGGATCGCCGGTAATTCGATAGGTCTGGATCGGGCCAGCCAAAGCATAGATCTGCTCGTAGGCTGGGATGGCGTCATAGTCATCGCCAAATTCGGAGGTAAACAGCTTCTGCTCGCGGTTTCCCGTCACCTTAACGCCGTGATACCAGTAGATCAGATCTTCATCTGGATCGTAGAAACGCATGTGATCGCGCAGATACTCGGTGCCTTTCTCCGCTGCTTCTAGAAAGCGATCTTCGCCTGTCATCAGAAAAGCCGAAGCCATGCCGTAAACTAAGCGAGAAATGGTATCTGTTTCCTGCAAATAGTCTTCTTCTTTCTTGGCGCCAGCTAGATTGAGCTGAGTCCGGTAGTTGGCATAGTCAATCGTCTGATTCGGGTAGTCAAACTGCCATTTTAAGTAGGAGTCCGCGATTGAGCGCACCTGGTTCACCCACCAATCCGGTTCTTCATGCCGATATTGCTCTGGCGACTCACCCGGAAACACAAGCGCCTTGGCATCGAATTTGAACTCGCTGCCGTGGGGATAAAACACGCCGTAGCTGAACAGATACTGACCGGGCACCAACAGCTCAGCTAAACGCCCGGTGCAGTCTGTGTAAGGCTCTTCCAAGTTTTGGGCAATTCGGCCAAAGGTAGTATCCGTCAGGTAAACCTGATACTGTCGGCCATCGCTAGTTTTAAGCCCGAAGCACTTCTCTTGCCGATCGAAGCTGGTAACGTACCCAGCAATCGTATCTGAGAACGAGAAACTCATATGTTCCATATCTATCTTGGTCGTCTCCTGTGGGCAAATGGTGTGGGAAGGTAGCGAAGCAATTTAGCGAGCCATTTCGAGCTGACGCTGCTGGATTTCAAGTTCGGCAACAAACGCTGCCATAAACTGCTCGGTGACACCTGGATGCTTGCCGGTAATCAAATCGCCATCTACGACTAGCGCTATCGTGCCTTCACCTTCGTAAACAATCTCTGCGCCTGCATTTTCGACATCGCAGATCACATTATGGGCACAGGTAACTTTCCGGTTGCGGAGTAAGTCACTGTCGGCACAGAATAGCCACAGACTATGGCAAATCGCGCCTTTTTTGACGGCTGGTAGCGCCATTGCTCGACGTAGAAAGACCACTGCCGGAGCCTGATTTTTTTGTCCGGGCTTTACCGTAGCCTGATAGCGAAGTCGATCACTGGCATAGCCGCCAATCACGATAATGCCCGCATAGTCAGCGGGGTTGACCTGATTCACTTCGACCGTAACTTCGACCTCTTCTTCGACGTAGCCGTGATCCGGGTTAGAGCCAAACTTGAGGCTAGCGTTGCCCCAGAGATGAGACATGTACTCAACTACGTAGCCCTGCTCAGGAAAATATTTGTTAAACAACCGATACTCGGTGAGGTCGAAATGTTCTTCGATTAAGATGCCGATTTTGCCTTTCACCACTGTCATATCTGTCATATTGAGTCCTTGTGCTTATAGAGAAAAATATCTTAGAGCGTTACCAGATCAACCAGATTTTGCGGTGCGAACACATCACGATAGAAGGTCAACTGCTCGCTCTTGAAGTGACAGCCGCCTTGATGTCCCCGTCGCACCCAGCAGACCATGCCTTTCGCGATAGTTTCATTCGTAATGTCGTCTTCGCACTTCCACTCAAAATGCACAAACTCGCCGTGGAACATGACAATTGGCCAGCACATCGTTACACCAGGTTGAGCAATGAGTGCCCACCAGTGCTGTTCGCGGGTTTTCTGCTCTTCTACACCGTAGTAAGGCCCATCCTGGCAGAAATAGACCAGCTCGCTGCGATACTCTCCAGTTAAAATATCTCCCCTCGACTGGCGTAGCGCTTCGCAGTGAGTCGGCCACCACTCTTTGTTCTCCTGCTCAATCTGCTTGGCTGTATAGTCTGCGCCGATCTGAGGCAGGATATCTTGCTTCATGGCTACGAAACGCTCTGCGTCTGAGATCAGCTTTTGTCGCATTGCTTCAGAAACCAGACCGGGCTTTGAATAGTCTGCAATCAGATCTTGGTAGTAATTGATCCGTTTACCCATTGAAAACCTCCTGTTGAATTAAGAGAATTGGTTAAATAGCCAAACTGAACGAACCAGACACTTAAACAAACGAGAACTGACTGTTCTTGCTCAGGGATAGGGTACGCGAGGCATTCTCTACAACTCCGACTAAATCGCCCGCCTTGGTAAAGATGCCGATACCGCTAATATCCTCTTCGCTGCCGATACCCGCCACCTCAACTTTAGCCAGTTGATAATCTTGCCGCTTACCTTCGAGTCGGATTTTGTCTTCACCAATTGTGAAGTCGCGAATCACAGCGTAGTCGAGATCTCCGCCTCTGGCATAGAAGGCATTCTTGCTGTTCCCCAACATGAACGTGTCTTTGCCGGCACCACCCGTCAGGGCATCAATGCTGCCTGCGCCGAGGTTTCTTTGACCCACACCGTAAAGCTTATCGTTGCCATCTTCGCCAAAAACCTGGTCGTTGCCATTGCCGCCGTAGAGCGTATCGTTGCCGGCACCAGCCATTAGCAGATCATCGCCGCCTAGTCCTAGCAGCAGATCGTTGCCCTTACCGCCTCGGAGTCCATCAAGGTTATTGAGACTATCTACGAGTTCCAGGTTGAGTCCCAGAGAATCAGTCTTGGCCAGGATTTTCTCCCAAAGCACCTTGTGGAAGCCAATTGTGTTATCTCGACCATCAGCACTGATCACACCGCCCTGACTGGACTGCGGCAGCGTAATGTCGATATTGCCCGTATAATTGCCCGCAGCAATATTGACTGGCAACCCTGTGGATTGACCCATGATCGTCTTGATGCCGTCTACTGCCGCAGTTACCAGCTTATCCTGAATCGATTCATTCAACGCTAGCTCGACAATCTGCACCTGGACTTGTGCATTGACGCTGTTGTCCGTACTTTTTGCATGTACCGAGGTTGGATATTCTTGGGGATGAACGTCTACCCAAATATAGCCAGGAAAAGCGTCTCTAACTTCTTGAGCGGCAATTTCTGCCTGATCAGGATTAGCAAATCCTAACTGAGTTGGAAAATTGGCAGACAGCGTATTGAGAAGATTGTCGTTGATCGCTTTTTGAACAGCTGAAACCTGAATCTGACTCGGTTTTGTGACAACACCGTTGTTGTTAATTCCTAGAAATACATTAACTACAGGCATATTCTTCCTTGAATTTCGCGCCTACTTTCAAGATAGTAGGAAAGAATAGGTTTATTTTAGATGAGCAAATTTACGTCAATTTTAAGCTGCCATAAAGGACTGAGTTTAGAATTCAGTGTTTCTACAGTGTTGTAATCATAAAGAGATCTATTCAGCCTGATTTGGTTTAGCGTTGCGGCTCCGTAGAGTCTGGGCTCTGCTAGCCAAATCCTGAAAGAAATCAGACTCAACAATTTCCTTGACCTGCTTTTGCCGCTTCGTCTCATTAATTTCAATCCGCAGCTCTTGAACCTGCTGTTTCAATGTCTGTTCACGCATATAGATTTGCCGAGCCATGGTCTGAAAGACGCGGGCGAGCTGTCCGAGTTCATCAGTGCGCTGAGCAACAGAAAATAGACTCTCCTGCTCAAATCTTTCAGTCTCGATATCTGCGGCAGCATGGGCAACTTTTAGGATGGGGCGGGCAATTACTCGATCCACTGCCAAGATTGACAGCCCTGCGGTCAGCAGAATGAACGGGCCGATCACAATCAGCAAAATTTGCTTGTTGCGGTTAATTTCGCCCAAATAGTTGGCTTCTGGAATCACCGTTCCCACGACCCAGTCGAGATGTCCAACCGGGGAAAAAGAGACGAAGTATCTAGCGTTTGTCTGAGGATTGGTATAGACGAATCGCTGCTGGGACTCTAGCTTGCCCACGCTCATCTGCTGAGTTTGAAGCGTTTGGTGAGCATATTGCAGCAGGGGATTTTGGGCGGCACTGAGCTGTTTGAGCTGAAGCTGGCTAGAGTAAGCGGGTTCAGCTCGGACTTCCTGCGCGTCTGAAGATGCAATCAGCTCAGCTTTGCCGTTGAGAATAAATGCCTCTCCCGGCTGCTTGCTTTGCAATTTACGCATGTAATCTGAGAGCTGCGTCAGCTCAATTCCAACTCCGATCACGCCAACAGTCTTTTCCTGCTTCTCAAGCATAATTGTGGTATCCATGCCAGGTGCATTTGTCGAACGGTAGACATACACCGTCCAGGCCGTTTGGCCTTTCGCCTGAATTGCGCTCTGATACCAGGGTCGCTGCGGCGCATAAAAAGCGGGGTTCATGGTTTCGCTTTTTTGATCAATTAGGCGTAGCTGTTTACCCTCTAGCTGATAAGAACGAATTGTGCTGAGCGTTGTTTTGGTTTTGGCATTCCACTCTCGGCTGTGGAAGCGCAGCAGTCCTTGAGTAGTTCTTTGCGCTCCAATGAAATCCCCATCTGCGTAGCCCAGCTGAATCCAGGTAAAGTTAGGATTGGCTTCGAGCGCACTCAAAAAGAAAGCTTCCTGTGCCTGTCGGTTTGAGAGATCAATAAAGTCTTGGGTAAAGCTGCTTTGAATGAGCTGCTGGGCGGATTGAGCGCTGGCAAACAGGCGCTCGACTTCTTGTGAGGTAGCTAAGGAAATTTCCTGATTGACCTGGGCAATAATCGTATCGATATTCCGCTTGGAAATCATTGCCCAAGGCAGATAGACAATAGCGACAGTCGCACCAATGGTGGCTAAGATGGCGCTCACCAGCGTAATTTTGAGATTGGGCGTTTTGCAGAATTGCGGTAGCTTCATGGCTTAAGACTGGCGATACGTGAGGGCAAAGGCTAGAAAATAACTCTGTGCTGCTGACTACTGAAGCTCAGCCTCTGAGAGCGGCAGAATTTCGACCATTCGGCCTCGTGGCTCAGCGACTAAGGCGGTAGCGGCTAAGCTGCTGTGAATCAAGCCCATCGTCCGAAACGGATTGATAATTGGATCGATTGCAATAAACAGAACCAGAACGGCTTCTAATGGCAGCTTTAAGGGCGTTAGCACTAAATCGAGCATGGTTAAGGTGAGCACACCCGTCGTTCCTGAGGTTGCCATACCCGCTAAAATAGACGAGCACATGATCAGGCTGAGCTGACTGAGATCTAGCGGTTTCTGATAGAGCTGAGCGACAAACAGTGCTGCTAGCGCAAAATAGGCCACCGCCCCAAATCGACAGATTGTGATTGCCAAGGGGGCAACAAGCTGAGTGGTTTTGCGGTCAAAGGCTAAGCCTTCGCTTAGGGCTGAAATCGTAGCAGGAATACAGGCAAAGCTGCTGGAGGTGGCCAGCGCCAAAATGGTAGGTTCCTTGAGAGCAGAGAAAATTTGGATCAGAGAATAGCCTGTCTGTCGCCAGATTATCAAGATGCAGAGTAAATAGAGTAGTATAAACGTGAATATTGCTACGATTACGAAGCTAAGCATCGAGAATAATACTTCTGTACCCAGATCAGAGAGCTGTACGGCTAGCAGACTACAGAGTCCAACCGGCAATGCCAAAGTGAGTCCGTTAATCACTTGATGACAACCTTTGTAGATGCTTTCTAGAATTTCAAATAGTCGCTCGATAACGGGTTCATGCACGGCTCCTAGCGCTACGCCGAAAATGATTGAGAATATCAAAACTTTTAGGGTCTGGCCTTCGCTCAGGGCGCTAAAGATATTTTCGGGCACCATGCTCAGCAAAAACTGGCTCATATCTGCATCTTTGGCGGATGCTACCGAGCTGCTCAGGGCGATTTCTAAGTCAATACCAGACTGATTCACCAAAACTCCCAGAGATTTGAGGGTGGCTTCTGAGAGGTTTTTGCCCGGTGCGGCAATTGTGGCAATGATCACTGCTAGTCCGCTAACGCCGAGTAGCCCGACGGGAAACACGATCAGAATTCGCTGAATCGACTGCTTGGCATCATGGCTCATCATTAGCCGACCGACGCTGCTGGTAATTGAAGTCAGCAAAATTGGCAAAACGCACATTTTCAGCAAGCCTAGATAGAGCGTGCCAATCGGCGCCATGGTGGTGGCAACTATCGGATGCTGAGTGCCCAGATAGATGCCTAAAGCGACACTGGCGACGAGACACCAAGGGCTGCGAAGCCAGGTTAGAACCGTCGATCTGCGGATGAATTTAAACATATGCCGGGACTTGAAGGTTAGGCAGAAATGATCTTGAGATAGCGCTACGGAGCAGCCGTTACCGTTGGATACTCTTGCAGCAGGCTCTCGGCGCTGTAGTCTACAAAGTTGGTTTCTAGGAATTGATTCACGTAAGCGAGCAGTTGCGGGCTGTCCCAAGGCAGCGCCACGGCAATAGAATCCTGAGTGTCGGTGAAGGCGATTGTTTGTAGGGTAAGGGCAGTGTTGGGCTGGCTCAAAACGATCTTTTTCACCTCTATCTCATCGCGGTAAGTAGCTAGAATATTGCCGCGAATCACGGCCTCGACAGCTTCTGCCCAAGTCGGGAACTCAACAACCGTGGCGTTGGGGAATTTTTTCTGCGTAAAACCTACGTAGGACGAGCCGCGAATCACGCCAATTTTGCCTTGCAGGTTACGGACTACCTCGGTCATACTGCGACCGTTGGCCTGCTGAGCAATTTGCAATCGGTTGACGAGCAAGCCCTGCCGCATTTTCAGATAAGGCTGCGAGAACCTCACTCTCTCCGCTCGATTGAGAGTCCGACTCAGCTTTGAAATGGCCAGATCAGCCTTCAGGTCATAGACCGTTTTCACAACCTCATCAAATGTCTGAGCCTTGCGGTTAAACTCTACCGTCACGCCGAGCTGCTCGGCCAACCCTGCGGCTAGCTTCACATCCAGTCCAGTAAAATCACGGGCTGCGTCGGTCATGAAAAACGGCGAGTTCTCGCGATTGAGCAGGGCTACAATCAACTTGCCGCGCTGGCGAATCTTCTGAATGTCGGGCGGCATTGCGCTACGTTTAGTCTGGTTCGATGCCGCTGCGATTTGCGCTAGGTTCGTCCCCGACTGAGCCAGAACCGGTGCCATGTTGGGAAACCAGCAGCCTAAAATCAGGCTCAGGCAGAGTGTGACTCGAACTATGAGTCGAACTATGAGTTGAATTATGAGTTGAACGGTGGGTCGAATGAGTTTAGATATTGTGATCATTTTCGCTCAAGCCGCCAGCCTAGAATGAATGGGTCGATGACCAAAGGCCAGATCCAGCGACAGGCCAGCCATCACGTCGAGCGGGTCAACCCAGGGCAGCAGCAGATCTGACATCCGCGCTAGCCCCACCGACAGCTCTGTGCAGCCAGCAATCACCAGCTCCGCGCCCTGCTGCTGAAGCCCGATAATCGCCTGCCTGAGCTGTTCTAGAGCCTGATCGCTCACCCAAGTTCCAGATGCTTTAATCCCCCAGCTCGGATGATAAATTGCCTGCATCACCTGAGCTTGGTGAGCCACTGGCAGGATCGGGGTCAAACCCATATCTAGCAAGGGCTGGCTATATAACTCCGCTTGCAGGGTGCCATCTGTCGCCAAAATGCCAACGCGCTGAATTTGCGGATATTGCTGATGAATAAACTCCGCCGTGCAGTCCATTAGCCGCAGCCAGGGAATGTCAAGCTGTGGCTGCACCCGATTGTAAAAAGCGTGAGAGGTATTGCAGGTGACTACCAGAAAATCTGCGCCCGCCTGCGCTAAGAGTCGGCCATATCGCACCAGCCAGGGCGTACAGTCCGCCGCCAGTCCGGCCAAACTCTGAGTCCGATCAGGAATATCAGATGCGCCAATCAAAATCCAGACCGGATAATCCTGATCGCAGCTCGCTCCTCGCTCCAGATTGTGCTGAATGAGTCGCCGCTCAAACTCCAGATGCGCTAGCGGTCCCATGCCGCCCAAAATGCCCGGAATTGCGACCTGCTGGCCAACTCTTTTCATCGCCCAACCCCCACAATTGAGATCCAGATCGCGGCTAAACCAGATGAGATATCCAGTGAGACATCTAGGCAATGGCTCATAGAGGATAAATCCCTGCTCATGCGATAGTTTCGGGGCTATTGTTCCCATACTGAATCCAGTATCGTCAGCAGCAGCAGGTATTTGATGTCTAAAATCATCTCGATCCACTCGTTTCGGGGCGGCACAGGCAAATCTAACCTGACTGCCAATTTGGCCGTTGCGGTCGCCAGCTATGGCAAGCGAGTCGGCATTGTCGATACAGATATCCAGTCTCCTGGCATTCACGTCATTTTTGGGTTGGACGAAGACAGCTTTATCTATTCGCTAAATGACTATCTCTGGGAGCGCTGCGGCATCGAAAAAACCGCCTACGAGGTGACGCAAAATCTGAAAGCTGCTGACGGTGAATCGGTGAGCCTATCGGGTACAGTTTACCTTGTACCTTCCAGCATCAAGGCTGGAGAGATTGCTAAAATTTTGCGAGAGGGGTTTGATGTCGGGCTGCTGAACGATGGCTTCCAGAACCTCATTGCTCAGCTTGACCTTGACTATTTGTTTATTGACACGCATCCCGGCCTAAACGAGGAGACATTGCTGTCGATTGCCGTTTCGGATGCGGCGGTGATCATCCTCCGTCCCGATCGACAGGACTTTTTGGGAACTGCCGTAACGCTAGAGGTAGCCCAGCGTTTGGATGTGCCCAACCTGATGCTGGTGGTGAATAAAGTGCCGCAGTCATTTGAGCCTGCTGCCGTGATTGAGCAGGTCGAAAGTCGCTATGGTGTGACGGTTGCAGGGCTGTTTCAAGAAAACGAGGAAATGCTGCAACTCGCTAGCAGCGGCATCTTCTGGCTACATCATCCGGAGCATCCGTTTAGCCAGGAAGTTCATAAGGTGGCTCAGCATCTGGTTCGCTGTTGAGATACCTCAGGCAGACAGCTAGAGCGTTGCCCCAAAGAGCCTGCACCTATTTTGATGAATCAGGGCAGGCTGATTCATCAAAATAGGTGCAGGTGTTGTTGAGAACACTTCCTTTATGGCCTGATTTCTGGGAGAATTCAGCATATTTGCAGCTTCCCTAGAACAATCCCCAGAACTATGACCAGAGCTAAAGAGACAGTTCCAGAGATCAGCCTCAACGATCCGCAGTACTACATCAACCGCGAGTTGAGCTGGCTGGAATTCAACCGTCGAGTCCTGAGTTCGGCGCTTGATCCTCGGACGCTGCTGCTGGAACGCCTGAAGTTTTCTGCCATCTTTAGCTCTAACCTAGACGAGTTCTTCATGGTGCGGGTGGCGGCACTCAAAGCGCAGGTGGAGGCTGGTGTGATGACGCTCACGCCAGATGGCCGCACGCCCCAAGAGCAGATTGACGCAGTGGGGGAACGGCTGCGCCCCATGGTGGCCGAACTGCACCAAAACTTTGAGCAAGTGCTGCGTCCGGCCTTGGCTGAGCATGGTGCCCATATCCTCAACTACATTGACCTGAGCCAAGAGCAGCGCCTCTACCTCCAGAACTATTACGAGAAGCAGATCTTCCCGGTGTTGACGCCTTTGGCGGTCGATCCGGGGCATCCCTTTCCGTTTATCTCCAACCTCAGCCTGAATTTGGCCGTAGTGGTCAAAGATCCAGAAGAGAAAGATGAACATTTTGCCCGTGTCAAGGTGCCCAGCAGCCTACCTCGCTTCGTCACGTTTCCGCCGGAGCTGCGGCAGATTGACGGCAAGCCCGCCCTCTGGATGGGGGTTCCCTTAGAGCAGGTGATTGCCCACAATTTGGAGTCGCTGTTTGCAGGGATGAATATCCAGGAATATTATCTGTTCCGGGTGACGCGAGATGCAGATATTGAAATTGCTGAAGATGATGCGGACGATCTACTGCTGACCATTGAACAAGAGCTGCGGAAGCGGCGGCTCGGTGGCTCGGTGATGCGGCTAGAAGTTCAGTCGACAATGCCCGAAAATATCCGCGTCACTCTGATGCAGGAAAAGAAGATTACCAGCCAGGAAGTTTATGAAATCGACGGCCTGCTCAACCTCAAAGATTTAATGTCGCTGATGTCGCTGCCGCTGCCGCACCTGAAAGATGAGCCGCGCACTTCGATTGTGCCGCCTCGGCTGCGTTCGGTAGGAGAGTTTACCAAAGGGGAGAGCGGCGAGGAAGAAAAAGATTTTTTTACGGTGATTCGTAACGGCGACCTGCTGCTGCATCATCCGTTCTACTCTTTCTCGCTGTCGGTGCAGCGGTTTATCCAGCTGGCGGCTCAAGATCCGGCTGTGCTGGCAATCAAAATGACGCTCTACCGCACTTCTGGCAATTCGCCGATTGTGGCGGCGCTGATTGCGGCAGCAGAAAACGGCAAGCAGGTGGTGGCCTTAGTCGAGCTGAAGGCGCGGTTTGACGAAGAGAACAACATCAACTGGGCCAAGCGCTTAGAGGAAGCGGGTGTGCATGTGGTCTATGGTCTCGTCGGACTCAAAACTCATACAAAGGTCGTGCTGGTAGTGCGCCAAGAGGCGGATCGGATTCGGCGCTATGTGCATATTGGTACGGGCAACTACAACGACAAGACGGCTCGACTCTATACTGATCTGGGACTGCTGAGCTGCCGAGAAGAGCTAGGCGCAGATCTCACCGATCTATTCAACTATCTGACGGGATATTCGCGTCAGCGCTCCTACCGCAAGCTGCTGGTTTCGCCTGTGAATATGCGCGAGCGAATGACGCAGCTGATCCGCCGCGAGATTGAATATAGCAAGAAGGGGCGTTCGGGTCGGATCATTGCCAAAATGAACTCGCTCGTCGATCCGCTGATGATTGCTGCGCTCTATGAAGCCTCTCAGGCTGGCGTTCAGATTGATCTGATCATTCGCGGCATCTGCTGCCTGCGTCCGGGGCTGCAATATGTGAGTGAAAATATTCGCGTGATCAGTATTGTCGGACGCTACCTCGAGCATTCGCGAGTTTTTTACTTTCAAAATGACGGTAGCGATGAGGTGTATATTGGCAGCGCCGACTGGATGACGCGCAACCTCGATCGGCGAGTTGAGGCGGTTACGCCCATTGAAGATCCGAGTCTAGCCAAAGACCTTCAGGAGATTCTGGGCATTTTGATGTCAGACAATCGGCAGGCTTGGGAGCTTCAGTCGGACGGCTCATACCAGCAGCGTCTGCCTGGAGATGAACCAGAACGCAACGCTCAGAATATTTTGATGGAGATGGCGGTTAGTTCGGCTAACGCGAACTAGCTTTCTGGACAGCTTTTCGACTTCTGTCCTGATCAGGAGCCGAGCTTTTGTATCTAGATACTAGATAGACATCAGAAGGTGATCGGCGCGAGATTGATTGAGCTAAGTCTCATCGAATTGCTGCTCAAGTTAAATTCGAGGCAGGAGTTTTCCATGCCTCGCAGCAATTCCCACAGTTGCAGCACATCTACAGAGTCGCCGCATTTTAGCTGCAGCTTGGAGCTTGGACTGTTTTGAATTGATTTAACCGTCCCATTTAGTCCCATTTAGTTTAAGGAGAATTCTCCTGATGAATTTACGTCGCTTATTTGCTGTTAGCATTCTGTTTACGAGTTCCTTGCCTGTCTTCGCGAGTGCTGCTAGCGCCCAAGTCTATGGTGCGCCCCGATTCTATCCATCTGAAGTTAGCCGCGTCAATAGCCAAACTCCGTTTCAGACGCATTCATTCGAGCTGTTTAACAACTCTTGGCAGGATATTCTATATCTGCATATCTACAGCGACAGCAATCCTGATGATATTGCCGTATATGGGGGCATTCGTCAGCTGCCGCCTGGTCGCGCCTGGAAGGTCAATCTTTTGGGTCGTGAATGCATCTATAACGTTGCTGTTGAATATGAGAATGGCTCTCAGTCTGTTTACTCAGACGTTAACACCTGCGACTATCAGGGCATCGAGATTCAGTAAACTCTACATTATCTACAGCGACTTGCTGCTGTAGTAAAATTCATTTAGATGTTGAGAGAAGGTGCATCTCTTCTCTCAACGCTGGTTGAGACCATGATTCTTGTGTAATGGCTTCGTGAGTTACGGCTGCGGCCGCTCAATGCTGACGGTCGAATTCGGTTCGGTTCGCCAAGCTGCCCCCTGCCAGACTGACCAAGCTAGTCCCCCACCTAGCGTTATGCTGACTCCTGCTAGCAGTACTGCCAGCAGCCTGACGCGGGCTTGCAGCAGCTTCACTTTTTGACGGCAGGCCGCAAGTTCTAAAATCGAAGCTTGCCCTATTGCTAGCGGGTCTGGTTTTTGAGTTGATTGCTGATCTAAACCAACAGCTAGACCATACTCCTGAATCTCTTGTACAGATCCAGCCTGCTCAGCCGCCTCGACCACTTGAGCGATTTGCTTCGGCTCAAACTTGACCTTAGTGTAAAGCCAGCTAGTAATCAGCTGCGGACAGTTGCGCTTGAACCAGCGCATCGCAAAGATCTTAACGACCGGCTTGGAGAATTTGGCGCTGCATTGTGCCAGTCGATTCAGCGGACGGTTGGCCACGCGCTGGTTGATCAAATTGACCACGCCAATATCATAGAGGCAGTTCAAAATCAGCCTGACCGTCACGTCTTCACGCTCAAATGCCGACTCTAATAGCAGCTTCACGTCGGCCATCCGAGCCTGCTCCATCTGGAGTCGCTCAGCTGTGGCCTGCTCTGGCTCCACCCTAGATCGGGTTAGAGAGTCGGCTGGCTTGACTAGGTGACCAGTGCGAGTTAGAGTCATTTCTATTTACCTTGACGCTTATCTAAGCAACTGCTGCTGGTCACTTCTCAATCGCTTCTAATATAGTCTCTGCAACATTCCGGATCTAGTGCTAGATTCAGCAGCTAGATTCAGCAGGCGTTCTACTCTTCAGCATACTACCTAGTCACTCACTCACCCTCTACCAAGCGATAGGCTCCGCGACAGATGACCGGATAGACTCTGACCTAGCCAAGTGTCGCCATTCTAGAGGAAAATGCCTCAGGAGCCGCGAGGCAAGTCCAGTTCTTTTTAGCCATCGCCTGCACAAAGATGCCTAGCCGTCCCTCTGAAAAACCCAGCCTTGCCCAAATTCAAGCTGCTGCCAACCAAACAGTGCCCGACATTATTGCGCCTGATCTAAAGGTGCTGTTTTGCGGCATTAACCCCAGCCTTTACAGCGCCGCAGTTGGCCACCACTTTGCCCGTCCCGGTAATCGATTCTGGCCTGCCCTCGCTGCTGCTGGCATCACCGATCGACGCTATAGCCCGTTTGAAGATCGACTGCTGCTAATCTTGGGCTATGGCATCACCAATATTGTCGAGCGGGCGACAGCGCGTGCCGACCAACTGACTGCCGCTGAGCTAGAAGCTGGTCGGCACGCGCTGCTGCAAAAGCTCATGCAATATCAGCCGCAAATTTTGGCGATTCTGGGCATCTCCGCCTATCGCACCGCCTTCCGCCAGCCCAAAGCGAAGATTGGCAGGCAGGAGGATTTGCCAGACGACTTACTAGCCTGCCAACTCTGGGTCTTGCCCAACCCCAGCGGACTCAATGCTCACTATCAGCTGGCCGACTTAGCTGAGGTCTATCGAGGATTGGCTGTGAATCTCTAGCGCCGCAGAATTCGCTTCAGCAAGCGTCTGCCCGCCGAAGCAGCGACAAATCCCTGAATCGTCACGTAGATCAAAATTCTGTCGCCCAGATGCTTGAAGTTAAACAGTCCCCAGCCTGACAGCAGCCCCAGTACAAAGCCCACAATGCCAAATAGCTCAATGTTCCAGGCCAAAACACGCGGCAGGCTTTGCTCGACCTGCCAGCCCAAATTGGCGTTGAGCGCTAGCAGGGGCGCAACCAAAAATAGCGCTAAGCCAGCCACCGCTCCTAGAGACGCGCCCGTCACGATGCCCACGCCGCCCCCAATGGCGCTGGCCATCAGCTGCTGCAATCGCCCCCGTCTTTGAATGCGAACGGGCGCAGTGCGACCATAGGGGAGGCGCAGCGCCCGCACCGCGCCGAAGCAGACAAATCCCAGACCGTAGACCGCAGGTGCCAAAAAACCGCCGATGATAGCAGCCTGCTCAGCGCTCGCAACCGTAGCTCTCATCAGAGAATGCGTGAAAATCGAGAGGCTATAAACAGCGATAGCGATGTAGCCCTTGGCATAGAGCCAGTGGCCAAAGCTGATCAGCAGGCTGCCAATGATCAGCAGCGGGCAGAAATAGCTGAGAACAGGGAGCGGTAGCAGATCCCGAATTGGCTCAATCAGCGGCATGGGTAGCAGTAGCAAAAGCTAAGTTAAACGTCGTGTCTGGAAACTAGATGTGACCCGTTTACTTAGTATTGCACCATCGCCTTAAACCGGGCTGACATTAGGCTGAGCTACCTGCACCACCTGAATAAACTGAGTGAAACGCCTGCACAGTCTCCCAAACTCGATCCAACAGATGATTGGCATCGGCATCAAACCAGATAATGCTGGAGTCGGTCTTGAACCAAGTGCGCTGCTGCTTGGCAAACTGGCGCGTATGCAGGGCAATTTCGGCCTCAGCCTGCCTCAGCGTTAGCTTTCCATCTAGATGCTGAGCCATTTCTCGATAGCCCAGCGTGCTCAGCAGCGGCAGATCTGAGCCGTACTTCTGGCTCAGATCCGCAACCTCGTCCCGCAGGCCTTGCTCGATCATCTCGGCGGTGCGGCGGGCAATCCGCAGGCTGAGGCAGTCGAGATCCTGGCAGTCCAGCCCTAGCTGCAAAATCGGATAGCTGGGTCGCTGTTCTCCCTGCTGCTGCGAAATCGGCTGGCCGCTGACATAAAAAACTTCCAGGGCACGCTGCGTCCGCACCTGATCATGCGGATGAATTTTGGCCGCCGCTGCCGGGTCGATCTGATGCAGCAGCCTATGGCAGAACGGCTGTCCGAGCTGGCTCAACTGCTCGCGTAGCTGAGGCTGAGGTGCAACGCGCGGAATCTTCAGCCCCCGGACAATCGATTTGATATAGAGTCCGGTGCCGCCAACGAGCAGCGGTTGGGGGACGCTGCTGGCGCTGCTGCTGGCGCTGGCGGCGCTGGCGATCTGATCCAGACTGAGCTGCGCCTGCGCCTGATATTCAGCCAGCGTCAGTGTCTTTGTGGGATCGCAGATATCGATCAGGGCATGGGGCACCTGCTGACGGTCGGCTGGGCTGGGCTTGGCAGTGCCGATGTCAAACTCGCGGTAGATCTGCCGCGAATCCGCGCTCAAAATCACGCCTGCTAGCCGAGCCGCTAACGCCATCGCCAGACTGGATTTGCCTGTCGCGGTTGCTCCGCAGATCACAATCAGCGGCAGCTCACCGGCTGCTGAACAGGGCGTTGAGCCAGTGGGTAAGCCAGTAGGTAAGCCAGTGGGTAAACCAGAAATTAGCGGCAAAGCAGGGTTCATCTTCCTTTGTCTAGAGTAAAATGGGGAATATTGAATATGGTACAAATGTACGTCACGCTAGAGCTGCAAGACCAGGGCAAGAGGCTCCTCAAGCTCCAATGTTTTCGAGAATTTCCAGTATGAAGAATTGCTGACAAACTATTTTGATCCATCGCAGTCAGAAAACTCACTTCAGAGCTGCCTAAAATCCCCGTTAAGGCTTTTGTGTTAGAATTTTGATATATTTTAGTGTCCTGAGGTTAGGGGCGGCTTCAACTCGAGAATTACCCGACTTTTACAGATTGGGCTTTATCTCGAACTTGCCGAAACCCTGTTGCACATGTTGCAGATCGGCTTCTCTTCTGATTCTCAAGTTACATTCGGAGCGCTTCATCCATGACAACAGATTACGGTGCTGATCAGATCCAGGTTCTAGAAGGACTTGAGCATGTCCGCAAGCGACCGGGTATGTATATTGGCAGCACCGGCCCGCGCGGACTGCATCACTTGGTCTATGAGGTGGTTGACAACTCAGTGGACGAGGCGCTCGCAGGCTACTGCACCGACATCCAGGTGACGCTGAATCCCGGCAACTCAGTCACCGTCATCGACAACGGACGTGGCATCCCGACTGATGTTCACTCTAAGACCGGCAAGTCGGCTCTAGAAACCGTGATGACGGTGCTGGGGGCAGGTGGTAAGTTTGGCGGCGGCGGCTACAAAGTGTCGGGTGGTCTGCATGGGGTGGGTGTCTCGGTGGTCAATGCCCTCTCAGAATTCGTAGAGGTCAACGTCTGGCGCGATCAGAAAGCCTTCATGCAGCGCTACCTGCGGGGTGTGCCTCAAGGCGAACTGAAGGCAGAGCCAAGCAGCGGCAACCGCACCGGCACGGCCGTCACGTTTTTGCCAGATACGACGATTTTTACGACCGGGATCGAGTTTGACTATACGACCCTAGCCGGACGGCTGCGAGAGTTGGCCTATCTAAATGGCGGCGTGCGGATCACCTTTACCGATAATCGCATCGAGTCGCTGCCGGATCATCAGCCGCATGTTGAAACCTACTACTACGAAGGCGGCATTCGCGAGTACGTCGAGTACATGAACCGTGAGAAGCAGGCTATTCACGAGGAAATTATCTATATCAAAGGCGAGCGCAGCAACGTGCAGGTGGAAGTAGCCTTGCAATGGTGCTCAGATGCCTATACGGACAACCTGCTGGGCTTCGCTAACAACATTCGCACCATTGACGGTGGCACGCACCTCGAAGGGCTGAAGGCCGTGCTGACTCGGACGATGAATAACTTCGCCCGCAAGCGCAACAAGCTCAAAGAAGGCGACTCTAACCTGGCTGGCGAAAACATCCGCGAGGGGCTGACGGCGGTAATTTCGGTGAAAGTGCCTGATCCAGAGTTTGAGGGGCAGACCAAAACCAAGCTAGGCAACACCGAGGTGCGCGGCATCGTCGATTCGCTGGTGGGCGAGGTGCTTACCGAATACCTGGATTTCCGTCCGGCGGTAGCTGACGCGGTGCTGGAGAAGGCAATTCAGGCGTTCAATGCCGCAGAAGCAGCCCGTCGGGCGCGGGATTTGGTGCGGCGCAAGTCGGTGCTGGAGTCTTCGACGCTGCCCGGAAAGCTGGCAGATTGCAGCTCTCGCGATCCGGCTGAATCTGAGATTTTTATTGTGGAAGGGGACTCGGCGGGCGGTTCGGCCAAGCAGGGGCGGGATCGCCGCTTCCAGGCAATTTTGCCGCTGCGGGGCAAGATCCTCAACATCGAAAAAACCGACGACTCAAAAATCTACAAAAACACCGAGATTCAGGCGCTGATTACCGCGCTGGGTCTGGGCATCAAAGGCGAAGAGTTTACGCCATCGCAGCTGCGCTACCACCGGATTATTATCATGACGGATGCAGACGTAGATGGAGCGCATATTCGGACGCTGCTGCTTACCTTCTTCTATCGCTATCAGCGACAGATGGTGGATGAAGGCTACGTCTATATTGCCTGCTCGCCGCTGTACAAGGTGGAGCGAGGACGCACCGCGCAGTACTGCTACAGCGACCGCGAGCGGAATCAGATTATCGCCAGCTTCCCCGACAACGCCAAATACGATATCCAGCGGTTCAAGGGTTTGGGCGAAATGATGCCCGTGCAGCTCTGGGAAACCACGATGAATCCGGAAACCCGGACTCTAAAGCGCGTTGAAATCGAAGATGCAGCGGAGGCCGACCGGATCTTCACGGTGCTGATGGGCGATCGAGTCGCTCCCCGTCGCGAGTTTATCGAGATGTATGGCCCGAAGCTAAATCTGACGGATCTAGATATCTAGCAGATATCTACAAAGGCGAGCAAGGCAGATTTGTCCTGAACTCCGCTAAACTCATAGGGCTAAAGATCCAGCGTCCACAGCCCTGTGAGTTTTACGCAACACGCTCATCCAGCCCAGCATCGGATCAGCGCAGGGGCGTGTAGCTTGACGAGGACGAGGAGGAACCTTGAGAGGAACTTCCTGAACCGGGGGCATCGGCCTCTTCATAGCGCTGGAAGTAATCCACCCGTGCATCAAACCCAAATCCTTTCAGCCGTCCAGCCACTTCGCGGGCGCTAGAGTAGTTTGGGTAGCCGCCAGCGTTAATAAACGTGCCCTGAGGCGCGCCATCGATGATGGAGTTCGGCACGATCTGCTGAATGGCTGACAGTCTGCTAGCATCTGCACCCGGTATCACCACCACGTAAGGTCCCGTCACCGCTGGCGGCAGCACGCTGGAGGGCGGCTTAATCCCCGGCTCCAGAATATTATTGGGAATTGGCGTACCAACGAGCGTTCCACCGGACGGAACACCACCTGAGCTACAGCTTGAGCCGCAGCCGATGACGTTAACCCCAAACAGCGCAGATAGAGTCTGTGGCCCGACAACGCCATCGACTGCGATTCCTGAGCGGATCTGGAAGTCAATGACCGCTTGCTTGGTCTCGCAGCCAAACAGACCGTCTGCCCGGATACCCAACGCGGCCTGCACGTCGGCCACAGCGCTACCTGCTGAACCCAAGCGCAGATAGGCCTGAGCCTCAGAAGCTATGCTGAGCACGCCGACTAAGACAGTCATGCCCAAAAGTCCCTTCAGCGCTGACATTGACAAGTTCCTTGACAATTTCGCAGACAGCACATTAAATAGCGTCAGTTTAGGAGGTAGCCCTGAGCTTGGCTCAGCAGCAGAGTGATTAAACAGCGATTTCATGGATTCCTCGCTTAACTTTGTGGTTGTGTCATTCAACTCAGGTAAATCTGGCAATGGCTCGATCTGGCAATCGAGCCTAGCCTTTCTCAGTGACCTATCCTGCTGACAACAGGTATCTGGCACAGTTCTGGCAAACTGCACCCCTACCTCTAGCGTTAGGCCGACCTACAAGATCTCCTGAATTATCTTTTACTAATATTTATTCTTACCCGAAAATTGCCAAGACGCTAGAGGGCAAGCCAGTCTCAGCCATTCGCAAATTATGAGGGATTTCTAGATGTAGCGTAGCGACAGATATCAACTCGTCAAATCTCTCTACATCTAGCGTTATTTTATTTTTCTGCAAACAGATAAATTTTTTCCAGTCCGCCAGCAATTTCCGTATCTAGCGTTCTCTTTCTAATCTTTTAGCAGAGAATATTTAGTTCGGAACAGATTTTGGCGACTAGCGGCGACTAAATTAGAGTTTGGTCGCCACTAGTCATGAAATTGTCGCTAAATTGTCGCTATGCCTGCAACACCTTCAGCAAGAAGGCAAACCGATCGGCGACCTCTTCAATCACCTTGGTTGTTGGCTTCCCGGCTCCGTGTCCCGCCTTCGTTTCAATCCGAATCAGCACGGGCTTATCGCCTGCATGAGCTGCCTGAAGCGCTGCTGCAAACTTAAAGCTGTGAGCAGGCACAACGCGGTCGTCGTGGTCGGCAGTGGTAATCAGCGTTGCCGGGTAGGCTGTTCCAGGCTTCAGGTTGTGCAGCGGCGAGTAAGCGTAGAGCGCCTCAAAGTCTTCTGCAGTTTCGGCTGAGCCATATTCTGAAGCCCAAGCCCAGCCAATTGTAAACTTGTGGAAGCGCAGCATATCCATCACGCCCACTGCGGGTAGCGCTGCCGCAAACAGCTCAGGCCGCTGGGTCATGCAGGCTCCTACCAATAGACCGCCATTGCTGCCGCCAGAAATGGCCAGCTTGGCGCTAGAGGTATAGCCCTGAGCAATCAGCCATTCTGCCGCTGCCATAAAGTCATCAAACACGTTCTGCTTGTTCAGCTTCATGCCTGCCTGATGCCAATCTTCGCCGTATTCGCCGCCGCCGCGTAGGTTGGGCACGGCATAGACCCCGCCTAGCTCCATCCAGGCAATTGTGCTGGGCGAGAAGGCGGGCGTGAGCGAGACGTTGAAGCCGCCGTAGCCGTAGAGAATCGTCGGGTTTTGGCCGTTCAGCTTCAGCTCTTTTTTGTGGCTGATAAACAGGGGAATCTGCGTCCCGTCTTTGCTGCTGTAAAAAACCTGCCGGGTTTCGTAGTCATCAGGGTTGAAGTCGAGGCTGGGCTGGCGAAACAGGTTGCTCTCGCCCGTCTGCATGTTGTAGCGGTAGATGGTGCTGGGCTGGGTGTAGCCCGTAAAACTGTAGAATGTGTCGGTGTCGTAGCGCTTGCCGCCAAAGCCGCCTGCTGAGCCGATTCCGGGCAGCTCTACCTCGCGCAGAAAGCTGCCGTCTAGGTCAAAAATTTTCACCTGCGTATGCGCGTCTTTGAGGTACGAGGCGACAAACTGGTTGTTCAGTAATCCTACGCCTTCCAGGGTTTCGGCAGCCTCCGGGATGATTTCGCGGGACTGCTCAGGATTCTGGATGTCAATGGCAATCACGCGGCTCTTGGGCGCTTCGAGATCAGTCTGGAGCCAGAAAATGCTGCCGTCGTTGTCAATCAGGCTGTAGCTAGCCTCGAAGCTGCTGATCAGCTCCACAACTGGGCTGTCGGGCTGCGACAAGTCTTTGTAGAACAGCAGGTTTTTCGGGTTGGTGCCCAGCCAGACGGAAATGATTAAATACTGACCGTCTTCAGTCACGCCGCCGCTGAAGCCCCATTCTTTCTGGTCAGGACGCTCGTAGATCAGGATATCCTCAGTCTGGGGCGTTCCTAGTCGGTGATAGTAAAGCTTTTGGTAGTAGTTGGCCTCTTCGAGCTGAGCGCCCGCCGTCGGCTTATCGTAGCGCGAGTAGAAAAAGCCTGTGCCGTCATGCGTCCAGCTCGCGCCAGAAAACTTGATCCACTGTAAATGGTCGTCTAGATCCTTGCCCGTCTCAATATCGCGGACTCGCCACTCCTGCCAGTCGGAGCCAGAGGACGAGAGACCATAGGCCATTAGATTGCCATCTTCGCTAATCGACAGCCCGGAGAGCGCCACCGTGCCGTCGGCTGAGAGCTGGTTGGGGTCGAGCAGCACGCGCGGCTCTGCGTCAAGCTCAGGCAGCGTATAGAGGACGCTTTGATTTTGCAGGCCGTCGTTTTTGAAGTAGAAGTAGCGGTGAGCGCGTTTAAACGGCATTCCGAACTTCTCGTAGTTCCAGAGCTGCGTCAGGCGCTTTTCTAAGTCTTCTCGGATGGCACTGTCTTTGGGGCTGTCTTTGAGAAAAGCAAACGTTACCTGATTCTGCGCCTCAATCCAGGCCTGTGTTTCGGCAGAATTCGGATCTTCTAGCCAGCGGTACGGATCAGCGACGGTTTTGCCGTGATAGTCGTCGGTTTGGTTGACCTGAGCACTGTTGGGATACTTGAAGGGCTGAGACATAGGTGGCGCAGACTGAGCGGAGGTACAAGATCCACTTTAGTCTGAATTATCTCAGCCTGATCTCTGCCGAGACGGGCTTGGACTAAGCTGAAACCGAGGCACTATCCACAGACTCGCGGCTGGCCTCAAGTTCAACGCTGATCGGCTGAAGGCTATAGCCCACAACCGGGATGCCCTGACAGAAGAAGCCCTGCTTGGAGCGGATTTCAAAAGCAGGCTCGCGGTCTGTTTGGAATTCGATTTCGGTGACAATTTTGAAGCCATGCTCAGCGGCAACGAGCTGAACTGGGGTTTGGCGAGAACGAGACACGAGCAAATGGGTGGGTTGGAACATGGTATTGATTGAGGGTATTGATTGAGATGGAGGACTGAATCGGGAGCTGGCAGCTTTGAGCCGCCGTCAATGCTCAATACTTTGCCTGGAATCTACTGAGACATACATCGAGAACCTACTGATTTTCGGCTATGCTCGCAGGTGACTTGTCCGTAAATTTAGCGGCTTACCCAGTGCCGACGCAAGGACGGTTATCTCTGCCTTTTCGACGGTTGGGTGCAGGTTCACATTCCGTTACGATAGAAACATCACAAATTGATGATGTAAATCACTCACCAAACTTCCTAAAACAATTCAAAGATAAAACGCTCAACGATTTTGGCTTGAGGCCAGGGAGGCAACCCCAATGACTGGTAATTTCCGCATTGGCGCTCTATTTGGAATTCCGTTTTACGTCAACTTCTCATGGTTTTTAATCCTGGCGCTGATTACCTGGGACTATGGCCGGCAATTTGGCAGCTGGGGGCTAGGCTTAGCGTCGGCACTGCTGCTGTTTGCCTCGGTGCTGGCGCATGAGCTGGGGCATAGTCTAGTGGCGCGGCGGCAGGGAATTCCGGTTAACTCGATTACGCTGTTTATCTTCGGCGGGCTGGCTAGCTTAGGCGAAGAGTCTAAGACCCCCGCAGGTGCGTTCTGGGTGGCGATTGCTGGCCCGCTGGTCAGCCTCTGTTTGTCTCTAGTGCTGACGGCTGTGAGACTCTTCAGCGGCGCGTCTGGGGCAATTGGAGCCATGCTGGGTCTGCTGGCAGCCATTAACTTGGCGCTGGCGCTGTTCAATATGCTGCCGGGACTGCCACTAGATGGCGGCAACGTGCTGAAGGCAATCGTCTGGAAAATTACGGGCAAGCCGTATCGGGGTATCGCCTTTGCTAGCCGCGCTGGACAGGTCTTGGGCTGGATTGGGATTAGCCTGGGTCTGCTGGGCGTGCTGGAAATTAGCCCGATTGGTAATATCTGGACGCTGCTGGTCGGTTGGTTCTTGTTACAAAACGCCGGACGCTATGTGCAGGCGGCTTCGATGCAGGAGCAGCTCAGCGGCCTAGATGCAGGTGATGCAGTTGTGCCTAACAGTCCAATTGTGAATGCTGACATCTCGCTGCGTGAATTCGCGAATCATCACATTATTGGCAATCCGGCTAACTGGCGCAAATACTTCGTTGTGGATGCTGAAGGTCAGTGGATCGGTGAGATTAGCGTCGATGCGATGAATGCTGTGTCCACCAACGATTGGTGGAACGTGACAGTACGCGATTTGATGCAGCCCAAGAGCGAAACGGCGACGATTCCGGCTACCGAGTCGCTGCTGGAAGTCGTATCGCGCTTAGAAAAACAGCCAGAGCTGGTGGTGCTGCGCTCAAACGGCGAGCTGGTTGGCCTACTCGAAAAAACCTCGGTGATGGCGCTGTTGCAGCGACGGGCTGAGGCCAAGCTGGCAGACGGAAAGGCTAGCTAGAGAGCGGTTGCCCCCGAAGCTGTCCGGCTTATGCCCAGCTTATTCGGGGGCAGAGTATGATTGGGGATAATCACATAGCCATTGCCCTCGTGAATCTGCCCTCCCAGTCTCGATTAGATCTCAGCCAGCTGTTCCCGTTTGAACTTGATGACTTCCAGTATGAAGCCATCAATGCGCTGGACGCAGATAAATCAGTGGTGGTCTGTGCGCCGACTGGCTCCGGCAAAACGCTGATTGGCGAATATGCGATCCATCGGGCGCTGGCGCATGGCAAGCGCGTCTTCTACACCACGCCGCTCAAAGCCCTCTCTAACCAAAAGTTGCGTGACTTCCGCAACGAGTTCGGCGCAGATCGAGTTGGGCTGCTGACGGGCGATCTGTCCTTGCAGCGGGAAGCGCCGATCTTGGTGATGACCACCGAAATCTTCCGCAACATGCTCTACGGTACGCCGATTGGCCAGGTGGGCACCTCGCTGGTGGATGTCGAAGCCGTGGTGCTCGACGAATGCCACTACATGAACGACCGCCAGCGCGGCACAGTTTGGGAAGAGTCAATCATTTACTGTCCTCCCGGCGTGCAGCTCGTCGCGCTTTCCGCCACAATTGCCAACAGTGACCAGCTCACCGACTGGATTGGCGAAGTGCATGGCCCGACCGAGCTCATCTACTCCGACTTTCGGCCTGTGCCGCTCGACTTCCACTTCTGCAACCCCAAAGGGCTGTTCCCGCTGCTCAACGACTCTGGCAAAGGCGTTAACCCTCGGCTCAAGCCCAAAGGCGGCAAGCAGCGAGGCCGACAGGAAGCGCCCAGCATTGCCTTCGTCGCCAGTCAGCTCCAGCAGCGCGATATGCTGCCCGCCATCTACTTCATCTTTAGCCGACGCGGCTGCGACAAGGCTGTCAGTGATATGGCCAACGCCTCGCTAGTCACGCCTGAGGAAGCCGCCACGCTACGCGCCCAGATTGACGACTTCTTGGAGCGCAACCCGGAGGCTGGCCGCAGTGGCTACGTCGAGTCGCTCTATCGGGGCATCGCCTCGCATCATGCCGGAGTGCTGCCCGCTTGGAAAGGCTTAATCGAGGAGCTGTTTCAGCAGGGCTTGATCAAAATCGTCTTTGCGACCGAAACGCTGGCGGCTGGCATCAACATGCCCGCCCGCACCACGGTAATCTCCAGCCTCTCGAAGCGCACCGATCGCGGCCATCGACTGCTGAACGCCTCCGAGTTCTTGCAGATGGCCGGACGCGCCGGACGACGCGGCATGGATGAGCGAGGCCATGTGGTGACGGTGCAGACTCCGTTTGAGGGCGTGTCGGAGGCGGTCTATTTGGCGACCTCCAAGGCCGATCCGTTGGTCAGCCAGTTTTCGCCCAGCTACGGCATGGTGCTGAACCTGCTGCAAACGCACAATATTGAAGAAGCCCAGAATCTCATTGAGCGCAGCTTTGGCAACTACCTCTCGACCCTCTATTTGCGCCCCCAGCAGCAGGCAATCAATGATCTGACCGCTGCCATCGCGCACCAGCAGCAGCAGGTAGGCATTGACCCAGAGCTAGTCGCGGGCTACGAAAAGCTGAACGAGCGCCTCAAAGAAGAGCGGCGACTGCTCAAAACGCTGCACCAGCAAGCCTACGAGCTAGAGTCACAGCATTTGGCAACGGCGCTTTCCTTTGCAGTGGCGGGGACGATTCTCAGCCTCAAGGGCAAGCATGTCCCCGTAGCTGAGCCGCTGGGCGCGACGCTAGTGCTGAAGATTCCTGGTTCCGGCAGGTTTCCGTTTCTAGTCTGTCTCGGCAAAGACAACCGCTGGTATGTGGTAACGGTAAGCGACGTGGCCGGACTACACGCCGAATTTCCGCGCCTAGCGCAGGCCGATCAGCTAACACCGCCTGCCGAACTCGCGCCTAAACCTGGCTCAGTCCGCAAGGGCGATCAGCTCTCAGAGGCCGTTGCTCACTTGATTCCCATGATCACGCCCGAACTCAGCGCCCCGGAAGTGCGTGACCAGCAGGGACGAGTGGCGGCAGTCGAAGCGCAGCTCCAGGCGCATCCGCTGCATCAGCTTGGCGATCCGGCGCAGTTGCTCAAGCGTCGCCGCCGGATTGAACGCATGCAGGAGGAGCTAGCCAGCCGTCAGCAAAAGCTAGAGCAGCATACCAAGCGCTACTGGCAGGAGTTTTTAGATCTGATGGCGATTCTGCAAGCCTTTGATTGCCTGGAAGACGCCAAGCCGAAGCCGTTGGGACAGGTGGCTGCCGCCATCCGGGGCGACAATGAACTCTGGCTGGGGCTGGCACTCGCTTCCGGCGAGCTAGACGCGCTCGATCCACATTATCTGGCGGCGGCCTGCGCGTCGCTGGTGACGGAGGTTTCGCGCCCAGACATCTGGACGCGCTATGAGCCTTCTCGTGAAATTGAGGAGGCGTTGGGTGGTCTGCGCGGCCTGCGGCGGGAGCTGTTTAAGCTTCAGCGGCGCTACAACATTGCCATGCCCGTCTGGTTAGAAACTGAGTGGATTGGTCTGGTTGAGCAGTGGGCACTGGGCGTGGACTGGCCGGAGCTGTGCGAGAACACCAGCTTGGATGAGGGTGACGTGGTACGAATTCTGCGCCGCACGGTAGATTTTCTGTCGCAGGTGCCACATGTGCCCTATATCTCTGGCGCGCTGAAGGACAACGCCAACCGCGCGATTCAGCTGATCGATCGCTTCCCGGTGAATGAGGGAATTGACTAGGACTATGGTTTGGGAGAGAGCTGCTTGGAGAGCAATCTGGCTGTTTTGTGTTGGGCTGCTGGTCTTGGCGTTTAGCCTCCCGGCTCAGGCTGCAATTCTCTACAATGCGGATACGTCGGGCGCGGTGGTGGTGCAGTCGCGGCGGACGCTGCGGGATCAGCGTCACTATAGCTGGCAGGTGATTGCCTTTAAGTCGATTGACTCGGATCAGCGTGAGGCCGAGATTGCCCTGCGGCTGGTTGGGTTTCCGGGAGCGGTAGAAATTGATCAGAGTCAGCCGATTCGCCTCAGCGCCCCCAATCGTCAGCTGACGCTCGCCAATATTTCTGACCAAATTCTGCTCAAAACGCCGCAGCTGCATGTCGGGCAATATGACCTGCAAAGCGTCCTGCCGGATCTGCTGACGGAATACCGCCTAGAGCTGCATATCCCGACCGCAAGCACCGACATGATCCTGCCGATTTCGCCTGCGCTGATTGAAGAGTGGCAAACTATAGTGAATACACACTACGCCGATTTGGTAGGAGCCTGCAATCAGTTCCCATCTGAGGCTAAGCAGAATCCGGCGTTTCCGGCTTGGGTGGGCTGTCGTTAGGGTGGCAGCAGCGGTAACGCGCAGTATTAGCCTATAGACTTAAATGTAGATGTAAAAAACCTGCTGGATATTATGACCTATCGTGACATCATTACCATAGAGTCTGACAAGCGCGGTGGTAGACCCTGCATTCGTCGGATGCGGATCACGGTGTACGACGTTCTGAGTTGGCTAGCTGCTGGCATGTCTGCTGCTGAAATTATTGACGATTTCCCAGAGCTAACAGCAACCGATATTACAGCCTGCCTAGAGTTTGCAGCTGACCGTGATCATCGTTTAGTTGCTACGGTGAGTACTGCTTGAAACTACTATTTGATCAAAACCTGAGCCGAAAATTAGTGATCCGCTTGAATGATATTTTCCCAGGATCAATGATCCGATCGTCTAGATAAGAAGACACGAAAATCAGGGCTTGCCGAATATCTTCATCTTCCAGATCTGGAAATTCTTGGTATAGCCCTTCTCGATCAGGGTAAGTTGCTAGTAACTCTATCATCCGACGAACGGTAAGACGAAAATTGCGGATACAAGGCCGACCGTTTATACGATTAGGATCGCTAGTGATACGCTATAGTTTCATAGAAGTAGTTTTTTGTGAATAGTTTTCCAGATAAAAATAGATTGATTTGACTAGCCAAAAGCGTGAGCGATTACATCTCAAATATAGTGGACGGGATTCTGCCCCACAAACTGAACAATACAATTAATGATGCGCCCGTCTAAAAACTTTATAACGAGCCTACCGTCTTCTGTCCTGTAGCTAGAACTTCGGTCAAACACGCCTTCAATCATTTGTGTACCGCTAAAGTTCACAATTTGAATGTGAGTGATTTTTTCAGCCTTTTCTTCGGCCACAACCCAAGCCGCAGATTCAGACTTGGTGAGTAGATCCAGCAAATTATCGGCTGTTCGGACTTGAAGTGTAAGCTTTCCCATGATGATTTATATAGTTAAGAGTAACGGCTTGAATCTGTTGCCAGCTTTAGTCTGATTCAAAAAACCAAAATATGTATCCACATCTATTACAAATATAATTTTGGGCATTCCTGTCTGCCCAGACCATACCGAAGAAAGAAGCACTTCGCGTGTTCATTAAGGTCTGACGTGACCAAAAGCGATCATAATTACACACAGGAAAAATCAGTTTGTGACCAGCTTTGATTATTTCTCTTTCTTCTCTATCAGGGTTACGTCTAGGGTTAGAGTCTGGGACTTTCAATATCTGATCTCCTGGGCTTGCAAAGTTGCAAAAATTATAAACTTTTTGTGATTGTCACCTGATAAACCGTGGTGATTTTATAGGAGTTCAATCATTCAAAGTTCAATCATTTAAGAAGTTACCCTAACCTGCCCTGTCAGCAATTTGAATGGGTGCTCTTCACAAGAGACTTGTTGCGGAATAGATTATCTACGCTATTAGTGGAGTCAAGATCTCAGGCCTCAAGTTTTTAAGCCCTATTAGCAGCGTACATTTTTTATTCCGCGACAAGTCTAAGCTAGCATAGAAATTACCCGTCCCTACTTGTGTAGAGCCGAGTTTCGGTTTATGATTTGCAACTGGCTGAGCGCAACGCAGCCGGGGAGGTAGAGATTGAGGCGAGGTCACTGACTAGAAGTGGTAGGACACGACTAGCCAGCTAACCCAACCTGCTGTTAACACCAGCAGGGGGGCTGTGTCGATTATATGGCACACCTCCGCAACACAAGCAGCTTGAGAAGCTGTGGCTTTGGTCTCTGCTTCAGACCCATACAAAAAATACGAGGTGAATACCATAGACTTGTTGCGGAATAGATTATCTACGCTATTAGTGGAGTCAAGATCTCAGGCCTCAAGTTTTTAAGCCCTATTAGCAGCGTACATTTTTTATTCCGCGACAAGTCTCATGTCTTCAGAGTTCAACGAACTGCTGCCTGATTTTGGCGACAATTTTGGTGACGATATCCAGGGCGAGCGCGTCCAGATTATCATCATCGGCTCCCGCGATCAGGTGCAGCACAACATCAACGACTTCTACATTAAGCGCGTCATCACCGACCGCAGCCAGTTCTCGCCCGTTTTGCCCGCGCCCTTTGCTACAGGCAAGTGGATGGCGATTCTGCTGAGATAGCCCAGTTCAGCCCGCTCAGCTAGCCGTCGAGCGGGCTGACTTCGATGGATAAATTTGGTCTGGGGTCTGGCTCAACTTGTGACTCCAGACCACCCGACCTAGACTCGCGGTGCGCTGATCGGTTTTGGATTCAGCAGGTGCTTTGACTGAGGCTTTGAAGCCTTTGGCAGGCGGTAGCCTTGAGTTCTGAATGTCTTTTTCGGGACTTTTGCAGGTTTGACCCGCAGCTTTTGCAACTCATCTCACAGCGACTCGATGAGCTTGTCTTGATCGGATTCACTGAGTTGCTTGCGGTCTGGAAGTTCCTTCATGCCTTGACCCTAGCGATTCTTCCATCTTGTCAAGTCCCCCAAAAGCCTTGTAGGCTCGTTCAGAAAACTGTCCGGAGTATTGTTCAAGAGACCGTTAAAATAGCACTATAGCTTTTTAGAGACTTTTAGAAACGAGGTGCAAACATCGACACAATCTACGGTCAGCTTCAGGGATTAAAGTCCAGTCAACTTAAGCAGCTTCAGCGTCTGTATCACCAGCGCCTGCCCATCGACGCGCTCGTCACGCCAGAGTTCTCGCAGCGTTTGGCCGCCGTCAGCACCGAGATCAACCAGCCTGTCTGTGCCTATGTCAACCGCAGAGGGCAGGTGATTCGGGTGGGCGTGGGGACAGTGCGCCAGACGCAGATTCCGCCCCTAGAGTTACCGCGATACGGAGCTGAACGGCTGAGCGGCATTCGCTGCATTTCGACTCAGCTTAAGCCCATCACGCCCAGCGAGGCCACCTTAACAGCGATGGCCTTTCAGCGGCTCGACGCGCTGGTGGTGCTAAGCCTGACAGGCGGCGGCTTTGAGCGGCGGGGTGGTGGGGCAACCGGCTATGTGAAAGAAGCCTACTTGGCACACCTAATGCCGCATCCCGAAGCCCGCTGGACAGTTTCGCCACCGATTGGCCTCGATCTGCTGGTCGACCAAGATTTTGGGGAGCTGACGACCAGCTTAGAAGAAGAGTTTCGCCGCGAGGCCACAGCGCGTCAGGTCGATTCGGATCAAGATCGAGTGCTGTTAGTTGGCCTAATGACGCGGGAGCGGGTCTCACAGTCGTTTAGCGATACCTTGACGGAGCTGGCTCAGCTGGTCGAAACGGCAGGCGGGCAGGTCGTAGAGACCATGCAGCAGCGTCGTGCTACGCCCCATCCGCAGACCGTAGTTGGGGATGGCAAAGTCCAGGAAATTGCTCTGACGGCTCAAACGCTAGGAGCCAACCTGGTGGTGTTTGACCGCAGTCTGTCGCCGACGCAGGTTCGCAACCTGGAAGCCCAGATTGGCCTGCGCGTCGTCGATCGAACTGAGGTGATTTTAGATATTTTTGCTCAGCGGGCGCAGTCTAAGGCGGGTAAACTGCAAGTCGAGCTAGCCCAGCTGGCCTATATGCTGCCCCGGCTCAGCGGGCGCGGGCGCGCCATGTCGCGGTTGGGCGGCGGGATTGGCACACGTGGCCCCGGCGAAACCAAGCTAGAAACTGAGCGGCGAGCTATCCAGCGGCGGATTAGCCGATTGCAGCAGGAGGTGACTCAGCTTCAGGCGCATCGCTCAAGGCTGCGGCAGCAGCGCCAGCATCAGGAAGTGCCGTCTATTGCGATTGTCGGCTACACCAACGCAGGCAAATCCACCCTGCTGAATGCGCTGACTAACTCTGAAGTCTATGCTGCCGACCAGCTGTTCGCGACGCTTGACCCGACCACGCGCCGACTCGTCTTCACCGATTCGGTTACCCAAGAGCCGCTGTCGCTGGTGCTGACTGATACGGTGGGCTTCATCCACGAGCTGCCACCCACGCTGATGGATGCCTTCCGCGCCACACTAGAAGAAGTCACAGAGGCCGATGCGCTGCTGCATGTGGTCGATCTGTCTCATCCGGCTTGGCAAACTCAGATCCGCGCTGTGATGAACATTCTGCGGCAGATGCCGGTCGCGCCAGGGCCGATTTTGCTGGTGTTTAACAAAATCGAGGCGGCTGACGGGGAAAGACTCCAGCTAGCTCAAGAAGAATTTCCGCAGGCGACGTTTATCTCCGCCGCCAATCGATTAGGCTTGGAAACCCTGCGACAGCGCATGGCTCAGCTCGTGCGCTATGCAGTTGTGGAATAGCAGGTCTCCAGTATCAAGGTTTGATGAAGCCACTCGCCAGTTTTGAGAGTGGCTTTTATTTTTGGTATTTTTCTGAGTTAGTTTCCTGAAACTCACCAATTCGCTCTGTATCCGGTCATCGTCAGGCTGCTGAAATTACAGCTTTCATGCAGTTTTCATAGAGCAAAATATGATGTTCATCCTGCCTTTACAGCTCCCCGTCAACTTCTTGCTAATCTCTCTAATAGGGCGATTAAATCTGGAAAGTTTACCTGGGGTTGGAAAGGCTAATCCAGCAGTCTGTTGATTCTATCCGCAGAATTCAAGCTAGAGACTCTCGTAGATCAGATGTAAGCAGACTGATACCAGGTCGGATTCTGGGCATTCTAAAGCTGCTTGTTTACGGTTTTATCAACCCAGATTGTTACGTTCCATTATTCACCATAGTGATTCACCATAGTAAGGGGTTAGGTGCATGAAAGCAGTCATACTGGCTGGCGGATTAGGGACTCGCTTGAGCGAAGAAACATCGATTAAGCCAAAGCCTATGGTGGAGGTGGGCGGGCACCCCATTCTCTGGCACATCATGAAAATCTATTCGGCGCATGGTGTCAATGATTTTATTGTCTGCTGTGGTTACAAAGGCTACGTGATCAAAGAGTACTTTGCTAACTACTTTCTTCGCATGTCGGACGTGACCTTTGACATGCGGTTTAACCAGATGAATATTCACGCTGGTAACGCCGAGCCTTGGCGGGTGACGCTGGTGGATACGGGCGAAAACACAATGACGGGCGGACGACTCAAGCGCGTGCGGGAGCATATCGGCGACTCTAGCTTTTGCTTCACCTACGGAGATGGGGTTAGCAGCGTGGATATTACGAAGCTGATTCAGCAGCACAAGGCAGAAGGCACGCTAGCCACGCTCACCGCAGTTCAGCCTCCCGGACGCTTCGGAGCAATTTCACTAGGACAAGAGCAAACCCGAATTAACCAGTTTCATGAAAAGCCGGGTGGCGACGGAGCCTGGATCAACGGCGGCTATTTTGTCCTAGAGCCTGAGGTGATTGACTACATCGCTGACGACTCGATCATGTGGGAGCAGGAACCCTTGACCAAGCTAGCGCATGATAACCAGCTCTCAGCCTACAAGCATGACGGCTTCTGGCAACCCATGGACACGCTCAAGGACAAGAACTATCTAGAGGGACTCTGGAAGAGCGGTGAGGCTCCCTGGAAAGTTTGGTAGATTGCCCAGCCAATCATCATGCTGCTGTTCCTATTCACAATTTCCACCTTCTAATTCACAGGTCGTTCAACATATGTATGATTTTGCAGTCATCGGCGGTGGAATCGTCGGGCTGTCCACGGGGATGGCTTTGGGCGAGCGTTACCCAGATGCCAAAATTCTGGTGCTCGAAAAAGAGAGCCGCTGGGCCTTTCACCAGACTGGCAACAACAGCGGCGTGATTCATTCCGGCGTTTACTACAAGCCGGGCAGCTTCAAGGCCAAATTCTGTCGGGATGGCTGTCAGTCGATGGTGGAATTCTGCCAGAAGCACGAGATTCCGCATGAGGTCTGCGGTAAGGTAATTATTGCCACTGAGGAAAAAGAGCTGCCGCTGTTAGAAAACATCTATCAGCGCGGTCTAGAAAACGGCATCCAGGTAGCGCGGATCACGGCAGAGGAAGTTAGAGAATATGAGCCGCATGTGAACTGCATTGCTGGCGTGCGGGTGTTTTCGACGGGCATTGCGGACTACAAGCGCGTCTGCCAAAAATATGCAGAGCTAATCGAGCAGCAGGGCGGCGATCTGCGGCTGAATACCAAAGTCGAGCAAATTCTCGATACGGCCAGCGGCAAGCGCTTGGAAACCAATCAGGGCGCGTTCGAGGCTCGGTTTGTGATCAACTGCGCCGGACTGCATAGCGACCGAGTGGCGAAGATTGGCCAGGTTGACCCGCAGGCCAAAATTGTGCCGTTCCGGGGCGAGTACTACGAGCTAACTCCCGAAAAACGCTACCTCGTCAAAGGGCTGATCTATCCGGTGCCTAACCCAGACTTTCCGTTCCTGGGCGTGCATTTCACCCGGATGATCGACGGCAGCGTCCATGCAGGCCCCAACGCCGTCCTTAGCCTCAAGCGCGAAGGCTACAAAAAAACCGATTTCGATCTGCGCGATTTCGCCGAAGTTATGGCCTATCCCGGCTTCTGGAAGCTGGCTGCCAAGCACGCCGATGAAGGTATCCAAGAAATCATTCGCTCCTTCAGCAAGGCAGCTTTTGTGCGGAGCCTGCAGCGGCTAATTCCAGAAGTGCAGGCCAACGACCTTGTGCCCACTCATGCGGGCGTGCGGGCACAGGCGCTGATGAATGACGGCAAGCTGGTAGATGATTTCTTGATTCTTCCTGGCCAAAACTCAATGCATGTCTGCAATGCGCCTTCTCCGGCAGCCACCTCCTCGCTGGAGATTGGCAAGGCGATTGTCGAGCAGATTCCCGCCCCGCAGAGTGCTCCGCTCAACGTCTAGATCCCCTTAACTCTCTCATTTTAGGAAAACCCATGAAAGTACTTGTGACCGGAACTGAAGGCTACTTAGGCTGTCTGTTCGCGCCCTTGCTCCTAGAGCGTGGGCATGAGGTGATTGCCGTGGACACCGGATTTTACAAAGCGGGCTGGCTCTACAACGGCACGGAACTCACTGCCAAAACGCTCAACAAAGATATTCGCCACATCATGGTTGAAGATCTAGCAGGGGTCGATGCGATTGTGCATATGGCCGAACTATCCAACGATCCAACTGGCCAACTCTCGCCCACCATCACCTACGACATCAACCACAAAGGTACCGTTCGGCTAGCAGAACTCGCCAAGCAGGCAGGCGTGCGGCGCTTTGTGTATATGTCCTCTTGCAGCGTCTACGGCGTGGCTACCGAGGGCGATGTCACCGAAGAATCTGAGATCAACCCGCAGACCGCCTACGCCGAGTGTAAGGCACTGGTTGAGCGCGACGTGAAGCCAATGGCAGACGATAGCTTCTCACCCACCTTCATGCGGAACGCCACCGCCTTTGGCGCTTCGCCGCGGATGCGCTTTGATATCGTGCTCAACAACCTGTCGGGTCTAGCCTGGACAACTAAAGAAATCAAGATGATCAGCGATGGTACGCCTTGGCGACCGCTAGTGCATGGCCTGGATATTGCCAAAGCCTTGATCTGCGTCCTAGAAGCGCCGCGTGACGTGGTGCACAACCAGGTATTTAACGTGGGAGACAGCGCTAACAACTACCGCGTCAAGGAAATTGCCGAAATTGTGGCTGAATCTTTCCCCGGCTGCAAGCTCAGCTTTGGTGATCAAGGTGCCGACAACCGCAGCTACCGCGTCTCGTTTGAAAAGATTAACAGTCAGCTTCCGGGCTTTAAGTGCGATTGGGATGCCCGGCGCGGCGCAGAGCAGCTCTACAAAGTGTTTAGCCAGATTGACATGACCCAAGCTGAGTTCGAGTCGCGCGGCTTTACGCGCCTGAAACAGTTGGAATATTTGATTCGGACGCAGCAAATTGACAAGGATTTTTTCTGGGTCAAGTAGCTCTGGGTGCTGTGCCTCAGGCCGCTGACTCAGGTTTGGGGCATAGACTTCAAGCTAGCAACCAGTAGAATACGGCAGTAAAATCAGTGAAGTCTGTCAGAGCTGATCGATGAGTAGGGACAGGTATCAAAATCGAGACGCATATCAGGACGCATGTATGACTGAGCAAGAGAAGAAGTCCAGCGCAGTACTCAGCCAAATCTCAATGGTGACTGCCAACTACGGAGAGGGTGCTGTGCTCTCTGACGTAATCCAGGATTGGTTCAATTTTCTGGGTGGAAAACCTGGCGAGGTTGTCGTGGTCGATTGCGGCAGCGATGCAGAAACTCAGACGGTCTGTTGGAATATGTTTCAGCAGGGCTTGATCGACAAACTTCAGCTCATTCACCCTGATAGCGACGATTTCGGTAAAGACAAAGGCTACATCAAGGAATATACTGCGGGGGCGATTGCGAGCAAACCTTACGTACTGGTTTACAAGACCGATACGCTGCCCTATCAGTCAGGTCACGAAGGCTGGCTAGCCGAAGCGATTGAATATCTTGATCGAGCCGAGGTTTTTGCGGTTGGCGGCTCTTACAACATGCCCTGTAAGCACCATGATGCTTGGCCGGGCTGGTACTACAGCCGCAAATGCAGCTACAACTTTGCGTTGATGAAGCGCGATACGTTCATGGCCTCCGCTCATGAGTTTGCCAACGATTTTATTCTGAGCGGGTTCAAGAGCGAGAATCCAGCTGAGCGAACCGGGCAAGATCGATACTTCATTGAGGTGGCGTTTGAGCAATATATGGAGCGCCACGATCTCTATACGCTGATGAAGGTTGAGGAACCTACCTGGACAGTCTTTCACACCAACCTGCATGACCAGCGCTTGAAGCAGGCGCGCAGCCAGTACTTGGCACGCAAAAAAGTCGAGAAATATATGAACGCAGGCTTCTCGGAACAAGCGCCAGACCCCAGCAAAATCATCTACTACGGCTACCCCAACCCCGGTTTAATCCGGCGGCTGAGAACCGCATTTGGGACGACACCCCTTAGCCCACATTGGCGAGCCTTAAAACAGCGGGCGGCTGAGAAACTGCTGGCAAAGCGGCGGCTTCAGCAGTCAGACAGCAAATCCTGATCCATCGATCCTTATAACATTGGAGCCAACTGTGATTTTTACTGAAACAAAGCTCAAAGGCGCATTTATTCTCGATCTCGAACTGCGGGCAGACGATCGGGGCGCGTTTGCCCGCACGTTCTGCATGAAGGAGTTTGAGCAGCACGGCCTCAAGCCTAGCGTCGCTCAGTGCAACCTGTCTTACAACTACAAAGCCGGAACACTGCGCGGGATGCACTATCAGCTGCCCCCTGCTGCCGAAACCAAGCTGGTGCGCTGCACCAAAGGCGCTATCTACGACGTGATCATCGACATGCGGCCTGAATCTCCCACCTATATGCAGCATATTGGCGTGGAGCTATCCGCTGAGAATCACCGGGCACTCTATGTGCCAGAGCTGTTTGCTCATGGTTATCTGGCTTTAACAGACGGTGCAGAGGTGGTCTACCAGGTTGGAGAGTTCTATACGCCCGGCTATGAACGCGGCCTCCGCTATGACGATCCGGCTTTCGGAATTGAATGGCCCATGCCCATCACGGTGATTTCTGAAAAGGACGCAGCCTGGGAACCCTTTGGCGCAGTTGCAGTTTAGACTGCCGATTTTTATAACTCAAGCACTTTCAGCAAAGGAAGATTTCTCATGATTATTGTGGACACAGCATTGCAGGCCAGAGCCGAAGCCGGAAACCCAGTACGGGTCGGCATGATTGGGGCAGGCTTTATGGGACGCGGCATTGCCAACCAGATCGTCAACTCGGTGCCTGGAATGGAGCTAGTCGCCGTCTTTACCCGCAACATTGAAGATGCCCAGCGAGCCTACAATGAGGCCGGCATTACCGATCTGCGCGTCGTGAACACGGTGGCCGATCTCGAAGCATCAATCCGGCAAGGTCAGTATGCTATTACTGACGATGCGATGCTGCTCTGTCGAGCGGCGGGCATTGATGCGCTCGTCGAAGTCACGGGCGCAATCGAATTTGGTGCTGAGGTGGTGATGGAGGCGATTGCCAACCGCAAGCATATCGTGCTGATGAACGCTGAACTCGATGGCACAATTGGCTCAATCCTCAAGGTGAAGGCCGATCAAGCTGGCGTGATTCTGACTGCCTGCGACGGCGACCAACCCGGCGTGCAGATGAACCTCTACCGCTATGTCAAGAGCATTGGCCTCACTCCACTGCTCTGCGGCAACATCAAAGGTCTGCAAGATCCGTACCGCAACCCAACCACACAAGAGGGCTTTGCGAAGCAGTGGAAGCAAAAGCCCCATATGGTGACGAGCTTTGCTGACGGCTCTAAGATCTCCTTTGAGCAGGCGATTGTCGCTAACGCAACCGGCATGACGATTGCCCAGCGCGGCATGTTGGGCTACGATTTCAACCGCCATCGCGATGAGCTAGTCGAGCAGTTCGACCTCAAGTACACCGGACATGTGGACGACTTAACGCCCATGTATGACGTGGAGCAGCTCAAGGCACTGGGCGGCATCGTAGACTATGTGGTGGGCGTGAAGCCGGGGCCGGGTGTCTTTGTGTTTGCGACGCATGACGACCCAAAACAGCAGCATTACCTCAACCTCTACAAGCTGGGTGAAGGCCCGCTCTACAGCTTCTACACGCCTTATCACCTCTGCCATTTTGAAGTGCCGCTGTCGGTGGCGCGGGTGGTGCTATTTAACGACGTGGTGCTGGCTCCAACCGCGCCTCTGGTGGATGTCGTGGCGACTGCCAAGATTGACCTGAAGGCTGGCGAAACCTTGGACGGCATTGGCTACTACATGACCTATGGCCAGTGCGAAACCTCGAAAGTAACGCAGGCTGAGCGTCTGCTGCCACTGGGGATTGCCGAAGGCTGTAAGCTAAAGCGCGATATCGCTAAAGATCAAGTGTTGACCTATGACGACGTGGAGCTGCCGGAAGGTCGTCTTTGCGACAAGCTGCGAGCTGAGCAAAATGCTTACTTTGCCTCTGAGGCAGTACTGGCAGCCGTCTAGCTTCTGTCAAGTTTCTACGGTTGCCCCAGCAACGGAGAGAGTCAGATCAGCCATACCCGTTACAGGGCGCTTCAGCCCTGTAAAGCCTCCTGTAAAGTCTCCTGTAAAGCACCTTGTGAGCAGATCAAAAACTTGGGTACTCTCAGAGCAGACGGTTTGCTTGACATAACTCATCCATTTACTTGCCTGCAATGACTCGTCCGCCTGAAACTCAGCTCAAAACCGTGATGTTAGAGCTACCGCCTGATCTGGCAGAGCTGCTGCAACAGCAGAGCCAGCAGTCTGGACAGCCCTTGGTCACAGTCATATTGGTAGCTTTGCGGTCGGCACTGGGGCGAACTGCGGCTCAGCAGGACGAATTAACCCAAGCTGAAGCGTTAGAAGCACGTCTGGTGCAGCTAGAGGCGTTGCTGCCGAGACTGGAGTTTTTAGAGGGAAAGTCAATGGCCTTCTGAAAGAGCACAGTCCTCTCTCTCAGAAGGCCAGCCCACACAGCCCACACAGCCCATGCAGCCTACAGTCGCTCAAACTGCCTGTCCAGGATTCAGCTCAGCCGCTGGCCGATTCGCTAGCTGATCCGGTGAATCAAGCCGGTTCATCGCTGGCCAGCCTTTGGATGCGGGTGAATCAGGAGAATCAGCCTCCCGCCTCTGTGCCCTCTACCTTAGTCCCTCTCAAGGCATGTCCTGAACGCGAGCAGCCGCTGGAACCCTTGGAAGTTGGAGAGTCGTCAAATTTGTAAAGTCTCTCGTGCAACTTGTAGATGTAGCAGCATGACCCGAAATTCAGTTTCATATTGCAGCTCGTGGATTTCAATCGCTTGCTCACCCAGAATCAGCAGTGTTGGAAAGGGCTGCTTCAGAAATAGCAGCTCATGAATTGAGCCAGTGGGCATCTGGGCAATTTTCAGCGATCCCAGGCAAAAAGTTAGGCTGGCAGGCGTGATGTAAAGATGCTCCTCGCGGCTCAGCTGTGCGCCTCTGATCAGCATTATGCCCCCGACTGCCGCTAGCTCGATCAGCATCTGCCAGCGTAAAACCCAGAAGGTCGGCTCGAAGCTAACTGGAACCTGAGCGACCAAGCTTATCGCGCTTTGATGCAGCAGCCCACCCGCCAAAATCATCAGGTTTGCCATAATCACCGTAAACAGCAGAAAGCTAAATTTACTCAGGCTTTTGCCCAGCCAGCACCAGGTGCTAGAAAGCTGCCATTTGCAGAAAATATGCCATCGCTGCGCCGATTTCTGACAGCCTATGGTGGTGCAAGACTGCGTTCGCTGAGTCAGACCTTGCAGCTGAAGCGGCTGTGCGGCAAGTCTGCTCTGTCCTTCGCTGCCGACGACTGTCAGTGGCACTGCAAAATGGCGGCTCAGCTCCGCTGCTTTAGCAAAGGCGGCCTTTGTATCTGGCGTTTCGTGCAGCAGCAGCTCTGAACGATTGCAGAGGGTGAGGTAGACCTGCCAGGCTGTTCCCAAAACTTCCTGAAAGGCTCCGCCCCTGACCTGCACTCGAATCAGGGAAATCTGGGCGATTTCGCTGACCTGAAATTTGAGATGATTGGCGGCTAGATTTGAGCCATCCACCAGCTGCCAAATCGCCCAGTCCTCTCGGCATTCCAGGCTGGTATCGACAGAATGCTGAGCCATAAACTGTCGTTTAGCAAGTTGATAGTCAATCACCCACAGGAGATAGCAGGCGGATAGACTCAGCCCGCTGATTGCCCGATTGTGATAAGCAGCTAGCGAAAGAATGCAAAAAATCAAAAAGAGGCCACTGCTCGTTACCGGGTCAGCCGGTTTATTCTCAATCAATTCTGACCAGCAGGCTTGGACAATCAGCTGATGCAGATATTGTAAAAGTCGTCGGAGAACTACGACTGGCCAGACCAGTGAAGCATAGGGGCTACGAATTGGGGCTAAAACCTGTCCGTGTATCGTAAATCTAGCTGCTGCCATATGAGTGCATATCTCTGAGTCCAGTATGCCCAAGCGGGTTCAATAGCCTCAGCTGAGCGCAGGCGGCAAGTCGCCAACTCACAGCTCATCTCGCGCTCTCAGAATGGAAATGTGACCTTCTCCCGAAAAAATGAACATTCTCAAAGAGTTGAAAACCAAGGAGAATGATTCTATGAGTTCTAAACCCCGCCGCGTCTTTACTGACGAACAAAAAGCAGAAGCAGTCCACATCGTCGCCCATACGCCTACGGCGGAGCGAAGCTCTACGGGAAAACCCATCAGCCAGATTGCCCAGGAAATGGGCTTGACCGAGAGCGCCCTGCGTAACTGGATCAAAAAGCCCAAATTGACCAGACAGCCGCACCGGACGGTGCTTTAACGACCGAAGAGCGGCAGGAGTTGAACCGACTGCGGCGGGATAACAGACGCTTACAGATGGAGCGAGATTTCTTAAAAAACGGCTTTCACGTAGCATCGTGCCCCAATAGACGAGAAACACCAGGGACTATACTGTCAAATACCCAAATACCCGGAAAGTGGCCGTCTGCTTTTTGGAGGCATCACCCCGTCAAAAAACTTGGCCCAGGGAAAGCTGCGGACGCAATATTGGTGGCGTTTTGTACGACCCCGTTTAGGAAAGTGATTCAATCCGAGTTCCCATCCGGGTACTCACTCGTTTCGAGGACACTCTATGTCGAACAAATCTGAACCCACCGGACTGCCCATCGTGCAAGCCAAAGCCGCAGGGATTGATATTGGTTCTCGCTTTCCTAAGTACCGGACAAAAGTTGTAAAGCTTGCTGGAACTGGGGTTGATGCTGCTCAATATTCAATAGCACTCTCCGCAGATAGTCAAACCCATACCGAAAGATACTCTTGGCTTTCCTCCCATGCTTTTTGATGACAATCGGCTGCTGCTCGGCTAACCATTCCCCAGCTAGAAACGCCCAGCATAAGCCAATACTGA
>JAHHHV010000077.1 GCA_019359155.1 Pegethrix bostrychoides GSE-TBD4-15B
AACGACTGCTTGGTACATCCAACGTAATCATTCACAAAAGTCCGTAGATTGGCAGTTCACAACAGCAGATGCTCGGATTCGTCTCAAGCGTCTTTACCCACAAATTGAAAACTGACAGACCACTAGTGTTTTCTGTTCATAGTCAAACTCATGCGAATGGGTGTAAGGGTAAATGTTTGACAAAATTAATCGGCAACAATTCCTCAAAACGACTGTTGGTGCAGCAATTGCTACAGTTGTGGCTGGCAATCTGCCCATTTCTGCTGCTGAGCGAACCTCATCTGCCGCAATGGGTGCTGAAAAGATCTTTCGGGGTGGCCCCATTCTGACCATGACCGACGGACTGCGGCAGGTGGAAGCTGTGGCAATTGCCAACGGGCGAATTCTGGCAGCAGGCACTGAAGCCGAGGTGATGCAAACTCGCACCAACACCACCGTCATTGTGGAATTGGATGGCAAAACGCTGATGCCTTCCTTCATTGACGCCCACGGTCACTTTATGAACTCCCCCCAGGTCGTCAAATGGGCTAATGTTTCCGGGCCACCCGTTGGCCCCGTCAGCGCAATCGCCGATATCATTACGGTGCTGAATGCCCATGTGGAAAAGTTTCAGCTCAAGCCAGGTGAATGGATCATTGGCTATGGCTACGACATCACAAACCTCTCGGACGGTCGAGAATGCAACCGCGACGATCTCGATCCCCACTTTCCTGATAACCCGGTGATGCTAATTCACGTCTCGAATCATGGGGCAGTGATGAACTCGAAGGCGTTTGCAGAAGTTGGCATCGATGCTTCCACGCCAACACCGCCGGGGGGGATTATTCTGCGGAAGCCAGGTTCGCAGGAACCCGATGGACTGATTATGGAAACGGCTTTCCTACCCGTGTTTGGCAATATGCCTCAACCATCTGAGCAGGAATTGCTCGATACCCTAGATGCGGCTCAGCAGATCTATGCCAGTGCGGGTGTCACCACCTGCCAAGAAGGTGCAACTCACGCCAAGGATTTGAAGTTTCTACAAAAAGGGGCAGAGCAGGGGCGATTTTACCTGGATGTGGTCTCGCTACCGTTTGTTGTGGAAGTGCCAGCCCTAGTAGCAGAGTATTTTCCAGACTTTAGCAGTGGTGCAGGCCAAATCCCAGATACCGCCAAAGAGGCGTTTGGAGTTTACAAGAACCGATTGAAACTGGCCGGGATCAAAATTTCGCTGGATGGCTCCCCTCAAGGGAAAACTGCCTTTTGGTCTCAGCCCTTGCTCACGGACGGACCGGGTGGTGAAAAGAACTGGCGCGGTCAACCCCTATTTCCGCCGGAAGTGGTCAACAAATTCGTTAAAGAAATTTATGACAAGGGGATTCCCATATTTTGTCACTGCAACGGGGATGCGGCCATCGATATGATGATTGACGCAGCTGAGGCGGCTGGAGTGACGGCAGATCAAGACCGCCGCACCGTGATCATTCACTCCCAGTTTCAGCGTCCCGACCAACTCGACCGCTACGTTGAACTCGGTTTTTCTCCCAGTTACTTCACGACTCACACCTTCTTCTGGGGCAAAACTCACGTCGAAAACACCGGCAAAGAGCGAGCCTATTTCATTAGCCCAATGGCTTCGGCGATGGGCAAGGGACTCCGTTGCTCGAATCACTCCGACTTTTCTGTGACACCCATGGACCCGATGCGAATGGCCTGGAGTACGGTAACGCGCCAATCTCGCGAGGGAGAAATTATTGGCCCGGATGAGCGGGTTGATGTCTGGCTGGCCCTCAAAGCCCTGACGATTGAAGCTGCTTGGCAAATTCGTGAAGAAGACAGCAAAGGCACGATCGAAGTCGGCAAGCTGGCTGACCTGGTGATTCTAGACGGCAATCCGCTGACGGTCGCAACCGACCAGATTCTGAATATCAAAGTGATAGAGACAATGAAGGAAGGTGTGAAAGTTTATCCGAAGGCAGCGTAGTGGAGAAGCCCCCGTTTATTGAGAATTTAGGGGGCTAGAGATACCCTATCCATCAGTAAAAACATGATAAAGAACCTTCCCTTTACCGTTATCGGGGGCTATCTCGGTGCCGGTAAGACAACGTTGCTCAACCACCTGCTGACTAATACACAGGGGCTGCGAATTGCGGTGCTGGTCAATGATTTTGGCAGCATTAACATTGATGCAGATCTGATCCGCAGTCATGAAGGTGATACTATTAATCTGTCCAATGGGTGCATGTGTTGCAGCATTGCAGATAACTTCGCGATCATAATGGGCAAGCTTCGCGAGCGCACCGCTGACCTCGACCGGATTGTGATTGAAGCCAGCGGAGTAGCCGATCCAGCCAAGATTGCCCAGTATGGTCAGATGTATCAGCTCCCGCTGGACGGGATTCTGGTAGTGACGGACGCGGAGCAGGTGAGCACCCAGGCGCAGAACAAGTATGTGGGCGATACGGTGCTGCGGCAGTTTACGCAGGCAGATTTGATCATTCTGAATAAGACGGATCTAGTTTCAGCTCAGAAGCTGACCGAATTGCGTTCCTGGCTGGCTGAACTGGCCTCAGGAACACCTGTAATTGAAACCGTGTTGGCTCAGGTGCCAATCGAAGTATTACTGGGATCGCACGGGACGCAGGTTGCTGCTGGTAGTTATCACAACCATCATTTCGAGGATAATCATGCCCACACCTTTGAAACCTGGGTGCTGGAAGACTCTCGACCCGTTACACGGGCAGGACTAGAACAATTCGCAAAAGGATTGGGCGAAGAGATCTATCGCGCCAAGGGGTTTGTTTATTTAGAGGATGATCCAGCGCATTGCTATCTCTATCAGCAGGTTGGCTCTCGCTGGTCGCTGGAGTTAGGAAATACCTGGGGCGATAAACTACCTCAAACCCAATTGGTGATGATTGGCCGTAGAGGAGCCACTCGCTCTGAAGTGATAGCTGCGTTACTTGCAGGCAAAGTGTCTGTTGAAGTGGGCGGCTGATCTCAACCTCAGTATTTGCCTGCTGAACTGTTTCAGTTTCTGGCGCACGACCAGATCAAAATCGGCTCTATCACTTGGGAAACTAAAGGTTCCAATTTGTTTCTGAAAAATTATCTTCGTACTGCATTCAACTTCTCAACTATGTCAACTTCAAAATACCCTCAATGCGTTTGCTGCAATCCTCTGTTTAACCAGTTTTGGATGCACTTGACTCGGCGCAAGTTTTTGTTGGGCACCGGAGCCTTTGCAGCGGCGGTCATAGCAGGCAGTGGCGGTGAATCTGCAAAGGCACAGACTGAAGGCATTCGGATTTTGAGCGAAGATGCAGATGCGGTCAATGTGCTGGAACCAAGTGCCACAATCTATGTGGCGCAAAAAGTAATCACGATGGAACCCGACCATTCAGAGGCAACGGCAGTCGCGGTAGCCGATGGCCGGATCATTGCCCTGGGCAGTTTGGATCAGGTCAAAGGTGCGATCAGTGGTGGTCGCTCTTACCAAATCGATCGCACCTTTGAGAACAAAATCATCATGCCTGGTTTTGTGGAACACCATGTCCATCCCCTGCTGGGTGTGCTAACGATGGCGCTGGAGGTGATTGCGATTGAAGAGTGGGCAGTTCCCGGAAAATTCTCGGCAGCGGTGCCTGATGAAGCAACCTATCGCACGCGGCTGCAAGAAGCGCTGACCCGCATGGCAGGCAGTGATCCCAACGAAACCCTGTTTACCTGGGGCTATCACCACTACTTTCACGGCAAAATCTACCGTCCGCAGCTCGATGAAATTAGCCTCAACCGTCCTGTAATCATTTGGCATCGCTCTTGCCACGAGTTTATCCTCAATACTGCTGCGCTAAACAAATATGGCGTGACGGAAGCAGATTTGCAGGGTAAGGGACTCGGTAGCGAGCAGTCGAGTTGGGAAGATGGCCACTTTTTTGAAAAGGGCATGGAAGTGATTTTGCCCTTTTTTGCCAAAGACATTCTGGCTCCCGAACGCACTCAAGCAGGGTTGCGGATCTTCAAGAGCTATCTGCTGTCGAAGGGAATCACGACGATCTGTGAGCCTGCAACCCAGATGTCCCGACCGATTCAGGAATTCTGGGAAGAAAGCCTGAATGCTGAGGATGCGGCCTTTCGGACATACTTTATTCCCGATGGACGTGCTCTATTTGACAAGCACAAGGGCGAATCGGAAAATCTGGTTGCCGTTACCCGTAGCTATCTCGACTGGGGACGAGGCAAGGTGCAGTGGTTGCCCCAGCAGGTAAAGCTACTGGCTGATGGAGCGATTTTCTCACAGTTGATGCAGATGAAAGATCCCTATCTGGATGGACATCAGGGTGAATGGATTGCAGTGCCCGAAGACTATGCGGCGGCCTTTAAGCTGTACTGGGATGCCGGATATCAGATTCATACCCATGTGAATGGTGATGCCGGGTTACAAGTCGTGGTCGATACGCTACAAGAGCGGATGCAGGCCAATCCCAGAACCGATCATCGGTTTACGGTGGTACATTTCGCCGTCTCCACTGAGGAGCAGGTGCAGGCATTGGGACAACTGGGCGCAACGATTACCGCTAATCCTTACTATGTCACCTCCTTGGCCGATCGCTATTCGGAGTTTGGGCTTGGTTCCGAACGAGCCGATACGATGGTGCGTCTGGGTTCAGTTGTCAAAACGCCCATGCCAATCAGCTTACACTCCGATATGCCGATGGCTCCCGCCGATCCGCTGTTTCTGGCCTGGTGTGCTGCCACGCGCCAAACGGTATCTGGACGGGTTGCTGCACCTGAACAGCAGATTGATGTAGCGCGAGCAATTAGTGCAATTACAATTGAATCGGCCTACGTGATCCAGAAAGAGAACGAACTGGGCAGCATCAAACCCGGTAAGACTGCCGATTTTGCAATTCTAGAGCAAGATCCCTTTGCTGTGCCAGTCGATCAGCTAAAGAACATTGCCATATGGGGTGTTGTGTATGAAGGAAAAAAAATTGAAGCCCCTAAAGGAAGGGCTATCACTAGCATTCCCACAGCGACCCCTTCTATCTTAGAGGCGGATTTGTCTGAAATTTCCCGCACAAAAGGTTAAAGCTTATACCAAATCAATTTGTGAATGATACAGATAGATTTGGCTCTTGCCCGCCCTAAGCTAGATCGCACCGTAAATTAGAGTCTGCTTGAGCTGCTACAGCCAGTTCTAGTAAGAAATCATGCAGCATCCCCCTAGCCGCGATGCCATTCGACCAGGCCGCCCGGTTTGTCGATCAGCAACACTCCCGCCGCCTTCAGCTCATCCCGGATACGGTCAGACTCGGCAAAGTTTTTGGCCTGCTTGGCCGCCTTGCGCTGGGCGATTTTGGCTGCAATTTCTGCATCGCTCAGCCCCAGCTCAGCCTCAGCCTCAGGTTTGGCCTCCAGCCCCAGTACCTGCGCCAACACCGTCAGCGTTTGCCACTGCTGCCGGAGCGCTTGGGGATCGGTCGCCGTTTGGTGCTCATGCGTAATGATATTCCCCTCGCGCCGCAGATCTTTGGCCAGCTCAAACAGTACCGCCAGCGCACCGGGCGAATTAATATCGTCGTTCATGGCATCGCGGAACTGATCAACCGCCGTGCTGTCCCCGTCAATCCGCATCGAGTCAGCCTGCCCAAACGAACTGTCTGCCGTATCCGTCCAGCCCAGCGACTCGCCAAATCGATAGCCGAACAGCAGCCCTTCTTTGAGCGTGTCCCAACTATTTTGTGCCGCCGTCATCGACTCCTGAGTAAAGTCAAGCGGCTTGCGATAGTGGGCTTGCAGCACAAACAGTCGTACCGCCATCGGATCAGGCGCATTCTTTGCGTCCAGCAAATCCCGAATCGTCGTAAAGTTCCCCAGCGACTTTGACATTTTGGTGCCCTCAACGTTCACCATGCCGTTATGCAGCCAGTAGTTGGCTAGCGGTCGATGCGTTGCCGCCTCCGACTGCGCGATTTCGTTTTCGTGATGCGGAAACACCAGATCGCTGCCGCCCGTGTGAATATCAATCGTCTCGCCCAGACGCGCCCGAATCATCGCCGAGCATTCAATATGCCAGCCCGGACGACCCGCACCCCAAGGCGAATCCCAGGCAGGTTCTCCTGGCTTAGCCGCCTTCCAGAGCGCAAAGTCAAACGGATACTGTTTGCGCTGACCGGTCGGATCTTCGGGGTCAACTCTGCCGCTGGCTCCCGCCTGCATTTGATCTAGCTTGCGCCCAGAGAGCTTGCCGTAGCTGGGGAAACGCTGGACGCGATAGTAAACATCTCCCCCGGCAGCATAAGCCTGATCCGAGTCAATCAGCGCCCCAATTATCTGCTGAATTTCGGCAATATGCTCCGTTGCTCGCGGATATTCCACCGCGTCCAAAATATTGAGCCGCCGCATATCTTCAAAATAAGTAGCAATATTTCGCTCGGCCACTTCTTGCATGGTACTCTGCTGTTCCTGCGCCCGCTTCAGGATTTTATCGTCAATGTCAGTGAAGTTCTGCACATAGTTCACCGCGTAGCCCAGCCAGATTAAGTAGCGCCGTACCGTATCCCAGACAATATAGGAGCGAGCGTGACCCAAATGGCAGTAGTCATAGACTGTCACGCCGCAGCAATACATACTGACCTGATCGGGCTTCAGGGGTTGAAACGGCTCTTGGCGACGAGTGAGGCTGTTATAAAGCTCTAGGGACATGGGCTAAATGCATGAATCTGGATATGTCAGTATAATGACTCAACAACAGTCTGAACTGAAATAGTTTGAATTGACAATAATTTTTGCCTCGGAGTTTTATAGCTGCTAATGGCTCAAAAACACCCGTGGTGACGACAGCCAAGATGACAACAGCCAAATGGACAGGCAACGACTATCACCGTGCGACTCGCCCGCTGGCATTTCCAGATATTGAAGTTGCAGTGGATCGATTGCTGTGAAAGAGACGCTAAACTAGCAGTTAAACTGGCAAATGATAATCATTCTTGAAGCTAACGGGTTCTATGCCTGTCAAATGCTTCATAATAGAAAGCCTATATTGATCTGCAACTAAACCATCTGCAACTCAACCATTCCCTCAGCCCATATGACATCAGCAGTCACTTCCAATCAGTCCGCTCAGATGGACGACACCAAGCACGGCCTGCCCGTTACGATCATTACCGGTTTTTTGGGCAGCGGTAAAACGACTTTGCTCAACCATATTCTGACCAACCAGGAAGGCTTGAAAACGGCGGTGCTGGTCAACGAGTTTGGCGAAATCGGCATTGACAACGAGCTGCTGGTGACGATGGAAGGCTCGGACGACAACATGGTGGAACTCAGCAACGGCTGCATCTGCTGCACGATCAACAATGACTTAGTGGATGCAGTGTACCGGGTGCTGGAGCGTCAGGATCAAATCGACTATCTCGTCGTCGAAACCACTGGGCTAGCCGATCCGCTGCCGATTGCGCTCACCTTCCTGGGCACCGAACTGCGAGACATGACCCGCCTTGACTCCATTGTGACGCTGGTGGATGCCGAGAACTACAGCCTGGATCTATTCAACAGTCAGGCGGCTCACAACCAGATTCTCTACGGCGATATTATTCTGCTCAACAAAACAGACTTGGTGGGAGCCGCTCAGCTCGATACGTTGGAAACCAAAATCCGCGAAGTTAAAGAAGGAGCCAGAATTCTCCGCACCTCGCAGTCGAATGTGCCGCTGCCGCTAATTTTGAGCGTTGGGCTATTCCAAACCGATCAGTATTTTGATGCAGCCAAGCATGATCATGTAGATCACGATCATGCGGCTCACGATCATGCAGCTCACGATCACGCAGAACATGACCACGACCACTCGACCTGCGGACATGACCACTCGCAGGATCATGCGCATGGCCACGATCACTCAGATCACGCCCATCACGATCACGCGCATTCCAACCACCTTGAAGTTGACGGCTTCACCTCTGTTTCATTTCAAAGCGACGGACCCTTCGCGATTCGGAAGTTCCAACAATTTTTAGACCATCAGCTTCCGGAGAGCGTGTTTCGTGCCAAAGGCATTCTCTGGTTTGATGAAAGCCCCAAACGGCACATATTTCACCTTAGTGGCAAGCGCTTCTCGCTAGATGACGAAGAGTGGAAAGGTCAGCCCAAAAATCAGATCGTGCTCATCGGCCAAAATCTGGATCACGAGACGCTGAAGCAGCAGCTACAAGACTGCTTGGTTTCGGTCTAAAATTCTGCCGCCGCTGCCGCTGGTTCTGGCCAAATTGGGATAACTATCACTGTCCTCTTAAACTGCAAGGTGAAGCTAAGACTCCATCCGGTCGGGGGAGGTATTCATATAGCTTTTTCTAATAGGATAAAGTGATATTACAATTGACGACTTATCAAAATAGCTGTTAATGTAAACAAATATTGCGCAAATTTCTGAAGCAAGTCCTTATGATTCATGCCGAAGTCGGCTCAGCTCAGGTTCTAGGTGGAGCGCTACAGCGATCTGCTTCGCCGCAGGTCACGCTCTTCTGTGATTTCGATGGCCCGATTGTAGATGTCTCTGACCGCTACTATCATACCTATCAGCGAGGGTTAGCCGAGATTGAGGCCGCATCTCCACACCTAATGCTGCATCGCCTTAGCAAGCCCCAATTCTGGCAGATGAAGCAAGAGCGGACTCCAGATGTCGAAATTGCGATGCGTTCTGGGCTTCAGGGTAAGCAAATTGAGCAGTTCTTGAGTCGAGTCAAGCAGATTGTGAATCAGCCGGATCTGTTGGCGCAAGACCAGATTCAACCCGGTGTCAAATGGGCGCTGTCGCTGCTGCACGGGCGCGGGTTCAGGCTGGTGCTGGTGACGCTACGGCAGCAGGTGCAGGCCAGTCAAATTTTGCAAGATCACGGCCTTGAGACTCTGTTTGGCGGTATCTGGGGCACACATGACGATAGCGCCGCCTACCTCAACCAGTCGGAGCACAAAACCTATCTGCTAGAGCAGGCGATGCAGCAGTTTGATGACGGCTCGGCCTGGATGGTGGGCGACACCGAAGCTGACGTGCTAGCTGGCCAGAGCTTGGGCATCCCAACAATTGCACTCACTTGCGGCATCCGTAGTCGCAGCTACCTACAAAAGCTAGAGCCGACCCGGATTCATGCCGATTTGCTCTCAGCAACACGCTATCTAATGAACTGGGTCAGAATGCCGCAGGCTCTAGAAGTTTAAAGGGTAAGAAGTTTGAAGGGCAAGCCGTCAAGCCGGAGGCTGCTCACTAGCAGCAATTTGCTCCCACCAGCGGTTGAGCGGATAGTAGACAGTCGGTGCCCACAGGCTGCTGAGAATGGCTGAAGCCAGGGCAATCTGCTGGTGATAAAGCCAAATTCTGCCTAGATCGTAGCGGCTAGCCGAACTCGCTGAACTCAGGGTCTGGAGGCTGAACTGAACGGCGATCACCGTCTCAGCCAGCACCGCCATGCCAAACACAATCAGCGCAATCGAAATAAAGTCTTCCTGAATGTAGCGCTGCTTTTGCAGTCGAGCCGTCAGCGCTCCCACCAAAATCAGGCTGAGCGCGTGAGTCGGCTGGGCAGCACTCACGCCGTCTTGCAACCAGCCCAGCACCAGCCCTGCCAGCATTCCCTCAAATACCGTGCGGTTGACGCTCCAGGCTACCACCCAGATCAACAGCCAGTTTGGCCCTACGCCCAGCAGCGTCATGCCGGGAAAGCGCGTTGGCAGAATCAGCAGACAGATCAGCACAGAGGCCACCGTGATGCTCCAGTTGAGCATCTGTACGGCATAGGGCGGCCAGCGCAGCAGATTAAAATTTAAGGTCACGAATTATCTCAACTATCTGGCGGGCTGTCTGTCGGGCTGACTCTCTGTCGGGCTGACTCTCTGTTGGGAAGGCATCAGGTGCAAGGCTAGCCTGACGCTTTTTTCAGGCTGGACGCGCCTACATATCTGGCTCTAGACTGCTAGACTGCTCCTTGCTGATGGCATTAGCATTACTCCCGCAGCATTACTCCGCAGCATTACTACCCGCATTGCTGTCAGCCTTACCGCTGGGTAGCAGAGCCGACTCAGCTTTGGGATTAGGCGTAACGACTACCCACTCCAGACGGCTGATAGGAGCTGACAGCTCAATCACGGCTTCTGGTGCAGGGCTGCGGTTGAGATTGACAGACTCGACAATGCCGACCGGCAGACCGGCTGGAAAAAGCTGGCTGTAAGAGGAAGTCGAAATCACGTCCCCAGGGCGCACGTCCGGAACTTTGTCAAAAAACTCCATGATGACGCGATTGGCCGACTGGCCGCGAATATAGCCCATATTGCGCGAGCGGCTGACCGTCACGCCCAGCTGACTGGTCGGGTCGCTGATCAGCAAAACGCGGCTGGTGTTGGGGGTCACCTGCACCACGCGCCCCACCAAGCCACCTTCACCAGAGACAATGGCCCCAATTTTGATGTCATCCTGCTGGCCGCGACCGAGAGTGATCTGCTGCCACCAGTGATCAGCGCTACGACCAATGACGGCAGCGACTTGGCCTTTGGTCGGGCTTTGGGTTACCTCGCCCAGCAGCGCTTGCAGCTTTTGATTCTGGCTCTCTAGCTCAACTAGCCGCTGCTCTAGCTCCAGCGTCCGGGGATCAGTCGGGGTCTTTCGAGCGGCAGTTTCGGCAGGCAGATTGCCGAACGGTTGTGACAGCCCACGATAGGCTTCGTAGATTAAACTACCCTGAGTTTGCCGAATCAGCCAAGCGCTGCCCAGCGCTAGACCGATTAAGCCAAACCGGATGCTGTTTCGATCCCACCAACGACGTATCGCGTACATTGAATCCTGGAGGCTGCTAATCTACATGGCAACTCACTTGTCGCGCAGCTTTAGAAGCTGCCAGCAAATGTCTCTCCCAACCTACCTTAAGCTCGGCTCCTGTTCAAGCAGTTTGTCGCTGTGATAAGCAATTTTGCTCAGATTTTGCGTTTAGAAAAGCAGGGCTTAGGGTCGCGCTAGAGCTTAACTTGAGAAGCTGACTCCAGAAACTGGCTTCAGAAACTGGCTCTAGAAATTACGCGAGCGACCGCTAAACACCCGCTCCAGCTGCTTGAAGTTTTCCAAAACGCGGCCTGTGCCCAGCACCACGCAGCTCAGCGGATCAGCAGCCACATGCACGACGATCCCGGTTTCATGGCTAATCAATGTGTCCAGCCCTTTCAGCAAGGCCCCACCCCCGGCCAGCATGATGCCGCGATCGATGATGTCGGCAGCTAGCTCAGGCGGTGTGCGCTCCAGCGTGCGCTTAACGGCTTCGATGATCACTGTCAGCGGTTCGGCCATCGCCTCGCGGATTTCGGGGCCTTTGACCATGACGGTGCGGGGCAGGCCAGAGAGCAGGTGCAGACCGCGCACATCCATAATCGAATCGGAGTCGTCCTCCATTGGGTAGGCGGAGCCAATCATGATCTTGATTTCTTCGGCGGTGCGCTCCCCAATCACCAGGTTATGCACCTTCTTCATATAGTTAAGAATCGCCTCGCTCAACTCATCTCCGGCCACCCGCACCGACTCACTCAGCACCGTGCCCTGTAAGCTCAGCACTGCCACCTCGGTGGTGCCGCCGCCAATGTCGATAATCATGTTGCCGGTCGGTTCCGCTACGGGCAATCCCGCGCCAATGGCCGCAGCGACCGGCTCATCGATCAGATAGACATCGCGCGCTCCGGCTTGAGAGGCGGCTTCCATCACAGCCCGTCGCTCAACGCCTGTCACGCCGCTGGGAATGCCGATGACGATGCGCGGCGCGATCAGTCCGGTGCGGCCTTCGTGAACCCGCTGAATGAAGTGCTTCAGCATCAGCTCGGCCACGTCAAAGTCAGCAATCACGCCGTCTCGCAGCGGACGCAGGGCAATTACGTTACCGGGCGTGCGTCCCAGCATTTTCTTGGCATCTTCCCCCACCGCTAGCGGCAGCCTGTCCTCTTGGTCAATCGCGACCACCGACGGCTCTTGCAGCACGATGCCTTTGCCAGAAACATAGACCAGCGTATTAGCAGTACCGAGGTCGATACCCATGTCGCGTGAGAATGAAAAGCGATTGAAGAAACCCACTAACTTCTAATCTCCCAAATCTAGGTGCTTCAAATCCAATCAGATAAAGCAGTCGTCGAAAACCCTTATTACGCCCTGTCGAGTCTAGCAAGCTGAGTCCGACTGCCCCATGCACCGCCTAGCAGTCATTTTAGTCATTTTAAGAGACTCACCTTACCACTAAACGCCGTTGAAATTCTGAATGATCAAGCATTCTAGCGATTTCGCGGCAATCAGGCAAAAAACTTACCCTAGAAACTCGTCGATAGTCCCGACCTAACTCCAGAAAATTGCTAACCCTAGCTGCCAAAATCCTACCTCAAAATGCGGCAGTCGATTAGAATGAAGTCTATCAGGCTATAGTACCTCTGTATTAAAACCTGCACCAAAACTGTACCAAGCGTTTGCGGATTAAAGCAGTATGAGTCTAAATGTTGTCACTTTAGTGGGTCGCGTGGGTGGCGATCCGGATGTCAAGTATTTTGAGTCGGGCGCAGTCAAATGCAGCCTGACGCTGGCCGTCAAGCGGATCAGCCGCAACAGCGACGAGCCAGACTGGTTCAACTTGGAGCTGTGGGGCAAACCCGCCGAGACTGCCGCCAACTATGTCCGCAAGGGCGGTTTGATTGGGGTGAGCGGGGCACTCAAGTTTGATACCTGGCAAGATCGCAACACCGGAGTTAACCGCAGCAAGCCGATTGTCCGGGTCGATCGCTTAGAACTGCTCGGCTCGCGTCGCGATAACGAGTCGGGCGGTGGCGATTCTGGCTACAGCGGCGGTGGCGAAGAGTTCTAGGCCAATAGATCTCGATGAAAACCTGAGCTGGCTTAGTAGTTTCCTGAACAAGTAGTTTCCTGAACAAGTAGTTTCCTGAACAAGTAGCTTCCTGAATCAGTTATTTTCTGGATCTACAAAGTCAGCTCGTTTGCTGCCTGGAATCTTCCAGTCGTTGTTTTCGCCGCCGATGATCACGCGCTCAATCGTCACGTAGTCTTTGCCAAGCTGTCTGAGCGCGTTGATCAGCACATCTAGCGCTAGCGCGTCGCTCGTGCCTAGATCAAACCAGCAACGCCCCCAGTTGCCTTCGTACTCCACTTCGCCCATGTTGTGCATCAAGGCCATGAAGCTGCTCTCGGCAGCATCTTCGTCGTAGTCCATCTGGCTAATATCCAGCCCGGTCTCTTGCACCTGCAAGTTCTCGGCGTTAAATCCGCCCAGCTTGCCCAGCAGAAACCAAGAGCTGAACAGCTCTTCGACATACTGCTGCTCTAGATTCGCAGGCGGCATTTCAAACTCTAGCCAGATCCAGAGGTCAAAAAAGTTGCATTCGCGGAATTCTACTTGCATGTTGATTTAGAAGTTCACGGTATGGCTACAGTACGGCTCTCGCCTCAGCACTATAGCCTGCTCTGCACCCCGCTGGGTGGATGCAAGGCTCGCCCTGCGCTCAGGCCAACCGCATCCTGAATCTGCTCCAGTCCTGCCTGCTCCAGCCGCTGTAATAGCCCCTGCAAAATCCGCTGCACCATCCAAGGGCCTTCGTAAATCCAGCCTGTATAGACTTGCAGCAGGCTGGCTCCGGCAGTCAGCTTTTCCCAGGCATCCTCCGCCGTAAAAATTCCGCCCACGCCAATAATGGGCAGCTCGCCTGCCGTCTGTTGGTAGATAAACCGAATCACCTCGGTGGCTCGCTGACGTAGCGGCGCGCCGCTGATGCCGCCCGCCTGCTCTGCTAGTGCAATCCCGCCCACAGTCTGGGTTTTTAGGTCGCGGCGAATCGTCGTGTTGGTGGCAATGATCCCAGCAAGTCGGTAGGTTTTGGCCAGATCCAGCACCGCCTGAATTTCGTCCCAGTCTAGATCTGGCGCAATTTTGATCAGCAATGGCTGCTGCCCGTCGTTCTCCTGCTGAATAGCCGCCAGAATTGGCTCTAGCTGGTCAGAGGCTTGCAGGGAGCGCAGGCCGGGCGTGTTGGGCGACGAGACGTTCACCACAAAATAGTCGCCTAGCGCTTTCAAGAGCCGGAAGCTGCCCAAATAATCTGCTGCCGCCTGATCAAGCGGGGTGACTTTGGACTTGCCCAGGTTGATCCCCAGACGCAAGCGAGACTGAACTCCAGCCTGTCGCGCCTGCAAGCGATTGGCTAGCGCCGCTGCCCCTTGGTTGTTGAAGCCCATCCGGTTGAGGGCGGCTTGATCCTGCGGCAGACGAAACAGCCGGGGCAGCGGATTTCCGGGCTGCGCCTGAAGCGTCACAGTGCCTAGCTCAGCAAACCCGAAGCCAAAAGCAGACCAGATCCCCGCCGCCTCGCCGTCTTTGTCAAAGCCAGCCGCCAGCCCTAGCGGATTGGCGAATGGCAGATCCCAAAGCTGCTGCTCCAGCGCCGGATGCGAACAGCCATAAAGCTTTGAAAGCGTTTGCTGCGCCCAAGGGCGGTCTTCTAGCGCAGCGAGCCAGCGCAGCGTCTGGCGATGCAGGGCTTCCGGATCAGCCTTGAGTCCCGAAAATAAGAGCGGACGTAGCCCAGCTTTATAAATATCCAAAGCAATTGCTCACTCGATAGTGCCTTGACCAATTTCTCTGCAAATTATCCTATGAATTGCTGGCCTGAGTTCGACTCACTCAGCCTGCCTAACTATTCGGATTCGGATTCTTGGGGCACTCTAACCACAGTTTCATCTAGCAAAAGCTGATAGAGTCAGTGCTTAATAGTAATTAAGTCAAGTTCGCGAGCGTTCATGATGGAATCAGGCGCTTAACCCAAGAGCGCTGCCCGTAGGTTCAATGCTATAGGTTCAATGCTATAGGCTCAACGCCGTAGGTTCAACATATTATCCCCTGGGTGGCTCAGGAGTTAGGTGGGAATGGTTTTGCAGAAAGAGCCGTCAAGCTATGAACGACAATTAGTGGCGTTGGGACGCGCTCTCCAGACAATTCGGGAAGAGGCTACGGTCGATGGCGTGATTAAAATTGCGCTGGAGCATATCCAGGCCGAATTTGACTATGCGCTGGTCTGGATGGGGCTTTACGACCGGGTGGAACATCGGCTCTCCGGTAAAGGCGGCTTCTGTCCCACTGGCGAAACTGGCTTTTTGAAGCAGCGAATTAGCCTCAATCCCGGCGATCTGATGGAGCAAATCGTGATCCAGCAGCGACCCATGGGACTGCCCGATCTGCGCGAAGAGTCGCGAGCCGGAGAGTGGCGCGGCATTGCCCAGCGGTTTGGCATCCAGGGCACGGTACTACTGCCGATTCGTCATAAAGACCGCTGCTTTGGCGTGCTGCTGCTCGGCTCAACCCTCTGGGGCACGTCGCCCCATACCGAAGAAAAAGCGCGCCTGTCGATGATTTCGGGGGGGTTGGCCGAAGCGCTTTACCAGTTTGAAATGGAGCAGCAGCGCCGTCAGGCCAAGCGCCCCGACGAGCCGATATTTAACCTGCTGACCAAAATTCGCAGCCTGCCCAGCCTCAAAAAACGCTTGGAAGCCATCATTGAGGAAACCCATCGTTTTGTTGCGCCAAGCCGCACCAATATCTACTGGTATGAGCCGCAGCAGCGCTACTTTTGGCGACGCTTGGGCAACCGAACTGCCGACTCTAGCGAAGAAAAGCTGACGGTTCAGGACTTGGGCGGATTCTATCAGGCTCTCTCTGCCGATCAGCTGGTGGCGGTTGGCGAAGCCCGCAGCTCGCTCAAAGGCGACATGACGGGACGCTTGATGCAGCTGATTCAGGCGCGTTCGCTGATTGCTGCGCCGATTGCATACCAGGGTGAGCTGAGGGGATTTTTGACCGTAGAGGGAAGTGAAGCCCGAATCTGGCTGGAAGAAGAAAAGAACTACCTACGCGGCGTGGCTCAGCTGATTGCCCTGACTGCGCCGCTAGAAGAAATGGAGGAGACGATCCAGCAGGTGAAGCAAGATCAGCAGCTGACGGCTGAGATCACCCATGCCATCTACAGTGACAGCGACTGGAAGAGCACGCTTAAGCGCTGCGGCGATCAGGTGCTACGTCGCCTTAACGCCGAACGTTTCCTCGTGCTGCTCTACAACAGCGACCTCAAAAAGTTTGAAATCTACTATCAGCAGCAGCCCCAAGGCCGCCGACCGATTGCGCTGCCGTTAGAAACTCTCAACCCCGTAGACTGGCAAATGCTAGAGCGCAGCAGCGAGGCAGTCGGCATCGAAAACCTAGAGGGCGATCTGAAGCTGATGGCTTGGCGACAGGGCTTGCTAGATCTGGAGATGCGGTCGCTACTCGTCTGCAACAGTGCTATCGGCAAGCCGATTGAGGGGCTAATTGTGGTGGGGCATGAGGCGACTCGCAGCTGGAGCCGCACCGAGCGCGATTTGCTACGAGTGGTGAGTCAGCAAATTGGCCTGCTGCTGCATCAGTTCCAGCTGCAAACCCAGACCGAGCAGCTCCGCAAAACCTCCCAGTCCGTGCAGTGGGGGCTGACGACCATGCAACAGATGCAGCAGCTTCACGGCCTGGAAAAATCGGCGGTGCTGCATCTAGCCCAGCTGTTGCAGGTGCCGCTGGCCAGCTTAATCACCTGGCAGCCCGGTCGGGCTACGGCTCAAATCACCGCCCCGCTGTTTGCCAAGCCGCAGTTTGGCCTCGCTGAGACAACAGTGCCGCTCAGCGATCCGCTGCTGCAAGCCGCGCTGCAAAGTGACAGCCTGATTCCCATACCGCAGGCCGATCTGAGTCCGGAAACCCGCAGCTGGCTGAGCGGAGCGGAGATTGGGCAGGTGTTGGTCTACGCGCTGCGTACGGCACCAGAGCATGAGCCAACCGGAATTATTCTGCTGGCCGACCGCGCCGACCGCGTCTGGTTGCAGCACCAGATGAGCGCCTTTGGGATTCTGGCAAATCAGCTAGCCTGGTGTCGGCGGAACCTGATGCTGAGCGAGCGGCTTTTGGCACAGCGCAGTGGCCTAGAGCAGCTCAATTGGTATAAGCATCGGCGGCTCGAAGAGCTGTATCGGATTCTGGGCGTGGGCGTGCGGCGGCTCAACGAACTCAGCCAGCAGAAGGATGCGCTATCAAGTATGCGCTATCAGCAGGTGCTGCGGCATCTGGGCAATACGCTGGTCGCCACCACGCCCTTGCTGAAACAGGAGCAGTGGCAACTCCAGTCTGATAGCGAGACGATTCCGCTAGCTAGCTTACTCAAACGGTCGCTAGAGCGGCTGGACGCACTGATCAAGCAGCGGCAGCTCTGGGCGCAGGTGCATAACGAAGCCAACCTCAGCCTGGGCGGCGATATCGCCAAAATTGAATATGTGTTGCATGAGATCCTGGCTAGCGCTAGCTTGCGGTCGCCAATCGGCGGCAGGCTTGATATCTGGTGTCGGCCAGTTGACAGCAACTGGCTAGAAATGTCGATCACCGACAACGGCGTGATTGAAGCCCAGCTAATTGAACAGCTAGAGCTAGGCCGCAGCGGCGACCTACTGGCGCCTTCGCTGCTCGATCGCCCGCCTGGTCTACATCTCGAAGTCTGTCAGGCGCTGATGCGACGGATGGGGGGAGATTTGAGTCTGGAGCAGCTCGAAGATGGCCGCACCATGAGTCGTTTGATCATTCCAGTGGCAACAGGCGTTTTAACGCCAGCCCGCAGCGAACAGGAAATCAGCGGCTTTTTCTAGCGGCGCTGGCCTGAGTCAGCTGGCGGCTGGGAATCCTAAGAGGGTTTTCAGAGACGCTTTCCGGCCTGAACTCTGTGAAAACTCTAAGATCGGTTTACCGGAAATTCAAACTGGGTTGCCTATAATCTAATTTTGCGCTGCCTCAACCGAAGCAGCGATCTGAACTAGCCTCAGAGCTGATTTTCTCAGACCTGATTTTGGCGCGGTTTTCTAGCAATTCGGTGTCTCTACCCTATTTTCATCCACTAGCACATTTATCTACATCCACTATGTTGACCACTGAAATCATTCAATTTAGCGGAATTTTAGACGGAACCCGAACTCAGGAGCTACGTGACCGAATCAATCAGGGGATTGACCAAGGCGCAAAGACAATTCTGGTGGATCTCAAAGAGGTCAGCTTTATGGATAGCTCCGGCTTGGGCGCTCTGGTTACGGCTTTGAAGGCGGTCAGAGCGGCAGGTGGCAAGCTATGTATCTGCTCCGTCAACGAGCAGGTGAAGATCTTGTTTGAGCTGACCAGCATGGATCGCGTGTTTGAAATCTTCCGCGATCAGAACGATTTCCAGCAGCTCAAGGGCATTGTCCCCAGTCGGTAGAGATGCTATTAGAGGAATTCGCTAGAGGTACCGCCAAACTGAATTTTGAGCAGCGATACGTCATCGTTGAAGCTGTGGCTGGCATTCGCGGTCTGCACCTGCTGCAACAGCTGATCTAGACTCAGCGAGCCATCTGACTGCGTTAAGAGCTGAAGCCAGTCTTTTAGTCCCCAGGCTGTCTGAGCCGAAGGATTTAGCTCATAGATGCCATCGCTGTAGATGTAAAGCGTCCCGGACTCTGGCACAATGCACTGGGCGCTGGTAAAGTCAGCTTCTGGGAGCATCCCAACCGGCAGCGCGGCGGTTCGCAGCTGGTGGCTGCCAGTCGAGGCGAGGAGCACTGCTGGCGGATGTCCAGCGCTGGCATAGGTGAGCTGTCGCTGGCTGGGTCGATAAACGCCGTACCAGATGGTGAAGTATTTTTCGTTTTGGTGACTCATCTGGAACGCTTCGTTGAGGGCAGCTAGCACGACAGCGGGCTGGTCAAAGCAGACGTTGGGCAGAGAGCGAGAGCGTAGTAGGTTGAGCACCAAAATCGAGGGGAGCGCTGCCGCTAGACCGTGCCCTGAGACATCTAGCAGATAGAGTACCAGCTGATCTGGATCCAGCCAGAAGTAGTCAAAGCAGTCGCCGCCGAGCTGTCGTGAGGGAATAAACCGCGACTCAATCGTAATCTCGCCCTGCAACGGCGGCGGCAGGAGCGCGCTGACGTAGCTGGCAGCTTCTGCGAGCTCAGCTTCTAGGAGAGCTTTTTGGGTCTGGAGATCTTGGCTGACCTGATGTAGCCTCAGTCCAGCTCGCACTCGAGCTTGCAGTTCAGCAATTTCAATGGGCTTGGAGAGGAAATCATCTGCGCCTGTGTTTAGCCCCTCGATTCGGTCTTCGAGGCCAATTTTGGCAGTCAGCAAGATAAAAAAAGTGGTTGAAAGCTGAGGATCGGCCTTGATGCGACGACAGACTTCGAGCCCGTCTATGTAGGGCATCATCCAGTCGCAGATAATTAGAGCAGGATGCAGACTCTGTGCTTTCTCTAGTCCTTCCTTGCCGTTGCTGGCCACCCAAACTTCGTGATCCTGCTGGCGGAGCGCCCGCTGAACTAGCTTCAAAACAGCAGGGTCATCATCAACTACCAGAATTTTGGACATCTTTATATGGCAGACCGTAGCTAGAATCCTGAGTTGATCGCTTTGAGTCAATCGCTCTGAGTCAATCGCTGAGCAAACCGAGTGGGGCGAAAATGGCGATACTCTGGCGATTCTCAGTAAACTAAAGCTAGCTATTAAGTAGCGCTCTAAACCTAGCGGCCAGGATGCCGCTGTCTGGCCTGCCCTGCTGGAAAACTTCTCAACCTGTGAGCTTCTCTCGCTTGAACCCCGGTCAGACCACCCGCATTAAAACTAACACGGATCTTCACCAGCTTGGTCAGGTGCTGGAGTGGTTTGAGCAGTTTGACCAGCCGCAGATTCCGCGAACGGTCTGGCTGCAATGTCAGCTGGCTCTAGCCGAAGGCTTCACTAATGCCGTGCGGCACGCCCATGCCGATAAGCCCGTCGAGACTCCCATCGAAGTGGAGGTAATGCTGAGAGACGGGGCTATCGAGCTGCGGATCTGGGACTGTGGCTCCGGGTTCGATCTAGAGCATCGGCTTGACAGTCTGCCTGAGCCAGAAAATCAACAGCATTCAGGTGGCAGAGGGCTAAAGATTATCCAACAGACAGCGGATGTCATGGACTATGAGGCGGTTGAGGCAGACCGCAACTGTCTGCTCATCGTCAAACATTATCCAACCGACCATTACCCGACCTAATCGTGCCCGGCCTAATCGCTGGGTTTTAGCATTGGGCAAATCTGCTGCTGCATTTGCTCAAACTGCGCCACGAGCTGCTGATACAGAGCGCTAATCTCGCCGATGTCACCGATGTTATCGCCGCTTAACTGCCGCTGCACCTGCTGTGCCTGCTGCTCAATAGCTGTAGCGAGCTGGGCTGGCAGAATCGCCCCGACGCTGGCGCTGGCTCCTTTGATGTGATGCGCGATCTGCTGAATCTGGAGCCATGCCGTAGCTCTGATGGCCGACTGAAGCCGCTTAAGTTGAGCTTGAAAGTCATCTAGGTAAAGTTGCAGCAACTCTTGCTCAAACGCTAGATCATGATCTGAAAGCTGCTGAAGCTGCGCCAGATCAAATTGCAGATCGCAGAGTGTTGTGTGAAAACTAGTTGCCCTCATTGCGATTCCATAGAGATCAAGCTACTGACACCCATAGTCTAGTCGAGCGGCTCGCAGCTTCACTCGGCGGCCAGCCAAGCGAAGACCAGCACAGCGGCAGTTAAGCTCAGCCAGTTGGACAGATGCAGAGTCGTCAACGTCTCAATTGGCCAGAGCATGAGGAAATCGGTACACCAGACCAGCAGCAGCAGCAGGCTAGCAAAAAAGATGATGGACATATTCCTGAATTGAGATGATGATTTGGGCAGCGGATTCCCCTTGATAAGCATATCAAGCCTCTGAATTTAGACCTCTGAATTCTGAATTCAGACGGTTCTGACTCTCCTTTTGAGCCTGCCCAACCTGAAGACTGCCGCTGGCATAGAGTCGGCATTCGGCCTGCTGAAACCCCACCCGCACCAGCAGATCCAGCAGGTCAGTCTTGATAAACTGCCAGACTGCTTCAGTTTCAAATAGTCCTAAAAATAAGTCTAGACTCAGCCGATAGAGCCAGTTTGAGGGCAGATGAAAATCGACGAAGGCCAAGACTCCTCCGGGCTTTAAGACCCGATGTGCTTCCTGCAAGACCCGCCAAAGCTGTACAGGCCGCATTTCATGCAGCGCCATGCTAACATGCACCAGATCAAACTGATCGTCGTCAAACGGCATGGACTCCGCCCAGCCCTGAATATATTTGGCGGCTGGCGCGGCCTGGGCAGCTTGAGCTAGCGCTGCGGCTGCGGCATCTAATCCAGTTACGTGGGCAGACTGCATCACTAAAATCTGGGTCGTCTGGCCGCTGCCGCAGCAGAGGTCGAGCACCTGCATTTCCGGCTGAATCTCCAGTCCCTCTAGGGCGATGCGGCGAAATCTCGCGACTCCGCCGATATTTAAGGCTGCCAGCCAGGAAATGCTGCTGTGAAGCCACGGATACTGCTGGCTCCAAGTTCTAAAAATTGTTGCCACGAAACGTCCCTGATTTGGTATTTACACATAATTTAGTCGGTTTAGCCGGGTTTTCTGGCTGTTGGCACGAATTTGGCACAAATAAATTCCGCGCATTGAAGCTCAGCAGCGCGTCATAAATTGCGCGGCGCGGCGGGCGCTTGCATCTGAGTGCGGCTATGGGCAGCTGTTACGGCCTGCTGCTGATCGCGGTTCGTAATCCAGCGGTGATAGGTGCGATTGTGAATCGCGACCGAATGCCCCATCATGCGTGCCGCCACCGTATCGGGCAGGCCAAAGTGAATGGTGCGAACCGCCCAGGCGTGCCGCAGGTCATAGGGAGAGAACGGAATTTGATAGCGGCGAAACTGGCCGTTCACGAGCTGCCCAATCCGGCGCAGTGTCGTCTGGCTTAAGTCGGTGGTCAGGGGCGGTAGCAAGACCGCTCGTAGCTGAAATTGCTCAATCCACTCCGGATAAAATGGCCAAACGCTGTGGCTACCTGTCTTTGTCGTTGGTAATACCTCAATCGCGCAGTCCGCTGTCGGTTCCGCTGAGCCGCTGAGCCGGCTGTAGTCGCAAAAAAACACCTCATGATTCCGCAGGCCATAGGTGGCCATTACACCATAGACAAAGCGCCAGCTCGGATTGGAAATTTGCTCATAGACGGCAACAATTTCGCTGTCTGAGGGCAGGCGACGCGCCTGGGTGTGGCTGCTGTTGTAGCTTCCCCAATGCGCCTTCAGCGGAGTGGGCAGATCCAGATGCAAAAAATCAGCAAATGCGCTGAGGGCGGTGCAGCAGATCTGTCGACTCCGGCTATGGGGGCGAGTAGCCTGCACGGTGGCATAGATCGCTTCGGGGAGGCTGAGGGCTGGACGTGCCTCGGCCAGCTCGACTAGCTCGCGCAGGTAGGGCGCGTAGGCGGTTTCCCAGGTGGTGCGGCGCGAGGCCCGATGCGGTGACTGGTGCGGCGACTGGTGCGGCGCTGGAGCCAAAAACTCAGTCTGAAATGCCGCTAGCTTTTCACTGAGATCAAGCTGATGCAGCGGTGCGCCATGTCCTAAAGGTAAATACTGTCGCCAGTCAAAGCTCTGCTGCATCAGCTGAAGCGCAATAATTTTGGCCTGCTGCTCGGCCTGCTTGAGTCCGGCGGCGGTGGCAGGCAGATTGAGACAAAGCCGCTGCTGATGGGGACGCAGACGTGGACTGCCGGGTCGCGGTGGCAGGGTAGCCCGTAAATTCAGCTTCTGGCCGCGTCGTTCGAGCTGCACGCCGAGCTGACCTGCCTTAAGCCGCTGGTTGAGCTTGTCAAGCTGCTCGTCTAGGACAGAGCGAGCCTGGGTCGAGGAGTTGAGCATGGAGGATTGGGGGGAGAGGGGACAGCTGCTAGGACAGAATTAGGACGGGCGTAGGACAGAAGTGAGATAATTCTAGATCGCCTCAGATAAACATCAAACTCGCACCAAACTAGGGCTGCTTTATTGTTAAAATTAGCAACAAATATGAAGGGCAAGGGACTGTAGTGACTATGGGTCGTGTTGGTGTTTTGCTATTGAACTTGGGCGGGCCTGACCAGCTCGAAGATGTTCGCCCTTTTTTGTTCAACCTGTTCTCTGACCCGGAGATCATCAGGTTGCCCTTCTCCTGGCTACAAAAGCCGCTGGCTTGGCTAATTTCAACCAGTCGCGCCAAAAAATCTCAGGAAAACTACAAGCTGATTGGCGGCGGTTCACCCCTGCGCCGGATCACCGAAGAGCAAGGACAGGCGCTGCAAGCCTCGCTGCGGGCGCGGGGACAAGAGGCTCAGGTCTATATTGGAATGCGCTACTGGCATCCGTTTACCGAGGAGGCAGTCGCCCGCATCAAGCGCGATGCCATCGACCGTCTGGTGATCTTGCCGCTCTATCCGCAGTTTTCAATCAGCACCAGCGGCTCCAGCTTCCGGCTATTAGATGCGCTCTGGAAAGAAGACCCCAGCCTGCAAAAAATCGACTACACGGTGATTCCATCCTGGTATGAGCGTTCTGGCTACTTGCAGGCAATGGCTGATCTGATCCAGCAGCAGCTCGACCAGTTTGAGCAGCCAGAGGAGGCGCATATCTTCTTCAGTGCCCATGGAGTGCCGCTCAGCTATGTGGAAGAGGCGGGCGACCCCTACCAGCAGGAAATCGAGGCCTGCACTGAGCTAATTATGCAGCGGCTTAACCGTCCCAACCCGCATACGCTGGCCTACCAGAGCCGCGTGGGACCAGTGGAGTGGCTCAAGCCTTACACTGAGGAAGCAATTTTGGAGCTGGCTGAGCAAGGCGTAAAAAACCTGCTGGTGGTGCCGGTCAGCTTTGTCTCTGAGCATATCGAGACGCTAGAAGAAATCGACATTGAGTACCGCGAACTTGCCGAGGAGGCAGGAATCCACAACTTTCAGCGCGTGCCCGCTCTGAATACGCACCCGGTGTTCATTCAAGAACTGAGCGATATGGTAGTCAGCGCCATAGACGCGCCCAGCCTGAAGCTCGACGAAGTGCCTCAGATGAGCAAGCAGGTGAAAATGTATCCGCAGGAGCGCTGGGAGTGGGGGCTGACTAGTTCGGCTGAAATCTGGAACGGGCGGATTGCCATGATCGGCTTTTTGGCGCTGCTGATTGAAATTGTCAGCGGTCAGGGCCCCCTGCACTATGTTGGATTACTCTAGGGCGGCAGCAGCGGCAGCAGCAGCGTCACAAAATAATAGACGATGGGCGCAATGAACACGTAGCTGTCGGTGCGATCTAGGATGCCGCCATGCCCCGGAATCAGCTGCCCAGAATCTTTCACGCCCGCATCACGCTTCATCATCGATTCGGTGAGATCGCCCAGCAGGCTGGCAATGCCAATCAGCAGTCCCAGCGCCATGCCGCTCAACGGCGCCCCCAGCCAGTCCAGCGCCAGCGAGCCAAAGCAGGCGACCGCAACACTGCCCAGCACGCCAAACACTGCGCCCTCGACGGTTTTTTTGGGACTGATGTCGGTGAGACGGGTGCGGCCAAACAGCTTGCCAAATATGTAAGCCCCAATATCAGCTGCCCAGATGCAGAGAAAAGCTAGTAGCGTGATTGCCAAGCCCTGCGGCAGATCTTGTAGCGTGATCGGAAACTCAGGAAAGTAGCCGCCCAGCGGTAGATTGGCGCTCTCGCCTAGGTTACGGAGCCGCACCCAGTAGCTAGGCAGGTAGCCTGCGTAAAATAGCCCCAAGATTGAAGAAGAAATATCGGCAATCGTCGCCAGTTTCGGCTGAAACAGCAGATAGAAGCAGATGAGTGTCCCAGCTATCGGCATGACGGCATCCACTAGATTGGGAGCCAGGTTTGCTGTCACCAGCAGGATCAAACTCACCGCAATTGTGGTTTTAGCAGCCGGAGCAATCCCCGTTGCCCTCACCAAACCGAAATATTCTTGCAGCCCCAGATAGACAATCACGCCAAACCCCAGCGTAAAATACCAGCCGCCCAAAATAATCATGCCGAGGGCTAGGATAATCGCAACAATTGCACTGAGAAGGCGCGGTAACGGCATAGGGCGGTGAAAAATCCTGACCAGTTCAGAATCCAGTAATCAGCAAATATTTCAAAAGCGACGTCCGACCTACTGGGCAGGTCGGACGGGCATCGCTACTCAAACGTTAGCACCAATCTACAGCTCTCAGCCGCTATTCTAGTTTCTCCCCGCTTAAGACATAGATCGGGTCAGAGGCCGCAAAAACCTGATGATTGCCGCGCGTTTCCAGCCGATTGATCGCAGACTGCACCACCTCAACGTTGCGGGCTTGCAGTTCGGCCAGCCCTTCCGAGATGGCGTAGAGCGTTTCAAAGTTGGTGGCAGTGGCCACAATGCGGCCTTGCGGCTGCAAGCGTTGCCAGACGGCCTGCAAAATCGCCTTGAGCGACCGTCCACCTTCAATGCAAACGCAGTCGGGTGGCTCTTTGAGCAGTTCCAGGCAGTCAGGAGCCACGCCTTCCAGAATCTGGACGTTTTCTACGCCAAACCGCAGGCAGTTACGCCGGATCAGGCTAGCCACCTCTTCGTCGCGCTCAATCGCCACAATTTGGCCTTGCGGACAGAGCAGCCCCGCCTCCACCGGAATCGTTCCTGTGCCCGCCCCAATGTCCCAAAGCACCGAATCCGACTGCAATCGGAGCTGAGCAATCAGCAGTAGCCGCACCTCGCGCTGGCTAAGCGGAATGCCAGGAAGCCGCTCAAACAGCGCGTCGGGGATACCAGGGGTGACATAGGGCCAGAGGGGGGAAGGCATAGCAACAGGGGGTTAACAGGAGCTAGAGGCTAGGGCGCTGGGTCGAAATGACGCTGAGGCTGTCGAGATCAGCGTCAGCACAGCCTGCTAGAATGCCGCCGTTTGCCAAGATTTGGCGCAGGCTGTAAATTGCCTCCTGGGTAATCACCTCACCTGGAAACAGGATAGGAATTCCTGGCGGGTAAGGGCAAACCAGCTCGGCGCTGAGCTGGCCAATCACCTGGTCAATCGGCAACGTTGTTGCGGTGGCAAAGAAAGCGTCACGCGGCGAAAGCATTGGCAGCTGGACGGAGACAGGCATGGAGACAGGCAGCGTTGGGGCTGATATCATCACCGGTGTCATCACAGGTGAGCGGGGTAGCTCCAGGTCAGCTGAGCTAGAAGCCAGCGTCGCCGGACTCTCTGCGGCAAGACTGCGGAGCGCCTCGACGAGCTGCTGCAAATCATCGGCTTTGTTCCCTGGCGTGATGATAAAGGTCAGCGAATGCAGCGCTGGCAGTTCGGCAGTCACCCGTAGCTTTTGGTGCAGAATCTCATCTGCCGCAAAGCCAGTCATGCCGAGGCCATCCACGCCCACCGTCAGCCGCAGCGGATCAATCGTCCTGCATCCAGGGCTGTGGTCAGGTTCTAGCAGCGACAGCCCCGGAATCTGACGGATTTGCTGCTTGGCCGCAGCCGTGCGGTGCAGCGTTTCACCCAGCAACGCCTCACCTTCCAGCGCCATCTGCCGCCGCGCCGCATCCAGAGAAGCCAGCAGCAGATAGTTGGGGCTAGTGGACTGAAGCAACCGCAGGGCGCTGCTGAGCCGCAGCCTATCGATCCGCTCGCCCTGCACATGCAGCATGGCCGCCTGCGTCAAGGCAGAGAGCGTTTTGTGAATCGACTGCACGGTTAGATCTGCACTCAGGCTCAGCGCCGAGGCGGGCAAATCCGGGTGAAAGGCGAAATGCGCCCCATGCGCTTCATCGACGAGCAGCGGCAGCCCATACTGATGGGTCAAGTCGGCTATTGCAGCCAGATCCCCGCAGATGCCGTGATAGGTGGGCGAAACCATCAGCACTGCTTTGGCATCGGGATGGGCGCTCAAAGCTGCCTGGAGCTTGGCGGCGGTCAGGCAGTGAGCAATGCCCCAAATCGGATCAAAATCAGGCTCAATCCAGATCGGCAGCGCTCCCGACAGCACCAGGGCTGACCAGACCGACTGATGGGCATTGCGGGGCAGAATCAGCTTTTCGCCGGGATTGCAGGTGGCGAGTACTGCTGCCTCCAAGCCGCAGGTTGAGCCATTGGCTAAAAACCAACTTTGCTCAGCGCCAAAGGCGGCTGCGGCTAGAGCCTGCGCCTGTCCAATCACGCCTTCTGGAGCAAAGAGATTATCTAGCTCCGGCAATTCGGGCAGATCAGCCTGGAGCGCCTCATGCCCCAATAGCTCAATCAGCGCTGCCGGGGCACCTCGCCCTTGCTTATGTCCAGGGGTGTGGAAGGCGGCTCTGGGCGATCTGGCTGTCTTTTGCAGGCAGTCTAGAAGTGGAGCAGTTTCTTGATGCATGATGGGAGATTGGTTAATTCAAAGAGGTCAAAGTTGAACCAATCCAGCCGATTTTGAAAAATTCAGGGTAAAAGACTAACCACTAGCTTAGGCAACTCTGGCCGTTTAGGCGGCAAATTGAGGCAGCAGTTTGCCTGGGAGTTGGTTCGAGTCGGGCTGAAATGCTTAAGATTCAGCCCAGATCAGGCTCAGGACTGACTCGACAGGTAGCCAAATGCAGAATCGGAATATCTCTGTCCCCAAGATAAACAGCCTTGTGATATGAGTTTAGAGGGCTACAGCAAGAAGTTGGAATGACCTGTAGCTTAGCAGTGGGGTATCATACTCAATTTTTGATTTATGCAGATCCATACGCCGGACTGGGTTAAGCACGCCATCTTTTATCAGATTTTTCCAGATCGCTTTGCTCAAGCTGAGCTAAAGCCGCCTGTCAGTCTCGCGCCGCTGTCGCTGGAAGCCTGGAACCTGCCGCCGACATCGCAGGGATACAAGGGCGGCAATCTCTGGGGCGTGTTGGACAAACTGGACTATCTGCAAGATCTGGGCATCACGGCGCTCTACTTTACGCCGATCTTTCAGTCAGCCTCCAACCATCGCTATCACACCCAGGACTACTACCAGGTTGATCCGCTCTTGGGCGGCGACGAGGCGTTTTTCCGGCTGCTGGAGGCGGTGCATGGTCGCGGCATGAAGCTGGTGCTGGATGGCGTATTCAACCATACTGGGCGCGGCTTTTTCGGCTTTCACGATATTGTCGAAAATGGCTCAAACTCGCCCTGGCTCGACTGGTTCAAAATCGAGGGCTGGCCGATTGCACCTTACGACGGCGACCGTCCGGCCAACTATCGCGGCTGGTTTGGCAATCGAGCTTTGCCGGAGCTAAATCACGCCAACCCGGCAGTGCGAGAGTACATCATGCGGGTGGCAGAATATTGGACTGGGCGCGGCATCGATGGCTGGCGGCTAGACGTGCCGTTCTGTATTACGGAGGCGGGCTTTTGGGAAGAGCTGCGGCAGCGGGTGAAGGCGATCAACCCAGAGGCTTATCTGGTGGGCGAAGTTTGGACGAACCAGCGCCCCTGGTTAGACGGCAGCCGATTTGATGGCGTACTCAACTATGTTTTTGCAGGCGCGACGATTGCCTTTGCGGGCGGAGATCATGTTGACCCACAGCAGGTGGCAGACCGCGACTATGAGGCGTATCCAGCCATCGACGCGCTGAGCTACGGCGAAAAGATGCAGCTCTTGCTCCATGCTCACCCCTGGGAGATCCAGCTGACGCAGCTCAACCTACTGGCCAGTCACGATACGGCGCGGCTGCGCTCAATCACCCATGAGCCAGAAACGAGCAAGCTGGCCACGCTGCTGCTGCTCACGTTTCCGGGCGCACCCAGCATCTACTACGGCGACGAGGTGGGCCTGCCGGGAGAGCTTGATCCAGACTCGCGGCGCAGCTTCCCAGCGGAGGCCGATTGGGACCTGGAAATTCTGCGCTGTCATCAGGAGCTAATTGGGCTGCGACGAGCGCGAATGTCGCTGCGGGTCGGGGAGTATCGATTTTTGGGTGAAAATTACAAGACCTATGTGTTTGCTCGCATCTATGAAGGCGACGTGCTGATTGTGGCCGTCAACGCCGCAGCTGAGTTTGGCAAAATTGACCTAGAGGGAGTTGGGACGCGCCTGGGAACCCAGCCCAGCCAGATTTTGTTTCGGACGCAGCAGTTTGAGCCAAAATCTCAGCTAGAACCTGATGCAGACTCCAAATCACCTCAACCTCGCGATCCGGTTCAGGTGATTTGGACAGCAGACAATTTATTTTTAGCGCTGCCGCCGCGTACAGGCATTTTACTGGGCTGAGCGGCAGCACTATACAAAGCTAATTACACAAAGCCAATCACACAAAGCTAATTTTGCTGATCGAGGTTCGGAAATGCCCAGGCAATTGGCTCTTTGTCAGAGCAACTCTCAGCTCCTTCCATCACGCCATAGGGATGTATGGCGCAGATCAGCGGGGTGCCGTTGTACTCCTGGCCGTGGTAGTTGCGGCAGCCCACGCAGACTGGATGCTGGTTAAGCCAGGGTTCAACGGTATGGGTCATTGGCTCGACGGCTCGATCAAAGGTGAGCTGAACGCCTAGCAGCGTTTGAAACACCGGGTTGAGCCATTCTGTAATCTGCTCGTCGAGCAGGTCAAGCTTGGGAGCAAGCGTTTGGTCAAGCTGGACGAAGCTTTGTCCGACATCTTCTGCGACTTCCTCGGAGAGATCAAGGAGAGCATCTGTCGCCGTGACTAATTCTCGACCGAGATCCTCAAACATCTGCCCCATATCGTCTGCAATTGTCTCAAACGTTTTAAGCCAGTCCTGCTGCCAATTTTCCATAGGTTTGTCGCGTCTCTCTATGAATCCGGTTACTAAATCTAATTGCTTTACGCAGCGGTTTTGCAACGCTATCTAGACCCGCTCAACTGGGTTTTGACTAGGAGTGCTTTAGCCGCTGAAGCTCCTCTTGCAGCTTGACAACCTGCTGACGCAGCTCCTCAACGCCAGATGGAGCGCTGCCGGGAGCTATGGGCTGATCCGGCAGCGGTTCTGTGGGGGAATCTTTGGGCAGATCTGTAGTGGCAGTTTCTGGCTGATCGTCAGTTAAAATTTCGATGCGGCGCGGTGCGGCGGGTGGTGTGGCGGTTGGGTCTTGAGCCTGCGTCACCATTTCATCGACCATTCGCTTAGCATCTTCTGCGGTCATCTCGCCGCGCGCCACCATTTCGTCGGCTAGCTTCTGTGCTTGGACGCGCAGTTCGCTCAAGGTTGTGCCTGCTTTCTCGGCGGCATAGGACGCTGCACCGACTCCTAGATAAAAAGCTTTTTGGACTAAATCGCCAAAATCCGGCATGGCCACTCTCCCGTTTCTACCTTGGGCATAGATTCTCAAGCGCATAGATTCTCAAGCGCCTGCTCCAAGCATAGAAGCAAAATTAGCGAATTGGCCAGACTGCCTGCTAAACCCACTGCTAAACCCAAAATCTGCCTTCAAAGCAAGCCTGCCTTCAAACCTTTAAACAAGTCTGCTTTTAAAACAAAGTGACCCGGATATCACGCCTGCCACAAGCATCCCGTTTTGCTGCTACCTTCCGGTCCTGACAAGATTTGGGCGTTGCAACCGCATGAGTCCGAGTCACGCTTAGCATAGCACAATTCACCAGAGCAGTTTTGAGCAGCTCTCTGTTCGCGCAGCTGGTCTTCGTCGGGATTGAGCAATCTAGCTTCTGCTTACCTTCTAGTTACTCTCAGGTATCTAGGCAATCTCTAGGCAAATATTAAAAAAGATAAAACTTTATCACCCTAGCGACAGAGGTTAGCTCGGCAGAAAATCTAGCGTTTTGTTCCTCAGGATGCATTTGCAAATCAGTATCAGCCAGTATTCTGAAATTGGCAGGCATAGAGCGACTGCGGCAAATTGGGCTTAAAACAATAGCAGCATCACTGTAAAGGAATGTTACAATCTTGAGAGAACTACGGCAAAATCCGACAGAGATTCTAATTTTCTCTTCACAGACCTCAGGGGTGATCGCGGTCTCATTATCAGCGTGGTCTGAACGTTGCTGATGAGATCCTGCTGACTCGCTTAGTTCACTGTTTATCGTCTCAGTTTCTTGTTTCATAAGTCTTGCCCTACAGTCTCACCCTACAAAACAGGTTAAAGAAAGCTTAAAGAACGAATTCTGATGGTTCAGATCTTCACTTAACGCTTCTCAAGTCAGTACAAACGTTCTAAACTTCTCTTCTACACTCTGGATCTAGCGCTATGAATACTTCGACCTCTGCCGATATGGTGCGCGCCTACCTTAGAGAAATTGGCCGCGTCCCGCTCTTAACGCATGAGCAAGAAATTCTGTTTGGTAAGCAGGTGCAGCGCCTCGCCTCGCTCAACGAGGTGCGAGAAGGGCTAAAGCTGAAAATCGGCTACGAGCCAAGCTTGGAAGAATGGGCTAAGCAGGCTAACCTGAGCTTACCTGAACTCCAGCAGACCATTACCGAAGGAGACTACGCCAAGCGGAAAATGGTGGAGGCCAACCTGCGTCTGGTCGTGTCTGTCGCTAAAAAATACATTAAGCGCAACGTTGACCTACTGGATCTAATCCAGGAAGGCACAATTGGAATGCAGCGCGGCGTAGAAAAGTTTGACCCCACCAAGGGCTATCGTTTCTCGACCTATGCCTACTGGTGGATTCGGCAGGCTATCACGCGTGCCATCGCTGAAAAAGGGCGCACCATCCGCCTACCCATCCACATCACCGAGAAGCTAAACAAAATTAAAAAAGCGCAGCGGCAGCTAGCACAACAGCTAGGGCGAGCCGCAACCGCTGCCGAACTGGCCGCCGAGCTAGAGCTAACTCCCAAGCAGGTGCGGGAATATTTGGAGCGGGCGCGCCAGCCGCTGTCGCTTGATCTGCGCGTTGGGGACAACCAAGATACTGAACTGGGCGAGCTGCTAGAAGATACTGGCCCGTCTCCTGAGGACTTTGCGGCTCAGTCGGCGTTGCGGGGTGAGCTGGAGCAGCTAATGGCTGATTTAACGCCTCAGCAGCGGGAAGTGCTGTCGCTGCGGTTCGGTTTGGAAGATGGCCAAACGCTGACGCTGGCTAAGATTGGCGATTTGCTCAACATTAGCCGCGAGCGAGTCCGGCAAATCGAGCGGGAGGCGCTGACCAAGCTTCGTAAGCGGCGGGCTGACATTCGCGAATATTTGGCCAGCTAGCAGAGTTGCCGAATGGGCTAGGGGGGTGGCTGAAGCTGCGCCCCTCTTCTCCTTAATTAATTTCTTTTTAATTTCAGAGTCAGACGACAGCCTCGGCTTCAGGGCGAGCGAAAATCATGCGACCTGCCGAAGTTTGCAGCGCTCCTGTCACCACGACCGCCAGCTCATCGCCGATATGTCCGCCGCCTTCCTCGACGACCACCATCGTGCCGTCATTGAGATAGCCTACGCCTTGGGCTGGCTCCTTGCCTTGCTTCATAATTTTCAGATCAATGCTGTCACCCGGCAGGTAGGCCGGACGCATCGCCTGCGCTAGGTCGTTGATGTTTAGCACAATCACCTTTTGCAGGCTGGCAACTTTGTTGAGGTTATAGTCGTTGGTTAGCAGCGTCCCATTGATTTCCTGGGCGAGCCGCACTAGCTTTGCATCTACGGTGGCAATATCTTCGTAGTCGGCGGGGTGAATCGCGATTCGATCTGGAAAAGCATCCTGAATTTGATTCAGGATATCGAGTCCCCGACGACCGCGCACCCGCTTCTGGTCGTTTGAGGCATCGGCAACGCGCTGTAGCTCTTGCAGCACAAACTGCGGCACCAAAAGCTGTCCCTCTAAAAAGCCCGTCCGCAGCAGCTCTTCAATCCGCCCATCGATGATGCAGCTCGTGTCCAGGATTTTGGCGGCAATTGGCTTCAGTGTGCCTTCGCTCATCAACATTGTTTCGACGCTGTTGGGATTAATTAGCCGCAGCAGCGCCCGACCATGCGTATCGGCCAGCGTTACACCCGAAAAAGCAAACATGATGCTACCCAGCACCGCCGCTAGCGGCTTGATAAAGGCAAACTCACGCGGGATGGGTAGCAGAAAAATGGGAGCCAGCAGCAGATTGGCAACTAGCAGCCCCAACACTAGCCCCACTGAGCGGCTTAGCAGCATATCGACTGGCATTTCGCGCACCTGACGCTCAACGCGGCGGTATCCAGTCTGCGCCACTAGCCCTAGCGCTAGCCCGATCATCGCCCCAAACACGCCCGTAACGGAACTTAGCCCTTCAGTATTGGTGACTTGATCTAGCGTTTCGGGCGGCAGCAGATCTACGCCATAGAAGCCAATTCCGGCTCCTGCTATGATAAATGAGCAAACAATGATGATGTCCAGCATGATATGAACCCAAGTTGGGGTAGGGAGCGATCCCAGATCGGGATTCAGACCCAGACGGGGATTCAGATCAGTGCCGAGCCGGACTTAATGGCTGGAGTCCAGCAGATCGTCACAGGGCTACTTGCGACAGAAACAGCCTTAACAATAGCGTCATCCAGCCTGACTCAGCAGCTCGATCAGCTCAGCCTCATTATAATCGCTCTCGACTTGAACTCGTACCGCCTGCGCCATCAGATTCCGCTATGGCTGCCCTAAACAGTATTGCAATTGAGACAGTCCCGACAGAGGTGGGCGCGGCTAGTCTAGCCGCGCCCACAGCCGCATATTTGCATATTCCATTTTGTCGTCGCCGCTGCTTCTACTGCGACTTTCCAATCTCGGTGGTGGGCGATCGGCCTCCGGTAGGTGATCACTTTGGCACAATTGCTGAATATGTCGAGCTGCTCTGCCAGGAAATCCAGGCTGTTCCTCTGGGTCAAGCAGATGCAGCGCTGCAAACCGTATTTTTTGGCGGTGGCACGCCCTCACTGCTAACGGTGGAGCAGTTTGAACAGATTATGGCGGCGCTGCGGTCGCGCTTTGAGCTAGCGGCTGCAGCTGAGATCTCAATCGAGATCGATCCCAACAGCTTTGATCAAGCGCGGCTGTCTGGCTACCTGGCCGCAGGCGTAAACCGCGTCAGTCTGGGTGTGCAGGCGTTCCAAACTGAGCTGTTGAGCGCCTGTGGTCGGACGCACAGCCGCTCTGACGTGGATGCTGCCATCGAGATGATTCGCCAGGTCGGCCTCACGAACTTCAGCCTTGATTTGATTTCGGGACTGCCGCACCAGACGATGGCGCAGTGGCAGGAGTCGCTCGACATTGCCATTAGCCTTGCCCCCATGCATCTATCGGTCTATGACCTGACCGTGGAGCCGGGGACATCCTTTGACCGTTGGTATGAGGCCGGAATGCAGCCGCTGCCCACCGAATCCACCACCGCCGCGATGTATCGACAGGCGCAGCAAACCCTAACTCAAGCTGGCTATCAGCACTATGAGCTGTCTAACTACGCCCGCCCTGGTTTTGAATGCCGCCACAACCGCACCTACTGGGAGAACCGTAGCTACTATGGCTTTGGCATGGGAGCCGCCAGCTATTGGAACGATCAGCGCTTCACGCGCCCCCGCAAACGCCGCGACTACTATCAGTGGGTACAGGAATTTCAGCAGACCGGACAGATCGACTGCTCAATTACGCCCGTCGCCGAACGGCTGCTTGACCGACTCATGCTGGGGCTACGACTCTCAGAGGGGCTGAGCTTGATAGCGCTGCGAGCCGAGTTTGGCAATGCGGCAATTTTGCGGGTCTTGGACTGCCTGGAGCCACATCGTCAGCGGGGCTGGGTGGAGCAGGACGATGGTCGGGGAATCCGCCTCACCGACCCAGAGGGCTTTTTGTATTCCAACGTCGTGCTGTCTGATTTATTTAAAGTGCTGTCTTAAAGCACTGTCTTTAAGCGCTGTTGTGACCCCACTGCCTCTGCAACGATCCTTAAAGCTGTTTCTCAGTTCGCAAAACATCTTCGGGGTGAGATTTGGTAGTCTAGCTTAATAAGTTTTAACGGGTAAGCAGCGTGGATATCCAAACAGGCACGATTCAAATTGGCAGAGGCAAGGCCGCTCGTCGGGCCTATGGGATTGACGAAATTGCGCTAGTGCCGGGACAGCGGACTTTAGACCCCAGCTTGGCCGACACGCGCTGGCAGATTGGCAACATCGAGCGCGAAATTCCAATCATTGCCAGCGCCATGGACGGTGTCATGGATGTCAAAATGGCGGTGCTGCTCTCGCAAATGGGCGCACTAGGTGTGATCAACCTAGAGGGCATCCAGACGCGCTATGAAGACCCTGAGCCGATTCTGGATCAGATTACCGAGGTGGACAAAACAGCCTTCGTGCCGCTGATGCAAAAGCTCTACGCCCAGCCCGTTCAGCCAGCGCTGATTGCTCGGCGCATCCAGGAAATTAAGCAGCAGGGCGGGATTGCCGCAGTCAGCGCTACGCCTGCTGGAGCCGCCAAATATGGCGAGACGGTAGCTGAGGCGGGAGCCGACCTGTTTTTTATTCAGGCTACAGTGGTTTCGACAGCGCACCTTTCGCCTGAGTCAGTCATGCCGCTCGATCTCGCAGAATTTTGCCGGACGATGCCGATGCCGGTTGTGCTGGGCAACTGCGTCGGCTACGAAGTGACGCTGAATTTGATGAAGGCCGGCGCGGCGGCAGTCTTGGTTGGTATTGGCCCCGGAGCCGCCTGCACCTCGCGCGGGGTTCTGGGTGTAGGGATTCCGCAGGCTACCGCTGTTGCCGACTGCGCTGCAGCCCGTGACGACTACTACCGTGAGACTGGTAGCTATATCCCTGTGATTGCAGATGGGGGCCTGATTACGGGCGGCGATATCTGCAAGTGCATTGCTTGCGGGGCAGACGGCGTGATGATTGGCTCGCCCTTTGCGCGGGCGGCGGAAGCTCCTGGTCGCGGCTTCCACTGGGGCATGGCGACCCCTAGCCCGGTACTGCCGAGAGGCACGCGGATTCGGGTGGGCACAACGGGCAGCCTGGAGCAAATCCTACGTGGCCCTGCCCAGCTCGACGACGGTACGCATAACCTGCTGGGGGCACTCAAGACCAGTATGGGCACTCTGGGAGCCAAAGATATTCGCGAGATGCAGCAGGTTGAGGTGATCATCGCTCCCTCGCTGCTGACCGAAGGCAAGGTGTACCAAAAGGCGCAGCAGCTGGGGATGGGGAAGTAAGTTCTAGTTCAGGCTGCACTATATGACGTTGTCATATCACGTTATATAAGTTTATCTGACTCTAGTAGTGGCAGAGCTTCTACAAACCCTGATCTGTCGCTTACAATGAAAGTAGCGGAGACGCATGTTTCCGTTCACTCCTCACACCACACTCCGCCTGGACTATTGTTCAGGCGGTTCCTATTTTTGGGTTCGGTGCTTAACCTGCAGCTAGCCTGCAATCGCTTGCTCTTAGTTTTAGCATCTGTTTTTAAATATAGAATCTATAGCTGGCAATTGTGAGCTGGTAATTATGTCTGATTGTTTAGAAGCGCTAGTCTTAGCCGCGCATTTTCGCTATCGTATGTCTTTGACACATCATGAAGGCTAAGGGATTTAGGCATGTCAGCAGCCGCAGTTACAGATGATACTTTTGACCAAGAAGTGCTTGGAAGCTCGATCCCCGTTCTGGTGGATTTCTGGGCACCTTGGTGTGGTCCCTGCCGGATGGTGGCTCCGGTTGTCGATGAGATTGCGCTTCAGTACGCCGAGCAAGTAAAAGTCGTGAAGGTCAACACCGACGACAATCCCGGCATTGCTAGCAAATATGGCATTCGCAGCATCCCGACGCTGATGATCTTTAAAGAAGGCCAGCGCGTCGATATGGTAGTCGGGGCTGTGCCCAAAACGACGCTGGCAACCACGCTGGAAAAGTACATCTAGGCTCTGCTACGTCCTTTAAGCAACCTCTTGCTGAACCTACAGGGTTTTGGCAGGAGGTTTTCGCTTGCAGGAGAATAGCCAGAGGTTGAATGGCAGCAGAAAGCCGCCCAGATCTCGATAAAATAGAATGCCGCCCATTACAAAAGATTCATGACTTTATCTTCCGCTCCTTTAGTGTCCCTGCAGGCAGAAATCGGCGAGTTGTTAAGTCAGTTGCCCAATCTCAAGCATGGTGCATTGATTCAGCAGGCGTTAACGACGCTGGTGCGGATGGCTGAACTTGAAGGCGACCGACTCGACTGGAAAATCTTGAACGCCTCCCTGCAAGATATGGAGCGGGCGTTTCGTACCTTCTATCCCTATCGCCATATTCGCAAGATTGCGATTTTTGGCTCGGCTCGGATCGCCAAAGACAGCCCCGAATACCAAATGGCCAGCGACTTTGCCAAAGCCGTCACTCAGCAAGGCTTTATGGTGATCACGGGCGGCGGCCCTGGCATCATGCAGGCGGGTAACGAAGGCGCGGGCATGGAGCAGTCGTTTGGGCTGGGGATTCAGCTGCCGTTTGAAGAAGGCTCAAATCTGTTCATGACGGGCGACCCAAAGCTGATTAGCTTCAAGTATTTCTTCACCCGCAAGCTGTTCTTTCTGCGCGAAAGCGACGCGCTGGGGCTGTTTCCGGGTGGCTTTGGTACGCAGGACGAAGCTTTTGAATGCCTGACGCTGATGCAGACGGGCAAATCCGACTTCCTGCCGCTGGTGCTGATCGATCCGCCCGGAAACAACTACTGGCAAGGCTGGGAAACCCATATCCGCGAGCATCTGCTAAAACCGGGACTGATCAGCGCTGAAGATCTCCAGCTCTATACGGTCACCGACCGAATCGACCTGGCCTGCGAAGCGATTACTAGCTTCTACCGGATGTTTCACTCCAGTCGCTATGTCGAGGGTCGGCTGATCATCCGGCTAAACTCAGAGCTGAGCGACCTAGAGGTTGAGATGCTCAACTCGGAATTCTGCGATATTTTGCTGCGGGGACGCATCGAGAAAACCCCGGCTTTACCCCCCGAAATGGGCAGCGAAACCGAACATCTGCCCCGGATTGCGCTCTATTTTAACCAGCGCAATTTCGGTCGGCTCTATCAGATGCTGCGCGTCATCAGTCAAATGGGACCTGATGCGCCTGCCACTCACCACCCAGAGCAGAAATAGTGTCTTCTATTATTTCTGTCCAAGGCCTCAGCAAGCTCTACCCGGTGGCGATCAAAGAGCCGGGACTGGCCGGAACGCTGCAGCATTTTCTGAAGCGCCGCTATCGCACGGTGGCGGCGGTGCAGTCAGTGTCGTTTGAGATTCAGCCTGGCGAGGTGGTCGGCTTTCTGGGGCCGAATGGCGCGGGCAAGACCACGACGCTGAAAATGCTGACCGGGTTAATTCATCCGTCAGGCGGACAGCTGCGGGTGGCTGGACAGGTTCCGTTTCGCCGCTCGGCTAGCTTTCTGCGTCAGATTACGCTGGTGATGGGGCAAAAGCAGCAGTTGATTTGGGATCTACCAGCGCTTGACTCGCTGCGAATTAACGCCGCCGTCTACGGGATTTCAGATGCTGACCTGAAGCAGCGTGTGGGCGAATTGAGCGAAATGTTGAACCTGGGCGACAAGCTGAATTCGCCAGTTCGCAAGCTTTCATTGGGTGAGCGGATGAAGGCCGAGCTGCTAGCCGCTTTGATCCACCGCCCCCAGGTACTGTTTTTGGATGAACCGACGCTAGGGCTAGATGTCAACGCCCAAATCAGCGTCCGAGACTTCTTGCAGAGCTATAATCAGCGCTACGGAGCCACCGTGCTCTTGACGAGCCACTATATGGCAGATATTACGGCACTCTGTCAGCGAGTTCTGGTCATCTACGCGGGGCAGCTGATCTATGACGGCAGCCTTGACGGTCTGCTAGAGCGCTTCGCGCCCTGCCGTGAGATCAGGCTGGAGCTGGCTCAGGAGCTGCCGCTGGCGAGCCTGCAAGCCCATGGTGAAGTCAAAGAGCTGTCGGGACGGATTGTGCGGTTTCTAGTGCCCCAAGCGCAGATCACGCAGCGGATTACCGAAATGCTTGCCCGTCTAGAGGTGATTGATCTAGCAATTAGCGAGCCGCCGATTGAATCTGTGATTGGTCAAGTGTTTCAGTCAGGGATCGCCAGCGAGGGCTGAGCTGTGCAAATATCTCGCAGATCTGCGTAGGCCAATTCCTGAAAACTGCCTGTTCTTTCAAGTAGCTTCATCAAGTTTTTAAAATTTTCCGGGTAATGCCTCTGCCATTGTGTAGATTTGAAGGAAGCTGACTACAACTTCGGGTACAGAAAGTGAAAACACTGGCTGCAAAAATAGCGATAAAGGAAAATTAGTGATGTCAACGAACTTTGCTTTACTCTATCTAGCCACTGCCGGACTTTTCTTTCTCGTTTTATTTACTGCTTTCTGGCTAGATGGCTCGACCTCTAAGCGACATGGCATGTCCTGGATCATTGTCCTGATTGGCGCGCTGGGCTGGGGAATTGTCCTGCCGCTGGCCTTGGCAGAACGTCTGCGTAAGCTCCTCAGACATCGCATGGCCGCTCGCCCGACAGCCTACAGCCGCTTCAGCTAGGTGGCTCAGAGGTGGCTCAAGGCGAGTTTCATCGGAACTTCATCGAATCGGTAGCCTTACCCAGATCTCCCTTGATGTTGTATCAGTAAGCTAGTGGAAACACCGAACAAAGGATTTCCGAAATGAAAGCTTACTTTACCCCTAGCCCTGCAACTCGCTCCGTCTACGCAGAGTCTATTCCTCAGTGGGTCAGCGAGATGGGTCTAGAATGGCTCTATCTCCTGCTAGTTTCTAACTCAGGCGAAGTCAAAGGCCCGGTACGCGGCTAGGCAATCAGCTCAGTTCATCAGGCCAGTTTTATAGGTCAAATTGATTGAACTTGATTGAACTTGATTGAACCAGATTCAGCCGCGAGATTCGCCTGCACTGCTGCTTACGCCGCTTCTGTGAGCAAGCGCCAAACGCAAGTAGAGTCGAGCTGCGAGATATTCTTTAAGATCGTTTCTGCACCTGCTCGCTTCAGGTTCAGAGCATAGGTTTCAGCATAGTCTGCGGCAGACTGGGCGTGCGGGGGCAGAATCCCGACTCCAATCCAACGCCGTTCAGGTTGCAGAGCTGTCGCCCGCTGTACAGTTTGCAGATCGGCCACGGTGTCTCCGGCATAGATCACAGGCAGCCCAAGCGGTAGCTGATCGCGGGCTTCAAGCTGCTGGACGGTGAGCAGCAGGCCAGTCGGATCGGGTTTCCCAGGCGCGTCTTCCATCGCAATCAGGATCGGAGCCGCCAAACCCAAACGTTTTTGCAGCACATAGCTGGCCGAACCGCGCGTCGCCCCGCTGAAAAAACCCCAGGAGATGCCAGCCTGCGTCAGCGCTTCGAGGTAGTCGGGCTGAATCAGCAGCGGCTCATCGCAGATATAGCCTGTCCAGTGAGTTGGATCAGCGCCACGATAGCGGCGTTGAAAAAATGCCACGACCGCCTCATAGTCCAGCGCCACAGACTGGCGAGGCTGACCCTGCGCTTCAAAGTAGCGATAGATCAGCTCCCGCGAGGCTTCCCAATCGTTATTCCAGCAGCCCTCGGTTTTGAGCTGGTCGATTTCAGCAGACGAAGGGCGATACTGCTGGGTAAACTGCTCGACGGTATCAGCTAGCGCCAGCCGATAGGAGCCGCCCACATCTCGGATTACGCCGTCAATGTCAAAGACTAGAATTGCAGGACAGGCAGGCTGAGTCACGCTGGCAGATTGCTGTTTGGATCACTTGATAAACCACTTTTCTGGGCGGTTGGCCAGAGCGGTAGATTAATATAGAAGATTGTACGAGTAATCAGAACAGCGCAGCTGTATTGGAGGTGTTTTTGTCTAAGTTCATTTTGAAAGTGCTCTGGTTAGATCAAAACGTAGCTCTGGCGGTTGATCAAATTGTCGGAAAAGGCTCTAGTCCGCTCACGTCCTATTTTTTCTGGCCGCGAAATGATGCCTGGGAGCAGTTGAAATCCGAGCTAGAAGCCAAGCACTGGATTGCCGAAAATGACCGAGTAGAGCTGCTGAATAAAGCAACCGAAGTGATCAACTATTGGCAAGAAGAAGGCAAGCGGCAGCCCATGGCTGAAGCCCAGGCTAAGTTCCCAGAGGTGACTTTTACAGGCAGCACTTGAGCTTTGTGGATTCAGCACGTTCCAGATGGAGATGTGAAGACTGGCAGGGCAGGATTGGATCTTGCCCTATTTTTGGGCTTTATTTTTAGGTCTGTCGTCATCTGCCAAGATGGAGCCAATATGGGGTGTCAGCCCTCTTGTCAAAGCGATAGCAGCAGCGTAGGTTACGGAAATCTTCAGTCAATATCGCGACTTTCTAATCTCGCAGTAGCTATGTATCTTGCTGAACTTACCTATCCCGGCACGGCTGAGCTGGTCAGCGATCTGCTGATTGACGCACCTGAATCAGCGGCTCGCGAATTTTCGCTGCAACATGCTTCGATTTGGGGGTTGGAACTTTTTTCTCTCACCCAAGCGACCGATCAGCAGGTACAGCTCCATAAGGCGATACGGCCTAAGACGCTGGCGCTCATTCCCGCCTAGCAATGATCTTCTGAATCTATGCGTCTGCCGCCTCGCCCGACTCTACGACCTCACGCACTCGGTAGATCGGGCGATTTTGCGATTCGTGATAGGTTCGCATAGAGAGTTCGGCCAATAGTCCAAAGCTAAAGAGCTGCACGCCTGTCAAAAACAACACGACTGCCAGACTCAGCAAAGGCCGATCGCCAATCGCCATGCCTAGCCCTAGCTTCAGAAAGCAGAGGTAGAGAGCCAGCCCCAGGCCAATCAGCATTGAGACTAAGCCAAATAGGCCAAACACATGCATCGGGCGGGTCAAGAATTTCTTCATAAAGAAGATTGTCGCCAGATCCATCAGCACTCGGAAGGTGCGACCTAACCCATATTTGCTGTAGCCATAGCGCCGCGCGTGATGCCGCACCGGCAGCTCAGCAATCCGAGCACCCTCAATGAAAGCCAGCGCGGGCAAAAATCGGTGCAGCTCTCCGTAAAGGTTCATGTCCCGCACCAACTCAGCCCGGTAAGCTTTGAGCGAGCAGCCGTAGTCGTGAATTCGCACCTCGGTGACTTTGCGGATTAGCCAGTTGGCCATCCGCGACGGGATCAGGCGCGTTACCACCGCATCTTGACGGTCTTTGCGCCAGCCGCTCACCAGATCGTAGCCTTCATCGAGCTTAGCAATCAGGCGTGGGATATCTGCCGGATCGTTTTGCAAATCGCCATCTAGCGTCACGATGACGTTACCTCTAGCATGGTTGAATCCGGCAGCCATTGCAGGGGTTTGGCCGTAGTTGCGGCGCAGCAGCACCGCCCGCAGATCAGAGCGCTGATGAGCCATCTGGCGCAGCAGATCGGTGGAGCCGTCGGTGGAGCCGTCATCGACGCAGATAATTTCGTAGGGAATGGCGTTGTTTTTGAAGGTGTTGGCAATCGTCTCCACCAAAATTGGCAGGCTTTCTACCTCGTTATAGATCGGCACAACTGCCGAAACCTGAAGCTGAGCGGCAGCCGGGTAGGATTCAACTTTAGGGGTTTCAGATAAGATTGACCGATTCATAGCACTCTCACAGCACGCCTCAACCAGAACAGCCTCAGCCAAGCTCAATCAGCGATCGGCAGAATAGATCTGAGATTAGCAGATCTCGGCTAGATTCAGCCTGATTTTTCACTGAGCTGGATCTTCGCTGGATCTTCAAGATCTCGCAGGGATCTCATCGTTTGATAGAGCTAGCGCTTGCAGAAATGGGGGCAAACTGGGGAAGCTTTGAGATAAGTTTACTTGCGGAACCGAGTCAACGCCGACGATCATGCTCGACTCTCCTCATTCGCAGCCAGTCCAGCTCAGCTCGCCGCTGAATGCTTCCGTAGACCGAATTTTAGAGCAGCTGCCCCCTGCCACTAGAGCCTGGGTTGAGAGTCTCTCTTGGCAGCATCGGCGCTATGTGCTGTCGCTTTGCCATATGATCTGTGCCGCTAAGCCAGAGATGCAGGCGGAGTTTTTAGACGAATACACCGCAGATGGTCTGGTTGCCAAAAAGCTGGAAGATCAAGAGACTCGGCAGCGCGTCTGCCAGTATCTTCAGTCATTTCGGCTGGAGGCTGATTTAAATGAGTCCGTGCTGCGGAGCTACATTCGGCAGTTTTATATCCATTCGGCTCAAGATCTGCGCCGCCAGCCTGATCTGTATCTGCAGTCTGCCTTGAAGCTAGTGTTTAACACCGAAGAGCGCAACAGCGTGTTCAACTACATTTTGGGCTTTGAGCTGCTGAAAATGATGTTTGGCATGAGCTGGTTTCAGCATGAGAAGCTCTATCGCTTGCAGCGCAACCAGGAAGAGTTTATTAACGCCTACATCAAGCCGATTCAGGCCGCGCATCGACTGAACGGGATCATTCAGCCCAAGGATGCCGAGCTGTTTTTTGCCAGACGCGACTACTTTGTGCAAAAGCCAGCCGTTGCGTCGCGTAAGCTCGTCATGCTGGTGATGGCCACCTTTACAACCGAGACAGCCTCCAGCCTTGGCTTCACGATCATTCGGCATCCCAACTCGCTCTGCTTTGACTATGACGAGATCTTTCAAGACGAGCCAGAAGCGCCGTTTGGTTAAGTGTGCCGTTTGGTTAGGTGGCTCATGCGATGCTCATGCGATACTGGGCTGCATGATCAAGATTAGCCACAGATTAGCCACAGATTAGCCACAGATTAGCCGCGTGACTCCGATTGCTCTCCCGTCCAGTCAGATGCTCAGTCAGCTCACCGAACCCGCCTCCATTGCTCTCGCTCAGCAGCTCCAGTCCGCCGCAGTGCTGTGGACTGGTCAGCCCGATCAGCCGCCAGTTACCACCAGCTTTGTGCAGCAGGGCAGCGGCAGCCCGCCGATTTTGCTGCTGCATGGGTTTGATAGTTCGCTGTTCGAGTTTCGTCGCCTGCTGCCGCTGCTGGCCGAGCAGTCTGCAACCTGGGCCGTCGATCTGCTCGGCTTTGGCTTTACCGATCGGCAGGTGGGGCTAGCATCTGGCCTGTCTTTTAGCCCTAACGCAATTAAAACTCACCTCTACAGCACTTGGAAAACGCTGATCCAAGAACCCGCTGTGCTGGTGGGCGCATCCATGGGCGGAGCAACCGCCATCGACTTTGCGCTCAGCTATCCAGAGGCGGTGCAGCGTCTAGTGCTGATCGATAGTGCTGGACTCAGGGCAGGGCCAGCACTGGGCAAATATCTGGTGTCGCCGCTGGGCTATCTAGCAACCGCCTTTTTACGAAACCTGAAGGTGCGTCAAAAAATCAGCCTAAACGCCTATCATGAGCCTAGCTACGCCTCGCCCGATGCCCTCTGTTGTGCGGCACTGCATCTTCAGCAGCCCGGATGGCGACAGGCGCTCGTCTCGTTTACGCAAAGCGGCGGCTACGGCTCGTTTCAGCAGCAGTTAGGGCAGCTCCAGTCGAAAACGCTGATTCTCTGGGGGCGCTCTGATCGGATCTTAGGAACTGCTGATGCGGAGCGGTTTCAGCAAGCGATTGTGGGCAGCCAGCTCGCCTGGATCGAAGACTGTGGCCATGTGCCGCACCTGGAAAAGCCCCAAGAGACAGCGCTGGCGATCCGCAAGTTTTTGGCTTGAATCAGGCTGAGGGATTGATGGGCTGATGAGTGCTGATTAGTACAGATAGAGAGGAGCAATGGCTGCATCCAATCCGCGCATTATTGCAGTCCTAAACGGTAAGGGCGGCGTGGGCAAAACCACGACCTCGGTGAATTTGGCGGCAGTTTTGGCTGAGCGCTGGCCAGTTTTGCTGGTGGATGCCGATCCGCAAGCTTCGGCGACCTGGTGGGCGGGGCAGGCCAATATGGGCTTTGATCTAATCCAGGAAGCTGACCCGCTGCTGCTCAACCAGCTCAGAGCGGTCAAAGACTATCCAATTATGCTGGTTGACCTGCCGCCCGCTCTCGACTCGCAGGCTCTCAGCGCCGTGATTCCAGCCACCGACTATCTGCTGCTGCCCAGCCCGCCTGCCGCCATGGATCTCTCGGCGCTGATTGAGACGATTAAGCGCCTGGTCAAGCCCACCCAAGTCGCGCATCGTGTGCTGCTGACGCGGGTTGATCCTCGCAGTCAAGGCGATGCGATTGAGGCGCAGACGGCGCTCAGCAAACTGGGCATCCCCGTTTGCAAAACCTTTATCCGCGCCTACAAAGCCCACGAACGCGCCGCGCTAGAGCGAGTTTCGATTCTGCAATGGCGAGGCCGGAACGCCAAAGAAGCCCAGGCCGACTATCGCCGCACTGCTGCGGAAGTTGAGCAGGACTTGCAGCTGCCTGAGTTGCGCTGAACCTGACTGAATCACCTAAATCGCTTAACGCTTAAGATTTGCTTCAAGATCGGCCTCAAAATCCGCGATGATAGATAAAGAGCAGGAAAGGAGGTTGTCATGGTCAAGAAGCGGCTGTCAGATCTATTGCGAGAAGCAGGCACAGAGGCTGAAACGCCAGAAACGCCAGTACCAGAAACCTTAGCGCCAGAAACCTTAGCGCCACAACCTTCAGCGCCAGAACCTTCAGAACTAGCGACTCAAGCCGAGATCAAAGCAGAAGCACCTGAGCTAGAAGTCACGATTCTCCAGCTTAAACAAGATATTGAGGCAGCTCGGAGCATCGCACGCGCCGCCGAAGCCGGCTTCAACCAGCAGATTGCTGCCCTGCAAGCCAAAATAGCTGAGCAGGACAGCCGCATTCAGCAGCTCACGCAGCTCAAAACTGAAGCTGAAGCGGCCAGTCAGCAGGCCAGTCAGCAGGCCAGTCAGCAGGCCAGTCAGCAGATCACGCAGCTCAAAGCCGAGCTAGAAACCGCCCGCCAAACGATCTTGCAGCTCTCGCAGGCCAATCCGCCCAAAGCCGTCGCCCCGGCTCGCCCCGGCGCTAGCTTTTTGAGCCGCAGCCAGCCGCCGATCCTGCCCTCGCCTGCGGTGCTGCCATCACCCCGTGCCGCAGAGCCAGAGCTAGAGCCAAGCCAGTCGCAGATGATTATTCCGAGCCGTAGCGCCAAGCCTGGGCTAGGTCGCCCGAAACTGCATGAGCTAGAGCTACATAAAGTGCTCGACCATCCGACGCAGCCAGGCAGCTTGCCGCCGATGTCTTCTGAACCCAAGCCTGCAGAAAAAGGCATCAAGCTCTCAGAAACCGACGTGGGCTGGATGGATTAGTGGCAAATTGAGCAGACGGCAGGGCTTTTTGGCTGAACCGGGCTGAACTGATTAAGATAGGTAAAGGACTACCGGATACCCGAAAACTGCATGACTTCAACCCTCGTGAATGCCGCTGCGTCAATCAACGCTCCAACGCTGCGCCGTCTGCCCAATGGCCTCACCATCATTGCCGAACAGATGCCTGTTGAGGCCGTCAACCTCAGCCTCTGGATGGGAGTTGGCTCAGCTGTTGAAACCGACGAAATCAACGGCATGGCGCATTTTCTGGAGCATATGATTTTTAAGGGCACCCGCAGTCTGCAAAGCGGCGAGTTTGAGCAAAAAATTGAGCAGGCGGGCGCAGTCACCAATGCTGCCACTAGCCAAGACTATACCTGTTACTACATCACCACTGCCCCACAGGACTTTGCCAAACTGGCTCCCTTGCAGGTGGAAGTGTTGCGGAACGCAACCATTCCCGACGCAGCCTTTGAGCGCGAACGCTCGGTGGTGCTGGAAGAAATCCGGCGCTCTGAAGATAACGCGCGGCGGCGCACCTACTACCGCTCAATGGAGGCCGCCTTTGAGCGACTGCCCTATCGCCGTCCAGTCTTGGGGCCAGCCAGCGTCATTGAGCAGCTTTCCCCGCAGCAGATGCGCGACTTCCACAGCACCTGGTATCGACCGCAGTCTACAACTGCCTCAGTGGTGGGCAATCTGCCCGTCGAGGAGCTGATCGAAATTGTTGCCCAGAGCTTTGAGCAGGCCGAAGCGCGCGCCGAGCAGCCCAATAGCCTGCAAAAGCCACCAGAAGCGTTCGTTTCCGAACCCGAAAGCCCCTTCACCACGGTCAGGCGGCAGGTGCATATTGACGAGAGCTTGCAGCAGGCACGGCTGGTGATGATGTGGCGCGTTCCCGGCATGGCCGACCTGAGCCAAACCTATGCGCTGGATGCGCTGGCCGCTGTTTTGGGGCAGGGACGCACGGCGCGATTTGTGCGCGATCTGCGCGAAGAGCGGGGGCTGGTTTCTAGCATCTCGGTCAGCAATATGACCTACGTGCGGCAAGGGCTGTTCTACATAGCGGCGCAGCTGCCCAGTGAGAATCTAGAGGCGGTCGAGACGGCAATTTTGACGCATATTCGCCAGCTTCAGGTCGAGGCAATTAGCGAGGCCGAACTCCAGCGGGTTCGCACCATTGTTGCCAATCGCTATGTGTTCGGCAATGAAACGCCGAGCGACCGCGCCAGCCTCTACGGATACTATCAGGCGGTGCTGGGCGACCTGACTCCGGCGCTGACCTATCCTGCTCAGATTCAGGCGCTGACCCCGCAGGTACTGCAAGCTGCTGTACAGCAATATCTCTCGCCCGATGCCTATCAGGCCGTGATTTTGAAGTCTGCTTAAGCTCATGTGGGAGCAAATTGCGGCGGCGATCAGTGCGGCTACCCAGACCTCTTTTGAGATCCAGGATCAGCGCTCGGTGGGCGGGGGCAGCGTCAACCGGGCTTATGCTGTTTTAGGGCAGGTGGACAGGCAGGAACGCGCCTATTTCGTGAAGCTAAATCAGGCTGAGCGACTCTCCATGTTTGAAGCCGAGGCTTTGGGGCTGCGAGAGCTAGCAGATAGCCAGACGATCCGGGTGCCGCTGCCTATCTGCTGGGGACGCACCGCTGAGTCTGGCACAGCCTCGGCTTACATCGTGTTGGAATGGCTAGAGCTAGGCTATGCCGATGCCGCAGCCTGGGAGCAGATGGGTCGAGACTTGGCGGCGCTGCATCGCGTCACGAGTCCAAGAGGGTTCGGCTGGTCGCAGCCCAATACCATCGGCTTTACGCCACAGCCTAACGACTGGCGCGCCGACTGGTGCAAGTTTTTTATGGAGCTGCGCCTTGAGCATCAGCTGAGGCTGGCTCAGCGGCAGGGCGGACGGTTCCCACAGCAGCAGCAGCTCATGGCGGCGGTTCCAGAAATCTTGGCGGGACATCGACCGCAGCCGTCGCTGGTGCATGGCGACCTCTGGACGGGCAACGCGGCGGTGACTGGGCAGGGTGAACCAGTTATTTTCGATCCGGCTACCTATTTTGGCGATCGGGAAGTCGATCTGGCGATGAGCGAGCTGTTTGGCCGCTTTCCGGCTGAGTTTTATCGCGCTTACGCAGCAGCTTTTCCGCTCTCATCGGGCTACGACCAGCGTAAGCCGCTCTACAACCTTTACCACATCTTGAATCACTTCAATCAGTTTGGCGGCAGCTATGAGGCGGAGGCAAACCGAATGATCGCAGCGCTACTGTCGGCTTGAACAATGGCTAGAACCCGCTGAATTCGGTATGGTGTTTCTTAACCTGTGTTCTCAGCATCGCGACTGAGCATTAGTCTACCAATCTTAGACTCCCGTCCTGATTCGTCCGGTTATGACATCTTCCAGCCGCTGGCTTTCTGCCCAGACTCAAGCCTCCTCGCAGCCCGCGAGTCCAAATTTAGGACAGCCCAGCCCTGCGTCTGAACTGCCAGGGCTAACCGTATGGATTGCGCTGGGGCTGGGAATTTGGGCGCTCTGGGCAATGCGTCCAGTTTGGCGCTGGGCAACAGCTCGACGGATGACTCAGCGCGATCTCGAAGCCCAAGTGGCTGAACGCACTGAAGCCCTGCGCCAGAGTGAAACGCGCAACTCTGCCATTCTCTCCACCATTCCCGACATGATGAGCCTAGTGAGTCGGGCAGGAATTCATCTCGATTCGATTAAGCGCAATCCGCAGCTTGACCTCGCGCCGCCGCATGTCTCATTAATCGGCAAATCAATTGCAGAATATCTGCCGCCAGAGCTAGCAGCTCAAAAGCTGGCGGCAATTGAGCAGGCGCTCTCAACTGGACAGATGCAGATCTATGAGCAGGCAATCCAGCGCCCCGGTCGGATGCAGCATGAAGAGCTGCGCGTGCTGCCTTATGGCGCTGATACAGTGCTGATTATGATCCGAGACGTGACCGAGCGCAAGCAGATCGAGCTAGAGCTACAGCAGGCCAAAGAGAAGGCTGAAGCGGCGAATCGAGCGAAGACTGCATTTCTCGCTAACATTAGCCATGATCTGCGAACGCCGCTGAACGCCATCTTGGGCTATGGGCAGCTGATGGCGCGAGATGCCCAAACCGAGGAGCAGCGCGACCAAATAGAAATCGTCAACCGCAACGGCGAATATCTGCTTCAGCTGATCAACGATATTCTCTGGCTTTCCAAAATCGAGGCTGGACAGCTGATGCTAGAGCCAGCTAATGTTGATCTCCATGCTTTACTCAATTCGATTATCAGTATATTTCGGATTCGTGCTCAAGCTAAAGGACTCGATTTTAGCTATAGCTTTGCCTCGGCAGGTGACTCTGAAGTTCCCAAATTTATTCACGCCGATCGGCACAAGCTGCGCCAAATTATCACCAACTTGCTCGACAACGCGATTAAGTTTACGCCGCAGGGACGCATTGAGCTACGGGTGCAATCTGAGTCGCAATCTGAGTCGCAATCTGGGTCGCAGTCTAACCTGCTCGTCATCGAAGTTGAGGATACAGGCGTTGGCATTGTGTCCGAAGATCTGGAAAAAATTTTTGAAATGTTCGTGCAGTCGACAGCAGGGGAGCAGCTACAGCAGGGGATTGGGCTGGGGCTGGCGATCAGCCATCGTTTTGTACAGCGCATGGGAGGACAAATGACGCTCCGCAGCCAGTTGGGGCACGGCAGTCTGTTTCGGGTGGAGTTGCCCTTGCAGCCTACGAGTTTAGCGCAGATCGAGCCGCCCGCCGTCAGCAGTTTGCCAAGAGCAGGGCAGAGCCGCCGGATGCTGGTGGTTGACGATACTGACACCAACTTAAAGCTCATGACACATTGGTTGAAATCTGCTGGTTTTGAGGTGCAGCAGGCTCAAAGCGGTCAGGTGGCTATCGAGCAAGCTATGCAGTTTCGGCCTGACTTAATCTGGATGGATCTGCGAATGCCGGGGATGGATGGCTACGAAGCTATGCGACAGATCAAACAGGCAGTGCGCCAAGTCAACCCTGCCGCTCTCCACCAATCTGCTAGTCCTGAATCTGTTAGTCCTGAATCTGCTAGTCCTGAAGCGGCTAGTCCTGAAGCGGCTAGCCTTGGCGAAGATCCTGATGGCGATTGGCAGCCCCACTGGCAGCCCTACTGGCAGCCCAAGATTATTGCCCTGACAGCTGCCGCTTTTGAAGAGGCGCGCCAAGAAATTTTGGCGGCAGGATTTGATGATTTTGTGGCAAAACCCTGCTCAGAATCTATCGTCTTGGCAAAAATCGCGCAGCACCTTGACCTGAACGATTGCTATACAGCCAGCAGGCCAACCCGTGACCCAGCCAGTAGACCAGCGCAGTCACTCGGCCAGGGCCTCGACAGGATGCCAGCAGACTGGATCGCGCAGCTCAATCATGCGGCTCGTAGCGCCAACGAACCAATGATTTTCGAGCTACTAGAAGCGCTGCCAGCCGACTGTCACGATCTCAAAGCCACTGTGAAGCAGCTGGTGCATGAGTTTAAGCTAAGCGATTTGATCCGGCTGACGCAGCCTGCCTCGCCATGATGCCAAACCCGACGAATCCCAAACCGCTTGAAACCAAACCACCTGAGACCAAACCGCCTGAGACCAAACCGCCTGAGACCATATTGATCATTGACGACACGCCTGACAATCTGCGATTTCTAGCCGATCTGCTGAATCGGGCAGGCTATGCAGTCCGCAAGGTGATTAGCGGCGAACTGGGACTGGAGGCCGCGCAGCTGGTTCTCCCCGACTTGATTTTGCTCGATATTAGAATGCCAGGGCTAGATGGCTATCAGGTCTGCGATCGGCTCAAGGCGAATCCCAGCACGCGCTCCATTCCAATCATTTTTCTCAGCGCCATGAGCGAGGAGCTAGATAAAGTGATGGCCTTTGAAGCGGGCTGCGTTGACTACATCACGAAGCCATTTCAGGTGGCGGAGGTGCTGGCGCGGATCGAAAATCAGCTGCAAGTTAGCCGTCTGCGGCAGGCGCTAGAGCAACAAAATGCAGAGCTACAGCGCAGCATCGCGCAGTGCAGCTTAGCTGAAACCGCTCTAGAAACGCTGCACCAAGATCTAGATGCTAAAGTCCAGGCAGCACTGAATCAGCTCATGCAGCAGTCGCTCTGGCTCACGCCAGCGGCATTGCAAACCTTGCAAAACGCGCTCAGTCGCTTGAGCGTTGCAGAGTCGCTGACATCATTAGTTACGGCATCAGTGGCTCCGTCGTTGCAAAACGCTCTGCGACAGATTGCGGCCAGTGCCGACACAGTTCAGCAAATTTTGGAGCCAATCCTGCCAAACGCAGCTCCGCTTCCAGCCGCCGAGCTGACGCAGTTTTGCCGTGATCTCGTTGCGCAATGGCCGCTCGATCAGCAACGGCATGATCTGGCTGTGGCTAGCTGGGGCAGTCCGGCTGGGAGGTTGCCGCTGAACGGAGCTGACTTGCAGCAGGTCATCGCGCCAGTTTTAGATAACGCGCTACGCTATTCGCCGCAGGGAGGTAGCCTCTTGCTCCAGCTAACTTACGTGCCGTCGCAGGTGCTGATTGAAATCCGCGATGCCGGGATCGGAATTCCCACAGCCGAACTAGATCGAATCTGTGATCAGTTCTATCGAGCCAGCAACGCTGCCGCCATTCCCGGCCAGGGACTAGGTTTATTTGTGGCGCAGCAAATTATCGCTCCTACAGGCGGCAATCTTCACGTCAGCAGTCAGTTAGGGGTGGGCACTACAGTCAGGATCACCCTGCCGCTTACTGATCGAGATGCCGAGATTGATCAAGCAGCTGAGCCAGAATCCTGAAGCCGCTCAGCGCTAGATTCGGGCAATTGTCAGCTGAATTTCGCCCTCGTTATCTTCAATGTAGGTATCAAAAAAGAAGGCGCAGAGCGTGGCGGGTTCGGTGACTTCCAGGGTGAGGCTGTCGTCATAGCCGTTCAGCGATTCCCAGGTCGAGTTGACCAGAACGCCAGTTTTTCTATTGGTGACTTTGCCGCCATAGATCCAGAGCATGACTAACGGCTCGCCGCTGTGGCCGGAGTCGTTTTTGTAGTTAAAGCTGCCGCCAGAGATCTTGATCAAGTTTGTGCCAATTTCGAGTCGAGTCGAGACAGCTACTTCGGTTTGTAAGTAGCTCATTGCCGCTTCACCGACCGCATAGCAGTTGTGCTTGCTGTGCACCTTCATTTCGCTGATTGTTCTGTCCATGTTGTCCTCGCTGGTTACGTTAGGTAGATGACGTGAATTCAGTGAATGGTTGAAAACTCCAACTTGGTGTTGGGCAAAATCCTCAGGCTGGCTGAGCAGATCGCCCTCAACTCGATCAAGCTGAGGGCTGATTTGAACCTCCCTCAGCCCAGCCGCTTTTTTGGCTGGTGCTTTTTTGGCTGGACAGGCTCCAGCTGAGCCGGCTCTACCGGAATCTGCCAGATTTCCTGACAGTAGCCGCGAACTGCCCGCTCGGCTGAGCAAAAGCCCAGTCGAGCCGTGCTCAAGATCGACATGCGAGTCCAGCGTTCGGTATCCCGGTAGGCTTGGCTCACCTGCTCCTGAGTGGCAATATAGTCGGCATAGTCGGCCAAAAGCAAGTACTGGTCGTAGTAAATCAGCAAATTGACCAGCGGTCTGAACAATTCTGGGTCGCCGTTTGAGAGCAAATCAGAGGTGAGCAGATCGAGTACTGAATGCAGCTCTGGGTTTGCGTCATAGCTCAGCATTGGGTTATAACCTGTGGCGCGAAGGCGCTGCGCCTCGGCCAAGCTGAGGCCGAACTCAAAGCAGTTCTCGGCTCCCACCGCCGCGCGGATTTCGAGATTGGTGCCGTCGGCGGTGCCAAGCATCAGCGCTCCGTTTAAGACCGCAATCAGGTTGCCAGTATCGGCGGCTTCAGTGCCCGCCAGCGACAGATGCTCGCTCAAGTCGGCAGCAGGATAGAGCGGCTGCGCGGTTTTAATATTGAAATCTGGCAGAAACACCACCTTCAGCCGTCCGCGCAGATCGGGGTCAGGATTGACCAGATCGGCGACCGCATGAATCAGCCGAATGATCAGCTTGGCAGTGAAGTAGTCTGGAGCAGCCTTGCCCGCGAAAATAAAGCTGCGCGGCGTGATATCTAGCGTCGGGTTAGCTTTGAGTCGCTGGTAGAGCGTCAGAATATGCAGCAGATTTAGATGCTGCCGCTTATATTCATGGATCACCATAGCCTGCAAGTCGAACAGCGAGTTGGGGTTGATCTCGATGCCCGTCTGACGCAGAATTTGCGCGGCCAAAGACTGCTTGGCCGCCTGCTTGACCCGCAGCCATTCAGCGCAGAACAGCGGATCGCTGGCGTAGGCTTCTAGGCCACTCAGCTGGCTTAGATCGGTAATCCAGCCCTCGCCCAGCTTGCTGCTGATCAGGCTAGCTAGCGGCGGATTGGTTTGCAGCAAGAAGCGCCGGGGCGTGATGCCGTTGGTCTGGCTGCTAAATTTTTCGGGAGCCAGCTCGTAAAAGTCGCGCAGCACGGTTTGCTTCAGCAGATCGGTATGCAGCGGCGACACGCCATTGACAGCATGACTGCCAATGCAGGCCAGAAAATTCAGCCGAATGTAGCGCTCGCCGCGTTCGTCAATCAGCGACATCTGGCTCAGTTTGGCAGGATTATTCGGATATTTAGCCGCGACGGATTCCAAGAGCCGCGCGTTAATTTCATAAATCAGCTCTAAGTGGCGCGGCAAGAGCTGTTCAAACAGGCTGACTGACCAGAGATCGTCCAGCGTTTCGGGCATCAGGCTGTGGTTGCTATAGGCAAAAGTCTGCTCAGTGACCCGCCAAGCGCTGTCCCAATCTAGTCCCTGCTCGTCCACCAGCAGTCGCATCAGCTCGACCACGGCCAGACTCGGATCGGTGTCGTTGAGCTGAAGCGCAAAGCGGCTGGGCAGGGTTTCGGCGGTGCAGCTCGCCGCCAAATGCAGCCGCAGCGCATCCTGAAGCGCACAGGAAGCCAGAAAGAACTGCTGCTTTAAGCGCAGCGCTTTGCCCTTCAGCTCAACGTCAACTGGGTAGAGCACCTTGCACAGATCGCCCGATTCAGCCCGCCAGAGCCGCATTAGGCTAATCTTGTCGCGCTGGTATCCCGGAATTGGACTGTCGTAAGGGATGCCCTGCACCAGCTCAGCGGGCAGCCAGCGCAGCCGATAGCGATTCTGCTCATCTATGTAGGCAATGCTGCTGCCGCCAAAGCCAACCGTTACGGCGAGATCAGGCCGCTCAATTTCCCAGGGGTTGCCGGAGCGCAGCCAGCTATCGACAACTTCGACCTGCCAGCCATCATGGATTTCTTGATCAAAAATGCCGTACTCGTAGCGTAAGCCGTAGCCGATGGCAGGGACTTCCAGCGTTGCCATCGCGTCTAGATAGCAGACCATCAGCCGCCCCAGTCCGCCTTTCCCCAGCCCCGGCTCCTCTTCTTGATCGAGCAGGGCTGGCCAGTCGTAGCCGAGATCTGCGACTGCGCTTTGCGCCGCTTCCAGCAGCCCCAGATTCAGCAGACTATTTTCGAGGTGCGGCCCTGGCAGATATTCAGCAGCAATTTCGCCCACAATTTTCTGATGCGCGGGGGCAGTCTCAGCGGAGCTAAGCGCTAGCAGATGGCGGCAAATCAGCGCTGAGAGACTGCTATAGCAATCCAGCAGCGTGGCGGTTTTGGGCGTTTTGCCCTGCTCGCTGAGTGCTTTGACCAAAGCTTGCTTGAGCGATTCCGACTGGGATGCTGGCTCGGATTCGGGTGACTCAACCTCTACAGAAATTTCTACAGGCGTTTCTACAACCGTGACTTCAGCAATTGCTACGACTTGCAGTGGCTCTAGATCTGATTCATCTCGCTTATCTAACTCAGCTGCCGGAACCGCTTTGGCTTCGACCAACCCCAGATCGGCCTCGATTTGCTCAGAGGTCATCTCGGCCTCACCAGTGTTAGCCTCTGCGATATTGGCTTGATCAGTATCTATTGCAGTCGGTTCAGATACTATCGGCTCAGATGCTACAGGCTGAAACACCACGGTTGGTACAATCACGGCCTCTTCCATCTCTTCCGTTGCCACCACTGTCGATACAGGTTCTGCCGTAGCCTGCGCCACGGGAGTTGCTTCAGGAGTTGCTTCAGTCGGGACAGGACTTACCGGAGCAGTGGGAATCTCAGCAGCGGGAACCTTGGGCACGGGCGACCGACGGACGCGACGCAGGAGCCAAACCAGCGGGAAGCCTAGCAGCAGTAATAGCCACCAGAATGAACGACTTTCTGGCTCACTCGGCGCGCTGGGTGTCGAGACTTCAGGAGCTTGGCTAATCGGCATCACCTCTGGCTGCGGCTTCAGCACAATCAGCTCCCCGGCAGCAATCGCTTTGGCCTCTTCCAGCTTGGCTGCTGCCACTGCCGCCTGCCCCGGTTTGGTGGTGGCAAAGCCCAAAAACGCCTGGGCAGCATTATCCAGCTCTCGGTAGGCATAGCCGCGCGGCTGAGCGTAGGGATAGAGCGCGTCTTGGGGCAGCACGGTCTGCGTAATTGTCAGCCTGACGGGCTTGGCTTTATCCTGGCCAGCCAGCTGGCTGGCGATTGCATAGCCGATGCCGTCCTCCCCCAGCTTGTCTAGCATGGCTGCCGTATCGTCTGTCTCTAGCTGGATCACGTTCTGAGCTGTAAATGCATCGCCAAAGCCGCGATATTGCTGAAGCGCGAGTCGGGTATCGCTATCCGCTGGGCGGTCAATCAACCGAATTGGAGCTGCGGCTCCACCCACTTCTGCCCAGTCGGTAATTTCACCCCGAAAAATCTGGCCGAGCTGCTCTAGCGTCAGGCTGCCTGCAAACGGATTGGCCTGTCCCACCACAATCGCAATCTGATCGCGGCTCAGCGGTATTTCCCTGAGCCCCTGCGCTTTCTCTGCCGCCGTCAGCGATCGCCCCACTGCCGCCAAGTCAATCTCGCCGTTGAGCAAAGCTTTCAGGGCAGGCTCTACGCCGCTGGTCTGGATGGTTAGATCAACTGTCGGAAACTGCTTCTCATAGCGCTGCTTCAGCATTTGGTTAATTGCCGTCATGCTGGCGGAACCGTCAATTCGCAGCTTTTCGCGCTCTGCTGCTGAACTTGAGGCCAAACTTGAGGCCGAACTTGGGGCCGAACTTGGGGCCGAATTTGGAGCAAGCTGGGCAGGGGCAAGCTCTGTGCGGACAGTATCCGCTGCGGCAGCAGCTATGGGCAGCAGCTCAGTTGGCAGCAGCAGGCAGAGCAACAGCCCCAGGAAAAAAGCGGCATTTTTCCGAAGCATAGGGAAACATCCAAATGGCGAAACTGTAGGAGAGCGGCAATCGAGGCAAGACAGGTAATCGGCAGCTTGCAGGCATCATACTCTGCCATAGCAGCGATCCTCCCAAAAAGCACGAGTTGCAGGCAGTCTTGCCCTATACATTCTCCTATAGGTTCCGAGTCGCTTTCCCTGTTCTGGGGCAGATTTCTAGTCTTGAACTTCAGGTGCCATTTAAAAAGCCCTCAGTTTTTGCGTCGCTGCAAGAACCGAAGGCTTCATCTGAACGGGATCGACGGGGCTCGAACCCGCAACTTCCGCCGTGACAGGGCGGTGCTCTAACCAATTGAACTACGATCCCTTAATTAGCGCAGTCTCTATTATGCTGAGGCAGCAAGGTTTTGTCAAACTGCTTCACAGCTTTTCTAGCTAATCTTCTCATTGATCTTCGGCTGGTACGACTCGCTCAATTCGCCCGGTCGTGCCGTCTAGCCACACCTGTTCGCCGTCCCGCAAGCGCTGCGTGGCGCTTGCAACGTTGGTGACTGCCGGAATGCCATACTCACGAGCCACAATTGCCCCATGCGAGAGCTGCCCGCCCACTTCGGCAATCAGCCCGCCGACTCTCGCCAGCAGCACTGCCCAGCCGGAGTCGGTGTAGGGCACAACCAGAATCGTGCTGCGGTTGATATCAGAGAGATCGGGTAAATCTTGGAAACTATGCAGCACTCGGACGCGCCCCTGCACCTGTCCCGGACTGGCGGCAATTCCCTGAAGCTGTTGGTCGAGGCGTTGCTCTGTACGCAGCGGTGCTACAGCCTGCTCAGTCGGCAGCGGCGCAGTGCCATAGACCAGCAGGGGCGGGCTGTGCTGGCGGTCTTGCTCTAGCTGGTGGCGGCGTTGGGCAATTCGCTGCGATAGATCAGATGTGAGATCCAGACCTGCACTGTCGGTAGCCAGAGCTTCCACTTCAGCAAAGGTGAGAAAAAACAGATCGCCTGCTTGCTCTAAGCGCCCGCTCTCCAACCAGATTTGCTCCAGCGCCAGAAAGCTCCAGCGCAGCTCGGCGAGTAGCTGACTATAGCAGGCGGTCACGCGACCTTTGAGGTTCAGCCGCCGCTGGGCAGGCGATGATTTCTGGGACGGTTTTGGGGATGACAGATCGGTGGCCGCTTCCGTCATCGCGTCGGGCTGCTGCAAAAACTGGCGAAACAGCGCCTGCACCGGACGCGGATCTTCTCTCCAAGTAGGGATTGCAATATCCGTTCCAACTTCGCTGAGGTAGCCATAGCGCTTCAGGAACTGCTGAAAATCACGCAGAATGGCTTGCCCCGCAGGACTCGTGGCAAGCTGCGCAAACGGATCTCGGTCGCCATCAGCCTCGACGAATGGCTCGACGAATGGACGTGCCTGCTCAGCCAGATCCCGAATTGCCCGCACCGCTGCCACTTCGGGCATCTGGCTGTAGTCAAGGCCATCAGCCCGCCAAATTCCCTGACGCAGTGCTGCACTCAGCGGAGCCATGATGCTGTAATAGGTTGCGCGTTTCAGCAGGGCCAGAATTTGCTGAATACGGCTGAGCAGCGCTGCGGGCGACAGGCTAGAGAGAAGCGGCTCAGCTAGCGCCTCAAATCCGGGCTGAAAATATTGCTGACTGTCTTGCTCAAAGGCTCTCTCTAAACCCAGCTCTGAGCCGAACAGCCGCAGCAGTCCCGGCAGATTGCGGAGAGTAGATTGCAGCGGCGGCTTGCTGAATTTCGCGCCCAGCGTCAGAAACTCTAGGCTCTCGGCAGGCAGCCCCATCCGCCGAAAAATCTCGCCCAGCAACGAGGCGTTGAAGTAAGCTGCTGAGCGATGGAGCGTCGCGGTTTTGGCAAACTCCAGCCCCTCGGCTCGCCGCCCCAACACCTGCGTAAAAATTTCGCCCCATACCCCGCAGGTCAGCGGCTGATTGATTGACCAAGTGAGCGGATGGATATAGCCCGGAATCACCTCTGCCGCAATTTTGCGCGTCCAGATGGGCAGCAGCGTTGTAATCGGACGTGCCTGCAACAGCCAAATCTGGCTGCCGTCATAGCTCCACTCAATATCTTGCGGAACGCCGTGCAGCTCGGTTTCAACCCGTCGGGCGAGCGCGGCCACCTGCTGAATTAGAGCCTGTGGCAAACTGCTGCTGCCCTGATTGCTCTCTTCAACCCACGTATTATCTGGAAGCCCTGACTCCAGGTCAGCCGCTGTCACCCAAACGCGATACTGCGCGGGTGTAGCCTGCCCCGAAACCACCTGCGCTATACCAGGCAGCGCCTCAACCAGTACCGCATCGCCCTGTCGCGCTATCGGATCGCGGCTGAAGGCAACGCCCGAAAAAACGCCGGGAATCTGGAGCTGCACCAGCACCGCCATGCCCTGCGAAGCCTCAGCCCGGTCTTGGCGGTAGCGCACTGCATTGGCCGCGCCATAGGAGTCTTGCACCTGCAAAATTGCTGCTGCCAGCGCTGCACAGCTGGTGACGTTGAGCCGCGACGCATACTGTCCGGCGGCTGAGGCTGTCTGAGAGTCTTCGCCCAAGGCTGAGGATCTGACCGCTAGCGGCTGCTCGACAGAAGGGTTGAGCGCTGCAATTAACGGTGCGGGATCGTCGCCCGGTGCCAGCACCCAGCCCATCGGCACCGGATAGCCCTGACGCTTGAGCTGCGAGAGGGCTGCTGCCTTGCCGCCAACTTTGTCGGCTTGTAGCGGCTGATCTAACGAACGCAGGGCGCGGTCGCTGCGGAAAAACTTAAACATCTGACGCGAGCTAGATTGAACGGTGCTGGTTGGTAAATCGAGATCGTCAGGAATTTTAGTATAGATCCAGCCTATCAGCAGACTCAGCAGCAGGTTCGCCGCAATCAGCTGCCCAGACTGAGGATGCCGAAAGGCCGTCAGCAGCGGCAGCAGCACCAGCACGCCCAGCCGCCCAGCCTGCCGTTCGCGCAGTAGCGTAAACCCAATGCCGCCAATGATCGCCGTCAGCATGGCCGTGATTGGATCATGCAGGATGTAGCCCCAGACGACGTTGGTTGTGCCTGCGCCTTTGGCAAACCAGTAGCGCCCCATCACCAGACCCAGCAGCGCAACGATTTCCCAGGTCGATCCCGCCGGAAAGAAAGCGCGCGCTAGCAGCACCGCAGCAATCCCCTTAGCTGCTTCTGACAGCACTGCCAAAATGCCAAAGTTTTTACCGCCGTGATAAAACGCCGCCGAAACGCTGATGTTGCCTGTTCCGAGCCGCTTGAGATCTTTGCCAAGTACCGTTAGTGCCAGCCAGTGAATCAACGGCAGTCCGCCTAGCAGGGGACAGAGCAAGAAAATTAGCAGCACAGCCCAGATTTGCGTGAAGCTCATATCGTTGGTCAAGATGGATCGCCCAATCTATTGCCCCTCGATCCTATCTCACTGGTCATCCCCTCTCACTGGTCATCCTATCTCATTAGCCATCCCCCAAAAGCAGGATGGGACTAACACTCCAAAACAATGGGTTTTCAACACCAGACAGGCTCAAAACAATCTGCGACTATGAATATGTAGAGCGCAGTAGCCACATGAAACTCGTTAGCAAATTGATTCAGCAGTTCGTTCGCAACAATATTCGCAATCCTAAATACCGCTGGGCACTGATTGTTGGCTCTCTGCTGTATCTAGTCAGTCCCCTTGATTTTGCTCCTGACTTTATGCCAGTACTGGGCTGGTTAGATGACGGTATGGTGATCACATTGCTGGCCAGCGAACTCTCGCAGTTTTTGATTGAGCGCCGTAACGCTGGCAAAGGCGAGACTGTAACTGCTTCAGCTCAAACAGTTGACACAACCGTTCTAGGCTAAGGGATTCTGACGAGAAATATGAAAGCGTAGGAGAGACCATGATGAATAATCCAGTAAAACAGCAAATTTCCACTGATTTCCATAAAGTTAAGGCCGCAGGCGGTCAGCGGCTAGAGCGCATTAGCAAGATTCTGCAAGATGCATTGTCAGAAACAATGAGTGAACTCAAAGCAGGCGGCAGCGAAATGCGATCGATTGCTAAAGAATCTAGCGTGGTTGAAACGCTGAAGACTAGGCCGCCTGCTGCCCCCGTCGAAGCGAAGCCAGTTGAAGTCAAAATCGATAGCGATGATGAAGTCGCCAACATAGTGGTCACGCCCGCAGATATTTCTAACGACTCGGCTGCGAACACTGTTGAAACTGCCGCTCTCACCGATGAGCAGATCGCCGAAACAGTCTTAGAGGCTGTAGTCTCAGAGGCTGTGCTTTCGGAGGCCGTGCAGTCTGAAGTTGCCAGCGTTGAATCCAGCGAGTCTAGTCAGTCCAGTCAGTCTGTAAGTGCATCATCCGCAGAACCTGTCGCCGTGCAGCGTTTGATTGACTCAATTAATGCCGCGATCGATCGGATTGCCGCTTTTGTAAAAGATGACAAAACGCAAGCTGCGGTACAGCCTTACGTGAACAAGCTGAATGCCATGCTGGAATCACTGGATGGTAAGATTTCCTCTCGCTATGGTGAACGCTATAGCTCATTCAAGCAAGAATTTAATCAAGATATGGGGAAAGCCCAAGTCTGGTATGGCGAAGCTAGAGCCAACGTCAGCGAAAACGGGGCAGGCTGGGTTAACCAGAAGCAGGCAGAGCTAGAGACCAAGATGGGTAAGGCTGGTGCAACGATTGCTCAAAAAGAAACCAAGCTAAAGCAGACTGCCAAAGCGCTATGGCAAACTGCTCGCAAGTCCTAGCAGTTTGAGTGTAGTTTGAGTTCTCATCACCATAAGGTTAGGTTGCCTCAACGGTGGCCTAATCTTTTTCATGGCTTTTATTTCTGACCGCTTTTTGACATAGGTCACGCTCGCTACAAGCACGCTCTCTAGAGAACAGAGCGATACAATCCAGACAGGTCTTACAGGCAATTCCATGCATAGCTTTATTCCGCCCCATCGGTTCTTTCCTTATCTCACCTGGACAGAAATTGATCAGATGCCCGACAAGGAGAATACGGTAATGTTGCAGCCGATTGGCGCAATTGAGCAGCATGGACCACATCTGCCGCTGATTGTCGATGCGGCGATTAGCACGGCAGTTTTGGGTAAAGCTCTGACGCAGCTCGAACCGGAAGTTCCGGCCTATGCGCTGCCGCCGCTCTACTACGGTAAGTCAAATGAGCACTGGCATTTTCCCGGAACCATTACCCTCAGCGCCGAAACCCTGATAGCGCTTCTGCTGGAAGTTGGGCAGAGTTTGCATCGTGCGGGTTTTCGCAAACTGGCGTTTGTGAACGGTCATGGCGGTCAGCCGCAGGTGCTGGAAATCGTAGCTAGAGATCTGCATCAGCAGCTTGATCTGATGGTGTTTCCGCTGTTTGTCTGGCAGGTCCCCAATATTGCTGCGGAGCTATTGGCCGCCAAAGAGCTAGAGTTTGGCATTCACGCTGGCGATGCTGAAACCAGCCTGCTGCTATCGATTTTGCCAGATCAAGTCAAGCTAGACTCTGCCGTCTGCGAATATCCGTTACTGCCGGAGGACACTCTGCTGAGCCTGGAAGGCAAGCTACCCTTCGCCTGGACAACCCGCGACCTCAGCCGCAGCGGCGTGTTGGGTGATCCGACCGTAGCGACTGCCGCTAAGGGCAATCAAATTTTGGCTTCGCTGGCTGACGGTTGGACGCAGGTGATTCGAGATATCTATCGGTTTCAGCAGCCCCAAGCCTGGAAATAGCGGCTCGGTTAATCTAGCGCGGCAGATTAGGGCACTGATCTGCCGAGAGTCGTAAGTAGCGGCTGCATTCTGCGGGGGTGAGCTGGCGCAGGCTACGTTCTTGCGCCAGATGCAGCAGCATATCCCAGGTTGCCGCCCAAAGGTTGACTCGGCCATCTTGATCTAGCGTGGCGACATACTGACCGTCGGGGCTGAAGAAAGCTTTCACAACTGTTGCGGGCTGACCGTTCCGATTAGTGGGCTTCAAGACCGCCTGTACTTCTCCCGATGTGGCATCCCAGAGGCGCGCAGTCCCGTCGGCGCTCGCTGTAACAATTAGCTTGCCGTCAGGGCTAAATTCGGTGTCTAGTACAGACTTCTGATGCTGATCCAGTGATAGCTTCACTTCACCTGTATTGACCTGCCAGACTTTGGCGCTGCCATCCCAGCTTGCAGTGACAACTCGCTGCCCATCAGGGCTAAACTCAGCGCTGCTGACGGCATCGGCCTGCTGAAGCGAGGTTTCTTCCTGCCCGGTGCTGGCGTTCCAGATCCGAGCCGTTTTATCCCAGCTAGCGCTGACAATCCGCTGCCCGTCCACGCTGTACTGCGCCTGCCGAACTGTGGCGCTGTGGCCTTGCAAAATAGCTAGCGCCTTCCCAGACCGCGCATCCCAAGTGCGAATCGTCAGATCATCCGCCACACCCAAAAGCTGCTGACCGTTCGGGCTAAAGGCGAGGTGGCGAATCGCGGTCGGCGGATTGTGCGCTTGAGCAAGCGATGCCGACGACAAGACTTGACTGGATGCGGTTTTCTGAGCTGAGACCTGCCAGTTTTCAATACGATAGAGCAGTCGAGGCGGCTGCTCGGCTGCAGTTTGATATACCGAAACCTGGCCGTTGAGATTGGCGCTTGCTAGCAGCGAGCTATCGGTGCTTAGCGCAAAGGCCGTCTGTGCCGTCGGGTCAACCGGAAAGCCCGACTTCTCAACGCCCGCCAGTCCGGCTATTTTTAATCCGGCTGTTTTTAATCCGGCTGCTTGAGCAAACGGATGCAGCACCGTCTGCGGCAGTTCCCTAAACCCAGAGGCCGCAGCTTGACCTGGATGACTTGCACCCGGCCAGAACGCCAGCAGTTTAGCTCGCAGCTTGGCAGCTGTGGTCTGAGGCTGAATTGCTGCCAAGTGCAGCGCCGGATTACTTGGCTTGGCGGGTAGTGGGTCGCTCAGGATTTGCCACTGACGCAGCTGACCGTTGGCTGTGATGGCCACCATTTGGGTTACGGCTTGATTGGGCGTAGACTGAGTAAGCTGCGAAACTAACGCGGTTTGCGCTGCGCTGCCTTGAGCTATACCACCTGGCAAGAATGCCGCCCATTCGGTTGCGTCTGCCAGCTGCAAGGCCGGTAGCTCGCCGCCAGATTCCGCACTCCAGATCCGAATATGACCCGCTGAGTCGGCAGTCAGAATATAGGTACCGTCTGGCGTGAACTGCACGGCGGTCATGTCTTGCCCTCCAGACAGTTTGGCCAACTGCTCACCCGTGCGGCTGTCCCACAAATAGGCATTCTGCGGATCGGCGGCAGTCGTCACGAGCATTTGACCATTTGGGCTAAATTGCAGCAGTTCGGGTTGATCTGAATCAGGCTGCATCGCCTTACCCGCGAGCTTGAGCGGTTCCTGCATTGTCTGCGAATTCCAAAGCCAGACCTGCCCTTCAGCATCTACGGCAGCTAGCTTTTGTGAGTCAGGGCTAAATTCAAGTTGCTGAAATGATGGCAATGCGATCGCCGCAGCTTTTGTCTGGGGCAGAGCCGCCGGATTGACGCGCTCTGGCATTGAGCGCAAGAGCTGTCCAGTTTGGCGATTCCACTGCCTGAGCTGGCCATCTTTAGAGAGCGTCGAGATTTCCTGTTCGTTCGCACTGAAATGAGCCTGATAGACAATATCAGGATGCGTGAAGGTTCTGACTAAAGTTGGCTTCAGCAGACCCGACACCTGATGCTCAACAGTAAGCTGCCAAAGCTGAGCCGTGCCGTCTGCACCAGCGCTCAGCAGTGACTGACCATCAGCACTCAGCTGAAAGTTAACCAGATGTTTGTGAGGCAGCTTCGTATGAACACCATCTCGCCAGAGCGAAAGCTCACCTGCCTGATTCAGCGTTGTCCAAGCTCCAATAGCGCTAAAGCTAATTTGTTTCACAGGAGCCGTATCGGTCAACTGCTGCATGACCGTACCCGACTCAACCGACCAGATTTTGATCGTGGGTGAGCCTTCAGCAATTGCCGCAAGCTGTTGGCCGTCTGGACTAAAGGCAACCGCGCGGATAGCAGTAGATTGACCAGCTGACTCTGCATTCCAGTTCAAAATGCGCTGCGTCTGAGGCTGCGTGTTGTAAATCGTCCCGACATCAAACCTCCAGAGCCGAATTGTGCCATCTGCGCCCGCTGTCGCAAACCGCTGTTGATCCGGGCTAAAGGCAATCTGTCGGACTGTGCCCTGCTCGCTCTCTAGCTCTAGCTGCAAGCGCAGGTTTTGCAAGGCGGTTCTCAGCCTCGACTGCGTTTCGTAGCCAGCGTTACCCTGACTTGCCAAACGGCTCAGCAGCAGAGCCGTCATCGGGTCAGCATCTTGATCTTGCAGCACAGCTTGCGCCAGCGCCGTGCGTTCGTGCGCCGTAGCCTTTTGCAGCTGATCTTCTTTTTCGTCCTGCGCCCGGATTGCCCCAGTATATTGGTTCACAACTAGCAGCAGCGTCGCGGCCAAAGCCGCAGGCACAGCCACCTGCGAACGACGCGACTGCCGTCGTGCCCGCCGACATTCCATGATACTAACGCTGAGATACTGCTCGGCCAAAGCAGATAGCTCTTGGGGATGCAGCTTCATAAAATCTTCAGCATCTCGTAGCTTCAGGCCGCTGAGTAAATAGTCACCCTGCGTCGGCTGCCCCACCTGATCCCACTCTTGCGCGGCCTGCTCAATCCGCCGCTGTCGTCGTAACATCTCCCGTCCTGCATCCAGCCAGCTTCGCAGCAGCGACCAGTTACGAATCAGCGCCTCATGCGTCACGTCAACGATTTCTTGCGAGAAATATTTGGTTGAACTATTGGCCTGAGCCAGATTGAGGCTAGAGCCGGAACGCAACCTGAGGCCGCTGGTTTGAGCCGTAGTCTGAACAGCCGACTGAGCGGCCTCACAAGATGCCTCACAGGATGCCTCACAAGATGCTTCAATCGGGTTGCCCTGACTGATAATCACCAGCTTGGCTGCCACCAGCTTTTCGAGCACCTGATCCACCAGCGCTATCGGGAAGGCCGGACTAACCAGCTCCGATTTCATGACGCGGCGGCGGGTGTCTTCCGTGCCTTCGCCGAGCTGAGTCAGCGCCAGGAAAATGCGCTTGGCTACGCCCTGCTCTTCAGGGTTCAAACTCTGAAACATCGCCGTAGCACGCTTCTGCAACGTCCCTCGCACGCCGCCCAGCTCCTGATAGGCATCTAGCGTCAGCCGCGCCACGCCGCCCTCAGACCCGATGCGACGACGCTGCCACAGCTCCAGCAGCGTATATTGCAGCAGCGGCAACTCGCCCGGTGCGCCAATCACGTCCGTCATCATCGTGTAGACCAGATTTGGCTCACAGACTAGTCCTACCTTTTGAGCAGGCCGCACAATTGTCGCCTTAATCTGCTCGTATTTCAGCGGTGAAACCGTAATTTGGTGCTGCGTAATCTGCTGGGCTAGCCCTTCATAAAACGAGCATTTGTTTAAGAAATCTGCTCGTAGCACAATCACCAAACTGAGCCAGTCTTGGGCAATATCCAACGCGCCTACTAAACAGTCGAAAAATTCCTGCCGCTCTCGCTCCGCCTGCGTGCCCTGAGAGAGCGTAAAAACTTCCTCAAACTGATCAATCACCAGCACAAATCGAGGCCGCTCTTCTGGCGAAAGGTGGGTTGCGCCCGTCGGCAGACTGGCTCTCACCAACTGCGCTAGGCCAACGCCGCCATCCTGCAAAAAAGTCTCAGCGCGGCGCAGCTGCTCGGCTCGCTCTAGATCCATCAGCTCAGGATCAATAAAGGCCGCCGCCAGACTCTTGAGCGGATGTTCGGTGGGGGTGATCAGTCGGATTTTCCATTGGTCGCTACCTGCAACCTTTCGCCCCTGCCGGAGCTGGGTCAGCAGCCCCGCCCGCACCAGCGAAGACTTGCCGCTGCCCGAAGCACCAGTCACGGCCACAAACTGATCCTGCATCAGTTTGTCTAGGAGCTGTGCCGTCAGCGTCTCCCGGCCAAAGAAATACTCGGCGTGCAACTCATCAAAAAACTCCAGTCCGCGATAGGGACAAATCTGCTGGGATTGAGCTGCCGGGGCAGGAGTCTTGGCCGTTGCGCCCTGCCGCGTCAGGATAATTTCGCTGCCCGAACTTTCAAACAGCGGCTGCTGAATTTCGCCCTTGAGACTATGGTTTACCCAGTCAGTTAGCGCATGGTTAGAAACGACGCCAGAGGCCAGACGATTTGGGTCAAGTCCGCTCAGCAGGGCATTCGTGAAAACACTGTATTCGGTGTTTAGGGATTCGTAGGCCGTTTCGTATTCTCTGGAAGCTGCCATAAACAGGCGGTCAGTGCCAGACTGTGCCCCCGGATCGGCCTCTAGAAAGTTAAGCAGTTCGCCGCTGTAGCAGCAGTCTAGCCAGATTACCCGCTGGCGCACCGGACTTTCTTGCAGCAGCCGCCGCAACCAGAACAGCGACAGACCGTAAAAGCCTTGGTCAGGGTTGGAATCACTTAGCGCCAGATATCCCTCGCGAATCCCCGCGTCGCGCTGAATGCCGTGCCCCGAAAAATAAAAGATTGCCGTCTGGGGAATGTTGCTGCCCTTGGGCTTGAACAGGTTGATCAGCGCTGTTTCTAGCTCCCGCAGCGTCACCGGAGTTTTTTGCCCTACCTGCGGCTTTCCGGCCTGAATCACCTCAGGCAGACGGTGAACCCGACATTCGCCGTAGGTATGCAGCTGCCGAGCAATTGCCTCTGCGTCTTGAGCTGGCGCTTTTAGACTGGGTAAATACTGATAGGTATTGACTCCTACAACTAATGCATCCCGTGACATCGATACACCCTCTACAAAACTAAACCGATCCGAATCGCTAACTTGAATTCCTGATTACATCAAGTTAGGTTGCCAGAATTTTCACCGTTGATTGGACTATTTGCTGCTTTTCTCAGCGGCATTTGAACTTGCTTGAAATCGGATTTTGATGAGTGATCGCAGTCACAGTTAATCCGTAAGCTCCGTCAATTTTTAATCTATAAAATTTACTCGACGCTAATTCTATAGCTGAAATAATCATCAGGAAATTCAAATTTTACTGAGAGTGGAGTGACTTACATATCTACCTCTACATCTACAAAGATATCCAGCGCTTTCATGAGTTCAAAGGGGGCAAAACCCCTCGCCTGTCTATGTTTTGAGATTAAGAGCTGCACAAAAAAGGAGAGTAAAAGTAAAGCAAGATTGAAGTTAACCGTTGAAATACGGAAAGCTTGACTACCAGCGTTGCAACTCTCAGTATTTATGCAAGGAATAACTTATCTAAATTCAAATTGTCCAGGCAAACGATGTTTTGACTCACGCAAACGATTGATCAATGTCACAGTAAATTGATTGAGTCGAAAATTGGATAACCGAGATTTTGCTGAGATTTTATAGGATCAATCTGCAATGAGTGACAATTCACAAAGCAAAATTGTTTAAGAATGAATTATCTTTTTTCAGATAATTTTATGGCGGCATGCTATTCAGGCCATAGGATCCTGAACTTGCTGAAATCGACCTGGTAGGCAAACGCTTCAGATCAGGGTGCATCTAGGCGTTAGGGAAGCATAAGGATAGTACAAAAGGAGTCTCAGAACCAGAACTGCCAGACTGGCCCATTCATCCAGTCCAACCTCAGCCTGAGCAGATGAATGAAGCCTCCGTTCCTGCTGTACTATTTTCTGTACTCCCCTATCTCTTGGATGCACCCCTGTTCGGACTCTAGCTGCTTCTGTCTCACTTTGATTAATTGCGCGGCGCTATTTCTCCAAAACGTCCAAGCAGTACTGCGAATGTCGAAGACTGACTCGCGAGGTTAAATCAGCTTCCACTCTAAAACACTCATGTACCTGTTCACCGCTCAGTCGAAAGTCTTGGGCTTGCTCCAGCCAATGTAATAGCAGCAGATGTCCACCCGGCATCAGGGCATTAACTATCTGCTGTTTCGCTTTGAGTAGATCCATTTCACAGAAGTAATAGCCAACCTCCGACATCAGAATTAGATCAAACTTCTGGTCTGGGAACTGATCTGGAATCCGCATAATCTCAAACTGGACATGGGGCAAATGCAGGCAGCGCTGCTTGGCTCTAGACTGCGCAGTTGGTGAAACGTCTAGCGAAAGCAGAGTCTGGCAGTGCGGCGCTAGTTTTTCAGTGAGAACGCCAATTGAGCCGCCAATTTCTAGTCCAGACTGGTAGCTGCTGCGCGGCAGAGCAGCAACTGTTTCGGCATATTTCTGCAGCTCGTAGGGGCTAGTTTCGTAGTTCCAGGGATCGGGCTGGCGTTGATAGAGTGACTCAAAATAAAGCGGTGACACAGACTGCATCAGGCGATCTCCTCAAAGTAAATTTCCCAGGGCTGCGAAAAGTGGCCAATCATTTCAGATGATAGAAAAAATCCATCTGGATCATCATTAATTAAATCGCTCACCTGAGAACGATAGAGCTGTATTGCGTCGCGTTTCTGCTGAACGACTTGATGAATATCCAATCGCCAAGCGACAATCTGACTCTCAATATTGCCGCGCTGCGCCTCATCCCAGTCCCAAATCGGGTATTCCAGCCGACGTGGAGCGGTTCGCAGCTGCTTCAGCGCAGTATCCATCAGCCGCCAGCTGGCTTGATGATCTGGATGTGGATCAGCTCGCCAAGGCAAGAAAATAAGCTGCGGCTCTGTTTCCGCCAGATAGTCACAGCACTGAGCTAAGGCTGCATCAAACGCTGCTCCCTCAGTTGGTACTGCGCCATCTGGCAGTCCCAAAAAGCGAATAGCCGCTGGTTCAACTCCCAGGCGAGACATAGCTGCTCGGGTCTCAGATTCCCGCAGAGCTTGCAGTGCTGACGCCGGGAACTGCCGCGAGTTAGGGTGCGACATTGTGCCGTTGCTGACTACCACAATGCGCAGCTCCGAGCAGCTGTTCAACAGAGCAATTGCGCCGCCGCAGCCCAGACATTCGTCATCCGGGTGCGGCGCTACGACCAAGACCTTTGCCGCCAGAATTGACTCTACAGAGCGCAAAGGTAGCGCTTCGGGGTGAGCAAAAATCTGAGTAGCTAATGCCTCACTCATCTTGCCTCACTCATCTTGCCAAAGTGCATGAGCCGGTGCAGCTTGAGTCAGCGCATAGCGTCCGGGTGCAGCCAGTGCCATATCAAAGGCTGGCTGACGCAGATAGAGCGATAGATCCCGCACAATCCGCTCCATCGGGTGCGGCGGCAGCAGTCCGCGTGTCCCCACCGACCGCTCGCAGAGCTGAATCACGTCAATGCAGCTCTGCTCAATCGCTGTGCGCGCCATGTTCACATAGTTGATCAGCTTCTCAGTGCGCGCATCTGCGGTTTGGCTGCTCGCTCCGCCAAATTCAGGCGCGTAAGCCGCGATTCGCTCTGCTGCACCTCGCAGCCAAAGGTCACCGCTCTCGACCGCAATCGCCATCTGCCCCAACCTTGCCGCCTGATAGGGGTCGTCGATGCGGTTTAGCGACTGTAGGTAAACCCGCGTCGCGTCAAACAGGGCTTCAGCTCCGCCCAACTGCACTGCGGCAAACCGAATCGCCCCCGCAGAGAGCCAAGGCTGGCGGTGATAGTCGTCCGGCCGCCCAATGATTGCCGACGCTGCCAGCTTCACCCCAGTAAAATCGATCTTGTAGCTGGCAGTCGCCTTCATCCCCATCGGCTGCCACCAGTCCGGCTGGCTGCGGGTAGTCACCTGCTCCATGGGCGTAATGCACATCTGCCAGCGTCCGTCTGGCAAGATGCCGCTGACAAACGGGCGCTCTACTAGTCCAGCCCCAGAGCAAAATGTCTTAGAGCCAATGAGCTGATAGCCGCCCGACTCTAGCGGATCTAACCTGACACCGTCGTTCGCCTCCGCATTCCAGACTCCAAATACTCTATGATGCTTCAAAATATCTTCAGCGTAAGCCGCGATTTGCTCGGTCGTACCAAAAGTCTGCACGAGCTGCATGGCATTGACATGACCTTCATAAATTCGCCCTACTGCTAAATTACCCCGACCAATATGCTTCAGGATTTGTAGCAGCTCACTCATCCGGCTGGCGTCAATTCCTAGACCCAAACCGCCCCATTCAGCTGCTAAGGGCGCAATCAGCAGTCCCGCCTGCCGCAGCTGATTGAATTCATCGATGGGTAGAGCGCCGTGCTGGTCAATCTTACTGGCTTGAGCCGCACAGGAGGCCGAAACCTCAATCGCCCGCTCGACAGCATCTGCAACCGTCATGGCCGAAGATAGTTGGGGAAATTCACTCGTAAATTCTCGTTGAGACTTAAATTGAGTAACGATAGTCCACCTCACAGCCTGCGTCAGCCTTATCTTTGCATCTTGCCGCAGATCTAGCTTAACAAGCATCTATCCTTTGCTAGAGGCATAATTCAGATTAGCCAGCTTGCGTTCGGCACTGGAGCGCGTATAATTGCTGCAAGCTCTATGCATAGAGCAGTATAGAGAGAGGAGACGCTAGATGCGGTTGGGGAAAGTTGTCAAATCAAATTCGCACTGTGATTACGTCATCCAGCTCGATGACCAGATGGATGTGAGCAATCCGCCGCAGGCTGACGACTACGGCTTTGGCTGCTTCGTCAAGCTAGAATCGCCTGGAGAGCGACATTGGGCAGTGGGGATGATCTACAACTCGCAGCTGTTCAACCCGATGTTTCTCAGCAGTGGCCCTCGCCTCTCTAGCGAACCCGATCCGCTGTTTGCACCCGATTTGATTGTCGAAACCCGGACGCTGCTCGGTGTCGTGTTGATTGGAACGATGGTGGGGCGGGGCTTGGAATCCTATGGCGTACAGGGGATTCCGCGTGTGGTCGTGCCGGTCAACAGTTCGGCATTTTTGATGGATCAAACCGAAACCTACCGCTTCCACCTGAACGAAGCCGAGCAGCCGCAGTTTTGCTACTTCAGCCATCTGCTCAAGTTTGGCGGCAGCTTCGCCTCGCAGCTGACCCAGCAGGTGCTGAAGGAACTCACCGACAGCCAGATGTTCTCCGGCTCCGGGCAGCGAGCGTTAGAAATTCTCTACAAGGAGCTGTCCTGGAAGAACACGATGAGCGCCATGCGGTAGAGGGCTGCTGTGAACCTCTGGCGAAATCTGAATATGCTCTCTTGAGTTCCCCTGTTAAGGCAAAGTGAGCTCAGGCAAAGTGAGAGCAAATTGCTCCAGGCTCATCTCGCAGAATTGCTTAGCGCCGCTGCTCTTGCAGCTTCAGCAGAATTGAAGCGTGAACATCGCGGGTAATTGGGTAGAAATAGGCCAGCCCCAGCCCCAGCATCAGAATCAGCGTCGGGATGGGACCAATAGCGAATCGAATTGTATTCAGCGCTGAGTTAGGCTGGATGGGCGCTGGCTGACCGGGCACGGTGGCGACAAATCCCGATAGATTGAGCGACTGCCCCACCATAAACAAACCCACCGCCAGCCCGATTTTTTGCAGCAGCACCATAAAGCCATAGAACACGCCCTCGCGTCGCTGCCCGGTATTGAGTTCGTCGAGATCAATCACGTCAGGAATCATCGACCAGGGAATTAGAAACGCTGTCGAAACGCCTACGCCCGCCATGATCGCCAGCGGATAGACCAGTCCTGACTGGCTGGGCTGCAAGAAAAACAGCCCAGCCTGCGCGATAATCCAGACCGACATGCCCATAAAGTAAACCACCTTTTTACCGAAGCGGGCGCTGACAGCACTCCAGATAAACAGCATCAATAAAGCCGTCCCCTGCACCGCCAGCGCAATCTGCGTGAAGATCTGCGACGAGAGCTTCAGGACATCCATCACAAAAAACGGCAGCACCGCCTGCGTCACCTGCACCGCTAGCCACGAACAGAGGTAGATGCCAATCACGTACAGAAACGGGCGGTTGCTGAAGGCAATTTTGAGCTGTGTGGCGAAGGGCAGCGAGGCTTCAGCGCTCACCGGATGGATCTGGTTCATCGCCATCGTGCGGCGATAGGTGCCAAACACGCACCAGAAAATCGGCAGCGTCGAAAACACGGCGCAAATCCCGCCCAGCCAGAGATACTGCTGTCGCGCTTCCGGCACGATCCGAAAAATCATCCCTGCCAGCAGCAAAGAGAGAATGCTGCCGCCAATTGAAAAGGCAAACCGAAAGCTGTTGAGGCTGGTGCGTTCGTTGTAGTCTGCGGTTAGCTCTGGCGTGAGCGCCGTGTAGGGCAGATTCACCACGGTATAAAACGAGTTGAACAGCACGCCCACCAGTACATAGTAGGCAAACAGCCCCCACTGATTGGCCTCACCCGTACCGAAGCTGGGCACTAGCCATTGCAGAAAGAACGTCACTCCAAACGGAACCGCTCCCCAAAGCATCCAGGGATAGCGCCGCCCCCAGCGTTCGGAGCGCGTCCGGTCGCTGAGCATCCCCACCATTGGGTCATTAATAGCATCCCAGATTTTGCCAATCAGCAGGACGCTGCCTGCTAGCCCCACGTTTAGCCCCGCCACGTTGGTGAAAAACACCAGCAGATAGAATCCCAGAATATTAGCCGTAATTGCCGTGCCCAAGTCACCCGCGCCGTAGGCTAGCTTGGTGGACAGGCTGAGTGGCGGAACTGGAGCCGGGGTAAGCGGGGCAGGATCAGGTAGAGCAGAGTCAGACATGTTTTTTCTAGCTACACCGAACGCAGCACGCGACAAGGATTGCCAACCGCCACTACATTAGCAGGAATGTCCTTTGTCACCACGCTGCCCGCACCAATAGTCGTATTGTCCCCAATCGTCACGCCGGGGCAGATAATTGCGCCGCCACCAATCCAGACGTTGCTGCCAATTTTCACCGGAGAGGCCAACTCGCGTCCGGTCAGGCGCTCGGCAGGGCTAGTCGGGTGATGGGCGGCGTAGATCTGGACGTAGGGAGCGCAGAGCACGTCGTCGCCAATCGTGACGTGGTTGCAGTCGAGAATCACGCAGCCGTAGTTCATATAAAATCGGTCGCCCACCGAAATGTAGCTGCCGTAATCGCAGTGAAACGGTGGCACAATGCTGGCCGTCTCGCCAACGCGGCCAAACAGCTCTCGCAGGATCTGCCGCTGGCTGACGCGATCTCTCAAGGCGGTTTGGTTGTAGCGCTGCAAGAGCTGAGTGGCACGGAGGCTGGCAGCTTCTAGCTCTGGATCGGTGGCCAGATACAGCTCTCCGTCCAGCATTTTCTGGAGTTCAGATTTTTCAGATGTCATGCTACAGCCCCAAATCTGTCACGGCTCCCAAACTGCTGGAGGAGACCAGCTTGGCATATTTTGCCAGCACGCCGGTTCTGTAACGAGGGGCAGGGGGCTGCCAGTTTTGCCGCCGCTGAAGCAGTTCTTGCTCAGAGACCTGCACCTCTAGTAGTCGCGCATCGGCATCGATAGTAATCAAATCGCCCTCCTGCACCAGCGCAATCGTGCCACCGACAAAGGCTTCAGGCGCGACATGCCCCACCACCATGCCGTAGGTGCCGCCGGAAAACCGCCCGTCGGTAATCAGCCCCACCGAGTCGCCTAAACCTGCGCCGATGATGGCCGAAGTGGGAGCCAGCATTTCCCGCATTCCTGGCCCGCCCTTTGGCCCTTCATAGCGGATTACCAGCACGTCACCTGGCTGGATCTGGTTGGCCAAAATTGCCTTCAGACAAGCTTCCTCTGATTCAAACAGGCGCGCTGGCCCGGTAATCTGCCGATGCTTGATACCCGTGAGCTTGGCGACTGCCCCCTCAGTGGCCAGGTTGCCGCGCAGAATCCCCAGATGTCCCTGCGGGTAGATGGGTTTGTCCCAGGGGCGAATCACGTCTTGGTCAGGGCGCGGCTCAGCTGGGATATCCCGCAGCAATTCCGCCACCGTTTGGCCGCTAATCGTGATGCAGTCGCCATGCAGCAAGCCATGCTCCAGCAGCATTTTCATCACCTGTGGAATGCCGCCTGCCCGGTGCAAATCGGTGGCGACGTAGCGGCCAGAGGGCTTCAGGTCGCAGAAGACGGGGACGCGCGCCCGGATGGTTTCAAAGTCGTCTAGCGTCCAGGCTACGCCTGCGGAATGGGCAATTGCCAAAAAGTGCAGCACGGCATTGGTGGAGCCACCCACGGCCATAATCACCGAGACGGCGTTTTCAATGGACTGGCGGGTGATGATATCTCTAGGGCAAAGGTTATTGCGAATTGCCTCGACCAGCGTTTTGCCCGCAATTTCGGTGTTGACAGCCTTTTCGGCATCTTCCGCTGCCATCGTTGAAGAATACATCAGGCTCATACCCATCGCTTCAAAAGCTGAAGACATGGTGTTGGCCGTAAACATGCCGCCGCAAGAACCCGCGCCGGGGCAGGCTTGGCGCTCCACAGCCATCAGCCTGGACTCGTCAATTTTGCCTGCACTAAACTGCCCCACGGCCTCAAAGGCGCTCACCACCGTCAGGTCTTCGCCTTCGAGATGGCCGGGTTTGATCGTGCCGCCATAGACGAAAATTGCCGGAATATTCATCCGCGCCATGGCAATCATCGCTCCCGGCATGTTTTTGTCGCAGCCGCCAATCGCAATCACGCCGTCCATGCTCTGGCCTGTGCAAACGGTTTCGATCGCGTCGGCAATTACATCCCGTGACACCAGCGAATATTTCATCCCCTCCGTGCCCATTGAGATGCCGTCGCTGATCGTAATCGTGCCGAACATCTGCGGCATCCCGCCAGCAGCGCGAATCCCGGCTTCAGCTTGAGTCGCCAGTGGCGCAATCCCCATGTTGCAGGGCGTAATCGTGCTGTGGGCACTAGCCACCCCGACGATTGGCTTGCTAAAGTCGGCATCGCTAAAGCCAACGGCTCGCAGCATGGCGCGGTTGGGCGCTCGCTGTACACCTTGGGTGACAGCTTGGCTTCTAGAGTTTTCGGGTAAAGTCTTGGGCGTTTGCTCAGGCATGATTGCCTCCTCTGGGGATGGGTGTTTGGATGGATGATTGGAAGGATGTTTGGATGGATGAAGCGAGCTAAGTCTAAAGAATCTGCGAAATCTACGGATTTATTTGCGATCTGCCGCTAATTTCTCGATCAAAACCAGGTTCAGACTAGATTCTCTCTCATAAGATTAAAGGACTCTTGACGCTTATGCGTTGATTTTGGGGCAACCTCAGTATTACTACACAACAAGTAAATAAGACAATCCACCATGTACGTTGACGAACTGCTGGATAGCTATGCAGCAGGCAAGCGCGACTTCCAGGAAATCAGCCTGATTGGCGTAAACTTAAGCGGCAAAGATCTCAGAGGCATCAATCTCCGCCGCGCCAACCTCAACCAGTCGATCCTGCGTGGCGCTGACCTCAGCTCAGCCAATCTGCGCGAGGCGAAGCTGATCGGCGCTGATTTGAGTCAGGCGACCCTAGTTGAGATTAACTTAATCGGCGCTGACCTGAGTCAGGCTAACCTCTATGAAGCCGATCTGTCGCGCTCTGGGCTGCGTGGCGCCAGACTCAGTTCGGCCAACTTCAGCCGCGCCAACCTGCCGGAAGCAAATCTAGGTGAAGCCAACCTGAGTGGATCCAATTTTAGCGAAGCCAACCTGAGTCAGGCGAGTCTGCACCGCGCCAAGCTGATCAAATGCGACCTGACCCGCGCCATCCTAGAGAGCGCCAATCTTTCCAACGCAATGCTCAACAACGCCATTTTGGAGAGCGCCAACCTCACCGATGTGATCGGGCATGGAATCACGCTGGAAGAAGCTGACCTACGGGAAGCCGACCTCAGCCGCGCTCGCTTAATTGGTGCTAACTTAACTAATGCCAATTTGGGTCGCGCCAACGCCCGGGGCGTGAACTTCAACTGGACTTCGCTCAGAGGTGCAAATCTGCGTCGTGCGAACCTTTACCGGGCACAGCTGAGTTGGGCAAACCTCAGCGAAGCCGACCTGAGTGAAGCCGTGCTGATCAACGCCAATATCAACCAAATTAACCTGCACAACGCTGATCTAACGGGCACAATTATGCCGAGTGGAGTCACCCACGGCTAGGAGTAGCATAAAATGCATATCAAGTGCTGTAGGTAAATTGGAAATCTGAGGCCAAACCCGGGAGAATCATGATGACAATCCCCAGTTTTGGGCAAGCTTAGCAGGAGCTGCGGCTCAGCAACGAGTTAGTCAGCAGAGTTCAGCTAGTGGTTCAGCTAGTAAAGTTAGCTAAAGTCAGTCAGCTTTCGTCGTTCGATATGTTCTTGAAGCAATTTTGCCGACAGGTGGTTTATGACAGAATCCCAACGCCCGACTTCCCCTTCCATACCCCCTTCCGTTTCTAGGGTGCCGCCGCCGCCGCCCGGTCGCCCGGTCGTGGGACAAGTGCCGCCTAATATGGCATCCAATATGGCTTCTCAGACGGCGGGCATGACCACATCCCAAACCATGCCCTCTCAAACCATGCCCATGTCTCCAGCAGCCAACCCAGCAGCCAATCTAGCAGCTAACCCAGCAGCTAATCCAGCAGCTAACCCAGCCAATCCTGCTGCCCGCGCCGCAGGTCATCGACCCGCCCCACCGCCAGCTTCTATGCGCGGACGCAAGCCCTCAGCCGGACAGCCCACCATGGCCCAGCTGGTACGCGAAGCCTTCGACAAGGGTTTTTCTGACGTGCATACGGGCGTGGGCGAAGTGCCGCGTTTCCGCAACCGAGGCGAGATTGAAACCACCAGCTATCCCGAAACCGACCGCGAAACCTTCATGAATTGGCTGAAGGAAATCCTCAGCGACGAAGAGATCCAGCGCTTTCAGGATACGCTCGACTTTGACGGTGCAACGCAGTACGAATTCGCCCGCGTCCGGATCAACATCTTCGACTCAATGCGCGGCCCTTCAATGGTGATGCGCCTGATCCCGCTGAAGATCCTGACGATGGAACAGCTGAATCTGCCGTCCGTCTTCAGAGATGTCTGCCACTATCACAAGGGCTTGATCTTGATTACCGGCCCGACGGGTTCTGGTAAGTCCACCACGCTGGCGGCGATGATTGACTACATCAACAAGGAGATGCCAAAGAATATCATCACGATTGAAGATCCGGTGGAATTTGTGCATACCAGTCAGAAGTCGCTGATTAAGCAGCGCGAGGTGGGCATCCATACGCTGAAGTTTGACAACGCCCTGAAAGCCTCGCTGCGCGAAGATCCAGATATCATTCTGGTGGGTGAAATGCGGGACAAAGAAACCGTGAACACAGCGCTGAAAGCTGCCCAGACCGGGCACTTGGTGATGGGGACGCTGCATACCAACAGCGCCGTCAAAACGATTGAGCGGATCTTGCAGCTCTACGAACCTGACCAGCAAGCTCCAATTCGGGTTTCGATTGCGGAGTCGCTGGTTTCGGTAATCGCTCAGGGGCTTTGCCGTACCACGGACGGCAAGCGTGCCGCCTATCACGACATCTTGATCAACACCGACGCGATTCGGGACTATATCCGTCGGGGCGAAACCGACGAGATTGAGGCGATTATCCCGCGCTGTACCTTCGACGGCATGTGTACGATGAACCAGTCGCTCTACAAGCTCTATGAGGCGGGTCGGATCACCGAAGAGACGGCGCTGGAGCATTCGCCCAAACCCAACGAAATGGCGCAGATTTTGCGCGGTCGCGTCTAGTCCTGAAGGCGAGCCACCATCCTTCACAGCGCAGGGTCAGTTTGGCTCTGCGTTTTTGGCTGCGAGCCGCTATAAAATAATTTACATAGCCCAATCCACCCTGCCGCCCCGATTCACCTTTGCCCTCCTCACAGCTCAATTCACCCCGTTTTCAGGCAGATTCCAGATTATTCAAAGGCATCGCCTTATTTACCCCAGGCGGCGATCTGGTTTACTGCATTGATCCGCAGAAGCAAACGCACTGGCATTTACAGCTCTGCCTGTTTTTGCAGGAGCTGCTGGGGCTAGCTGAGCCGCCGCACTTTCTAGTGCCCTGCTTTACGGCCACGGTGGATCACTGGCTCGATCCGCGTAGCCAAACGCTGACTAGCTTTGCCGAAATCTACCCCTATGTCTCCCGTCACCAGACCTTGCTGAACGCGCTGTTTGGTTCAACCGATCTCAACTGGCAGCCCGCCCATCGCCATAGCTGCGACCCGCTGGTGATTGCCGCCCATCGTCAGCAGTTCCCCCAACTCTGGCAAACGCATGATTTAGTTGCCAGACTCCAGCCCGCGCAACCCGCTGTGCTGCCAGCCCCGCCGCAGTCTCACGACATGGCAGAACAGGGCTACGTGATGCGGCTATTTGTCTCAGGCAGTAACAGCGCCACCGAGCGGATCTTGACCTCCCTGCATCACCTTCTAGAGCATCATCTGCCGCAGCCCTATACGCTGAAAGTGGTCGATGTCCGCAAGCACCCAGAGCTCGCTGAGGCCAACCAAATTACGGCGACTCCAACCTTGATCAAGCTTTGGCCAGAACCGATCAGGCGGATTGTTGGCGAGATTGATGACCCAGTTAAGCTATTGCAGGTGATTTGTTAATGCCGCTAATCCTGCATTGGCAAACCTACATGGGCAGAATTGAACGCTGGCAGCTAGGGCAAATGGCGTGAATCGTCAGCTGACAGTCGAGCAGATGGTAGCCTTCTTTTTGGGCTGTTTTGGCTCCCATTTTTAAGATTGAATCGTTTTTAAACTCGGTCGTTTTGTTGCAGCGCACGCAGATCAAATGGTGATGGTGATAGGGCGCAGGCTGGTTGATTTCATAGTGCTTGTGGCCTTCGGCTAGCTCCAGCTCCCGCAAAATGCCCATGCGCGACATCATTTTCAGATTGCGATAGATCGTTGAGAGGCTGATTGGGTCACCGTCTTGCTGAAGCAGCACATGCAGATCTTCAGCGCTGAGGTGTTCGCCAGTTGGCAAGTTCTGAAAAATTTGCAGAATGGTTTCTCGCTGGGGGGTAAGTCGCCAGCCCCGCTCGTGCAGCTCCGCTTTGAGGGAGGTTACGGTGTACATAGTGCAATGCTCTTCTCAATAGTGCGGCCTTAATGAGAAGGATAACAATTGCTGACGCAGTTTGCAACAGCCCTATCTTATTGAGAATAATCTCTAAGAAGCTGTAATGCAGCCACCTGAGTAGGTCTGGCACGATCTTACCTCGATCTATCCTTAGATAGAGATTTTCAACCGCATCAGTTTGATGCAGTTCTAAATATTAAGAAATGATGAGCAAGAGGCGTTAGTTGCGAAAGACTATCAAGCTGGTCAAATTGAAATGCAGGAGCCGAGAAGAGAGCAAATTTTGCTAGGCTGAGGGAGTTCTAATTCCTCCTAAATGCTGTGTTTACAGGACTTGTCGCGACCGTAGGCAGGCTACAGCTCGTCAGCGAGCAGCTCGTGCGGATCTCAAATGCGGCCTCAATTGCTGAGGCCGATCTGGCGATTGGAGACAGCATGGCGGTGGACGGCGTATGTCTGACCGTGACTGAAGTTTTGCCAACTGGCTTTGTCGCTGCCATCTCGCCGGAAACCCTGAACCGCACGGTTTTGGCCAGCGCTAATGGTGGCGAACGCAGCGTCAATCTGGAGCCTGCGCTGCGGGTGGGCAGCAAGCTGGGCGGTCATTTCGTTACAGGCCATATCGACGGCGTGGGCTATCTGGAAGCCTCGGTGCAGACTGAGAACGCCTGGGAGATCAGCTTTCAGGTGCCGGATGCCAGAGTGGCGCGCTATATCGTGCCCAAAGGCAGCATTGCCGTCAACGGGATTAGCCTGACGGTGGCTGAATGCAGCGCCAGCGGCAACTGGTTTAAGGTGGCGGTGATTCCGCATACCTATGCCGAAACCAACTTAAATCAGCTCCAGCCTGGGAGTCCGGTTAATTTAGAAGGCGATGTACTGGGCAAATATGTCGAGAAGTTTTTGCGGCTGGGGCAGGTTGATCCGGCGGTCAGCGAGTTGGAGAGCCTGTACCGTGATTCAGATCAGCTTAGCCCAGCGTTCTTAGCTGAGAATGGCTACTTGTGAGCCGCCAGATCCAGTTCGAGATCCAGACTGCGCCAGAGATACCAAGAGGCCACCGTGCGGTAGGGCTGCCAGGGCGCGGCTAGCTCTAGCATCGCTTTTTTGGCAGGTAAATCTGGCAAATCATAAAGCCGCCGCATGGCCGAGCGAATCCCCAGATCTTCAGTGGGCAGCACGTCCCAGCGGTGCAGCCGAAAAATCAGCAGCATTTGCACCGTCCAGCACCCAATCCCTTTGACCTGGGTCAGCGTCGTAATAATTGCTTCGTCGTCCCAGTCGGCCAGTGCTTCTAGGCTAGGAAACTCAGGCAGCTTCGTCGCTAGATCTTTGAGATAGGCAATTTTGGGGCGGGAAATCCCAGCAGTCCGCAGCAGCTCGTCTGGCGTGTTTAGGAGCTCTAAAGCGCTGGGCGGCTCTGGGTAAAGCTGCAAAAATCGGCGGTGAATGGCGGCAGCGGCCTTGCCAGAAAGCTGCTGATAGAGAATCGATTCCGCCAGCGTCGCCAGCAGATCGCCTTGGGAGCGATCCTGGGCGAGCCGACAGTCGCCCACCTGATTGATCACATTTGCCAGCAGCGGATCTGCCGCCCGGAGGCTAGCTAGCGCTAATGAATAGTCCATAGTTGGGGCCATAGTTGAGGTATGTTAGCTTGGGTGAGCTGCCAGATTCAAAGAATTGAGCCGCAGTGCCGCACCGCGAGATGCCTCTAGTGTATTGCAGTCAAAATCACGCAAATGCTCCTGAAAATCGCTTCTGCGCGGCTTGTGGCGAACGGCTGACGCAGGGCAGGATTTCTGGCAGAGAGTCTGGTGCGATCCAGAATCGGCTGGCTGGACGCTATCAGATACAGCGAGCGCTGGGACAGGATAGTTTTGGCCGCACCTATCTGGCTGAAGATCTGCATCGCTTTCACGAACTCTGCGTGCTGAAAGAATTTGCGCCACAGGTGCAGGGCACAGAGGCGCTACAAAAAGCAGAGGCGCTATTTGAGCGGGAGGCTGGTATTCTCTACCAGCTCCAGCATCCGCAGATTCCGCGCTTCCGCGAGCTGTTCCGAGCCACCCTCGAAGATCAAGAGCGGCTGTTTCTGGTGCAGGACTATGTGGAAGGCAGTACCTACCGCGAGTTGCTGGAGGCTCGGATTCTCGATGCCGCGATCCAGCCGCCCTATTTTTCTGAATCCGAAATCCGGCTGCTGCTGGAGCAAATTCTGCCTGTGCTGCGCTACATTCACGGCGCTGGTGTCATCCACCGCGACCTCTCGCCAGACAACCTGATTTTGCGAACCAGCGACCGTCTGCCCGTGCTCATTGATTTTGGGGGAGTTAAGCAAATTGCGGCGGCGGCGACTTCCCAGTACCGGCATAGCGCTGAGACTAGTCTCGAGACTGGCACTGAGACTGGCGCTGAGACTGGCACCGAAACCCTATTGCCAACGCGACTCGGCAAGCAGGGCTATGCGCCGCCAGAGCAGATGCAGCAGGGTCGGGTGTCGCCCCAGAGTGATCTGTATGCGCTGGCAGTAACGGCGCTGGTTTTGATCACGGGCAAACGCTCGCTGGATTTGGTTGATCCAGCTGGAGAGCGTTATCCCTGGCAGCAGGAGGTTCTGCTGAGTCCCGGTCTGACCGATATCTTGACGCGAATGCTCAAGCCTCAGCCCTCTGCCAGATTTCCTTCTGCGGAAGATGTTTTGCTGGCGCTACAGCTGGCTCCTGTCAGCCCATCTATTAGCCAATCTGCCAGCCCATTGGTTCAACCTGCTGCCACCCGCGCTGTTCCGGCCTACAATCCGCCTGTCTATCCAGCTGCGGTCTCTGCTGGCAGTACACAGGAATATACGCAGCAGCATACGCAAGCGCTGCCCTATGACTCCGGTGATCCAGCATCGCCTCCTCCAACCCAACGTCGATTTTTGTGGCTACTGTTGCTACCGCTGCTGCTGCTGCCTGCTGCTGCCTATTTCTGGCGCGAAAGCTGGCTGCCGCTGCTGCCGGTCATTTCAACTGCCGAGTCAGCCGATCCCGATCTAGCCTCTCCCAGTCCGGCTGTGGAGCCGAGTCTCAGCCCGTCGCCGCTCAGTCCGCTGGAACGTCGCGCTCAGGCCGCAGAGGTCAGCTACGAATTTTTGATTCAGCTCACAGATGCTAGCTTTGCCCAGCGCTATCCTAAACAGGTGGGTCGCAGCCTCTCTGACAGTCCAGAAGATGCCAAATGGCGGCAGAAGTGGGCTGACTTGGCCGACGAGTGGCTGAGTCAGCTGACCGAGGTACTTAGCCCAGAAGCCCGTCAAAAGCTGGGACGCTACGGCGAAGCCGACCGCAGCTCCTGGAAGCCGACGATCAATCAGCTCTATGTCGGCAGTCGCTCGCTCTATGACCTGAGTGACGCGCAGTTTTTGCAGCATTTCCCCGACTGGCGAAAGAACCTGGAAGCCAAGGATTTTCTGGCGCAGCCCGTGGGGCAGATCTGGCAGGCAATTGCTACGGATCAGATTCAGGCGCTAGAAGCAGGTAAAAACTTAGAGAACATTGAGTTTGCGGCAGGGGCTTTCAGTCAGAAAAAGGAAGATACGCTGGCTGCTGGCGAGGGGCGGGTCTATACGGCGAATTTGGCGGCGGCGCAAATTCTGCGGCTGAATCTGCAGGCTCCCAGCCAAAGTAGCCTGCTCTCGATCTATCTGCCGCGCCCTACGCCAGAGCTGCCGGTGCTGCTGGAAGATTCTGCTGAGGTGACTTGGGTCGGCAAGCTGCCGCAGTCCGGCTACTACGAGGTGGTGGTCGTGAATCGAGCCAGCCAGCCAATCCGCTATCAGCTGACTCTGGCGGTCGATAATGTCACTTCACCGGACAAGCCAGATCAGACCGAAGCGCCAGAGGCAAAAGATTGAAAAGCTTGCCTGGTAGAACTTAATTGGCCAGCAGGCTCCAGAATTTTCGAGGGCTGCGGCTGGATCTCGGCGCAAAGTATTGGCTGATACAAAGAAAACCCTGGGTTTGCGTCTCAATCTAGAGAGAAGCCTTTACGGATCTCTGGATGCCTGATTTGCTGGGCGAGCTGCTGAATCCAACTCGCATTTTGTTTGACTTGCAGCAGAGCAACGAGATTGCTCAAAGCTTAGCAGGCTGCTCTGAGCCAGAGGAAATCGCCCGCCGCGTCACGCAGGGACTGGTTGAGAAATTCGGCTGTGCGTTTGCGCGGCTCTGGCTGCTCGAACCTGACCGAGCTAGCTTGAAGCTAGTGGCCTCATCAGGACTCTATACTCGCACAGATGGCAGCTTTGCCAGAGTGCCGATGGGCGCTTACAAAGTCGGCAAAATCGCCCAAAATCGCGTGGCGTTTTTAAGCAACAATCTTGCGGCTGAGCCTTGGGTGGGCAATCAGGACTGGGCAATCGCTCATCAGATTCACGGATTTGCGGGCTATCCTCTGGCCATCCACGACACTGTGATTGGCGTTTTGGCGCTTTTTAGCCATCAGGTACTGGAGCCAGAGTTTTTAGAGGTGCTGCAAACGCTCTGCACGCTGGTCACGACTGCCCTAGAAGCTGCCCTGCGCTATCAGCGAGAGCGGCACTTGAGCACAACCAGCCTGAGTTTCGCGCATCTGCCGCTCTCGGAGCAGTTGGCGAGCATTCTCAGCTCGACGCGACTGGCGCTGGTGGGCACAGAGCAACCCCTGTCGCTGCCCGTCACCTACCTGATTTTGCAGGCGGCTCAAATTTTGCGGAGGCTGGGCTGCACTTACTGTCGGCTGCTCTACAGCGCATCTCCCCGATCTGTCACCCTAGAGGCGATTGTGCCAGGGGCAGAGGCGGCACCTCGCCTAGAACTACTGGCGGGAGTAGTGGCGGGGGCGGGTGGTCAGCTGCAAACGCAGGCGGATCTGAAGAGCCGATCGCTCCAGGTCGCTTTGAGTTTGCCGATTGAGTCGGACATTGAGTCGGACATTGAGTCGGCCATCGAGTCTATCCCAGCAGGTACAGCCTTAAGAATTACCTGTCGGCAGTCGCTAGTGCAGCTCGGCTTGACTCAGCTGGCGATCTCCGCAGGCTTCACGGTTTGCAGCCGTCGCGACCCGGCGATACCGCTCTTGACAGACGATATCAGCCAAATTGCCTCTGCCCATCGCGTGATTTGGGTGCAGCAGGAACCGCAAGCGCTGCCGCCGGGAATTCAGGCGAGGCTGGATCTCTCCAGCACGGTTGAGCAGCTTCAGCAGGCGATAGAGGCCGTGAATCGCGATCAGGTTTGGGGCTGGGATCAGGCGACCGAACCGCCGCTATCTGAGCGAGAACTAGCAATTTTGAGGCTGCTAACTCAGGGATGCCGCGACCGCGAGATTGCAGAGCGGCTGATCATTAGCGAGAGCACGGTCAAGTTTCACATGAATAATGTTTTGGCCAAGCTCAAGGCTCGAACTCGCTGTCAGGCGATTTCTTTAGCGACTATCAGTGGCTGGATGTGAACCGCTAGATAGCTCCAGCCAATTCCCAAAAACCTATCGATTTCGCCAGCTCAGCCGTCAAAACAGCGGCGCTTTAGCTAAGCCAGAGAGCCATCCCTAACTTATTGCTAAACTTGCGGGTTCTGTAGTCGCAGGCACAATGGCTGACTGGAGCAGTTCGTAGGCTGGCAGCAGATGGCGCAAATATTCGGCTCAATACATAACTAATGAATCACTACAGCGTGGCGATTGTGGGCGGGGGGCAGGCCGGACTGTCGATCAGCTATTGCCTCAAAGAACGCGGTGTCAGCCATATTATTTTTGAAAAGCATCAGGTGGGTCATGCTTGGCGCAATCAGCGATGGGATGCGTTTTGTCTGGTTACGCCCAACTGGCAATGTCGTCTGCCGGGATATGCCTACGCTGGCTCTGATCCAGCTGGGTTTATGCAGAAAGATCAGATTGTGGACTACGTGAAAAGCTATGCAGCCAGCTTCGAGCCACCGCTGCGGGAATCCGTCGCAGTCTTCAGCGTTCGCAAAACTGAGTCCGACAACTTTGAGCTAGTCACATCGATTGGTTCTTACAGCGCCGATCAAGTCGTGATTGCAGTTGGCGGCTATCATCATCCGCAGGTGCCGAGAATGGCAGAGCGACTGCCGCCATCCCTGCTGCAACTGCATTCCTCCGACTACAAAAATCCCCAGTCGCTGCCAGATGGAGAAATTCTGGTCGTGGGCAGCGGCCAGTCCGGCTGTCAGATTGCTGAAGATTTGCATTTGGCAGGCAGAACCGTGCATCTCTCGGTTGGCAGCGCTCCCCGCTCGCCCCGGCGCTATCGCGGCAAAGATGTTGTAGACTGGCTCGATCAAATGGGCTACTACGACCTGCCGATTGAAGAACATCCCCAAAAAGAAAAAGTCCGCGCCAAAGCAAACCACTATTTGACGGGGCGAGACGGTGGACGGGAAATTGATCTGCGGCAGTTTGCCCTAGAAGGGATGCAGCTTTACGGACGCTTGAAAACAATTGATCTCGAAACGCTGGAATTTGCAGAGGATCTAGAGCAGAACTTAGACCAGGCCGATGCGGTAGCGGAAAGCATCAAGCGCACGATTGATAAATTCATCGAGCAGCAGCAGCTTTCAGCCCCCAGCGAGCCGCCCTATCGCCCGGTTTGGCGACCTGCTCAGCCCAACGGCAGCTGTGAAATTGCCAAGCTGAGCGCCGTGATTTGGTGTACGGGGTACAGGAGCGATTTTAGCTGGGTGGAAGTTCCAGTCTTCGATGGCAAAGGCTATCCGGGACATGAGCGCGGCGTGACTCCGGTTTGGGGTCTCTATTTTCTGGGACTTCCCTGGTTGCATACCTGGGGGTCAGGTCGGTTTTCGGGTATTGCCAACGACGCAAACTATCTGGCTGACTACATTGTGGCACGCACAAAGGTATCAAACGCGAACGCTTGGAGTATTGTGAATGAGTTTTTATTAGGTTCGTAGTAATTTGCCCCACTGTCTTGAGAACCTGTTGATTTCGATAGTTGTTTTTGATTCTGCTTTTACGTATTTGCCATTCTCGCTATCCTACCTGTTTATATCGCTAGACCTAATGTTTTCGTAGCCCAAAATACAAAACGTCGCATTGACGGGCGCGTAATCTGACGATAAATCCACCCAGGAGAAAAGCAATGCCTGAAGTGACTGCTCCCGCTCATCAAACTGGTGATTTCTTAGTAGACTACGAGGAAAAAGTATTTCCAGATGTCAAGGCCGAACCGGGCGAAAAAGCGCTGGTGACGTTCCATACGGTTGCCTTTGAAGGCTCGATTGGATTTGTGAATTTGCTGCAAGCGACTCGCCTGCTGCGGAAAGGGTTTGAAACCTCAGTTTTGCTCTATGGGCCTGGGGTGACGCTGGGCGTGCAGCGAGGCTTTCCAAAGTTGGGCGATGCGGCGTTTCCGGGGCACCAAAACTTTAACGATCAGCTGAGCAAATTTATGTCTGAAGGCGGCAAAGTCTATGCCTGTCGCTTTGCGCTACAAGCTCTCTATGGACATGGCGAACCGTCGCTGATTCCCGGAATTCGCCCGATCAATCCGCTGGACGTGCTGGATCTGGTGCTGTTGCACCGCAAAGACGGCGCGTTTATTCTCGATACCTGGACACTGTAAGCCAGGCATTCTAGACAATCAAGCGCCATCCAACAGGCAAAAGCCGTAGAGGCAAGGGCGAAACTCGGCATGGATTACTCACGTACTGTTCGAGCAGCGGCAGTTCAACTTAGCCCGGTTTTGTTTAGCCGCGCGGGCACGACCGAAAAAGTCTTGCAGGCAATCGCTGAGGCCGCCGCCGCTCAGGCACAGCTCATTGTTTTCCCAGAAACGTTCGTTCCTTATTACCCTTACTTTTCGTTTGTGCTGCCGCCTGTGTTAATGGGACAGGAGCATATGCGTCTCTATGAACAGGCTGTAACCGTACCCGGAGAGGTAACCGAGGCCGTCAGCCGTGCCGCTCGTGCCCATCAAATGGTGGTGGTGCTAGGTGTGAATGAACGCGATCACGGGTCGCTCTACAATACGCAGCTCGTCTTTGATGCAGACGGGACGCTGGTGCAGCGGCGACGCAAGATTACGCCCACCTATCATGAGCGCATGGTTTGGGGACAGGGAGACGGGTCAGGGCTGCGGGCGGTCGAGACGGCAGTGGGTCGGCTAGGGGCGCTAGCCTGCTGGGAGCACTACAATCCACTGGCTCGTTTTGCGCTGATGACGCAGCATGAGCAAATCCACTGCGCCCAGTTTCCCGGCTCGCTAGTGGGGCAGATTTTTGCTGACCAGATTGATGTCACAATTCGCCATCACGCGCTCGAATCTGGCTGCTTTGTCGTGAATGCCACCGGCTGGCTGTCGCCCGAACAGGTAGCTCAAATCACTCCCGACGAGCGGTTGCAAAAGGTGTTGAGCGGCGGCTGCAACACGGCAATCATCGGGCCAGAAGGTAATCACCTCTGTTCGCCCATCATCGCCGGGGAAGGAATGGCCATTGCCGATCTTGATTTCTCTTTGATTACCAAGCGCAAGCGCATGATGGATGCGGTCGGTCACTACTCTCGTCCCGATCTGCTGCAACTACAGATCAACCAGCAGGCGCAGAGCGTGATTGCAGAGCCTGTCGATCAGGGCGGCTGCTGGGCAACAACGGCAGTTTCTGATGGCTCAGTTTCTGATGGCTCAGCTGATCTTTCGATCGCTGAGACTGTAGCCGATCGCTGATTTAAATATTGCTGAATACGCTATTGAATACACTAAAAGCAGAGCGCAGATGAACAAGCAGCAGCTAATTGTCGAACTCCAAACGCATGGGCTGCGGCTCGTTGACCCAGATGCTGCCGCCGGACGCAAGGGCGGAGCAGGGCCTTCTGATCACAGAGCGATTATGGTGGATGGCACGACGGTGATGGTGCCGATCTACAACAGCCCTGCGGCGCAGTCGCCCTACAGCGTCGAAATCGGCCTCGATCAAACCCTGCTGCTCAAGCGAGAGCAACTGCTAGTGGGAGCCATTGAGTTTCCCAACCCGCCCCGTTTCTATGGACTCACCACCGCTGACGGCATTCCCTACTGGCAGATCGCCCTTCTGCATAGCCGTGACGTGCTGGCGACTACCGTGCTGCAAACTTGCATGCGCTATAGCGATGCCGCCACCGCCTGCCAATTCTGCGCGATTGGGCAGTCGCTAGAGGCCGGTAGAACCATTGCCCGTAAAACGCCCGCTCAGCTAGCCGAAGTAGCTGCTGCTGCCGTCAGACTCGATCAGGTGCAGCATCTGGTGATGACCACGGGTACGCCCAACACCAGCGATCGCGGAGCCGCCTATCTGAGTGAATGCGCTAGAGCGGTGAAGGCCAGCGTCGATCTGCCGATCCAGGCGCAGTGCGAACCACCCGATGATTTTGTCTGGTTTGAGCGACTGCAAGCTGCCGGAGTTGACAGTCTGGGGATGCATCTTGAAGCTGCCGATCCAGCAGTCCGAGCGGCGATTATGCCGGGTAAAGCCTCTGTGCCGCTGGACTATTATTTTGCGGCTTTTGCGGCGGCGGTGCAGGTGTTTGGGCGTGGGCAGGTTAGCACCTATCTGCTGGCCGGACTGGGGGATCGGCCTGAAACGCTGCTGGAAACCTGCGATCGGCTGATCCAGCTCGGCGTATATCCATTTGTTGTCCCGTTTGTTCCAATTACCGGAACACCGCTGGCCAATCATCCTTCACCAGATAGTCGGTTTATGTCTTCACTCTATGAGCAGCTTGGCACACGATTGAAGCAGGCCAATCTATCGTCAGCCGAAATTAAAGCGGGCTGTGCGAAATGTGGTGCCTGCTCCGCAATGTCTCAGTTTGAATCTGCTTAATGTTCTCATCTTCTAAATTTTATATACTAAAATTTATGACCCATGTCCTATCAGTTTAAGCTTGCCAGTTTACCTGAAGAGATCGCCGACTATTTTGCTCTGCGTCGCGCTATTTTTGCCGAAGAGCAGCAGATGTTTGTCGGCGACGACCGGGACGAAATTGATCAGATTGCCTACCCAATTGTGGCCGTCACGCCTGCTGCTCAGGTGGTTGGCGTGGTGCGAATCTACGAGGTTAAGGTGGGTGTCTGGTACGGCGGCAGGCTCGGCACACATCGAGATTATCGCAAAGGCTGGCAAATCGGCAAAGGCTTGATCGATAAGGCCGTCACCACCGCCAATGCCTGGGGGTGCCAGCAGTTTTTGGCGACGGTGCAGCTGCCAAACGTCCGCTTTTTTCAGCGCCTGCACTGGCAGTCTCTAGAAGAAATGACGCTCTGCGGTCGTCCCCATCACCGGATGCAGGCTGACCTAGACTATTATCCGGCTGGCTTACAGCCCTGTCCGCGACTTGCCCTGCCGGTTTCGGGCTGGCCCGTTTCAGAGGTGTCTTGATGCTCTCCTCTCTCGCCGCCGAGCTGCGCCAGTCTCTGAGTATTCTGCAAAAGCAGGAAATCCAGACTGCATCTGAGGTACTGTCTGGGGCGCTGGGCAAATCAGCAGCTGTACCAATCGGCGATGACTGCGCTGCCATTCCAGATGGCGACGGCTATTTGCTGCTAGCTGCCGAAGGAATGCTGCCAGAGCTAGTCGAAGCCGATCCTTGGTTTGCGGGCTGGTCTGCCGTCATGGTGAACGTCAGCGACATTGCCGCGATGGGCGGACGAGCGATTGCAGTTGTTGACGCAATCTGGAGCCAGTCTCGCGAAACCGAGCTGATTTGGGCAGGCATGACTGCCGCCGCGCGGACTTATAGCGTGCCGATTGTGGGTGGCCATACCAATTGCCACAGTCCTTACAGCGCTCTGGCAGTGGCAATTTTGGGGCGGGCAAGGCAGCTCATCACCAGCTTTGATGCGCGAGCCGGAGATGCGCTGCTGCTGGCTAGCGACTTTCGAGGCAAACCGCATCCAAGCTACCCGTTCTGGAATGCCGCCACCGACCGCGATCCAGCAGAGCTACGCCAAGCGCTGGCCATCTTGCCGCATCTGGCCGAAGCCGGACTCTGTGCAGCGGGCAAAGATGTCAGCATGGGCGGCATCTTAGGAACGCTGCTGATGCTGCTGGAGACATCGGGCTGTGGCGCAGTGCTCGACCTTGACCAGATTCCCTGCCCGCCTGAGCTGAGCCTCAATCACTGGCTGATTACCTTTCCCAGCTACGGCTTTCTACTCAGCGTCTCGCCGCATCAGGTGGCTGCCGTTCGAGCTTGCTTTCAGCAGCAGGGCTTGCGATGCGAACAGGTGGGCAAAGTGCAAGCTGAGCCGGAATTGCTGCTGCGATCTGCGTCTGAATCGCTTGTCTTTTGGGACTTTCGCCAGCAGCCGCTCACTGGCTTCCGCCACTAGCCCCGATGCCTGAACGCCCCCTCCGCATTGCCCTACTCACCTACTCCACCCAGCCCAGAGGCAGCGTCCTACATACGCTAGAGCTGGCCGAGGCGCTGCATCATTTGGGACATTCGGTCTGCATCTATGCGCTCGACAAAACTGGAGATGGCTTTGACTATCCGCTCTCCTGTGACGTAAAACTGATTGCGGCAGCGGCAGCTCCCAGTCAGATGGAGGCGTTAATTCAGCAGCGAATTGCGGAATTTGTGGCGCAGCTCAGCGATGATAGCCTGCAATACGACTGCTACCATGCTCAAGACTGCATTGGCGCAAATGCTTTAGCGATGCTGGTAACGCAGCAAAAAATTCCGCATTTTGTCCGTACCGTGCACCATATCGAAGACTACAGCAGTCTATATTTGCAGCAATGCCAGGATCGATCGATTCGGGCGGCCAAGCTCTGCTTTTGCGTCAGCGAGCATTGGCAGCTTGAACTCCAGCGGCAGTATCAAATTCAGGCGCTGCGAGTCCTAAACGGCGTGAACCTGCGCCGATTTTCTGCACCGACTAGTGCTGAAGCAGATCTCCAGGCGAATCTTCGAGCCAACCTCAAAGCAAATCTCGGCTTGCAGGGCTGGCCAATCTATCTGACCGTTGGCGGCATCGAACCCCGCAAAAACTCGCTCGCTCTGCTGAGAGCCTTTCACCAAATCCGAGCCGAATATCCGCAGGCTCAGCTGGTGATCGCAGGTGGAGCCACCCTATTTGACTATCAACTCTATCGCGATGCCTTTTTTGACCTAGCGCGACAGCTGAAGTTGGAGCCGTCGCTACGGCTTCCTGGTGTAATTTCTCACGCAGAACTGCCGCTGCTCTATCGCTGCGCCGATGCCTTCGTCTTTCCCTCGCTCAAAGAAGGCTGGGGGCTGGTTGTGCTGGAGGCGATTGCTTCAGGGCTACCCGTGATTACCGCCAATCAGGCGCCGTTTACCGAATTTTTATCAGCAGATCAGGCGCTTCTGGTCGATCCTCTGTCAATTGACGCGATTGCGGCAGCGATGAAAACTGCAATTTCGTCTCAGCGCCATGCTCTCGTTCAGGAGAGTCAGCTTGTTTTATCTCAATATAGCTGGGAGGCATCTGCAAAGCTGCATTTGCAGTATTATCGGCAGCCGCTGCCATAATCAGGCCACAGCAATCCTAGGTGATTGGAGGCCGGCGGAGGTGACTGGCCCCGCATTTCGGCATAGCATAGGGTGAGCTGGCGATTTGCGCTCTATAATCAGCGCAGGTGAATTGGGATAGCTATGAATCTGGCTCGAACATCGGTAATTGCCTCAAACCTGTTTCGCGAAGTCATTCGAGATCGGGTGCTGTATTTGCTGCTGCTCTATGGCCTGATTATGGCAGCGGCTTCTCAGCTTTTGCCCAGAATAGCGGCTAACACGCAGGACAAAATTCTGCTGGATCTGGGCATCGCCGCGATCGGCATTTTGGCGCTGCTGATTGCTGTCTTCGTCGGCACGGGGCTGGTGCAGAAGGAAATCGAAAAGCGCACCGTGCTGGTGATGATCGCCAAGCCGATTAGCGCCGCCGAGTTTATTGTCGGCAAGCACTGGGGGCTGACGGGCGTTTTAGCGCTGTTGGTAACCGTGATGACCGCGATGTTTTGGGGGTTGCTTCAGTTTCAGCAGATTCCATTTCCGATGCTGAGTCTGGGAATTGCGGCGCTGTTTCAGATCTTAGAGCTGGCTTTAATTACGGCAGTGGCAATTCTATTGGGCGTACTGACGAGTCCAATTCTGGCAATGCTGCTGAGCCTGGCAGTCTACCTAATGGGGCATCTCAGCCGCGATCTGCTGGCGCTGGGCAAGCTGGTGCCGGATGCCACCTTTCAGCAAGTGACGAAAATCCTCTACCTGATTTTGCCTGACCTGTCGCGGCTTGACTGGAAAAACCAGGCGGTCTATGGCATGAACCTAATGCCTGCTCCGCTAGAGCTAGCCGGACATGCGGCCTACGGGCTGCTCTACACGTCACTGCTGCTGGCGATTGCTACGTTTATTTTTTCCCGCCGCCAGTTTTGACCAATTCTAGGCCAGTTCTAGGCCAGCGGATCTTCTGGAACCGCACCTCCATCAGCCACAACTGCTCTTTCAAGCTCATATTCTGCCTCTATTTCTTTACCCAGAAAGTAGTTGAGCAGAGTTCTGACGACAGCAATCACCGCCAGCTTGCCCAACTCCTCCAGAGACGGAGAAATGGTCGTCGAGAGCACGTCGGAGCCTAGCTGAAACTCTAGCGCCAGCGCCAACCACATCCCGAACCGCAGCCGCACTCGATTGAACGCATGGGCGGTACTGTCTGAATAGCGGCGGTTGCGGGCAACGGCTAGCTGAGCGGTTTTGACAAATCCGACAATCACACAGAAAACAGAAACTGCCTCCAGCACAAATCGACTGATATTCACCAGTCCGTACAGACCTGCCTCTAGCAGTTCAATCCATTCCATCTGTTAGTTCCTTGCACGCTTCACGATTTGGAATCTGCTGCGTCTCTAAAACATATCTAAAACATATCTCTCAGGCCGCGCAGCTTAGCAAAGCCCCGCACCGGATCAAGGCTCTGGGTGGCGGCTTGCAGAGGCGCTGCATCCCAGCGCAAAAACGGATTGGTCTGCTTCTCAACGCCCAGCCAAGTTGGTACAGTGGCCTCTGCGCGTTGACGCGCCTGCTTGACCTGCTCAACGCGATCTTGTAGCGCTAAATTCTGGCGATCGACCGTCAGGGCAAACTGCAAATTTTTGAGCGTGTACTCATGGGCACACCACACGCGCGTTTGATCCGGCAGCGCCCGCAGATGACTGAGCGACTCTACCATCTGGCTAGGCGTACCCTCAAATAGCCTGCCGCAGCCGCCCGCAAACAGCGTGTCGCCGCAAAACAATTCGCCCGCTGGCTCGCTGATTACATCTGTCACAGATGCTACATCTGCCACAGGCGCAAAATAGTAGGCAATATGGGCGCGGGTATGACCTGGCACAAACAGCACCTCTGCCAGTCGCCCACCAAAGCTAACCTGGTCGCCCTGCTGCAAAAACACCTGCTGCCCCGGAATTCGTCCCCGATCTTCAGCCCCACCGTAGATGGTTGTCTGCGGGAACTGCCTCAACAAGGCCAGATTGCCGCCCACATGGTCGCTATGATGGTGCGTGTTGAAAATAGCGCTCAGCGATGCTCCCAGCTTTTCGAGCAGCTGCAAAACGGGCTGTGCCTCTGCCGGGTCAACAACAGCCGCCAGATTTTGCTCAGCATCGTGCAGTAAAAAAATATAGTTGTCAGATAAAACTGGAATTCGATGAATCTGCATCACTCACCTTGCTCACGCTAAATTACCTAGATCTCTGAACGAATTTCATGCATCTCAGTGCTTATACGCTGGCTGGCTACAGTTTGCCTCGCTAGAAATAGATTCACAGCTTTATATATGCTTCATGACTTAATTAAGCTTCCTTTGCCTAAACAATGCAGCGTAAATTGCAAGATAAAGCAGGGAACAGATAAAGTATCGCAGTTTACGGTATTGGAAAGCACTATGGTTTGGGTCACTGAAAAACGCTCAAATATGCCAGTTCAATCTTTAGTTGAACAGATTATTGCTGATGAATGCCTCAGTCGGTATGAGTATCTGCACCTCACCTCAACAATCTTAGCTGACTATCAGCTTAGCGATGAAGACCGTCGCCAAATTGGCCGCCTCCTCGACTATGTGCAGATTGGCCGGATCCGGCTGGTTGATTAGTCGGCTCAAAGCCACAAATTTCAAGTTTTCCCTGAAGAGAATGCCTTGCGGTCTGCGCCGTAGGGCTTTTGTTTGGCTTACCAATTTCGCGGGCATTCTGAAGAGGCCGTTTCGGCTAATTCTACAGCCTTGTTCAGTCCGTCAGCCGTTCTGAGATTCAGCCCTATGCGCCTTGATCTAACTCAGCCTTGTCTGCCTGCTTTATCTCAGCCCAGCCTCAAGATTTCAATCCTGGTCAGCGATCTCTCAAAAAGCGGTGCGGGGCGTTGGGGCGGTGCAGTCCGGCCTTTTTTGCTGGCACAGGCGCTGCGGCAAGCTGGATATACGACTGAACTGATTGGATTTACTGAGGGCGAGGCTGCGGTGGTTTCCACGCCCGAACTGCCGGTAAAATCAGTGCAAGGCCGCCTCTATCCGCAGTTTTGCGGCTCTGCTCATAAATTACTTCAGCAAATAGAGGGCGACATTCTCTATGCCTATAAGCCCAAGCCTAGCAGTTTCGGCTTGGCGCTAATCCACAGGCTGACGACTCGCAAACCGCTGATTTTGGACATTGATGATTGGGAGCTGAGTTGGCACGGTGGCGATGACTATCGCTACCAATGGGGCATCAAATCCTCGATCAGAGATTTTCTGATGCCAGCAGGAGCCTTACGACAACCGGATCATCCGCTTTACCTACAGCGAATGGAAACCCTGATCCGGCAGGCAGATGCCGTTACGGTTCACAACCAGTTTTTGGCCCAGCGCTTTGGCGGTGCGTTTGTGCCCAACGGTAAAGATGTCAAACTGTTTGACCCGCAGCAATACGGCAGTCAGGCTCTCAAGCAGCGCTATGGCTTAGCCAACTACCGAACGCTGATGTTTCCAGGTGCGCCTCGCCCCTATAAGGGCCTAGAAGATGTCCTAGCGGCGCTGGATCTGCTCGATCAGCCTGATCTGCGGCTGGTGATTGTTGGAGGTAGTCCGTATGACGACTACGACCAGCATCTGATGCAGCAGTGGAGTCATCGGATTATTCAGCTGCCGCGCCAGCCTGCCGATCAGATGCCCGAAATTGTGGCTGCTGCCGATGTGATTGTGGTGCCCCAGCGCGATACAGCAGCGACGCGCGCTCAGTTTCCGCTGAAGCTGACAGACGGCATGGCGATGGCGAAACCCGTCTTGGCTTCGCGAGTGGGGGATATTCCCTCTATTCTGGCCGATACAGGCTACCTGGTTGATCCAGATGCCCCCGATCAGCTGGCCACAGCAATCCAGAGTATCTTTGCCGATCCAGCAGCAGCAGCGCACAAAGGGCTATCTGCCAGGGCACGATGCGTTGAGCATTACAGCATTGAGGCAATGTCAAAGCGCTTAGCTGGCGTGATATCTAATTTGGTTGACCCGTCAGAAAAGTTTACAAGGCGCTGTTCTGGGGCATCCTACAGCTAGGAGTCTTGTGCATTTCGCCACAGCATACCCCCACTTGTCTATCGTTGGAGCGTTTGTATGTCCGTCCATCCCCTGTTGTTCAATTTGTTCCGTCGCTATCCGCGTCTGATTGCTCTCAATATTTTACTGGGGTTTTCTGGAGCGCTATTTAACGGCGTGAGCACAGCCTTAATTATTCCGGTGCTGCTGAGCTTTCTGGGCCAGTCTGTAGCAACTAAAGGCGCACCGCCAATTATTCAGTCCCTACTTACGCCGTTTCAAGGCCAAGCGGGGGACTACAGCCTGCTGCTGATGACGGGGGCAATTCTACTCACGCTCATCTTTAAAAACTTAGCAACTTACTGTAGTTCACTCACCTCCAGTAAACTTAAGCGCGTAGTAGCCAACGATCTACGTGAGCAGGGGCTACAGATGCTCCTAGAAGTTGATATTGATTATTTTGTCAAAACTGGAATTGGAGATATTAGTAATCGTTTAAACAATGAGCTAACCCGAACCGCCAGTATTATCAGTATCTACGCCAGAATTGCTACAGTCATTGCAACACTGCTTGTCTTTGTTTTCATCTTAATCTCTTTGTCATGGCAGCTAACGATTATTGCAACCTTGCTCATGCTGGCTGTGGCGCTTGTGAGTCGCGGCAGCATTATTCGCTCTAAAAAATTTGGCAGGGAATTTTCTGAAGCGTCCAAAAGATATTCTTCAGGTATTCTAGATATACTTTATGGAATGCGCCTCGTTAGATCGAGTGCCACTGAGACGCAGGAGCTTCAGAATGCTAAACGACAAATCTTTAACCGTGAGCAAGCTGAATTTCGGCTCCAGGCTGTAACCGCCCTCATCGAGCCTATCAGTGAAGTTACTGGCATTCTGGCCTTACTCTGCATCGTCTATATTGGCAAGACCTTCCTAGTCAACCAAGTTGAAACCTTTTCAGCTGTCTTGTTGACCTATCTGTTTATTTTGTTTCGGACACTGCCCCTCGTTGCTCAACTCAACAGTGCGCGCAGTCAGCTATCCAGCCTAGTTCCAAGCCTAGAGATCTCCTCCGACTTTTTGCGTCGAGACAATAAGTCTTTTATGAGCAACGGCAGCGAAGCATTTACAGCGCTGCATACAGGCATTCATTTTAATCAAATTTCGTTTGCCTATCCAGGTCAGGAAAAACAGGTTCTGCGCGAAGTCAATCTCTATCTGCCACGCAATCAAACGTTAGCGCTCGTGGGTACATCGGGTGCCGGAAAATCGACGCTGGCTGATTTACTACCGCGATTCTATGACCCATGCCAGGGCAATATCTCAATCGATGGCCGTGATCTGCGCGACTGGGATATTCAGAGTCTTCGACGGGCGATGGGCATTGTTAGTCAAGATACATTTCTTTTCAATCTGTCAGTACGCGAGAACATTGCCTATGGCTGTCCAACTGCGACTGACGATCAAGTTATCAATGCAGCCAAACGGGCTAACGCCTATGAATTCATCGTGCAGCTGCCTTCAGGATTTGAAACCAAAATTGGCGATCGGGGCTTGTTGCTCTCCGGCGGACAGCGGCAGCGAATTGCCATTGCACGGGCACTCGTCCAGAATCCTGAGATTTTGATTTTAGATGAGGCAACCAGCGCGCTGGATACGGTTTCAGAACGCTTGGTGCAAGAAGCGATTGAACATTTAAGCCACAACCGCACAACGCTGGTGATCGCGCATCGTCTGTCTACGGTGCAGAAAGCAGATCAAATTGCCGTGATGGATCAAGGGCGTGTTGTTGAACTGGGCACACATGAACAACTCTTGGCAAAGAACGGCTACTACAGGCAGCTCTGTGAGATGCAGTTTAGCAGTATGAGTGACATTAGGGCAGTGCCAGGTCTGAATCAGGAGTTGCTCGCTCAGCAATCGTATGAGCTGCGTTCTCATTTGAACAGCTTAGTTGGTGCGCTAGGTCTGGTCGTAGAGGGAGTTGTAGAATCGCCTGAGGAGCAGCAAGAGTGGATAAGAGCGGCTTATCGAGCCGCAATAGATATCGTCGAAAATACTAACTCGCAATACAAATCTGGCTGTCAACCTAATCATCCGTCCAGCCATCTGCCAGATCAAAGCGCTCAATCTAAAAGTTGTATTGTCAACTCTGAAGCTCATCAAGCAGATAAATTGGACAGAGTTGGTCTGCGCTGAGCTGTTTAAGCAGCGATAGACAGGCATAGATATCAACTGTATAGGCTCAGATCGAGTCTCACTGAAGCCATAGGGGAACAGTAAAGCATAGATTCTCTAGCTTCTCTCAATTATGAATCTGAATAAAAAGAAGATCGCTGTATATTATCCTGCCTTTTTAGGAGGAGGTGCTGAAGCCGTTGGGCTTTGGATGCTGGAAGCGCTACAGCATCGCCATCAGGTCACCCTCTTCACGATTGCACAGATTGATTTTGACAAGCTGAATGTTATGTACGGCACTCAGCTCTCAGCTGAGAAAATTCAAATTGAACCTTTGGTGACTGGGCTGTCTGAAAAGCTGATTAATCTCCTGATTTCTAACAGTCAGTTTTGCCGAATGAGCCTATTTCATGCGCTGCTTCGTAGGTTGAAGAGCCAGAAAGATCGGTATGATTTGCTGATTTCAGCCTACAACGCAGTCGACTTAGGAAAGCCTGGGATTCAATATGTGCATTGGGTTAAAGTTTTGGAAGGCAACGCTTTTTATGAGAGGATATCTGACTTTTCGTTAGAACAGCTCAGGCAAAATACATTTATCACCAATTCTGCGACCGTCGCAGCCTGCATTCAGAAAGAATATGATCGCCCTTCCAGATTGATCTATCCCCCGGTGGTACTGAGTGATACACCAACAGCCTGGGTGCAGAAGGACGACGCATTTATTTGCAGCGGCAGGCTTACCGTGGCCAAAGAGCCGCATCGTGCCATTCAGATTCTTCAGCAGGTGCGGCAGCAGGGCTTTGATGTCAAGCTACATCTGACGGGCGGCGGTGGCGGCATCTATGCCTGGAAATATCAGCGATATTTGAAGCAGCTGGTGAATCAAAATGCAGACTGGGTTACGCTGCATGAAAACTTAAGCTACGAGCAGTATGCTGATATTCTAGGGCGCTGCAAATATGGAATCCACTACAAGCAAGAGCCATTTGGCATCTCGATTGCTGAGATGGTTAAAGCAGGCGCTGTTCCGTTCGTCCGTAGCCAGGGTGGGCAGGTAGAAATTGTTGGATCTCACAACACTGATTTGCTATTCGCTAATGAGTCTGAGGCTGTTGCCCAGATCGTCAGCGTCCTGCAAAATGCCCAGAAGCAGGCAGCATTGCAGGACGCTTTGATGGCACAGCGTCAGATGTTTTCAACCGAACGATTCATGGCGGAATTTAACCAGGCCGTGGATGATCACTTCCAGAGGCAGGTTTCAACAGCATTGAATCAACCAGATTTTGAAACTGTAATATTCCCAAGATTGGCTTAGCGGCTCAACGCTTTGCCCGATAGCGGGCATTCTAAATATGCCTCGATGGAATATGACCCGATAGATTTCCCAGCTTAAGCCGCCCTTGATTTAGCAATTGAGGACTTCCCTCTGTTGTTTTTACAGGTTTAGGAAAAGCTTGTAACCAGCAGCTTGACGAGTCAGGAAAGAGAGATGGCCGACTTGTTGAATTAAGCTAGGAGCGTTTTGGTTGGAAAGCGGTTTAGCAGCGATGCCTCGGCTAGAGAAGAAACTGCATGAATCTGCATAAGAAACGCATATTCAGATCTAGATCAGCTTAGAACCTCACACTTACTGCTATGAAAGTCACATCCTTTGCCATTATCCCTCTGCTTGCTCTGGCTAGCGGCCTACCCAGTCAACCTGCGATGGCCGAAGTCTCGATTGATATCCTGATACGTTCTCACCCAAGTTCAGCGCCGTCTGCTATGTCTGCTCATTCTGGCGCTAGCAACTCAAATGCCCCAATAGTTGACCCAGCAGCCAGCGAATATCAGGACGTGTCAGAGCATCCTCAAGATCGCGATCCGCTAACGCAACTTCGGCCTAAAGCCGCTAAGCCTAGCGCTCAGACTGAAGATGACTTTAGACTTTTGATTCGGCTGTAGTCGAGACGCAAAAAAGGGCAGAGATTTCGCTCTGCCCCAGTGCTGATGCCAGTTCTGACAGCAGATGAGCTACAGCTCTTTGACTCCCGCGACGAGCTTCGTCACCATATCTTTAGCGCTGCCAAACAGCATCACGGTATTGTCTTCGTAGAACAGCTCGTTTTCAACCCCGGAAAATCCAGCGTTCATGCCACGCTTGATCACAATTGTGTGATGCGCTCTGTCCACTTCTAAAATCGGCATTCCGTAGATTGGACTGCTGGCATTGTGACGAGCAGCTGGATTCACGACATCATTGGCGCCAATCACCAGCGCGACATCGACCCGCTCAAATTCTGGGTTGATATCGTCCATGTCGTAAAGCTGTGTATAGGGCACGTTGGCTTCGGCCAGCAGGACGTTCATATGTCCCGGCATCCGTCCGGCCACCGGATGAATTGCATATTTCACCTCTACACCCAAGCGTTCGAGCTGGTCAGCTAACTCGCGGACTGAGTGCTGCGCCTGAGCTACCGCCATGCCGTATCCTGGCACAATCACAACCGATTTGGCATAGCCCAGCATCATTGCGCCTTCATCTGGGTCAATTGAGCGCACCACTTTATCTTGGCTGTTGCCGGTAGCTCCGCCATCTGCGCTAACGCTCTGCTTTGAGCCAAAGGCGCTGAACAGGACGTTGGCTAGCGTCCTGTTCATAGCGCGGCACATGATTTCGGTGAGGATGATCCCCGATGCGCCCACTAGCGCCCCAGCAATAATCAAAATGTTGTTGCCCAGTACAAATCCGGCAGCGCTGGCGGCCAACCCCGAAAAAGAGTTGAGCAACGAAATTACCACGGGCGTATCGGCTCCGCCAATCGGCAGCACGAACAGCAGCCCCAATACCAGCGACAGGGCAGTGAGTCCCAAGAAAACGGCTGTGCTGCTGGGATCGGCAATCAGGTAGCCGCCACAGGCCAAAAAGCTGAGCAGCAGCAGCAGGTTGACGGGCTGCTGCAATGGAAAGGTAATGGGCGCACCGGGCACTAGCTCTTGCAATTTGGCAAAGGCCAGCAGGCTGCCAGTCAAGGTGATGCCGCCAATCAAGACGCTGAGAATAATCGTGATCGTTTCGTCGAGGGGCGGCACTGCGCCGGAGTGAATTACCTTCCAGAACTCGCCCACCGCGATCAGCGCTGAAGCCGCACCGCCAAAGCCGTTGAGCAAGCCTACCATCTGCGGCATGGCCGTCATTTCGACTTTTTGAGCCATGACTGCGCCCAAGCCAGCGCCAATTAGCACGCCAACTAAGATCACTTCGTAGTTCAGCACGTTGCGATCTAACAGAGTTGCCACAATGGCAATGAGCATTCCAACCGCGCCAATCAAATTACCTCGACGGGCAGTGGCCGGAGAGCCGAGCTGCTTGAGTCCGATGATGAACAAAGAGGCAGCGACCAGATAGCTGATTTGGATCACTGACGGGATGGCTGAGGAGATCCCTGAGAAAGCCCCTGAGGGAATCAGTTCGTTCATGCTTTGACCTCTTTCTTTTTAAACATTTGCAGCATCCGATCGGTGACGAGAAATCCGCCCACAACGTTGATGGTGGCGAGAATAACGGCAATCAGCCCCAAAATCACCGAGAGACTCCAGTTGCGGTCTCCGGCCACTAAGAGCGCTCCGACTAGCGAAATCCCTGAGATGGCGTTTGAGCCTGACATCAGCGGCGTATGCAGAGTCGGGGGAATTTTGTTGATTACTTCAACGCCGATAAAAGTCGCCAACACAAAGACGACAATTCCGGCAATCAATGCTTCGGTCATTGAGCTGCTCCTGTAAATTAATGGCTTGTTATCTTGCCTACGATATGGCCTGCGATATGGCCTGCGATATGGCCTGCTATGACCGGACGGGCTGTGCCTGATTCACCAGATCCTGGACGCGAGCATTGCGAATCTCGCCCGCATGGCTCAGGCAAGCTGAGCGGGTGATCTCGTCCTCAAAGTCCAGCTCCAGCTTGCCGTCTTTACAGAGATGCTGCACCAGCGTCAGCAGGTTTTTAGCATACATCTGGCTAGCGTGAATCGGCATGGCTGAGGGCAGATTGATCGGGCCCATCTGGGTTACGCCATTCCGCACGATGTCTTTGCCCGCCTCAGTGCCCGCGCAGTTGCCGCCCTGCTCTGCGGCCAGATCGACAATCACTGCGCCGGGCTTCATCTGAGCAATCATCTCTTCAGTCACCAAAACAGGAGCCTTGCGACCGGGGACTTGAGCCGTGGTGATCACCACATCCGCCAGCTTCACATGCTCGGCAATCGTCTCCTGCGTTTTCTGGCGCGAAACTTCTGAGACTTCGCGGGCATAGCCGCCTGCCGAAACTGTTTCTTCTTCTAGCTTCACCTCAACAAACTTCGCCCCCAGACTCTGCACCTCTTCTTTAACAGCCGGACGAATGTCAAACGCCTCCACAACCGCACCCAGACGACGAGCGGTGGCAATTGCCTGCAAGCCTGCTACGCCTGCCCCAATGATGAATGCCTTGGCGGGCGGAATCGTGCCTGCTGCTGTGGTCAGCATTGGGAAAAACTTGGGCGAAGCCGCAGCGGCCAATAGCACTGCCTGGTAGCCAGCAACGCCAGCCTGCGACGACAGCGCATCCATGCTCTGGGCGCGACTAATTCGCGGGATCAGCTCCATGCTGAACGCAGTGACGTTACGCTCGGCGAGCTGCTGCACCAGCGCCGGATTGCCCAGCGGATCTAGAAAACCAATCAAAACGCTGCCCTCGCGCAGCAGATTCACCTCATGCTGGCCATCTTCGCGCTGCTGAGGTGGCTTCACCTTCAGCAGCAGATCGACTTCTCGGTAAATTTGGAAGACATCCGGCGTGAGCTGAGCGCCAGCGCTGCTGTAGTCGGCATCTGAAAAGAAGGCGGCCTCCCCTGCTCCTGCTTCCACCCAAACTTCAAAGCCTTGCTTGACGAGCCGACTGACCGTATCGGGAATCAGGGCAACTCGGCGTTCACCGACCTCGATTTCCTTGATAACGCCTATCTTCATGAATCCTCCTGGTTGGATGAGTGGTGTGGCAGTAACTGGTTGCAGTGCTTTAGACAAGGCAAATTCTGAGTCAAGCGACCCAGAATTACAGCTCAAACCTGCTGCCGTTTGGTTCGTTACTCTACTGAGATAACGTCTTTACCTGTAAAACAGGCAAAATCTCAGATAAATTTTATAAAGGCGATCAAAACCGTCCAAAATTATTGCAATCAGATACAGGAAATCACGATTTAAGTCAGAATTGGTAACCAGCTTGTAACTGAATGTAAATATCTATTGCGACTTCAGAGCCTGTGAATCCCAGCCTAGCGATGGCTGGTGACCTGCAAGACTGACTTCATCAGCCTGCTATATTCCTGTGGCTGGATTGCTCCCTGCTCTTGCTGCTCAGTTAGCCAGCGATTTAAGCTACTGAAAGTCCTTTCGCCGCTAATCCAGTCCTGACCCTGGATTAAAGCCTACTGTGACGTCAGAAAATTCTCATGGGAGGTGATAGTCATCCCCATAGGCAGCATGATTTGCCATTTCCAGCGGCCATTTCCAGCGACCATTGTTAGAAATAATACTGAATAATACTAATTGTCAGTCCGTAGTAACTGTAGCGCATCGATTGCTCAAAGTTTAAGAAAAGGTTAAGCATTAGATAATTCTAGCCTAACCCCTCTGGTGATTTAAGTGTTCCAAAAGGCTAAGAGGAACTGGATCAGCGCCCTTTGAACTCACTCCAAGAACACATACATAGGTGTACTGGTACGCTGCCAAAAATCGACGGCGCTGGATAGGATCTCCAGGGCTGTTTGCCAGTCGTCGGGGGTAGCAGTTTGAAATGGCTCAGTGCCCTGATAAAAGATCACGTAGCCAGCCGCCGGACACCATTCCAGATCACGCAGACATTCTTCAAGCGAATCCCAGTTGGCCTGAGCATAGTCTGGAAACTCTGCGGCCTTAGCCAAGCCGTTGATGAACGTCTGCTTGTCATGGATATTTGAGCCTTGCAGATGAAATAGCTTCAGGTCTTGACTGGCGACAGCTGCGGTAATCTGCTCAGGGGTAAGGCCAAACGTAACCTGATAGAGACCGGGCGGGTACTGAATGTTAATTTTCTTGGATTCACTAGATGCGCTGGTCATAATTATTAATTTGCTAATTTACTCAAACTGAACTCTGACAAAGCTGGCGTAGTGATCGGCAGTGTAGTAGAGTTCGCCATTTTGTCCGGACACGATTCGCCTTGCGCCTCTATTGCTGGCTCCGGGCGTATCTACCGTATATTCTCGATAGTAGCCATAAGACTGTTTGGGAAGCAGTCCCTCGCGATTGCCAAACGTAATCCCGTCACGGTCATAGGGGAACGGACCACCTTGATAGATCAGGTTGATTGTCGTCTGGGCTTCGGTCGGAAGCTGGCTATAGCTGCGTGTCGGAATGCCTGACTTGGGGGCAGCACTTGGCATGGCAGCAACTGCTACAGGAGTCGTCAGCGTCAGCATCTCAAGCGTGGGCTGCACCTGTAAAACGGGCTGAGAGCTGGCCGAGACTGCGCCCTGACTCACAGCCCCCGTAAAGGTCAGCAGGCCACAGAGCAGCAGCGCGGTAGGACTCAAGGTTCGTCTGAAGGCGCTGTCAACTAAACTGCTGGCCAAACTTACGAAGTCTTTTACTGAGTCTAGAATTATCTTCATCACAAGTAATCGTATGCGGTTCACTAATTGTTCCCAATGTTACTCAGCTTTAGCCTCTGAATCCTCTGAATCAGCGGCCTCTGGTTTTGGTTTGCGCCACCGGCTCAACTGTCGAAACCAACCTGAACGGCTCGTATTTTGCCAGACCATAACGCTGCCCGTCCCCAACATCCAGAGCGCACCCAGCCCGTTGAGCAGCACATAAAATGGCTCCAAAAACTGCCCCAGATATTCGCCTTCGTGAATCACCATCAGCCAGTGAACCTGCTCTCTGGGAAGGTTAAACCAGCTTTTAGCTAAGCGATAGGTAACGCCCGTGAGAATAGTCAGAGAGAGCGGTAAAATAACGAGTGGGGCAATGGTTTGATGTAACTTCCGAATCTGACGCATGTTCATAGTTATGTTCACTCTAGGCTATAGCCAGCTCCCTAAAAGCAGATAAGATGCCCAAAATCGGGGTGCCCCATACTGCGGATCTCTGAGGATTGCGAGTTGCGCCTGTCTCAATGCCTCCGCCTTGGAGACTTGATTTTGGCTCAAAACCTGATAGAACTGCTCCATCAACGCCGCTCCCGAATCGTCTTGCAGGTTCCACAGCGAGGCAATTGTGCTGCTCGCCCCGGCTCTGATTGCCATACCCGCCATGCCCAGTGCCGCCCGACGATCGCCCACCGCAGTTTGGCAAGCGCTCAGAACCAGCAGCTCAATCCGCTGAGGGCTGGTGGCTTCGCCGCGCAAGAGCTGATCGAGTTCGCTAACGTTGATTGGGCGATCCCAGGCCAAAATAAAGGTGTCGGCAGCGTTAGAGCTAAACTGGCCGTGCGTGGCAATATGCACAATCGCGTAGTCAGACTGGCTCACCTGCTTTTGGAAGTTGGCCTGCGTAAAGCTCTGATTAAACAGCACCTTGGCCGGTATTTCGGCCTCGATCTGCTGAATCTCCTGAGCCACAAAGCTGAGCGGCGCAAAGTTATCCCGCGCTTCGCTGAGTCCGGCAATGAGCAGGTTGTCGTAGCGCAGGGGCTTAGGATCGGCCAGCCGCAGTCCGGGGGCAACGGCGACGCTGTATTTTTCGATCAAAAACTGCTGCCCGTCAAATAGAGCGCTCAGCGGCAGGCGGCGCAAACTGCCGTCTAGCACAAACACGAGCGTTGAAATTGGAGGTTTTGGGGCTAGGGCTTCCGTGGCCGGAGCCAGCAGCCAGCGGTAAACCTGCTGAGACAAAGCCCGCGAACGCTGCGAGATATAGGGCAGCTTCAGCTCGTTCAGCAGCTCGTCTATTGTAGTTTCTAGCGTCGGGCGGTCAACGACGCTGCTGTAGTGCTGTAGCTCCTGCTGCGGCAGCTTCAAGATCACCTCCAGTCGATCTGGCAGGACAATCGTGTAGAAGACTGCCGCCGAGAGCTGGGCGCGGTCGATCACCTGGTCAATCTCTAGCTCGGTTTCTAGGCAGGCTTCGCGGAAAAAATTGTCGAGTTCGGCGACTTGCAGCCCTTCAATTACCTGTCGCGCTTGGTCGAGCTGAGCTTGCGAGGGCGGGCTATCTCCATCTAGCAGCAGGTCGGCCAGCTCCCGATAAACTGGCTCCACCTGCGATTGAATCGAAAACTGCACCTCGCGGTTGATCGCCACCAAATCGCTGCGGAGCGACTGCAAGCTCTGAACAGCTTCGCTGTAGGCCGCAATTGCGCCTGCCCGGTCGCCCTGCTGCTTCAGCAATCGCCCTAGCTGCCACTGCCAGCGGTAGGCCAAATCAGCCGCCTGGATTGACTGCGCCAGGATCAGCGCCTGCTGCGTAACCTGAATTGCGGCCTGCTGCTCGTAAAATTGGCCGAGGCTACCCAGCGCAAAGGATTGATTCCGCCAATCGTTCAGGGCCGCAGCCTGGTGAGCGACGCCGGTGAGTCGAGCCGCAGGTGAGCCAGTTTTGAGCTGTATTTCGGCTAGCGCCAGCTTGATCTGCTGCGAGAGGCTGCGGTGGTTTGGGAGCAGGGCGGCGAGCTGCGGAGCCAGCGCGTTGGCCAGCGCTGTTGCTTCCGTATCACGTTGGAGGATAATCAGCAGGTTGATCTGGTTGAGCTGTGACTGAGCGGCAACTGGAGCCTGCTGTGCAGCCTGCCGATAGAGCGACAAGGCTAGATTCATCTGCTGGACAAACTGATTGGCAGCGGCGACTTGGTGCTGTTGGAGAGCGGCAGCGGCCAGCGTGGCGGGCGGGGGGGCTGCGAGTACCTGCAAAGCTTCATCAGGCGTGAGGTTGCTGAGGCTGAGCGCCCTGCTGGCTTCAAGCTGCGTCAGGTTGCCCAGACTAAGCTGAGTCGCAGCGGTAGATGCTGGATCGGCAGAGAGCTTTAGGGCGAGCTCCAACATTTGCCGCGACTGGCTAAGATCGCCTGCGACCTGCAAGGCTTCGCCTAGACTGCGAAGCACATTGACCTTTAAGGGCTGATCTAAGGGCTGATCAGGCTGAAGCTGGTCGTTGAGTTCTCTCAGCAGCGTTACCGCCCGTCGATAGAGTCCTAATGCCTCTAATGCCTGCGCCTGATTAAACTGACTCTGCTGCATCCCGCTCAAGTTGCCCTGCTGCTGATAGAGCGTGGCCGACTGCTGCCAGCTTACGAGCGCGGCTTCGGCCTGTCCTTGAACGAGCTGAAGCTGTGCCTGCACATCTAGCACCTGCGCCCGCACTGACAAATTAGCGGCAGGCAAATTAGCGGCGGGCAAATCAGCGGCGAGCATCAGACTGGTTGAGATGGCCTGATTTGCTGCTGGCCAGCGCCCCAACTGCTGATAGATGGCAGCCAGATTTGCCCAAGCTGCCGCCTGCTGTGACGGGTCGCCCTGCTGAATCTCCCGCTGCAATAGCTCAATCGCCGCCTCAAAGTTGCCGGACTCGTAGAGTATCTGGGCAGGATCTCGCTGCGCTTTCGCAGGGTGAGCGGCGAGTTGCAGCAGACAGAAGCCGACCGCCAGCAGCGCAATTAGAATGTAACGCCAGCTTTTCAGCTTCATCATTTGCTCCCTGACTAAATTGCGACTACTCACCCAGCGGGACAGCCCGCAGCGCGACAGCTTGAATTTGCGTATGCACCTGCCAATCTGGATCGGGCTGGGGATAGTCGCTGCGGTAGTGACCACCTCGGCTCTCGGTGCGGAATACGGCACTTTGCAGCATCAGGACGGCGATATCCAGCAGGTTGCGAAGTTCGCCCCACTGCCGGATCGCTAGGTGGATCGCGGGTTCAGTGGTTTGGCTAGGGGCTTGCAGCAGCGCGATCATCTGCTGGCTAAATTCCAGCTCGCCAAACGCCTGTCGCCAGTCTTTTACCTGAGCAATCGCCTCCTCCAGCGTCGCTTGGTCACGGCGGATGCCGGCAGACTGCCACATTAGCTGCGGTAGCGCCTGTCGCCACTGCTGAAGCTGAGCAGACTCCGCCTCAGTGAGGGCAGGCAGTTTGGCGCTTGTGACGGGAGTGACAGGAGAACCCGCGCAAAACTCTGGCTGCAAATTGGCTAGCTGTGCCCCAAACACTAGACATTCCAGCAGCGAATTGCTGGCCAACCGATTGGCACCATGCACCCCAGTACTGGCCGCTTCCCCCACCGCATAAAGTCCCGGCAGGCTGGTGCGGCTGGCCTGATCTGCCACCACGCCGCCCATCCAGTAATGCGCGGCGGGCGAGACGGGAATGGACTGCGTGAGCGGGTCAATCCCCCACTGCTGGCAGACTGCAATAATATTCGGGAAGCGATGCCGTATCCGCGCTGCCGGAATCGGACGCAGATCTAGCCAGACCTGTCCGCCACCCGTCGCTTTTAAGTGGCTAAAAATCGCCCGACTGACAATATCTCTGGGAGCTAGCTCGCCTGCTGGATGATAGTCGAAGGCAAAGCGGTAGCCCTGCGCGTCCACCAAATGCGCCCCCTCGCCCCGCACCGCCTCGCTAATCAAAAACCGGGGTACGTCCGGCAGGGTTAGCGCCGTGGGGTGAAACTGCACAAACTCCAGATCGCGCAGGACGGCTCCGGCTCGCCAAGCCATGGCCACGCCGTCACCCGTACTCAGCGGCGGGTTGGTGGTCTGGGCATAGACCTGTCCGCCGCCGCCTGTTGCCAGCACAACCGCCCCTGCCCGGATCAGCCTGAGCTGACCTTGATCGACCAGCAGTAAGCCGCAGCAGCGCCCCTGCTCAACCCAGAGATCGAGGCCAAATGCCTGCTTGATCTGAATATTTGGGCGAGTCAGCGCTTGAGCAACCAGCGTTGTCACCATGGCTCGTCCGGTGGTATCGGCGGCATGGAGCACCCGACGGCGCGAGTGAGCGGCTTCTAGGGTCAGCGCCAGCGATTGGTGCTGACCCTCGCCCTGTCGATCAAAGCCAACGCCCATCTTGACTAGCGCCTCTACGCAATTCTGAGCCTGCTCTACCAAAAGCCGGACTGCCGCTGGCTCACAGAGTCCGGCTCCGGCTTTGAGCGTATCGGCAATATGCAGCTCCGGCGAATCTTCGGGAGCCATTGCGGCGGCAATTCCGCCCTGCGCCCAATCGCTAGCCGACAGCGAAAGCGGCTCTTTGCTGATTAGCCCGACTCGCAGATGTGACGGCAGGCAGAGCGCCGTATAGAGTCCGGCAGCCCCGCCGCCTAATACCAGTACGTCAAGAGCATCGGATGAATTGAGCAAATCAGAGGCAGCAGCATAGGACACAGGCAGAAGCCAAACGCAGGATAGAAGTTCAGCATACAAAAAATCGCCCTGGCCGGGAATCAGCTTGCGCCAATTTGCCCCAGGGCGATCTAGATTGAAATACGGGCGGAGACTAAACCTCAGCGCCCAAGAGATCTCGCCAATCTAGTGCGCCAACTTAGCGATAAATGCCGTTGTTGAAGCGGTCACCGCCCTCGACAAAGGTATCTTCAGGCGCAGAGAGCGTGAATCTGTCCATGTTGGCCTGCAAAATATCAAGCTGGCGATCGGTCAGATCCGGCATCTCCAGCACGTCATCGACGCTCTCAAACGGGGCATTCTGCAAGATTTTGCGAGCCAAGGTGGGGTATAGCCCCGGATATTCCATGAAGGCGCGAATGTTGGTATTGTTCAAGTCGATTTTTTTGCCAAATTCGGTGGCCAGCTTGTCGTCTGCTCGGTTGCGTGGCTCCATCGCCATCAGCAGCGGTGCAGTTGGTGCCCCAGTCAGGGCATTCCAGCTCAAGCCTGTCGCTAGTGCAGATGGCTGCCATCCACCCAAGCAGCCCAACGCCACGGTCAGCAGCAGCAGGCTGCTCAGAACCTGGCCAAACAGTTGTTTCATTGATTTCATCCCTCCCAATCTTAGGCGATCAAAGTTCATGCTAAATCTCATCCTAAACCTTTATGCACACAGCGTTTAGTTAGAGACTAGCATTTTTCGATCCCCTATTCTTTCAGCCGCCGCCCAATCTAAGGTGGCGCTGCTACACCTGAATCGCGGTCTGCACCATTCCTAGTTAAGCTCTGTTCCATCTGGCATTGTCGTGCGACAGAGCTTAGCCCCATTCAATTCAGTTCCTTGAAACTCAGCCCAGCGCAGATCGGCATCCTGTAGATCGGCATCCCAAAGTTCGGCTCGCCACAGTTCAGCTCCTCGCAGATTCGCTTTCTGCAAATCTGTCTCACGCAGATCTGCCCCCGACAGGTCAGCATCGCGTAGATTTGCTCCTTGTAGATTCGCTGCTTGGAGGTTTGCACCCCGCAGGTTGGCCTTTTGGAGGTTTGCGCCAGACAGATTTGCCTCTTGCAGATTTGCCTCTTGCAGATTTGCCTCTTGCAGATTCGCTTCCTGCAGATTTGCCTCTTGCAAATCAGCCTTGGGCATGTCAATTCTAGCTAGATTTGCCCCCGGCGCGTCCAAACCTCTCAATGAAACGCTGTCTTTGTGGAGATCCTGAAGGGCAATTCGACGTGCATAGCTAGTAGAGACATTCGCTGCTGCTGCGTTGTCAATCACGCGCCATGCTTCGTAGTGCTTTTGAGCGCGACGATCAGGTGCTTCTTTGAGATAAAAAATGATGGCTACAACGACTGCAATCGATTGAGCCTGAGCAAAAACTGCTTTAATAGTTCTGCGCGAGATCAGATCTTGAATTGAATAAATTTGAACATCATCCTCAGCCCAAAGCGCCAAGATTACTAGAAAAATCACGGCTACTGCAATTGCCAGCCAGGTTGGAATCGATTGGGTAGCTCGTTCCAGTTGACGGATTAACTGCGATAGCTTCTGTTTCACTCGTCCGTTATGCTCAGTCATCCTTCACCTGAAATGCAGAATCTGGTTACTCACCCTTTTAAGCTTAAAAACGTTGCAAAGGCTGGATGAACTCGAAACTTTTCAATGTTCTCTAGGTTGACAGTGGGTAACTCATAGTGGCCTAAGTAAGTCTCTTTACCGGCTGAACCGCCTGCTGCCTTAGGTATCCATGCCTTCAAAAAACCAATTTGCCAGAGCAGTTGCTTTAGCTCTAGATAATCCATCCCACCAATCCATTCTGTGGCACGATCGACATGCACTTCACCACAGACCATGGCGAGTAGCAAATAATCTAGATCGTTTTTTTCAAAGTGGCAATTCTGCCCTCGAAAAACTTCAAATACATCTAATAGATGCGGATATTGGAACCTATACTCTGAAGCCAAATCTTTTGTTTTCTGTTCAGAGTAGATCTCCTCAGCTGCCATGATGGCATCCTCATCGATCTTCTTGCCGCCAGAGTGATACTCTGCACAGAGTTTACAGAGCTGGAGTAGCTCTCTAGGGCGTAGCTGAGTTCTGCTAATAATATAGTCAGCAGAATCTTCAAATTTGGAGTCTAGCCTTGCTGTGAAGACTGATTTCCAGCGATTCAATGTATCTAGTCTGGCGGTTTCAGGAAACGAATGAGCAATTCTTAAACCAATCAGTTCAAGCAATTCATTTTTACCCCAACGAATCACTTCAACATCTTCTCTAATTTTTTGGGCATCATCATAGATTTGAGGAATGTTGTCAAAGAGTTCTTGACGAATGGAAACATAAACTCGCAGATTAGGGCTAATCAGGTTGATTTTCTGGGTGGCTTGAAATAGGCCAGCGATGAAGTATTTAGAATCTTCAGAATCATCCCAGCCTTTGTCTAGCTCATCGATCAAAACCTTCATTCTTACTTTATCTAGAACTTTTCTCAAGCTAGGAATCAGATTTTTGATTTCCTCTAAGCTATAGAGGGATTGCAAATTTCTTGACTTGACAAGACTTTCGTGAGAGTCTAACTTTACAGTTTCTAGCTGTTTGAGGTAACTTACCAGAACACTGATTGGACTCAGTCCTTTCACGTCAGAATTGGCATTGACATAATTGTAGATATCTCTTTGGGAACCCAGTAGTAAGCCTCGCTTGCTCTCAACAATTTTATTGAAAATCAGATTGTATATAAGATATTGCCAAGCAACCGAATAAGAACTCTGCTTTCCCCAAGAACCTTCGTTCTCACGCTTTAAGTATTGAGTGAGCAGTTCGTAAGAATATTCTTCTGGAGACAATTCTAAAACTAGATTTCCTTTCTTAACTTCTGTCGATGCAATATATTTGAAAATCGCGCTTTTACCAGCACCTCGATTACCGACTAGGATTGTCTTTTTGCTGTTCAGAAATCTTTGATACGTTGAATTTTGATAGAAATACTCTGACAAGCCAACTGTAATGTCTCTTTCTGCGGAATCTGAACCAAGGTTTAGCTTTTGAATATCTACTAGCATGGTCGATTCAGGATATTTGACTATTGCTGAGTCGCTTGATTTTCTCATGGAAAGAGTTTGGTGTCCAGTCACAGCACATGTCTCCAGCAATTCTCAGTATGGCAAAAAGCTGTTCAAGTCCTAGAAATGCCTGTACTGTAAGGACATCTGAGAAAGCCAAGAGAGCTAGAACCGTTGAAAGAACGGGGGTTGTTTGCCACCATCGTCGGT